>JAGBCB010000029.1 GCA_017938145.1 Lachnospiraceae bacterium
CCATGCAAACAAACGACCTTCATACCTTGATTATAATGCTTTTTTCGTAGGATTCATAGTCCAAATCTTCATTTTTTTAACAGAATATCTTCTCACAGCCACTTTTGATCTATTTTCTAGAAGTTAGTTTTTCATTTAAGCTAGAAATAGAAGGGAGGTGGTGTTAATGATGACTACGTTTGAAGCACTATCTTTAATGTTAACTTTTGCGATGTTACTCGTTACACTGCTTGCCTACATAGATAGGAATAACAAGCGAAAATAAATAACCTCACCTATGTACTTAGCCGGTATTAGGTGAGGTTATCATTAACTAAACTTTCAAGAGGCTAACCACCTTGTGTGGCGGTTGCTCCTTTCTATGTTTTTATTATAGCACACAATTTTCAGATATTCAATGATTCTTTTCATCATTTTAGTTCTTCATCTGACGCTTTACTCACACGTATACCCCGGTTTTTTATATAACTCCTCCATCTCCGGAGCAATACTTACATCCCAAACTTTCTCTTTCCACTCCTCTTCCGGAACATCCTTTATTGCAACTGAAACGCTGGACACCTTACATCCAAGTGTCTCTGCAATTACTTCTGCTATGCCTTCGGCACAACGTCTTTTCTGTTTCTCAGTCCTACCGGAAAAACATTGTATTTCAACATGTGGCATAATATTAAACCTCCTTCTGGCTCAAACCTCTACAGCACCAACCTGTGCTCTTCCTCATCCACCTGCTCGAATCCCATGCTTTCAAACATCTTCCTTGATTGCTTGTTAAACGAATAAATTTCTGCATGCAATTCCTGCATGCCTTTTTCCTTTGCCAGTTGGATGATTCCGCTCATGACTCTTCTGCCGATATGCTTGTTTTGGAACGGTTTTGCCACCACAATGTTGACTTCTCCGTCCGGCTGCAGGCAGACATCTCCGCACAGCCTGTTTTTATATTTGATGTAAAACAGATCGCCATGCTGATTCAAATAATTATACATTCTTTTCAACAACGGCAAATCGTAAACAGTGTCCCTATTATCTACCTGTTTGCATACCTCCAAATCCTGATACCATTCCAAGGCAGTCTTGTAGTTTGGATAATATTTTATAAGCCGTATTTCTTCATCAATTATCCTGCCTCTCATAATACCGCTCCTTATCTCTCCAATTCCTTCAACAGCCAGGTCAGGTTCGCGACCTCCAAACCGTACAGCTCATCCCCCGGACTTAATATGCGCTCCTTTGCATTTTCTTTCGGCATATTTTCCATCGGGAAATGACTGAGCTTGTTTTCCTTTCCCCGTTCTTTACGGAACATCATCTCCATAGGCACCGGATTTACCAGCAAAATTTTACGAAGCTTTTTATCACCCGAAACCATCGTACACGCCGTAACAAAATCATACTCCGGAAATAGCTTTGCTTTACCGTCAAAAGCCTCCTTGATTAAGAGAAGCACTCCTACAAGGATTCTTGTAAAATATTCTCTCTTTTCTGTAAATACCAAAACACGTCTGCGTCTTGGCATGCCAAACAACTTAATTGCAAGTACTTCTTCTGCCGTTTCAATCGTACAGTCACAACGCTTTCCATTCTTTCCTCCAAGAAACCAAAAAGGATGCATTCCCTGTAAACGATATCCTTTTTCCCGACAGGCATTCTTAATCTTAGAAAGCAGGGAAAGCCGTTTTAAAAAGCAACGGATATAAGGAAAACAAAAACAAACGATACCAATGCCAACAACACACATCAAAACTCCCATATTAGTTATCCTCCCTTTGGAACTGCTTATTTTTTCACTTATACCATATCAGATAATTCTGCTTTCTAAAACAGTTACACCCTAAACTATACACATTTATCACTGAAATGTCATAACCCAAGCACAAATAACCCCCTAGCAATTTAATAGTTGCTCATTCATTTCCTTGATCCTATCCCCCACATCTTCCGGACAATGGGCATCCGACGATGTAATAATTTTCACGTTATGCTTTTTCAGAATCTTAAGCATTTCTTCCTCCATGCCAAGGGATGCCCCCGGACACCGTCTTGCAATGCCGCTGTTCTGGTCTGCATACATGCCGCTTTTCGCAAGTTCCTTTGCCAGTTTTTCATAATATTCTGTTAAGGAATAGGACGGTTTATGACCAAACAACTTAATCGCGTCCGGATGACCGATACCGTCAAAAATTCCGCTCTTTGCTAAGGAAACCGAATCTTCAAAGTAGCTGCGGTATATCTTGTCCACATCAATTCCGTCCCAGTGCTCCGGCTTATGGTCAAAGGCAAAATCATCCACAAAGTGGATGCTGCCCAGCAAAAAATCGAAGTCTTTGTCTTTGGTAAGTTTAGCTGTCAGTTCTTCGAATTCTTTAAAATAGCAGATTTCCAGGCCAAACTTTATGGTAACCGGATACTTCTCGTTTCTCACCTTCCGGATAAGTTCCAGATAATCTTCCAGCTTATATGCCCCGGCGTTTCGGTGAAACCATGCATCTACATACTCACTGTAGGCACACACGGAATCATACATCGGAACAAACTCTTCAAACTGGTAGTTGTGCTCCAGCAGCCTTATTTCCGTAAGTCCCATTTCTACTGCTTTATCCACAAATTTCTGTATCCAATCTAAGGTATATGGACCTTTCTCAATATGAATGTGACCGTCTGTCATGGTGCTCTCCTTTGCTATTTTTTTCCCTTTATTTCATCCATTTCCCTAATCAGTTCTTCCAGCGGACGATACTCTCCGCCCCAATATTCAAAAGTGTGCATTCCTTCTTCTTCCAAAATTGGACCAATCATTTTCATAGAAACTTTCATCCTACTTAATATTTCTTCATAGTCAGGAATTTCTTCTTCAAATGGAAGTAACTGCTGGAAGCTTTTATAAGATACACCAAAAACAATCGTCTTTATTCCCAAGGAAGCGATAGCCATCAGGCAACGGACACATGGTGCGCAACTGGTATAAAATACGGCATTTTCAAAAACCTGGTCAGAAAATTTATTAGCACATTCGTGAACAAGATTAAATTCTGCATGCCCAAAGATGCCTTTTTCATAGTCTGCAGTATTTTCCGCTTCTGCAATAATTTTATCCCCACTTACTAATACCGCGCCAAAGGTGTCATATCCCTTTTTTCCCGCACTGATTGCCAGTTCGTAGCATCGTTTTATATATTTTTCATGGTTATCGTTCATAAAGCTATTCCCCTCACTCTGATTAGAATTTGTTAGTCAAACCACATACAATATCATTATCATCTTTCATAATTAACGAGAAAGAATCATCTATAGTTAATACCTGTTTTATTCTCTTTTTTGCTATTGCTTCTGTCCAACAGCTATCCTCGGATTTATTATAATATTCTATATATAAAGGAAGGACCTAATCAATGTCCTCTATGTTCATTTCTTTTATTTGCATATCCTTTGCTCCGTTTTCTTATTCAGAAAAACTTCTAAAATAAATTACATTCCTATCAGGATCATAAAAACTCATATTAGTAGTTCCCCAAGGACGCTTCGTAGGCTTTTCAATTATTTCAGTTCCCATTGCAAGCAACTTATGATATTCTGCATCCACATCATCTACAGTAAATGCCAGGCAGATATTCCGGTTGTTGTTATTTTTCTTTGAGCCATCATTGTATATTGTAAATTGCGTTTCTTCATTTATGAGTGTTTGATGCACCTCGTCATTACTTCCATTATCTATTCCTAATAATTGTTTATAAAAATTTGCAAGTTTCACTACATCGTTTGTATTTAAACACACTTCACCAATTTTCATACATACCCCCACAAATTTATCGTTCATTCAGTGAATCTAATATTTTGATAGTGTCATATCTTTCTCCACAAGCCGTACATATCCAGTCGCAATTACTTTTCTTCGCCTTTTTGTGAAGAAAGTCCAACTTACCGCCGCATAACGGACAAGGCTGCGGTGTTTCTAGCCACAGACTTTTTAGGAATTTTACCGCCTCGTCTCTATTATTCATTTTGTACTTTGTCAATATATCTTTTTCCATACTATCCCTTACGCCTTTTTCAAAACATATTTCAAAATTTTTCTGCTTTCGCCCTGATACTGTCCCATACCCTCATATACCTTTTGGAATCCGCTCTTTTCCAGAACCTTTACAGAAGCTAAATTTTCAGAAACGCAGATTCCGTATACCGTATCCAGATTCTTTTTCGGCATTATATCCTGTAAAAAAGCCCCCAGGGCTTCTGTTGCATAGCCATTACCTGTATATTCTTTTCCAATGTGGTATCCTACTTCATAGCCTTCTTCTATCGGCACAAGCTGAACATAGCCTATATTGGTTTCATCCATTAACAGTACCGGATAGACCAAAGGACCATCTCCCGATTCGTAAACACCCATGAGAAACTCTATGGTTTCCTTTGCGTCCTCTATCGTTTCAAATACTTCATCCGGTACGAAGCGTCTGTTATCCTCATCTAAAGAATTCTTATGTACGCTTTCTGCCATGGATAAATCAAATTTGGTAATAATTAGTCTTTCTGTTTCTATTCTCATTGTTTACTCTCCATAATATTTACTTAATTTTGTATTCCTGACCCGGCGCCAACAAAATCACACGCTCCGGATTCACAACATTGTCGAAAACGTTCTGCGGATTTCCGTTAAACGGCTTATTATCCGGTGCATCCACCGTTCCCCAGTGAATCAGTACCAGCTTTGCATTTGGATAAGTGTTGGCCAATTTATATGAATTTTCCAACCCGATGTGCGCGAAATCATCCGAGAAGTCAAACAGTATCACATCCGGCGGATCCATGTGCAGTTGGCATTCCATCAATTTGGAGTCTCCGACACACCAGATGGTTACCTCATTCGTCCGCAAATAAAATCCGCAACATTCTCCGTCTTCCCACACACGGTAATTATATTCTTCGAACATTCTCTGCCAAGCATGGTCAGCAGGCGTCAGTTCGATATCCACATCAGCAACTTGAATATGCTCACCTATGTCGTGACCTATTCCGTCAATGCTACACTCTTCTTTCAGTAACGAAGCAACATACTGCGTTGTATGATATTCCTTGCATACCCATTTTAATGATTTACAGGTTGCCCTGGAATAATGGTCACTATCTGAGTGAGTAAGTAAAACAGCATCAACTTTTGGTATTTCCTGCGGCTGAACCGGCATATCAATTAGTAACGGCATGTCAAACCCTTCCAGTACAGGGTCAATCAAAATGATGGTTCCATGACTGTTTATCATGGCACCGCCTCCGCCTAACCAGTAGACACTTGTTCCGTTGTTGTTTTTAAAAGCGTTGGTTGTCATCTTGCAAGTAGCGGGTGCCACCATTTGCCCTTTTTCATTCTTTCTCATGTTGATTATTTTTCCTTCTTGTCGTTTATTTCATAGATTAAACTCGACATCAACCTATATTTTTCCAAGCTCTGCGAATTGGAAGTTATCGCTCAATGCAATAATACTTGAAATCTCCTTCTTCCTTAATAAGTCGGAATCCCACCTTTTCCAGCACATGCTGACTTCGTTTGTTTGACAAAATGGCATCCGCATAAAGGATAGGAATATCTAACTCATGAAACACGTAATCAATCGCCAGCTGCTCCGCTTTCGTTCCAAAGCCTCTGTCTTTATATTTTGTACTTTTCATAGCAAGTCCTAAAGTTGCACATTTATGTTCCTCAATATTCTTAATGACAAGCTCACCCACGATTTCATTTCCGAACATGATAGCAAACACCTTACGCTTCAAATCAACTTGCCTTTGAATATACTGATTTACCTTTTCTTCCTCGTAAGAATATGCAGTATACGCCCCTTTATCTATATACAAGTCTAAATCATTCTGATATTCCTTGAAATATTCATGGTACATTTGTGCCGTCATGGGTAATAGATAGATTTCTTCGTTCATTATGTTATACTGTCTCCTCGTTAAATTGGGATTATAATTACTTTTTATACGGTTTATAATGTGGATTTTCGGAATTATTTTTCCAAAATGTCTCTATACCATATTCTCTAATTTGTTGATTTCCTTCCAGCCACTGCCTGTATACTATTTCTTCAAACAACCCCTGCGTTTTTTGACATGGGAACTCATTGCACTCTCCACAAAAATCAACTCCATGGTTCTTTGTACACTCAAGCAAAAAGCACCCTTCGATGCTACAACCATTATGCTCTGTGCTACGGCAGCCTGAACAAGGAGCGCCCCCATATATGCTAAGTACTCCCTCAAAATTGTTATAGCCTTCTACAGCGTCAGGCATATGTACCTCATAAAATTCTTTTATGCCCTCTAAATATTTTAATAATGTTTTAGCCGACACACAAATTACACCATCATTATATGCCGAACAAGTGTGGCACATTAAAGAACATGGTGCAACCCTTTTAATAATTTCACTTTTTTCCATTTTTTGTACTCCTCCACTCAATTCAAGCTTGTCAATCTCTTACCTTTCCATTTTACCACAATCTCCCGCTCCTGGGAACATCTTTATTTTCGCACCGTTTTTCTCGCACCGACATTCAGCACTTTCCCGGCGGCTCCGGTTTTTCTGAAGCAATGATATGGATGCGTCCGGTGTTTTAGCAAGTTGTTTGAGGAGTCGGGGAAGTTCAGAGCAACGTTCGCATTTGGATGGTTTCAAAAAGTGCGCAAGCACTTTTTAAGAACGAGTCTGGGGGTTCTGCGAACACCTCGTGTGTTCAGCAGAGCCTCGACTTGTTCTTAGAAGGCACATCCGTAGGATGTTTTGAAACCAGCCAAATTTAAATCAACTCTGAACTCCAACCCCATCTCCCCCGACGACGAGTTCTTGTAAAACACCGGTAAGCAGACATAGTTCTCGTTGCAGAAGAAAAATCGGCAAGTCCCCGTGGAAAGTGGCTGAGTCGGCAGAGAAAAACGGTGCGAAATAATCTAAGAATCCCCGGCAAGCGAAAACCTGCCGGGGATGTAAAAAACTTATAAATATAAAATCAAGAAAAACTACTTTGCAGTGATATAACCCTGTGCCTTTAATAACTCTGCGCAAAGAACTGCGCCGCCTGCTGCACCACGAACCGTGTTGTGGGAAAGGCCTACGAACTTCCAGTCGTATACGGAATCCTCACGGATTCTGCCGACAGAAACGCCCATGCCGTTTTCGTAATCTACGTCAAGCTTAACCTGTGGACGGTTATCTTCCTCAAGGTACTGAATGAACTGCTTTGGTGCACTTGGAAGCTCAAGTTCCTGCGGAACGCCCTTGAAGTTCACTAACTTCTCAATGAGCTGCTCCTTGGTTGGCTTCTTTTTAAACTTTACAAATACTGCTGCTGTGTGACCGTTTAATACCGGAACACGGAGACACTGACAGGTGATAACAGGAGAGGTTGCAGGAACGATAACGCCGTCCTTAATTTCGCCCCAAATACGAAGCGGCTCCTTCTCACTCTTTTCTTCCTCACCACCGATGTACGGAATGAGGTTCTCTACCATTTCCGGCCAATCCTTAAAGGTCTTACCTGCACCGGAGATTGCCTGATATGTAGTAGCAACTACTTCGTATGGCTCAAACTCTGCCCATGCAGTAAGTACCGGAGCGTAGCTCTGAATGGAGCAGTTTGGCTTAACTGCTACGAAGCCTCTCTTGGTGCCGAGACGCTTCTTCTGGAATTCGATAACCTTCATGTGGTCCGGATTGATTTCCGGCACTACCATCGGAACGTCCGGAGTCCAGCGGTGTGCGCTGTTGTTGGAAACAACCGGTGTCTCTGTCTTTGCATAAGCCTCTTCTGCAGCCTGAATCTGCTCCTTGGTGCCTTCATATGCACTGAATACAAAGTCAACCTGAGAAGATACTGCTTCTACTTCATCTACGTTCATAACTACTAACTTCTTAACTGCTTCCGGCATTGGGGTGGACATCTTCCATCTGTCGCCTACTGCTTCTTCATATGTTTTACCTGCGCTACGTGGGCTTGCAGCCACCGCAACAACCTCAAACCATGGGTGATTCTCTAACAAAGAAATAAATCTCTGGCCAACCATACCGGTTGCACCTAAAATACCAACTCTTAACTTGCTCATATAAATGTCCTCCCTTTTCCGCCCGAGTGTTTTTCCCTCGCGTACATTTGTCTTTGTGCTATATTACAATGTTTTTTTGAAAAAATCAACAGTTTTTTCTTTCTTTTTTCAATTTTGTACACTTTGCCATATTAAAGCGTTAATTCAACATTCCATTTGTGCAAATTTACAAAAGACTATCCCGGTACCGTTTTAACAGTTCTTTTAACTGCTCCATGGTCTCCACTTCATTGACTGCGCCGCGCAATTTGGATGCACCCTTAAAGCCGGTAGCATACCAGGCAACATGCTTTCTCATCTCCCGGATTCCTGCATATTCGCCAACATATCCCACATGAATTTCGGCATGTCGCAGAATCATTTCCACCACCGTATCGATGTCCGGCTTTGGCAAAATAGTGCCATCTTCCAAATACGCTTTAATCTGCCCAAAAAGCCACGGATTTCCCTGGACGCCACGGGCCACCATAACACCGTCGCAGCCGGTTTCGGAAAGCATCCTTGCCGCATCCTGCGGGGTGAAAATATCGCCGTTACCGATAACCGGAATCTTTACCGCTTCCTTTACCTGCTTGATGATGTCCCAGTCTGCCTTGCCGCTGTAGTACTGCTCACGGGTACGTCCATGAACAGCAATAGCTGCCGCTCCGGCCTCTTCTGCGATTTTTGCCACCAATGGTGCATTTGCATCGTCCTTGCCGAACCCCTTACGGATTTTTATGGTAACCGGCTTGCTGATAGCGCTTGACACCGCATGGACAATTTCCCCCACCTTTTCCGGTGTTTTCATAAGGGCAGAACCTTCGCCGTTATTTACTACCTTTGGCACCGGGCAACCCATGTTGATATCTAAAATATCAAAATTTCTTTCTTCGATGCGCTTTGCCTGCTCTGCCATAATCTTTGGATCTTCTCCAAATAACTGCAGAGCTACCGGCCGCTCCGACTCTTCTACCCGAAGCAGTGCCTCTGTATTTTTATTATTGTACATAATGCCTTTGGCACTGACCATCTCGGTATAAATTAAATCCGCTCCGCACTCCTTGCATAACGTACGGAATGGCAGGTCGGTTACCCCTGCCATCGGTCCAAGTGCCACAATACCCGGCACTGTTACAGTTCCAATTTGTAAATTCCGCATAAAAACCTCTGTTCTTTACTACATCTGTAGAATCCTTTTCACCAAAACAAATTATGCTTTCTTTCCGGAAGTCTTTTCGTAAATCAGCCGAAGCCCTTCCATGGTAAGCATCTGATTATAAACATCAATACTGTCTGTATTGTCCGCAATCAGTTTACCAAGTCCGCCGGTTGCCACAACTTTGGCATTTGTCAGTCCGCTTTCTTCTTTCATCTTATTGATGATATATTCCGTCTGACCAATGCATCCATACACCAATCCCGCCTGCATACTGGTAATAGTATCCTTTGCCAGGATAGTTGCCGGCTTTTCAATCTCAATTTCCGGAAGCTTTGCCGTATCATTCCACAGTGCATTGGCACTGATACGGATACCCGGACTGGTAATACCTGCGGTGAATGCACCATTTTCTGTAATTAAATCGTAGGTGGTTGCAGTACCGAAATCTACCACAATCACCGGGCCTCCGTACAGATAATATGCTGCCACCGCATCCACAATACGGTCTGCACCGATTTCCTTTGGATTTGGAGTATCGATACGGATGCCGGACTTAGTCCCTTCGCCTACAATCATCGGAGTGATATCTAAATACTTAATAATAGCACTGGTTAAAGAATACATAATTCCCGGCACAACAGAAGCAATAATTACATCGGTAATTTCTTCCTGCTTTACGCCTCGCCTTTCCAACAAGTCGCAAATAACAATTCCGAATTCATCGGAAGTTCTGGACTGTTTGGTTGTCAAACGAAAACTTGCTTTTGTTTCCTCACCACAAATTACCGCACATGTAATATTGGTATTGCCTACATCAATGGCTAATAACATGATTTATTCTCCTTCTTTTAACAGCTCTGCCGCATCTTCATCTAAGAAAAACACCTTAAAATAAAGCTCTAACGACTCCAACAGTTCTCTTTTTTCTTCCTGCAGGCGTTTTACCTTTAACACGCTGCCGATTTCATCGTAAAGCAAATCACCTTCTTCTGCCTCGGTCTGAAACATTAAGGTTCCGTCCTCCTCAAACATCAAAGTTAAAATGCCACCCACATCTTCGGTAAACAAAACACACATAATTTTCAGTTCATCTTTAATCGTCTGCGGCAAACCTTCAAAATCTTCGTTTAAATAATATTTCTGCTCATAAGCACTGCTGCCGCAGAGCACAATGGTATCCTGATACATAGTATTCTCCTCATGAATGGGATTTATTTCAATTACTTTCTTATCATAGCATAAAAAAAAGGATTTCACAACGGAAATCCTTTTGTTATTTTCTTATTGGATGTCAATACCGCCCATAATGCAGGTTCCTGTAATAATTACTCTTGGTGTGTCTGCTGTCTGGAAGTTTGCATAGGTGGTGTTTACATCAATACCGCCCATAATAGTAGAACAACCGTCAGTTACCACTCTGACATTGGCCGGTACATAAATATCGATACCACCCATAACAGCGGAAACGTTGATATATACATCTTCTGAAATGATTGCATTTCTTAAATTCAAATCGATAGCACCCATAACAGCGCAGATATCTGCACCGGTAAAGCATTCATTATCTACCCGGATATCTTTGCCGCCGAGAATGGCGGATGCATTTACATAACCGTTGCTGTTCTTTGTATAGGTATTATCGAATTTTACATCATTGATAACCACTTCTTTTTCGCCGGATTCGCTGTTGTAACTAAATTCTACATGCTTCTGCTCTTTTTTCTTGCCCGGGAAAATCAGCTTCCAGCCGATTAAGATACAAAGCACCGCCAGTGCCATTGGGAAGAAATCAATATGGAAATCAAAGTCCTGTGCGTTAATCAGAAAACAGATACCGATGATTAAGCCGATGGCAGGACCGGTTTTGTCTTCATTTTTACGTGTTAACGCATACAAACACGGTACAATGATAAACAGGGTCCACCAACCAGGAAAGAAGATGGAGAAGTCAATAAAGTCCAATGCACTGCAGGCATATAAAAAACCTACAACAATAAATAATAATCCTATAAACAAACCATTTGCTTTTTTCATATAAGCCTCCTATTGCGTATACTTTTTTTCGTCCCTCTTTGTTTTTCTGATTCTATCATATAACAAGAAGCTGAAAAAGGCAAATTAGAGTTTCATTAGAAAAATTAGAACTATATCAACATAAGTACCAGACAAAGAACAAGAATTACCACCCCGAACAATATCATGGAATAGCCCATTTGTCTGCGGCCTTTTTGTCTTAAGTACCGTAGGCCGCTGCATATATTCATGGCACCACCGGAAACAATAATCGCATACATGCTGTATTTATTTCCGGTTTTCCAGAAAACAACCAGGGCTGTTAACATTAACAGCCCCAGAATCATATTCGCAGTGTCATACACCTGCTCTTTATTCTTAAAAAAGTTTTGGATTTTCTTTAACATAACCTTACTTTCCAAGAGTTGCAACCATAACTGCCTTAATGGTATGCATGCGGTTTTCTGCTTCATCAAATACAACGTCTGCAAACTTATCAAAAATATCTTCGCTTACTTCGTTGCCCTTTACTGCCGGGAGACAATGTAAGAAAATAGTGGAATCCTTGCCTGTCTTATCCATGAGTTCCTGATTTACCTGGTACGGACGAAGAATTGCCACACGTTCTGCAGCCTTGTCTTCTTCACCCATGGAGCACCATACATCGGTATAAACCGCATCTGCATTCTTTACTGCTGCAAGGTCATCGGAAATTTCGATAACACTGCCGGACTCCTTTGCGTATTCACGGCATAAATCAACCAGTTCCTGCTGTGGCCATAATGACTTTGGCGCAAGAATGGTAAAATGTACGCCAACCTTGGCAGAACCAATCATTAAGCTGTTTGCCATGTTGTTACGACCATCACCCACAAATACAAGCTTTAAGCCCTTTAAGTATCCGAACTGCTCCTTCATGGTAAGAAAATCGGCCAGAATCTGGGTTGGATGATATTCATCGGTTAAACCGTTCCAAACAGGAACGCCGCTGTACTTTGCCAGCTTTTCTACAGTTTCCTGCTTAAAGCCGCGGAACTGGATGCCGTCAAACATACGTCCAAGCACTCTTGCGGTGTCTTCCACACTTTCCTTGTGACCAAGCTGGATGTCTTCACGGCTCATGTACTCCGGATGACCGCCTTCGTCTAAACAGCCAACCGTAAATGCGGAACGGGTTCTGGTGGACGGCTTTTCAAAAATAAGTGCAATGTTTTTACCCTTTAAGCTGTCACCGGTAATTCCCTGTTTTTTCTTTGCCTTTAAGTCGGCAGCCAGGTCAATTAAGCCTAAAATTTCTTCTGCTGTAAAATCTTTTAATGTTAAAAATGAACGTCCTTTTAAATTCATGTTGTACTTACTACCTTCCGTCTGTAATTACTTGCCTGCCACTTCCATAACAGACTTTGCAAGGCCGGCAACACCCTGGATTTCGGATGGGATAATAATCTTGGTTGCCTGACCGTCTGCTGCCTTAGCAAATGCCTCTAAGCTCTTTAACTGAAGCACACCTGCATTTGGATTTGCCTCATTTAAGAATCTGATACCCTCAGCGTTAGCCTGCTGAACGGCACGGATTGCTTCTGCCTGACCTTCAGCTTCACGGATCATTGCTTCCTTCTTAGCTTCTGCACGAAGAATTGCTGCTTCCTTTTCAGCCTCAGCTTCCAGAATAGCAGATTCCTTCTTACCTTCTGCTACGAGAATTGTTGACTTCTTTTCACCTTCTGCAATCAGGATTGCTTCACGGCGTTCACGCTCTGCCTTCATCTGCTTTTCCATGGCGTCCTGAATAGCTGCCGGAGGAATGATGTTCTTTAATTCTACACGGTTAACCTTAATGCCCCATGGGTCGGTAGCCACGTCAAGGGCAGATCTCATCTTAGTGTTGATAACTTCTCTGGAGGTTAAGGTTTCATCCAGTTCCAGGTCACCGATAATGTTACGGAGTGTGGTTGCTGTTAAGTTTTCAATTGCCATGATTGGGTTTTCAACACCGTATGCAAATAACTTAGGGTCAGTAATCTGGAAAAATACAACGGTATCGATTCTCATGGTTACGTTATCCTTTGTGATAACCGGCTGCGGAGCGAAGTCTACTACCTGCTCCTTTAATACAACGCGCTTTGCCACCTTATCAATGAGAGGCAGCTTCATGTGGATACCTACATCCCAGGTTGCCTGATAACCACCCAGACGCTCTAATACGACTGCCTGTGCCTGTGGAACGATTTTAATGCAGGATGCAAGTAATGCCAATAATAAAACTACTAAAATGATAATAACAACTTCCATAATTATCCTCCTTCATGTGGGTAAACTCCCATTTTATTTTCTTTACCACTTTAGTGTACCGCATTTTTCAATATCTTTCAATAGTTTCTTATCATTTTTTTGAAATTTTATGAACGGATTTCTATTGATTTTACAATCAGTTATATTGTATAATATAAAATAGTGTATAGCGTGCAGTTATTTGGAGAAATTATGCCGCATTAGGGAGATATTCATGAAACTTACAGATATGGAAATGGCTCATTCCGTCGAGCTGGAAATCATGCATGACGGCAAAAAAACTGTATTATTGACTTCGGTAGAAGGAATGATTGGAAACAGTGTCCTCCTTACCCCTATCCACCTGGACGGAAAAATTGTGGGTTTCCCTGCCTATCTTACCGTAAATCTCCTCTATCCTGAAGAAGATCAACTGTACTGTTGGAGCAATATCCACGTAAAAGCAGTCCGTTACCGCGGTCACATTTATCACAGTGTAGAACTCCAGGGCAGTGCCTTTCCGGTAAACCGCCGGGGTGCATACCGTGTTTTTATCGGAGAAACCCGTTTTATATATCACCGTAATCAGACAGACACAAAAATGTACGAAATACTGCTTCGTGACATCAGCGAAACAGGCATGTGCTATATGTCCAAAGACCATTTCGATGTCGGACGTACCGTTCATCTTCAGTTACGTCTTGCCAGCGGCCACGAGCTCAGTCTCCGGGCAAAAATTCTTTGGAAACGAGAAAATCCAAACCGCAGTACCACTTTCCTTTATGGCTGCAAGTTTATGGAAAAGAGCAAATATTTAAGCAGTTATCTGATGAGCATCCAGCAGGAACAGCAAAAAAGAAAGCTTGACCTGCGCTAACAATAAAACGAAAGGAGCTTTACTATGACCGCTGCCGAATTAGAACTGGAACATAGCGTCGAATTGGAAGTAATGATGAACGGTAAAAAAACCACCTTACTTTCCGCCGTAGAACAAATTGTGGGTACCACTGCGCTTCTGACTCCGATCCAGATCAATGGTAAAGTTGTAGGGTTCCCGCCAAACTGCATGGTAAACCTCCTGTACGTTGGCGAAAATCAGGTGTTTTGCTGGAAGAATGTCAAATTAAAGGCCGTCCGTTATGAAAAGAAAATATATCACAGTGCAGAGCTTACCGGTGACGCAGAAATAATGAACCGTCGAGGCTCTTACCGCGTTTATATCGGAGAACAAATGACCCTTACCGCATTTTCTGCCCAGGGGCCAAAGAATTATCCGGTACACTTAAAAGACATCAGTGAAAGCGGTATGGCTTACTTTTCCAAAGAAGAGTTTGACGTAGGAAGAACTGTGCGTCTTCATTTGACCATCAAAAAAGGCACCGAACTTCAGCTCAGTGCCCAAATCATCCGCATTCAGGAATTCGAAAACCGTCAGGACAAACTGTATGGATGTAAGTTTATTGAAAAGAACAACCGGCTGGTAGGTTTCTTAATGCATCTCCAGCAGGAAAAACAAAAAGAAAAAATGGGAATGAAATAAAAACAAACCGTAGAGGCGCCCCTAATTAGCCGCTCCTACGGTTTGTTTTTATTTCGTTACAATTTCTAGTATTTTCAGTTTAAAACTGGCTGTTGTAAAGGGTGGTATAAAAGCCGCCCTTTGCCAGGAGTTCTTCGTGGTTACCCTGTTCGATAATATTTCCGTCCTTCATAACCAGAATAATGTCTGCTTCCATGATGGTGGATAAGCGGTGGGCAACAACGAAACTGGTTCTGCCCTGCATCATAGCGGCAAATGCTTTCTGAATGCGGATTTCAGTACGGGTATCGATGGAGGAAGTTGCCTCATCAAGAATTAACATCGGCGGCAGGCAAAGCATGACTCTGGCAATACATAAGAGCTGCTTCTGGCCCTGAGACAGGTTTCCGCCGTCCTCGCCGATGACTGTGTCGTAACCATTTGGTAAACGCTTTATAAAGCTGTGGGCATGGGCCGCCTTAGCTGCCACAATCACTTCATCCAGAGTAGCATCCGGATTACCCATGGCAATGTTGTCACGGATGGTTCCGGCTCTGAGCCAGGTGTCCTGCAACACCATACCAAAGGAAGTTCGCAGACTCTTTCTTGTTACATCACGGATATCCGTATCTGCCACTTCAATGCTTCCGGAATTCACATCATAAAACCGCATCAATAAATTGATTACCGTGGTTTTGCCGCAGCCGGTAGGACCTACAATAGCCACTCTCTGGCCCGGCTTTACTTTTAAGTTGAAATTCTGAATCAGCGGTTTCTCCGGAACATAGGAAAAATCCACGTTGTTTAATTCCACATGACCGTCCGCCGCAAGCTCTGCCGGTTTTTCCTCTGTTTGAGGAGTTTCGTTGATAAAATCAAAGATTCTGGCTGCACAGGCAAGGGCATTCTGAAGTTCCGTAATTACACCTGAAATTTCGTTAAACGGCTTGGTATACTGGTTAGCGTAACTTAAAAACGACGTCAGCTGACCGATGCTGATGCCGCCGCCAATGGCAAGAACCGCACCGTAAATACCAACCGCCGCATATACCAGACTGTTGACAAAACGGGTACACGGATTGGTTAAGGAGGAGAAGAAAATTGCCTTCAAAGAGCATTTTCTAAGGTTTTCGTTAATTCCGTCAAACCGCTCCAATACCGCCGCTTCCCGTCCGAAGGCCTGCACCACCTTTTTATTACCGATCATTTCATCAATAAGGGCAGTCTGCTCGCCTCTGGCTTTGGACTGCGCCTGGAACATATCATAGGTATTCTTTGCAATAAAGGCGGCTACAAACAGGGATACCGGAGTAATCACAATGACCACTACCGTAATGCCCGGATGAATGGTAAGCATAAACAGCAGGGTTCCCACAATGGTAACAATACCGGTAAAGAACTGGGTAAAGCCCATGAGCAGACCGTCTGCAAACTGGTCTACGTCCGCAATGACACGGCTGACAATCTCCCCCTGGGAATGGCCGTCAATGTACTTCAACGGTAAAATCTGCAGCTTATTAAAAGCATCCTTACGGATATCGTGTACCACATGATAGGTAATACGGTTGTTACAAATATTCATAATCCACTGGGCAATACCGGTAATGCCGATACATACACCGATAATAACAAGAATTCTAAATATCTCTTCAAAATCCACCTGTCCCGGAGCAATAATGACATCCACCGCATCACCGATTAAAATCGGGACATACAGGGTTAATGCTACGGAAACCGCCGCAAACAAAATAGAAAGGATTACAAACAGGCTGTGCTTTTTTACATATTGAAACATCTGTTTCATGGTATCCTTGCGGACATTTAATTTCTTTGCCATTAGTTTGCCCCTCCTTTCGAAATCTGTGATTCATGAATTTCTCTGTATACAGGACAAGTTTCCAAAAGCTCCGTATGAGTACCGATTCCGGCAATTTCACCATCTTCAAGCACAATGATTTTATCCGCATGTAATACGGATGCGGTTCTCTGGGAAACAATAAACACCGTCATATCGGAATCCAGCTCTTTTATGGACTTTCTGAGTGCAGCATCGGTTGCATAGTCAAGTGCAGAAGCACTGTCATCCAAAATGAGGATTTCCGGCTTCATTACTAAAGCTCTTGCAATGGTAAGACGCTGCTTCTGGCCGCCGGACAAGTTTTTACCGCCCTGGGCAACCACAAAATCCAAACCGCCTTCTTTATCTTCTACAAAATCCTTCGCCTGGGCTGCGGAAAGTGCCTTCCAGATTTCTTCATCGGAAGCGTCTTCCTTACCCCAGCGGATATTTTCACGGATAGTACCGCCAAACAACACCGCCTTTTGCGGTACGATGCCGACCTTATCCCGGAGCACTTCCGGCTGATAGGTTTTTACATCCTTGCCATCCACCAGAACACGGCCCGCCGTAGCATCATAAAATCGTGGAATCATCTGGACTAAAGAAGATTTACCGGAGCCGGTGCCACCGATAATACCAACCGTCTCACCCTTCTTCACTGCCACATGGATATCAATTAAGGAATCTGCACCGGCACCCGGATAGCAAAGATTGGTATGCTCAAAAACAACCTTTGCAGTTTTACTCTCTTCTGCCTGATTTTCTTCCTGCAGGATGCGTGCAGCTTCTTTTGCCTCTTCTTCGGTATACACCTTCATGCCGGACGGCTGTTCAAACACCGTCTGGATACGGTTACCGCAGGCCACTGCCTTGGTTACGGTAATAATCAGGTTAGCAAGCTTAACCAGCTCCACTAAAATCTGGGACATGTAGTTTACCAGGGCAATTACCTCACCCTGGGTTAATATACCTTCATCCACCTGTACTGCGCCGGTATAAATCAGCACAATGGTAGCTGCATTTACAATGATATAGGTTACCGGATTCATCAACGCGGAAATTCTGCCTACAAAGTTCTGGATGTACATTAAGGATGTGTTATATCCTGCGAACATCTCCACTTCCTCTTCTTCCCGGCTGAATGCACGAATCACACGGACACCGCTTAAATTCTCACGGGTAATGCCAAGCACTTTATCCAAAGCTGCCTGCACCTTTTTGTACAGCGGTATGCTGACCAGCATAATGCCGAATACCACTACGGAAAGTGCCGGAATAGTTACAACAAAGATTAGTGCTGCTTTCACATCAATGGTAAACGCCATAATCATGGCTCCGAATACCACAATCGGAGAACGAAGGAATAACCGGAGTACTAAGTTAACGCCGGACTGCACCTGGTTTACATCGCTGGTGAGTCTGGTAATTAACGTAGAAGTACCTGTTTTATCGGTTTCCGGATAGCTCATAGACTGGATATGTTCAAACAGAGCGTGCTTTAACTCTGCAGCAAAACCAACTGCTGCCCTGGCAGAAAAATACTGGGCTGTCGCCGCCGTTGCTAAACCGATAAGGGCCAGTGCCACCAGCACCATTCCCATTTTTACGATGTAAGGAATATCGGCATTTTTTATACCCACATCTACCATAGCCGCCATAACAAGCGGCACGAACAATTCAAAGGAGGCCTCCAGCATCTTAAACAACGGTGCCAGAACCGTCTCTTTCTTATAATGCTTCATAAACCGGAGCAGCTTTTTCATGATTTGATTGCCTCCTCTAACATAAATTTCTTTTTTGCCATAATGACGTAATAACTGATGCCAAGAAGTACTGCCGCACCAATCCAGGCAGAAATTTCAGCCCAGAATATTCCGTCACTGCCTATAAACGCGGTAAGTCCCAACACCATACCGGTTCTCAAAACAAACTCTAAAATACCGGACAACATCGGGATAAAGGTGTTACCCATACCCTGCAGGGCAGAACGGTATACATATAACAAATACAGTGCCGGTAAGGCAAGGCTCATAAACAACAAATACCGCCAGGCCACAGCACCTGCCGCTTCGATTTCTTCCGGCGTACCGGATAAAAACATACCAATAAATATTTTACCGAACACAAGCATTGCTGTAGTAATGACCAACGAAGTGGCTATAGAAACTACCAAGGACGCCACATGTCCGGATGTTAACCGCTTATATTCTCCGGCTCCCACATTTTGACCAACATAAGTGGAAATGGCGTAGCCAAAGGATACCGCTGCCATCTCAAGCAATCCGTACAGTTTGTTGGTGGCTGTATATCCGGCAATAAACAAGACGCCAAACCCGTTTACCACAAACTGTACAATCATTCCGCCCACGGCAATGATGGCATTTTGAAACGCTAACGGTACAGAAAGCCGCAGTAGTCTGCCGGTCTGTTTTTTTTCCAGTGTAAAATCTTCTTTTCCAAAGTTTAATCCTTCAATGCGGCTTAACGCAATGTAACAGTACACCGCTGCCACCACCTGGGCAATTAAGGTTGCAGCAGCAGCCCCCGCCACACCAAAAGGAAACACTATAACAAATACTATATCCAAAATAATATTAGTAACAGAAGCCACTACCATGGCGTATAACGGTGATTTTCCGTCTCCCATGGCACGAAGCGCCGCTGCCAGTAAATTATACGCCATGGAGATTGGAATACCTGCAAAGAAAATGCGGATATAGAGTATTGCTGTCGGAAGTATTTCTACCGGAGTCTGCAACAGCATAAGCACCGGCTTTGCAATCAGCTGGAATACCACCAGAAGAACCACCGCACACACCACCGAAAGCGACATAGCGTTTCCGATGGTTTTTCGAAGCTTTTCCCGATGACCTGCACCGAATTCCTGAGCCATCGGAATTGAGAAGCCCTGGGCCAAACCTGCCAGGATGCCAAGGCTCATCCAGTTGAGCCAGTCGGAGGCACCAACTGCAGCCAAAGCATCTACGCCAACTCCCTTGCCAACCACCATGGTATCCACCAGAGTATACATCTGCTGAAAAATATTACCAAGCATCAATGGCATGGCAAACTGTAAAATCAATTTATAAGGATTTCCCTTTGTCATTACAATGGTTTTTTCTTTACTCATCTTTGCTCCTTTTTCCCGGAAGCTGGGCCAGAATAATTGCTGCAAACATCAGGGCACAGCCGCACAATTCCCTCGCAGTCAGGGTTTCATGTAAAATCAGAAAACCGCCCAATACGGAAAAGCAGGATTCCAGACTCAAAATCAATACCGCAACGGTAGGATTATAATTTTTTTGGCCAAAAATCTGCAACGTATATGCCACGCCGCAGGACATAACTCCGGCATATAAAATCGGCAGCTTCGCCGCAAAAATCCCCTCCCAGGTTGGGGTTTCCGTAAATAACATAAGAATTGCAGAAATTATTCCGGCGGTTAAAAACTGGATGCAGGACATCCATACGCCATTTACCTTCGGTGCAAAATAATCAATTACCAGGATATGTCCGGTAAATACCACCGCACAGCCAAGTAAAAGCAGATCTCCGGTTGCCAGTGAAAAACTGCCGCCGGTCATGCAAAGCAAGTACAAGCCCGCAAAGGAGCATACCACGCCAATCCAAACAGTAGCCGGGCATTTTTTCTTAAAAAACAAACCAGCAATCGGCACCAGCACAATGTAAAGAGCAGTTAAAAAACCTGCCTTGCCAACACTGGTAGTCATAATACCGATTTGCTGTAAATTGGTTGCCACGCCAAGGAATATACCGCAGGAAACACCACCGAGCAGCAGGGTTTTGTTGCGTGAAAACCATCCTTGCTTTGCGTCTTTTGATTCTACTATTGTAGAGTTAATTAAATTACCACTTCCGTCTTCCGGTTTATAAAGCAGAGCCACAGGTACAAGAACAATGGCTCCGATAACACATCGAACCGCATTAAAAGTAAACGGTCCCACATATTCCATTCCTGCACTCTGGGCCACAAAGGCAAAGCCCCAAATCAGTGCCGCCAGAAATAACATACCTGTATTTTTTATGCTGTTTTTTTGCATTTTGTTATCCTCAGTTTTCTACCATTTTTTGTGCTATTCTTTTTCACACACCAATCAATTAATATAGCACACTTTCCATGATATCTCAATCCCTGATTTAGAAACATATCCGCAAAAAACACTCTTACTCGCCATCCGTTTCATCCATGGAAAGATATCTTCCGTTTCTTCCTGTGGGGGTGGTGCCAAACCGTTTGCCATATGCCCTGGTAAACGAGGAATAACTTCCAAAACCGGCCTGGAAACAGCTCTCGGTTGCAGGAACTCCCTGCTTTATCAATTCCCTGGCAAAAAACAGACGTCGCTCCGTCAGATAATCGTATAAAGACTGCCCCGTTTCCTTCTTAAACAACCGCATCAAGTGGTATCGGCTGATAAAAAATTGTTCTGCAAGAACATCCACAGAAAGTTCTTCAGAAAGATGATTTTCCATAAAAACAAGCATTCTCTTTATCCTCTTGTCAGATATCGACTGTCTTTCCGCCATATGCAGCTGGCCCTTATCACGGTATCTTCCCACCCGTACTAACAGTTGGAGCAACATACTGTTGCCTAAAACACCTTTTCCGAAGGAATCCTTTTTTAGTTCCTCCTCTAACAGTTCCGCTAAAGAAAATACCTTTTGATACCGCCTTTCCTCCAGACGAAGCACATGTCCGAAGGTTCCGTCAAACAAAGCCTCCAGATTGCAGTCATCTGTGGACTGTTTTCCTAAAAACTCGGGAGAGATGTAAAAAATATAGCGCTCATATTCCAATCCTTCCGAAAACTCCGGCCGGTGAATCTGACCGTTTCCAATGAGAAGAATATCCCCTGCACGTAAAGAATAATGGCGGTCTTCCACCGTATATTCCCCCTGCCCTGAAACAAGCAGTACCACTTTACAGAAATCATGATAATGATACTCCATCTGGGCTCCTCTGGCATCCTTTAAATGAAACAGACGAAAGTCCTCCAAAAGATATCCTCTTTTTTCAATTTCCCTTGGCATTTCCTTACTCATATTTCCTCCAACAGCACTTTTTGCAATAATTGTAGCATATATTGCGTTTATTTTGCAAGTAATGCCGTATATAATATAAATAGTAAAAAGTTTTACGGTATATAAAATAACTCAAGGGAGGAAACTATTATGAAAAAATTCTTAAAAACCTACGGATTTCTCATTTGTATGTTAATCGGTATTGCAGCCGGCTGTATCGTTGGTTTCTTTGCTCCTGAATTTTCCAAAAAGCTCAAACCGCTGGGTACCATCTTTACTAACCTGATGTTCTGCGTGGTTGTTCCAATGGTATTCTGTTCCATCTCTTCTGCTATCGCAAATATGCAGAATGCAAAACGTGCCGGAAAAATCATGGGCACCACCATTATTACTTTCTGCGCCACCGCAGGTATTGCCGCATTGATTATGTATATCACCGTACGCATCTTCCCGGTAGTTACCCGCGAATATAACATTACCGCCGGCGAAGTTGGTGAAACCCTTGGTGCTGCGGATATGATTATTAACTTCTTTACCAAGCCGGATTTTACCGAACTGTTCAGCCGCAAAGCCATCCTTCCTCTCATTGTAGCTGCTGTTCTTTTCGGTTTCGGCATCCAGATGAACGGCGGTTCCGAAACCATGACCGCAAAGCTCCTTGCCGACATTACCGGTTGCATTATGAAAACCGTTAAAATCATTACCTACTACGCACCTATCGGTTTCTTCGGATTCTTTGCCGGATTGGTTGCCGATTTCGGTCCGGGACTCATCAGTGACTACGGACGTACATTGGTTATTTACTATCTGGTAAGCTTTATCTACATGTTTATTTCCTTCCCGATTTACGCCCGCATCGGCGGCGGTAAGGGAGCCGCAAAGGTAATGTTCAAGCACTTATTCCGGCCTGCAGCGGTATCCTTTGGTACCTGCTCCAGCGTAGCAACCATCCCAACCAATATGGAAGCCTCTAAAGACACCGGAATCTCCGAAGACGTTTCCAACATCGTCATTCCTCTGGGTGCTACCATGCACATGGACGGTTCCTCCATGTCTGCCATTATTAAGGTTGCTTTCCTGTTTGGTATCTTCGGTATGGACTTTGGTACCGGCCGGGCCATCGCAGCCATCTTTGTAGCAATCATCTCTTCTGTTGCCATGTCCGGTATCCCGGGAGGTGGCGGTACCGGTGAGCTTGCCCTGTGTACCATCTTCTTCCCTGACCAACTGGCTATTGCATATCCGATTGCCCTGGCCATCGGTAACCTGGTGGACCCTCCGGCCACTATGGTAAACGCAGCCGGCGACTATGTGGTAAGCTATATTGTTGCAAGATTTGTGGATGGTAAAGATTGGTTACAGAAAAAACTACATTCCAAAGAAAATTAGAACACACTTGTCCTCTGATAAAACGCAGGAGTCATCGCACGATGGCTCCTGTTTTTTGCATAATCCATAACTTTTCCAAATATATTATATCAATCTGTCCTATAAGGAATTTTTATGAAAAGTAAATTAAAAGACAACCTCCCAAAATTTATCAAAACCGGCTTGACCGTCGTTGCAACTCTGCTTCTAACTGCAATAATCACAGATCAAGTTACCGGCGGTTCCGTAGGTAACTCCTTAAATAATAGCGCCGTCTTTACCAGTGCCACCTCCCTGTTCCGGGAAAAAGAGCTCCCGATTTACTGTGTAAAGACTGATAAAAAACAGATTGCCCTGACTTTTGACGGAGCTTGGGGCAATGAAGACACGGCCACCCTTTTAGATATTCTGGAACGCCAAAATGTTACCGCCACCTTTTTCTTCACCGGTGGCTGGATTTCCAAATATCCCGAGGATGTAAAAACGATTCTTTCCAAAGGGCACGAAGTAGGAAACCACAGTGAAAATCACAAGCAAATGTCTAAGCTTTCCAAGGAGCAGTGTAAAGAAGAAATCAAAATTGTCCACGACAAAGTAAAAGAACTGACCGGTCTTGAAATGACCGTCTTCCGTCCTCCCTTTGGCGACTATGACGACACTGTTATTCAGGCCGCCAACGAACTGGGATACCATGTGATTCAGTGGGATGTCGATTCCCTGGACTGGAAAGACTACGGCTGCGAATCTATCATCCACACTGTCACCAACCATAAGCACTTAGGCAACGGTTCCATCATCCTTATGCACAACGGTGCCAAGTACACCAAAGACGCCCTGGAGAAAATGATTGTTTGCATAAAAGAGCAGGGCTATGACTTTGTAAAGGTTTCAGAACTTATCTACACAGAAAATTACCGGATGGACCATGAAGGACGCCAGTATGTAGAAGGACTGACCTGTCCTCCTCAGGCTAATGTAACACCGACACCGGCCGGAACGCTGAGGGAATATTGATTCGATTTAAAGCAACCAAAAGGGTGAGACAGTAATGCCTCACCCTTTGATACAATTTTTTTGTTTACTTTATTGTATTATCTTTGCTAACGCAGTTCTCAGAATTAGTCAGCCAAACCTCACGCTTCTTGTAAGCGCCTGCTACGGTGTTTCCGGTAACGGTACATTCATTGGACTGGCTGATGCGGATTCCTGCCAGACTGCTTATTGTATCCACTTTATTTCCCGTTACCACAGACTTCGGCGCCTGATAGGTCATAATGGAAATATCCGCCGCACCGGAAACCTGATTATCGGTAATTGTGGTATTGTCACAAGAGGTTGTAACATAAATACCGTTCTTTGTCGTATTGCTTACCTGATTTTCACGTATCGTACAGAATTTACTCTGATATACATAAATTCCGCAGCCGGTAACATCATTTACGATATTTTCCGCAATTTCCACATAGTCGGAAGCATTTAAATGAATGCCGTTCTGGTCTGTTTCCGTGCCCGGATTAGTAACCTCATTTCGCAGAATAACCGTCTTATTCTTCTCGCTTCCTGCCTGATAAATGGCAATACCGTACTTCTTTTCTTCCTTTTCCGCGTAATCTGCCACTTTGTTTCCGCGAATTGTTGCACCCACACTACCGCTGGCAATCCAGATACCGCAATTACCGGTATGGGAAATCCGGTTTTCTGAAATATTGGCACCGATACTGTCCTTTTCCAAAATAATTCCGTATCCCGGAACATTCTTTATTGTATTATTACTAAGAACCAGGTTAGAGGTTGTTGTAGCAAAAATACCATAACGCAGAGTGTTGGAAATTATGTTGTTCCTTACCTCAATGCCACTCATTGGCAGCGCTTCGGTAGCACTGATTCGGATAGCATCACCACATGCATCACTCTTTACCGTAATATCACTGATTTCATTTTCCTCAATCACAACATTAAGTGTTTTCGGTTCTGCTGCCGCCTTTCCACTCAAAGGCTTAAAGTAAGCATCTTTCTTGGAATTTCCAAGCTCGGTATAAACAACAATTCCGCCCGCACAGTTGCTGATTTCATTACCGGAAACCACACTGTCTTTATACTGGTACAGCTTCAGGGCTACTTCTTCCATATCACGGATGACATTATCCTTAATCACAATATTCTCATGATATACGCCCGCCACTGCCGTATGGCTGCCGATGGCTCTGGAATAATCATAAAACTCACAGTTTTGGATGGTTACATTTTTACAAGGTAAATCATCCCACATAATCCACTGGTCTGTCGGTACGATTTCCACGCTGTGGGCCACATCCAGCTGCACAGCCTCCTTAGGTTCCCGATGGGAATCTCCGTCGTTACCGTATCCATGGAAGCTGCAGTTTTCTATCAACACATCCTTAGCACCTGCCAGAACGACAAAGTGACTGTCCTCCGGCAGATTGGCAAATTCTGCGTTCTTAATTGTTATATCGGAAGCGTGGATAAAACGGAAGGTTTCCGTTCCTTCGCTCAAATTCATAATGGCCTTTGCATCCCACAAACCGCCATCAATCGTAATGTTCTTACATCCTTCATAGCCACCCCGGTCAGAAAGAATACCGCCTTCAATTACCGCACCGTACACACGGTTCTTATAAATCTTTGCTCCCTTTTCCACCTTGATGGTTGTATTGGAATATACATATAAGGTTCCGTCCAGATAATACTCACCCTTTGGCAGGGTCACTACCAGTTCGTCGTAACCTCCGTACCGATTCATATCCAGTAAGGACTGAATGGAAGAAGAGCTTGACCCCGGATATACCGATACTTCATATACATTCCGGTTCGGGTCCGGTGACGGAGTTGGGGTCGCTGTTGGTCTTGGTGTTGGCGTCGGTGTTGGTGTTGCCGTTGGCTCCGGTGTTGGCGTTGCCGTTGGCTCCGGTGTTGGTGTCGCCGTCGGTTCCGGTGTTGGGGTTGCTGTCGGCTCCGGTATTGGCGTTGCCGTTGGTTCCGGTGTTGGGGTTGCCGTCGGTTCCGGTGTTGGGGTTGCCGTTGGCTCCGGACTTGGGGTTGCCGTTGGCTCCGGTATTGGCGTTGCCGTTGGTTCCGGGCTTGGGGTTGCCGTTGGTTCCGGGCTTGGGGTTGCCGTTGGCTCCGGTGTTGGCGTTGCCGTTGGTTCCGGGCTTGGGGTTGCTGTCGGTTCTACCGTTGGAACCACAGTTGTTTCCTGTGGCTTTCCGCAGGCTGCCAATATTGTTAACGATATTAGGATTCCAATTGTAAGTATCTTCGTTGATTTCTTCATATGTCTCCCCCTAAAGTCATCAAATATACCTATATTTTACGCCCGAATATCCTTCAAGTCAATGTTCCAATAATTCAATCATCGCTTGAATTTTCGTTTTTTTATGATTCAATCACGAATTGATGGACTTTTCCGCCACATCTGCTACAATGAAAGCATGAAAAAGCTTTTTCCGAATTTTGCACAAGGAGAAAATAAATTATGTTTGATATGAAACAGATTGGAAAGAAAATAACAAATTTAAGAAAAACACATAATATGACCCAGATGGAGCTTGCTGATAAACTTGGCATCAGTTTTCAGGCAGTGTCCAATTGGGAGCGGGGCAACACCATGCCGGATATTTCAAAGCTGCCGGAGTTGGCGGAAATCTTTCACATTTCCGTAGATGAACTGTTAAATGGCAAGGCACCGTTGGTAGCAGCTGTGCTGAATGACACCGTTGATGAGTATATGGAAGAAGGAAACGTAACCGAAGAAGAAATTGTGGATACGCTTCCACTCTTAAAACCAGAGCAGGTTGAGGAAATCGTAGATAAGGTAAATGTATCCCAATTCCGCGACATTTCGTCTTTCCTTCCTTTTATGGATTCCGAGACGTTGGCTGAAATTGCCATGGAATACGCAGAACAGGGAGACTCCGTAGACGAATTGTTGCCATTCTTAGACGAAGACGATGTTTCGGTAATAGCCCATAAATTCATGAAAAATGGTGATTCCATCAGCCGTTACCTCCCGTTCATGCATGAAGAGGATGTGGCAGATCTCGCCTATGATGCTCTAGAGCGTAATGACTCCATTGACGAATTTCTTCCATTTATGCATGAAGAGGACGTAGCCACACTTGCAAAGAAGCTGGAAAAACGCGGCGATTCTATTGCACAGTGCTATCCTTTCATGGGCGAAGACGATGTGGCACAAATTGCTTATTCTTTATTAGCAAAAGGAGATTCCGCCTCATCGTGTCTTCCGTTTATGGACGAAGATGACGTCAGAGATTTAGCGATCAAGGCGTTAGAAAAGGGGGACTCCATCGATGAATATCTCCCATTCATGGACGAAGATGATGTCACACAGTTAGCGTTAAGAATTCTTCGAAGCAAAAAAAGATAATTGTCCTTTTTACTTAACAATTCCCCACAAACAGCGGATTGGACATTCATTCGCTGTCTGTGGGGAATACTTTTTTCTTCTCAACTGCTATGCTTTATGGTAAAATAACATTAAAGAGAGGTAACTATTATGGACACTATCAAAATCGGAATCTTTTTAGCAGAACTTCGCAAAGAACAGAACCTTACCCAGGAAGCCCTTGGCGAAAAACTGGGGGTTACCAACAAAACCGTCTCCCGGTGGGAAAACGGAAATTATCTTCCGCCGGTGGAAATGCTGCAGGAACTAAGCAAACTATATGCTGTCAGCATAAACGAAATTCTTTGCGGCGAACGTCTGAAACAGGACGAATACCAGGCAAAAGCAGAAGAAACCATTACCGGCATTTTATCCGGTAGTCCATTTTCCTTTAAAGAGCGCTCCGACTTTTGGAAGCGCAAATGGCAAAAAGACCATCTGGTTGCCAATGTGGCACTGGCTGCCATCCTGCTTGTTATGCTTGTTGCCGGTATACTTCTTTCCGAGCCGCTGGTAGCAGGTCTTGCTCCTATTTTGGCTGTAGTGGTATACATGGTCCGTCGGAATAACATGATGATTTATGTAGAAAACAATTTATACGGTCCGGTAAAATAACAATGGCGGCACTTTCGTGCCGCCACATTTTTTACTCTTATTTATCTACAGAGAACTTATAAACAGTCATGGTAGAGTATTCTTCAAACGCCTTTACAACGGAGCTCTTAAAGAATTCCTTTTCGTTACAAGCATCCGGGAAGAGCTGTGTCTCGAAGCAGACACCCTCTCTCTTTAAGTAAACCTTTCCGCCCTTACCTGCAACCTTACCGTCGATAAAGTTACCTGCATAAAGCTGCATGCCAGGAAGGTCGGTGAACACTTCCATGCGTCTGCCGGACTTAGGGTCATAAAGGCTTGCAACGTATTCTACATCTTCACCGGAGTTGTTAAGAACGTAGTTGTGGTCGTAACCGCCGGCCTGGGTAAGTGGCAGATAGTCTGCATCGATTCTGTCGCCCATTGCCTGCTCCTTACGGAAATCCATCGGAGTACCTTCTACCGGACGAAGCTCACCGGTTGGAATTAAGTTATCATCGGTTGGAGTGAAGTAGTCCGCATCGATGAATACCTTGTGGTCTAAAATGGAACCTGCATCGTGACCTGCTAAGTTGAAGAAAGTGTGGTTGGTTAAGTTTACAACAGTGTCCTTATCAGAAACACCAAGGTACTCAATAGCCAGCTCGTTTTCTTCTGTTAATGTGTAGGTTACGGTAATGTCTAAGTTACCAGGGAAGCCCTGCTCCATATCCGGACTGAGTCTGGACATTTCTACGGAAACCTCGCCCTCTACATCTTCAAAGCACTCAGTCTCATAGAAGAAGTTGTTGTAGCCCTTGAAACCACCATGGAGGTTGTTAGGACCGTCGTTCTTATCTAACTCATACTTAACACCGTTGATGGTGAAGCACGCATTACCGATACGGTTGCCGTTTCTACCGATGAATGCGCCGTAATATGTGCCGTTTTCATCGTAACCCTTAACATCATCATAACCTAAAGATACGTCAGCCATCTTGCCGTCGCGGTCCGGAACAATGATATGTACGATTGTTGCGCCGTAGTCTGTTACGGAAACCTTCATACCGTTGGAATTTTCCATGGTATAAAGAGTTGCCTTTTCGCCGTTCTTAGTTGTACCAAAGCTTGTCTTTGTAATCTTCATAATAAGCCTCCTTGTTTTCCAAATACCCTCTCAGGATTTATTTTCTTCATTTTACACGATTTTCTCTTCATAATCAATGTATATTTTGCTATTCATTGTGCAATAAAAAATAGATTTTTCATTGCATCCTAATCTAAAATCGTTTATCCTTTAGAAAGGAGGTGGTTTGCTATGAAAATCGAAAACAATATATTGAAATACTATCTTAGAAACGTTTATTTTATTACCGGTACTGCTTACGCGGGCAAATCCACCATGGTCAAAATGCTTGCCGAAAAATATGATATGGTGTTCTGCGGTGAAAATTACTTTACGGAGGTTACCGATAAGGTAGCAGACCCTGCCATCCAGCCGGATTTGTGTTACATAAAAAGCCTGACCGATTTCAAAGATTTTGTCACCCGCTCCCCGGAGGAATACAACCGTTGGATTTACGGCACCGGCCGGGAAGCCGCCGGCTTTGAAATTGCAGAGCTTATCTCCCTTTCCCGTGATAAAAAAGTAATCGTGGACACTAATATTCCGTTGGATGTATTAAAAGAAATTTCCGATTACAATCACATTGCGATTATGCTTTCTCCGCAATCCATGAGCGTGGAACGCTTCTTTGACCGGAGCGACCCGGAAAAGCAGTTTATCTTAAGCGTCATTGACAGTTGTGAGAATTCTGATGAAGTAATGGAAAATTACCGGAAAGGATTAGCACTGATTAACAGCAAAGAACATTATGAGGAGTTTTTGAACAGTGGGTTCTTTACCTTAGTGCGAGAGGATAACGGCAAAGATACCAGGGATGAGGTTTGTGAAAAGTTAGCAAAACATTTTGGGTTAAAGTAAATTTTGTGGGAGGGAATTGAAGAATGACTATTAAAGAAATAGGCGATATATTGCGTGCAGAATTACTTAACACCAGCTATGAATACGGCTTTGTTGTAAATGGCCAAAAGTATAAACCAAATATGGAAAACGGTTTCGATAAGGAATACTACCATCTTTCCACAACCATTTATTGTGTTCAAAACCCGGTTACCACCATGAAAGAGAAAATAGGAACCTGTGTAGACGCCGTCTTGGTAATGCGGTGGCTTCTTAATAAGCAAAATATCCCAAGCAAAATATGGTTACTCTATAATAAGCAGAAAAACAAAGTTCATACGATACTTACCTTTGAAGCAGAAAACAAAACCGTATATTTAGAACTGACTCCACAATCTTCTAAAGCGTGGTATGGTAAAGAAATCGTATATTCTAATGAGCCGGAGTTTTTATCGGAATATGAAAAGAATGGTTACGATATTTCCGATGTGACGGATTCCATCGTAATCGGACAGCAACCGGAATTTTTGTTAGCTAAGCTAAGATGATAAAATTGAAGTTGTGAGGCTATTCTTAAGTTTCAACATATAGTATTTTATCTCACGGTATAACGAATCCCTTTGGTTGGTCTACGGGGTATACAAAGAAAAACTAGTGTCGCCTACCCTGACTTGCCAAGAAATGCTCTATAGAATGCATTTTACCGGATGCTAGAAGGTATCTGAAGTGGTAAGCTAAAAGTAGACACCCACCCTATTTTTGTAGACAAGATGTTTCTTTCTGTGTAACATTAGATTATCGGAGTAAACACATCTACAAAAAGGTTACTCAGGAGGTGTCAAATGAAACTCACCAAAGACGAA
>JAGBCB010000030.1 GCA_017938145.1 Lachnospiraceae bacterium
TCTCCATTCAGAGATGCCTTCTGGTGTTTCTGGATACCTTCCTTCGTAATACATTTCAACACACTTTCTTTTGAACTCATAAGAGTATCGCATAAAAATAACCCTCCTTACTGGGTGTCCAGTAAAGAGGGTACATATCATTATCGGGGACTTTTTCTTTTGCGGAAGATATGATAAAATAATGATGTATAAGATATCTTGGAGGATAAAATTATGTATTTCGTACCGGATGGAACAAAGCTTTGCGGCTTTTATGAATGCGTAGATTGTAATATGCGTTTTTTGGATGTGCGGATTGCACCAACCATTGTGTGTCCGTATTGTGGTGAAGAGGTAGACATGGAAGTCGGACCGGATGAGGACATGCCGACAGCGGTGGAAGCTGCAAAACTGCTGGATGTTATAAGGGATGATGATGTAGAGAAAATGGATACGCTTCTCAGTCTTGCCATCACCGGAGGTGACTTTGAATGGATATAAAGCAACCAATCGGGTTCATAGAATGGGCACGGATTTACCGGTTGTATCAAGCGGCATTTCCTTCCTGTGAAAAGAAACCCTTTTCCATGATTCGTACCATGCATAAAAAAGGAAAAAGTGATGTTTGGTATTGTGTAGACGGCGGAAAATTTGCCGGCTTGGTAATTACCATTAACGGACCGGATAAAATCCTGTTGGATTATCTGGCGGTGGCAAAGAACCGTCGCGGACAGGGCATTGGGTCTGAAGTGCTTAAGAAAATGCGGGAGCAGTATCCGGGGAAAGGCGTGTTCCTGGAAATCGAAATCGTGGATGAAACAGCAGAAAATTACGAAGAACGCAAGCGGAGGAAACAGTTTTATTTATCTAACGGAATGACCCCGATGAAGGTTTTTGTGGAGCTGTTTGGTGTGGATATGGAATTGCTGGGATTTGACTGTACTCTTACCTTTGAGGAGTATCACGACTTCTACCGGGATAATTATAATGCCTGGGCGGCAGAACATGTGAAGCCGATGCCGGTGACAGAGTTTGCTGAAAAATATGTCATATAAAGGAATTTGCATAATACCTAGCAATGGCTGAAAAGACAGAAGATTTTCGGTGTGATAATATAATTGTGTAGTGAATTTACAATGGGAGAAGGGAGAAAGAATCATGTATCAATTTCCAAAGGATTTATATGCCGATGTGCGAATTGAAGAAAACTATAATTTATGGCTGGGTGTAAAAAACGGAGATTTGGATTCTGACGGTTCTACTAAGGAAGCAGGAGCTTTCATACGTGTGTTTGATGGTACCATGTGGTATACCGGAACTACAAATAAGCTGGATGAAATCCAGAAGGAGTTAGACAATCTGGCAACTCTGGCAACACCAAATCCTGATATTTTAAATCACCCTATGGTAAAACTGTTGGAGGTACATAAAGACACTGTACTTAAATTTGATGGAGATGACGATGTTCGCAAGATAACCAGAGAAAAGTGGAAGAAATTATTGGATGGATATATCGCTGCCTGCGTGGATGATTCTATTCCTGAAATAAATTATTGGCAGGCAGGAGTAAACTGCAGTCATACCAAGAAGAGCTTTTATTCCAGCAAGGGCGCAGAAATCCATCAGGATATGCAGAACTGTTGGCTGACATTCTTTGTTGGCATTACAGTGGATGGAGTTACCAACTACGGTGGAAAAGCGTACAGTAAAATTTATTTTGACGAGTTGAAGGGCTGGGAAGAAGAAGTAATTAAAGAACGTGACCGCTACCGTGATTTTGCAAAGAACGCTGTACAGGCGGAGCCGGGCGAATATACGGTAGTTTTGTCGCCATGTACTACAGCCATGTTTACCCACGAAAGCTTCGGTCACAAGAGCGAAGCAGACTTTATGTTAAATGATAAAACCCTACAGGAAGAATGGGTCATGGGCAAAAAGGTCGGTAGTGAGCTTGTATCTATCTGCGATACAGGAAAACTGTTCAATCACGGTTATGTTCCTTATGATGACGAAGGCACAAAGGCCGGTGAGGTGTGGCTTATGAAGGAGGGTGTATTAACCGGAAGACTGCACGATGCAAAATCCGCTGCCGCATTAAACGAAGCTTTAACAGGTAATTGCAGAGCGCAGAGCTACCAGCATTTTCCGGTGGTCCGCATGACAAACACATATATGGCGGCGGGCAAGGATGATCCGGAGCAGATGATAAAGGATGTCAAGGACGGCATTTATGTTTACATGGTAGAGTACGGTACCGGTCAGGCAACCTTTACCATGAAGCCATCCCTTTCCTACAGAATCCGTGATGGTAAGCTGTGTGAGCCTCTCAGAATCAATGTGTTAACAGGAAGTGTATTTGAAACCTTATTTGAAATTGATGCGGTTGGTACTGACTTTGAATTATTTGATACTTATACCTGTGGTAAAAACGGCCAGTCCGTTGCAGTATCTGCAGGCGGACCGAGCATCCGTGTCAAGAGACTTACGGTTAACTAGAAAGGAGTGGGCTTATGAGAGAAAAAATGATGTTTGAGGAAGTAGTTTCCCAAATTAAATACGAAGAAAATAAGCTGCTTTCCTTTCATAGAAGCAGTACAGATACTACATCCTACCGTGTGTATGAAGACGGTAAAGTCGGCATTCATTATCAGGTAGGAAAAATGAGCGAGGAAGAGGGCTTTGACCTGGCAGAAGAAAACCTGAAGGTACGCCCAAGACCGTATCCGTTTACATTGGAGAGCGGAAAGCGCAGCAGAAATAAAATCGAAAGAGAAGTAGCCGATAGAGAATTGCTGGATCTCGCAAAAGAGTGCATGGCATATATTTGCGAAAACTATCCTCGTTTTGTGTTTGGTGCAAGCTTTTCCCAGAGAAAGGTAATTGCCCGTCAGAATAACGATGCCGGTATGGAGTATGAGAATATTGACTGTGCGGTAAGTGTAGATATTAACTTTAAGCATGTGGACAGTAAGGACATTACCGACGGTTATTTCAGCTTTAGTTTAAGAGATTTCGATAAAGAAATTTTCACAAAGATGGCAGATAATTATCTGGCTAATTATGAGAAAGAAGTGGAGCTTCCGGAGGAAATCATTATTGATACCCAGTATTACGGATTCCTTGGTATTTTAAACAGCAATCTGGACGGAGAAAGCATTGCATTAAAAACTTCTCTGCTTTCCGATAAAATCGGCGAAAAGGTATTTTCCGAGGACTTTACTTTAGTACATGATGTATCTGATGAAGAAACCTGGTTTAACCGTTTCTGGGACGGTGACGGCTGCGTTACCGAAAATGACAAGCGTGTTTTCATTGACAAGGGCGTTGTGCTTACCGGTTATGCTGATAAAAAGAATGCAGATAAGTACAAGATAGCGCATACCGGAAATGCCTATACTTCCATGGCAGATATTCCGGGGGCAGGTGGTTTGAATTTTAGAATTGCCCGTAGTGAAAAGACAGTAAAAGAATTGTTGAATGGAAGATACTGCGTCATTCCTGTGATGTACAGTGGTGGTGGATTTGCAGACAACGGTGACTACACCATGCCAATCCAGTGTGCGATGCTTTCCGATGGTGAAAAGATTTTAGGAAAGCTTCCACCGTTTACCATGGTAAGCAGCATGTGGGATATGTTCGGCAAGGATTTTATCGGCGTGGGCTCCGATAATCCAATCTTCAATGACAAACAGATTTTATTCAGAGTAAGAAAAGGCAATATTTTATAAGCAACTACGAAGGGAGAATCTGTATGGGCTGGGGCGATGAGTACGAAAACAAACAAAGACAGGAAGAAAAAATCAAGTACGGCAGAATTTTCAGTTTCAAAACCATGAGCTATGCAGTAAATAAAATTAAGGATGAAACGAAAGAATATGATGACAAGCATCCAAAGGATGACCTGATGGCTATGTGGATGAATATCATGATTGTTTATCTGTTATTATTTACCGTTACATATAGTATCTTGATTGTTGCGACAGGAGTATTCTTTTTCTTTTACTTTTATGTATTGGTGCAGATGTACGGTGCATGGAAGCAGTTTGGATATTCCAAAGCAGGCTATTGGGCAATGACCATTGCGGGGATTCTGATAACAGGTGCTGTCGGAACCATATTAAGAGGTTTTATTTTCGGATAGGGGAATTTTGTTGATAAAAAAGACTGCGGAAGTTGTGGATTAAATTTGCAACTTCCGCAGTTTTTCTATGTATTGGTTTATTGATAAAGTGCAATGATTTCCTGCATATTACCGCCAACCAAGGTGCCGTCTTTCTTTCTTCTGAACTGAGAGAAGAACTTCCAGGCGTTTTCACAGTTTAAGTGCCGCATTTCATGGGCCTGGTTGCTTCCGCTGCCAAAGATGCTGTAGCAGCAACCGTTTTCGCTTTCAAACAGGTGCATGGTCAGGATGCAGTCGCGGTTGTCGTCTTTTGCTTTGCAGATAACATCACCGTCGATGCCCCAGATTTTATTTTGCCAGTTTTCGCGGTCTTCAAAGGTTACGTTGTACGGTGTTTTTGCACGGTTTACCTTAAGCACGTATTCCATGCGGCTTCTGCATTTTTCTTCCTGGAACGGAAGCTCCGGAAGAGGAGTTAACTCGCCGCCCACATAGAAGACCGGAAGAATGGTATCCTGATTGTAACTTTCCAGCGGCTGGCCGTAAGCGTTGGTGCCGACAGGGAAAGTGGCATCCATCGGAGCCACAGCGGCAAATACGGACGGATATTCCTGGAACATATCCCAGGTTTTGCAGCCACCCATGGAGAAACCGGTGGAGTAGATGCGTTCTTCGTCAATCGGATACTTTTCTTTTAACTTATCAAGAAGCTCCATCATTTCTGTGGCAGTGCTGTTTAAGTGGTTTTCGATGCTGATAAGTAAAAAGTCGTATTTGTTTACAACAAGATGCCAGTCGGACAGTGCAACCATGCACATGGCAGAATCGCCACCGCCGTGGAAGCAGAGTACGGTTGGAACCTTCTTGCCTGTTTCCATGATTTTTTTGTTGTAATAGGCAACATAGCCAACCTTGTGTTGTTTGGTGTCTTTATCGTCGCCGCGGTTATCCGGTGCGGTGGTAAGGGTAACAACATCAGGTTCTACCGCCATGCCTAAGGCTTCTAAATCAGGTTCGATATTTAAATAACCGACCATACGACGGAATTTTTTGCCGAAGGAGATAAAGTCGTTGTAGTAGTCGGCAGTGTCTTTGATAAGGACATAATCTAAAGCGTCTTTGAATGCTTTGTTGGTTTCTTCACTGTTGTCGATAGAAATAACCGGAATGTCACGACGTGCAGGTGCAGGAAGTACACTTAAGTTTTCCAAGCAGCACAGGGCAGGAGTAATGTCGCCCTTGCCGAAGAGGCCGTCACCTTCGATGGTTTGTAACAGATGGGTGGCAATATAATCTGCGGAAGCTCCGGTGCCGTATAAAAAGCTTCTGTGCAGGGCGCCACGGATAAATAATTCGCCCCATTCTCCGGTGAAACGGTTCCTCATTTTTGTTACGCCGTTTTCGTAATACTGGCCGATTTTTGTGTTGGAAATCAGGTCTGCAAACAGGGATGGGGAAGCAGTGTTCCAATCATCGGTGTTTGGATAAATAAAAACTACGCTTCCGCCGTATTCTTTGGCAATAGCGGAAAGACCTTTGGTATCTGCAAACCGTTTGGCGTCTTCCGGAGTAAGTTTATTTTCTTCAAAAACCAACAGGTACGGTGTCATGAAACCGTAGTTGATAATGTCAGTTGGCAGCTCGCAGGTCGGAAGATAAACTTTTGCGGAAAAGGTATCAAAAGAGTGTTCCCAATAATTGCTGCCGTCAGCAAAGTTTTTTAATTGTGGCATAGTGTCCATATATGTTCCCCTCCTATTGTCTGATAGCTTTATTATGGCATATTTATGCGGCAGAATCAATGAAATCTTCCTCCTTGTGAACAAGTTAGCAAGGATGGCATAGCGTAGCAATTTCTGATGATTTATAATAAGAGAAAAAATGGCAAAACGGGAGGACTGTTTATGGGAAACATAATGGAAAAACCAAATAAACTGGTGGGAAAAGAATATGCGTATGATGCTTTTGATAACGGACAGGTTTTGTTAAATAAAAAGAAGAACCGTCTGCCTGCCATGGGATGGAACAGTTGGAATGCATTCGGCAGCGGAAATACCGCGGCGTTAACAAGAGCAATGGCAGATAAAATGGTAGAACTGGGCCTGGATAAGCTTGGTTATGAGTATCTGGTGCTGGATGACGGCTGCTACAAGCAGGAGCGTGTGGACGGCAAATTATCCAATGAAGAAGTAAAGTTTCCGGAAGGTTTCCGTGCACTGGCAGACTATATCCATGCAAAAGGTTTAAAATTTGGTATGTATAATGACATCGGTACCAATCTTTGTGCCGGTGCTGCGGTTGGAACCTGCGGCCATGAGGATGTGGATGCGCAGTCCTACATTGACTGGGGGGTGGATTTCTTAAAGGTAGATAACTGCTATTACCTTTGGGACAATGCTACCTTTTCGGCATGGACTAATGCAAAGTATGTATATACACCGAATATTAAGAGTGTCCGTGTGTCAGGTAAGAATTTTGAAAAGAGTTATTCTGCAGTAGCAGACGGAACATTGACCGGTCTTGGATGCCGTATGGAAGCGGATTATGTAACCAATATCGGCACCTTCGACGGTACCAATGTGGGCACCACACCAATCGGTCCGAGAAGCGGCGAACTGGAATTTAAGGTAGAGGTTGCAGAAGCAGGAGAATATCAGGTTTATGTTACCTACGCTACCGGAGAAGAACCGGGTGTGGGCAGCTGGCTTCAGTTAGCAGTCGGAGAAGAATTGTATTATGATGATTTCCTTGCGGCAACCGACAATAAAGAATCTTTTGTTGAGAGTCAGGCAATTACCGTTACCTTGGCAGCAGGGGCAAACCGTCTCCGTATAATGAATCACCGCCGTCAGGAGAATACTTTGAATTCTTATGCGGCATTGCTGGCCGGCTTAAATAAAGCAAATCCAAACCATGAGGTTATGTTCTCTCTTTGCGAGTGGGGCAAAACCCAGCCGCAGAACTGGGGCTACAAGGTTGCGGATTCCTGGAGAATTTTAAATGACATTACCTTCTGTGTGGGCGGTGATGGAAATCCGGGCAGAGGCACCTGGTTTGACGGCGGAACAGCAAGCGTTACCTCCCAGTATGATAAGGCTGTAGTTATGGACGAGTTTGCGGGTCTTAATAAAGGCTGGAATGACCCTGACATGATGATGATCGGCATGGACGGTCTTGATGAGACCATGTGCAAGACCCATATGGCTATGTGGTGCATGATGAATTCTCCGCTGATGCTGGGCCTTGATTTACGCCGGGTAACAAAGGGCGACTGGATGTATAGCATTATTGCCAACAAGGAATTGATTGCATTAAATCAGGATGCGCTCGGTATTCAGGCAAAGCGTGTGTTTACCACCATCGAAACAGATACACCGGATACCGATTATATCACCAATCATAACCGCTGCGATATTCTGGCAAAGCCTCTGGCAGATGGTGATGTGGCTCTTTGCTTCATCAATGTAAATGATCAGCCATGGGAAGGGGAGTTAACAATTTCCGCAAAGCAGATTGTTAAGCTTCTGGGACGTAAGATGGGTAATGCAGAGCAGTTTGCCGATGCAAAGGCTTTTGCAGTAACCGATTTATGGAGTGGTGAAACTACACAAAATACAACCGGTGATTTTACTGTAGCAAAGCTTGCCGGTTGTGAAAATGTTACGCTCAGAGTAAAGGCATTATAATTTATGACAAGGAAGACAGTTGTACGGTTATTACATGATTTTTTACGGACAGAGTTGCAGGAGCCGGATGAAATTGATGCTTCCCCGGCCTATGTATTGCAGGATTTGTTTGACTGCCGTGTTTGCGCCGGGCATATTATCCAGGTATATGTTAAGGGTATTATGGATGGGAGTGCATTGCCGGACGGAAGTGTAATTTTTGCCGGGGAAAAAGAAGTTTCTAAGGAGGAATTATCCGACATAATGACAAAGGTCTGTTTTCCGGAATTCCGCACACCACGCCGAAGCAAAGAAGGGAAAGAAACTTCGCATTGTGAACCGGTAGAGATTTCTGCAGAGCAGGCAAAACAGTTATTGCAGGAAGAAAAAAACATATTGACGGTGGATGTCCGTACAATGCGGGAATATGAGCAGAACCGTTTGGCGGGTGCTGTCAATGTGCCGCTTTTGAATATTATAAAAAATCCTTATGTATTCAGCGAGAACCGCAATAAAACAATATTGCTGTATTGCAGTGAAGGAGTTCAAAGCCGGGCGGCAGCGCAATGCCTTTTGGAAGCCGGGTATCCCAAAGTAGCATATTTTGTTTACAAAATGAATTAAAAATGGTAAAATATATAAATGAGTTTTGCTATATAGATATTCCGTTTTAATCAAAAATGTTTATAAAGGGGTAAACAATATGAATTACGACGAGAAGAAATTTGCCGCCAGTGCAAATAAAAAAACAATGGGAATGTGGCTTGCAATGTTAGTGGTATTATCTGTTGCATATGCTATTGAGATAGTGAAAGGTTTAAAATCTCCAACCTACTTTTTGATTATGGAACTTATTGCATGGGTTCCGTTTATTATAGGTCTGATTGTAGTAAAGAAGCAGGGCTGGCATTCTAAGTTGTATCATAATATTGTCGGATTTGGCTATGGATTCTTTTACTTATATATTATGGCAACATCTCCGGGTACATTGGCATTTACATACATCTTGCCGTTGGTAAGTATGTTTGTTATTTACAAGAACCGTAATTTTATTATCCGTTGCGGTATTGCCAGTGTGGCGGTTCTTATCTTTTCTATCGTTAGGAATTTTCTGAACGGAATGAATACAGCAGCGGATGTATCTAACTACGAAATTCAGTTCGGAATGATTTTATTCTGTTTTATCGGTTATATTGTTGCCATCAATCACATGAAAAATCATGATGATGCATTGGTGGGCTCCATTCAGGCGAACTTAGACAGGGTTATTACTACGGTTGACCAGGTAAAATCAGCCAGTGATGAAGTGGTTGACGGTGTTACCGTTGTCCGCGAATTATCGGAGGAGAATAAAGAAAGTGCTCAGGATGTTGTAAACGGCATGGAAATCCTGATTGATAAGAGTGATGAACTGGGCGGTAAGATTGATTCTTCCATGGATATGACCAGAGATATTGACCAGCAGGTAAGCAATGTAGCAGGTCTTGTGGAACATATGGTGGAAATCAGCAAAAAGTCTGCAGAACATGCAGAAAGCAGCTATTCCGAATTAAAGAATGTGGTAGAAGCCACCAACACTATGGCAAGATTATCTTCCGAAGCAGAGGTTATTTTAAATGAGTTCCGTCATCAGTTTGAAAAAGTAAAGCAGGAAACAGGAACTATCGAAAACATTTCCTCCCAGACCAATCTTTTAGCCTTAAATGCATCTATCGAAGCGGCAAGAGCAGGCGATGCAGGCCGCGGCTTTGCGGTAGTTGCTGACGAAATCAGAAACTTAAGTACAGGCACACAAAATTCTTCCACCAGCATTATGGAAGCTTTAGGAAACCTGGAGGAAATCTCCGGTAAGATGACAGAATCTATTTCTACCATTCTCAAGTTAATTGGTGAAAATCTGATAACCATGCAGGGAGTTAACGAAAGCGTCGGAACCATTGCAGAAGATTCCAAGCAACTGGGTGACGAAGTGCAGGTAGTAGATACTGCCATGAAGCAGGTGGAAAGCGCCAACAAAAACATGGTGGATAACATGCAGCAGGTGCAGGATATTATGGTGGACATGGCAACCGGTATTAAGGAGTCCGAGTCTACTACAGTTACCATGATGAATAAATACGATGAAACTGCCCGCAATGTAATTAAGATTGAGCAGGTAGTGGGCCGCCTGGTAGAAGAACTGGGCGAAGGCGGATTTATGAGTCTGGCGGACATTACTCCTGGCATGAAGGTAATTCTTGTGGATAAAAAGCAGGGTAAGGAATGTCATTCCGAGGTAGTAGATGTTACAGATAACAGTGTTGCCATTTCTGCAACAACGCAAATGGAAACATTCCTGGAAGCATATGCGGCAAAGCATCCGTTTGAAATTCAGATTGTTGTAAACAACACGGTTTATATCTGGGAAGGCATAGACATTAGCCGTAAGGTAATGCGTGGTACCTATCAATTAAAGCTGGTTGACAGTCCAAAGGTTTTAAACAGAAGACGCCATCCAAGACTTAGTATAAATAACGAATGCCTGATTACATTAAAGGGACAAACATTCGGGGGAAGAATGGTAAATATCAGTGCCGGAGGATTTGCTTTTAAGAGTACTGTTTCAAATTTTGCAGACTGCGTTGGTGCAACCGTGGAATTGCTGATTAAAGAACTGGATGTTTTAAATGGCAGAACATTAACCGGTGTTGTAATCCGCTCCACAGACAATAAAGGAAATTATATTGTAGGCGGAAGATTACTGGAAGATGATATGGATATTATGAATTATGTAAATTTAAGAGTATAAGAATAAAAAAGAAGGAGCCATCAATTTTTATTTGGTGGCTCCTTTTATACTATACTTTCCATTGGAATTTTTACCTCTTTCTTATTATTTTGATTGATTTAAGTTTTTGTTGGAGTGTACCTCGCTTTCGTTAGATTTAGATTTGTAATCAGCAGCTATTAAAATCTATGGGATTTGATGATTGGTTAGTTATGCCATGGGACTGTACCTTCCTTTCTTTAAGGATGAAATCGAATCAAGTTTCTTTATGTTGTCTTTATTATAACTGATAAAAACACATTTGTCAATATAAAAAAACTAAAAATAATTTAAATAGTAATAAAAAGAGAGAAAAAAAATAAAGAACTACAAATTGTCTGAAAAAGTAAGAATAAAACAAATAAATAAAAGAATTTTTTATTTCACTAAATTAACACAGATTTTCGTAGAGAAGTATGGTATACTGTTCATAAAAAGCAAAAAGGGAGTTCTTTATGGAAGAAAAAGAATATAAACATAAATTACGCCGCTTTCGTCGGCGACTGAATACAGAGGCCGGAATCCGCGCGGGAACCATTGGCCTGGCAGCAGGTTTGGCTGCTATGGCAGCAGTACTTCTTTACGGGCGGCTTCGGTATCAAAGTATTTTATTAAAAGAGGCCGGGCTGGCAGCGTTGCTGTTATTTGCAGTAGCTGCCCTGATATGTTATTTTGTGTGGCTTCGTCCAAGAAAAAAAGAAGTGATTGCCCGTGTGGATGCTTTGGGGCTGAAAGAGCGCATCCTTACTATGGAAGAACTTAAGAATGAAGATTCGGTAATTGCAAAAAAACAGAGGCAGGACGCCAAAGATCATTTGGCAATGCTTGATACAGCAAGAATGGAAATACAGTTTTACATAAGACCACTGATTTGCAGTCTGGTGTTGGCTGTGGTGGTTGCACTGCTGGTGTTCCTTCCGTTCCCGAAGGAAGAAATTGACCCACTGGCTGAAAAGAATGCCCAGGAAATGCAGATTATGGATGAGATGATTACCATCTTGAAAGACCTAGCGGAGCAGGCACTGATTAACGAGGCGCATCGGGCAGATATCAATGAAATTATTGATGCCCTGGCTGTGAGCTTTACCCCGGAGGACAGTACCTTAACCCGGACGGCAAAGATAGCAACAGCGTCCAAACGTCTGGATATGTATGAGTCTGCGGAAAATGCAGAAATTGCCTTGAAGAAGCAGCAGTCGGATGATTCTTCTGAGGCAAGGGCAGAAATAAAGGAAATGGAATCCGAGCAGAAAATGCTTTCTGAGACCATCAAAGAGATGAAAGATGTGATGGGAACTTCCATTGATGTCATCAACCTGGTAGAAGGAACCTTCTGGAGACCGGGAGGTCCATCTTCCGGGTCTTCCTATGAGGTAGAAGAACTCCCGCCGGAAGAAAATCAGGAAGAAAACGGTGAACCTCAGGAAGGGGAAGAACCGGGTGAAGGAGAATTTCCTCCGGAAGGCATGGAGCCGGGCGAAGGCGGTGAACCTCAGGAAGGTATGGAAGGAAATATGAACGGTGCAGGCGGTCAGACTATCTTTGATCCGGAACAGGGAGAGGTTGGTTACGGCAGCGTATACGAAGAGTATTATCAGGAAATCTTAAAGGCGTTAACAGAGCATGAATTTTCTGAGGAAATCAGGGAAATGATTGAAGATTACGCAAATTCATTAGAATAGTTAAAGGAGAAAAACAATGGTTACAGAGGAAATGTTACAGCAGTTTAAGGAAAAGTGTGAGGGGATTTATAAAGAACTGGGCAAGGATATGATTGGCCAACAGGATGTAGTGGAAGGCTGTGTAATTGCCATGATTGCAGGCGGTAACGTGCTGTTAGAAGGTGTACCGGGGGTTGGTAAAACCAGACTGGTACGTTCCCTCGGAAAGGTGTTTAACCTTCCGTTTTCCAGAATCCAGTTTACCCCGGATTTAATGCCTGCAGATGTTACAGGTACCAATATTATTGAAAAGGACAAAGAGGGTAATTCTACCTTCCGTTTCCAGCCGGGTCCTGTGTTTACCAATATTTTGCTGGCAGACGAAATTAACCGTGCCACACCAAAGACCCAGTCTGCTCTTTTGGAGGCCATGCAGGAGCATACCGTTACGGTAATGGGTGAATCCTACAAGTTAGAGGAGCCGTTCTTTGTACTGGCTACCCAGAACCCAATCGAACAGGATGGTACCTATCCGCTTCCTGAAGCCCAGATGGACCGTTTTATGTTTAAATTGGTAATTACCTACCCTAATATGGATGAACTCCTGGAAATCGTAAATATCACCCAGAAAACCATGGAAGAAATTGCTGAGGCGGCCTGCAGCGCAAAGGAACTCCTGCTTATGAGAGAAACCGCAAAGGAAATTCCGGTGGCAGAGGATGTTATGAAGTATACCATGAAGCTGGTAATGGCAACCCAGCCGTCCGGTGAATATGCTTCCGAGACTTCCGCAAAATATTTACGCTACGGTGCTTCTCCGAGAGCTGCCCAGGCCTTAATTACCACAGCAAAAGTAAAGGCACTTATGAACGGCCGTTATAACGTTTCCTACGATGATATCAACAGCCTTGCTTATCCGGTTCTGCGTCACAGAATTAAATTGAATTTTGAAGCTGTTACAGGAAAGGTAACCGCAGATAAGGTAATTGAAGATATTATTGCGGAACTTAACCCAAAGCAGGGCAGCGTTCTGCCGTTATTAAAGCATAAGAAGTAGGAAGAAACCCATGGGAAGAAACATTATTGATGATGATTTTATAGGACGCCTGGAAACCCTGGGATTGTGGCTGAAAAGCCAGATGACCGGATATTTCGGCGGCAACCATAAAACAAATGCTTATGGCAGTACGGTGGAATTTGCAGACTACCGGGAATATACTCCCGGGGATGATTTGCGCCGGATTGACTGGAACATGTACGGCCGGTTTGATAAATATTTTATCCGCCTGTTTACCGATGAGCGTCAGATGCACAACCAGATATTGATTGACGGTTCCGCTTCCATGGAGGATGGAGAGGGGAAGGCTGACTATGCCCTGAAGGTGGCGGCTGCCCTGGGATTTTTGTCCGTACAGGGTATGGACCGTACTTCCATGAAAATGATGAAAGGGGATTCTTTAGTTAATGTCGGTCAGAGAATTACAGGAAAGGAATCCTTCTATGCCACTGTTAATGAATTGGAAGAGGTAACCTTTGAAGGTGGTGCGGATATCAGCGCTGCGGTAAAGAACAATCCGGAAACCGGTTTTGATGACGGACTTACCGTATTGATATCCGACTTCTTTACGGAAGCCGACTGGAAGCAGGCAGTGGATTATTTGTTATACAAAAAGAGAGAAGTGCTTTTGGTACAGGTGGTTACTCCTGCAGAGGTCAGTCCGGATTATTACGGCCGGATGCAGCTGGTGGATGCCGAAGCAGTGGATATTGATGACAGAAAGAATATGCGGATGCGTATTACAAAAAGCGAATATAAGGCATATTTACAGGCACTTTCCGACTATCTGGAGGATATGAAGCAGTTCTGCCGCTCCAGAAACGTGGGTTATGTGCGGGTAAATACCGCCAATCCGATAGAAAAAGAGTTGTTGAATCAACTATATGAAACGGAGGCGATACGATGAGTTTTCTTAATCCTGCAGGTTTATGGGGACTTCTTGGTATCCCCGCGTTGATTTTAATTTACATAATTAAGCCGAAGTTTCTGGAAAAAAAGGTAACCAGTACCTTTATCTGGAAGCTGAGCCAAAAATATCAGAAGAAAAAACTTCCGTGGCAGATTACCAATCTGCTGCTGTTTGTGATGCAGTTATTGATTATTACCGGCATAAGTCTGGGCTTGGCAAGACCGGTTATGATTACCAAAGACGGTGCAGCGGAAAAAATAGTGATTATGGATGCTTCCGCCAGTATGCTGGCAGATACAGGAAGCGGTTCCTGTTTTGAAAGGGCAAAGTCAGAACTTTCCGATTTGGCGGATGCTATGGAAAGCTACGGAAAAATGTCAATTATCTTGGCAGAAACCGAAAGCCGGGTGCTGGTAGAACGTTCCGGCTCCGAACAGGACATCAAAGCGATGGCAGAAACACTTTCCTGTTCCTTTGGCGAGGCTGATTTGCCGGGGGCTTTTGCTTTAGCAGAGGAAATGCTCAAAGAGAATCCGGAGGCTGCGGTGTATTTAATTACCGATAAAGCTTATGAAAATGCAGGAAACGTCCAGGTAATTAATGTGGCAGAAGAAACTGCTTGGAATGTTGCCATTAGTTCCCTGGAAGCGAAAAAAGCGGAAAACAGAGAGCTTTATTTTGAAACAGAAATTACTTCCTACGGTATGGATATGGCGGCTGCCGTAGTGCTGTATGTGGATGATGTGTTAGCTGATGCGCAGCTGGTAAGCCTTTTATCCGATGTTCCGACGACAGTGGAATTTACGGATCTGGGAATCCGGCAGTATGAGTCTGCAAGAGTATACGTGGAAGCAGCGGATGCGCTGACCTTAGACAATGAATTTTGGACCCTGGCTGAGACGAAAGAAGTGTATGATGTTTTACTGGTCAGCGAAGAACCAACCTTTTTGGAAACCGCATTGCTGACCTTTGATAATTTACGGATTACGGTAGTGGCATCCTTTGATGAACTGGACCAGGGCGATCAATTTATGCAGGACGGTTCCACCATCGAGGAAATTCCGAGTACCGGTTACGATTTATATGTATATGATAAAGTGATGCCGAAATCCCTCCCAGGGGATGGGGCCGTCTGGATGATTTGTCCGGAAAAGGTTCCAAAGGGTGTTACCTTTAAATTGGGTGATGTTGTAACCGGGGAAGCGTATCTTGAGGCGGCACCGGATTCCGGTACGGAACTGTTTGCGGAAATCAGCAGGGAAGTTGATGTAAATGAAGTATATGTCAACGAGTATCTGGATATTTCTTCCGCCCTTGGTTTCGAAACCCTTTATACCTGTAACGGAGCACCGGTGATTTTGGCCGGCGAAGCAGAAAATGCCCGGGCGGTGTTGTTCGCTTTTGATTTAAGTGCATCCAACCTGCCACTGCGTATTGCATATCCGGCGCTTGTTTATAATATGGTACAGTATTCCCTGTGTCCGGTGTTAAAAGATACCTCGTATGAAGTAGGGGATGTGGTAACCATTCATAAAGGTAACGGTGCAGTGCTGACATCAGTAAGTTCCGGGCAACCGGGTGCGGTGGCGGATACTTATGTCCGTATGCCGGTAAGCTTTACCGCAAAAGAGCCAGGAATTTATACGGTAACCCAGATGAGGTCTGATGATTCTTCCAAGCAGGCCCGGTACTTCGTTGGTATTCCGGCCGGAGAAAGTAATATTACTGCGGCGGGAACTATGCTTCCGGAGCTTGGACAGACCGGAACAGAGGTTAATTACGAAAAGGAAATCACCCGCTGGGTTGTTATTTTACTCGTGGTGCTGATTCTTGCAGAATGGCTGTTGCAGTATCGGGAAAAGTTTACGTTAAATAAAAAGCTTTCCCTTGCACTTCGGCTGGTAATTGTGGCAATCCTTATTGCATTGCTGGCGGATGTGAAGATATCCCGGGAAAAAGATGAGATTAACACCATTATTCTGGCGGATATGTCTGCCAGTGCAACGGATTCCTACGGAGCAGTGCATACTTATATCAATGAATTTGCATCCATGGCCGGAGAAAAGAACCGCATTGGAGTGGTTACTTTCGGAAAGGATTTCATCTATACGGCAGAACTTAAGGAGAACGGAGCGGATGTGATGTCTGCCCTGGCAGAAGGAGAGGCGGTTCCTCATGTGGGGGCTACCAATCTGGAAGAAGCGCTGTATTATGCAGAATCCTTGCTGAACGACAGGGAAAACCAAAGAATCATTATTTTATCCGACGGGATACAAACTGACGGCGATGCCCTGGCAGCAGCCAAGGCAATGGCAGAGCGGGGCGTACAGGTGGATGCGGTGTGCATTCCTACCAGAGCTGTGGGCTTTGAAATGCAGGTAATGAGTCTTTCCCATCCTCAGAGTTTAAGTATGGGGGAAGAAACAGAACTGAAGGTTGTGGTACAAAGCAACCATGATGCGTCGGCGGAGCTTCGCTTTATGGATAACGGCGCTGTGGTATCCAAGAGAATCGTAGATATAAAAGAAGGACTGTCGGAATTTACTTCCGAATATACCCCTTCTTCTCTTGGTATTCATGAAATTTCGGTACGGCTGGTGCCGGTACAGGACAGCGCAAAAGAGAATAATACCTACTATTCCTGGCTGGAAGTTGCCGGAAAGGGAAACATTTTATTGATAGACGGCACAGGAAGAGAAGCAGCCGGCTTGAAATACATGCTTTCCGAGGAATACAGTGTAACAGAAATTGAGCCGGAAGAAGCAGAAGGGTACATGAACCAGCTGGCAGCTTATCAGGGTGTCATTTTGATGAATGTGTCCAATGCAGATTTACCGGAAGGCTTTGATAAGGCGTTGGAAACCTATGTAGAAAAATACGGTGGTGGTGTGCTTACCACCGGAGGCAGCAATACCTATGCTTACGGTAGTATGACGGACACCGCATTTGAAGACCTGCTTCCGGTCACTTTGGAGCTTGGCGAGGAACAGGTAGTTGCCATGATGCTTGTGGTGGATACTTCCAGCAGTATGCAGGGATTAAATCACCGGATGGCAATCCAGGGCACCATGCAGTGTATCGAAGCATTGGAAGAAAAGGATTATGTGGGTGTGTTAACCTTTGACAGAACCGCCCATGTAATTTATGACCTTGCTTCCATGGAGCAAAAGGATGATATTCTGGAAGCGGTAGAGGCGATTGAGCTTGGACGGGGTACTTATATGACGGATGCCACCAGAGAAGCATACAATCAGTTAAAGGATTTTGAAGCAGATAAAAAACATGTCATTATTTTATCCGATGGTGAACCGCAGGATTCCGGTTACATCCGTGTGGTAAAACAGATGGCAGCCAACGGCATCACGGTTTCCGCCATTGCGGTGGGCCAGGGGGCTGACCGTAGAATCATGGAAACCATTGCTCAAAACGGTAACGGTAATTACTATTATGCAATCACGGTAAAAGATTTGCCGGATATTATGGTAGATGAAGTGGTCTCTGCCACAGACTCTTACCGCCATACCGGAACCTTCCCGATCTCTGTGGCAAGTTATTCCACATTGCTTGGGGATTTGGATGCCAATAATCTTCCGACTATGTCCGGTTATACTACTACTTTCCTGAAAAAGGGAGCAGAGCAGTTTTTAACCGTGGCTGACGGAGAACCTCTGTATGTACAGTGGGACTACGGCTCCGGCCGGGTAGGCAGCTTTACTGCAGATTTGCGGGGCAATGATTCGGAGCAGCTGTTTGCTTCAGAAGACGGTATACAGTTAATTAGAAACATGGTTTCCGGGCTGATTCGTACCGATGGAAAGGTAACAGCACTGGGACTTGAGCTGACACCGGGGAATCAGACTGCCGGGGTGGAAATTTCCGCAGCTCTTTCCGGAAAGGAAACGTTACAGGTATCGGTTCTTTCTCCGGACGGCAGTGAGGAAACGGTGGAAACGGTGCTGACTACAAAGGGAACTTATCGCGGAACCTTTGCAACGGACTCCTCCGGTGTTTATACCGTTACGGCAACCCACTTGGGTGCGGACGGAAAGCTTCTTGATTTTGCCCAGGCGAATATGGCATCCTCCTATTCCAAGGAGTACGAATGCTTTGGGGAAACTACAGGAGAAGAACTTTTGCTTAGTGTATGTGAAGCAACCGGAGGCAAAATGGCCTATACCGCAGCAAATGTAATGGAGTTTACCGGAAAACTGATGAAGCAGATGCTGGATCCTGCTGTTCCGTTGTTAATTGTACTTATGGTGATTGTTCTTGCTGAGATAGCAATAAGAAAATTCCGATTAAGGAGACGAAGATAGTTCACCGCAAAAAAATTGGATATTTTCGTAAAAAATAGCTTGCGCTGACGGACCGGTGGTAGTATAATAGGTGCAAATTTATTAGTGCTTTAAAATTTTAGTGCAATAAAGAGGACTAATCGGTCTGTCAGAAGTGAAGGAGGCAAATTATGAGTATCAGAGTCGGAATCATGGGTTACGGTAACTTAGGAAGAGGCATTGAGTGTGCATTAAAGCAGAATAGTGATATGGAACTGGTGGCAGTGTTTTCCAGAAGAGACCCTGCAACTGTAAAGATTTTAACTGAAGGTGTAAAGGTATATAAGGCAGAAGAAGCAGTAAATCATAAGGATGAAATCGATGTTTTAATCCTTTGCGGCGGCAGCGCTACCGACCTTCCGGTACAGACACCGGAATTTGCCAAGAATTTTACGGTGGTGGATAGCTTTGACACCCACGCAAGAATTCCGGAGCACTTTGCAAATGTAGATGCAGTTGCAAAGGAAAACGGTAATGTGGCAGTAATTTCCGCAGGCTGGGACCCAGGCATGTTCTCTTTAAACCGTCTGTATGCCAACGCAATTTTGCCGGACGGCAAGGACTATACCTTCTGGGGCAAGGGCGTCAGCCAGGGTCATTCCGATGCTATCCGCCGGGTAGAAGGCGTGGCAAATGCAAAGCAGTATACCGTGCCGGTTGATGCGGCTCTTGCGGCAGTAAGAAGCGGTGCTAATCCTGAACTTTCCACCAGAGAAAAGCACACCAGAGAATGTTATGTGGTGGCAGAGGAAGGCGCAGATAAAGAAAGAATTGCGGCTGAAATCAAGTCCATGCCAAATTACTTTGCAGACTATGACACCACGGTTAACTTCATTACCGAAGAAGAACTTAAGAAGAACCATGCAGGCATTCCGCACGGCGGCTTTGTTATCCGCAGCGGCAAGACCGGCTGGAATTTAGAAAACAATCATATCATTGAGTACAGCTTAAAGCTTGACTCCAATCCGGAGTTTACGGCCTCTGTTATTGTGGCATGCGCCAGAGCGGCGGTCCGCATGAAGAACGAAGGAATGAAGGGTTGTAAGACTATTTTTGATATTCCGCCGGCATATCTTTGCAATATCAGTGCGGAAGATTTAAGAGCACATTTGTTGTAATTATTTTTATCATTTATAAAATTGAGAGGCATATTTATCCTGCCAGAACGCGCTTTCGCTCCTTCACGACGTAACGGTACTAGGTTCGAGGCGACTTTGTCGCCTGACCTCACCAAGTGCCGACATCGTTCCAGGGTTCTGTTCGGATAAATATGCCTCTTCAATTTTGCATAAGTTATAAAAATAAAAGACAATAATGTACATTAAGTTTTCATTAGAAAAGAGAAGATATGCTTTAAACTTCCTTTGAGATGTGATAGAATGTGCGTAGATTTTGAAAAAGGAGTATAGGAATGGAATTCTTAGAGATTTTGAAAGTTATTTTTTTAGGTATCGTAGAGGGCATCACGGAGTGGTTGCCGATTTCCAGTACCGGTCATATGCTTTTGGTGGATGAGTTTATCACTTTAAATGCGGTAGATGATGAGTTCAAGGAAATGTTTTTCATTCTCATTCAGCTGGGTGCTATTTTTGCGGTAATCCTGTTGTTTTGGAAAAAAATGTGGCCGTTCCAGTTTAAGGATAAGAGCAAGCCTGTGATTTTAAAGGATACTTTTTCTGTTTGGTTTAAGGTAGTGGTAGCTTGTATTCCGGGTGCTGTTGTAACTATTTTGTTCGATGATTATGTGGAAGCACACTTCCAGACTCCGGCGGTTATTGCAGCGGCACTGATTTTGTACGGTATTGCTTTTATTGTCATCGAAAAGTGGAATAAGACCAAGACTCCAAAGGTAGCAACCCTTGACGATATTACATACAAAACCGCATTGTTAATCGGTTTGTTCCAGGTGCTCTCCATTGTGCCGGGTACTTCCCGTTCCGGTGCAACCATCATCGGTGCATTGCTCATCGGAGTTTCCCGTGTGGCAGCGGCAGAGTTCACATTCTTCCTGGCAGTACCGGTTATGCTTGGTATGAGCGCGTTAAAGCTCCTTAAGTTCGGTTTTGATTTTACCGGAACCGAAATTGCGGTTTTGGTACTTGGTATGGCAACTGCGTTTGTAGTGAGTGTGCTGGTAATCAAGTTCCTTATGAGCTACATTAAGAAGAAAGATTTTACCGTGTTTGGCTGGTACAGAATTGTGCTGGGTGCGGTGATTATTGCTTATACGTTGATAAAGTAATGGGATACTAAAAGATTAACATATTCCGGGTTTAATGGAGTATGTTTGGTTTCATAAGTAGTAATTAAATTTATAGTTGGGAAAATGCCGTGTGAAGCGTAGAGTTGAAGCTTCAACATGGCATTTTTTCTGTATCCGGGGTCATCTATAAGGCCAAAATGTTCCCAATAATAGAATTCTCCGCTTTTGGGATGACGAATGGTAAAGTCGGGAAACAGGGTAGTATGGTACCATTTATGGTATTTGCCGTTGGTTGTGCAAAATAGTTTTCCTTTTGGAAGAGATTGTATTTGCTTTTCTAAATTTGATATTTTTATTTGCAATTTCTGATGTTCCTTTGATATTTCTTCATGAATCATAGGCATGAACTCCTTTGCGTTATATTTTGGGTTGGGGATTTTGTTTAATGATTAAGAACAGTGAATGATTTTATACTATTGGGGATTTGATTAAAGTAAAGCATACGTATGGTAAAAAGTAAAGGTATTTTTGATATAGAATGCGTCTTTTTTTAGTTTTTGGGCGAATAGAGAAATTTTGAGGAGTTTCTAGATAAAAAAAGCGCTGAAAGTGAACAGTTGTCACGATTTGGCCGGAACTTTGGGCATATAGAAGAAAAAAGCTGGAAATATGTCTAAAAATGCGAAAAAAATGGGCGAGGTGGTAAGGTTTTTTTTCATTCGCCCAATCGAGACTTTATGAGAGTATATCATGCCTAAATGTGACCAAAGAAAGTTGCTTTTGAGGAGTCTAAGTGACTGTTCACAAGCGTAAAGTGAATAAATCGCTAGATTATTCGTTTATATTAAGTCAAAACTAAAACAAAGGTTAAGCAAAAACTTTAAAACTAAAGTATTTTATGAAAAAAACAGTTGGAAAATTTGAAAAGATATGGTATGATAGATACATAGGGCAAAAAGGGAGTTTCCATGCCCGAAGGAGAGATTTCTTAGTTATAAAGGAGGATACTTATGTTAGCAACAAAGAATTACAAGTTCTGGTTCTGTACAGGTTCCCAGGATCTGTACGGTGACGAATGTCTCGCAAACGTAGCAGAGCATTCCAAAATTATCGTAGCAAAGTTAAATGAGTCCGGCGTACTTCCATTCGAAGTAGTTTGGAAGCCAACCCTCATCACAAACGAACTTATCCGTAAAACTTTCAACGAGGCAAATATGGATGAAGAATGTGCCGGCGTTATTACCTGGATGCACACCTTCTCCCCTGCAAAGAGCTGGATTTTAGGCCTTCAGGAATACAGAAAGCCATTACTTCACTTACATACACAGTTCAACGAAGAAATTCCTTATGACACCATCGACATGGATTTCATGAACGAGAACCAGTCTGCACACGGTGACAGAGAGTACGGCCACATCGTTACAAGAATGGGCATCGAGCGCAAGGTTATCGTAGGTCACTGGGCAGACATAAACGTACAGGAAAGAATCGCTTCCTGGATGAGAACAGCCATCGGTGTTATCGAAAGCAGCCACATCCGCGTTATGAGAATTGCAGATAACATGCGTAACGTAGCAGTTACCGAAGGTGATAAGGTAGAAGCTCACCTGAAGTTTGGTTGGGAAATTGACGCTTATCCGGTAAATGAAATCAATGAGAGTGTTGCTGCAGTTTCTGATGCAGATACTAACGCATTAGTAGAAGAGTACTACTCCAAGTACGACATTTTATTAGAGGGCAGAGACCCTGAAGAGTTCAAGAAGCACGTTGCGGTTCAGGCAAAGATTGAACTTGGTTTTGAGCGCTTCTTAGAAGAAAAGAATTATCATGCCATTGTTACCCACTTCGGTGACCTTGGTGCCCTGCAGCAGCTTCCTGGTCTTGCTATCCAGAGACTGATGGAAAAGGGCTACGGCTTCGGCGGCGAAGGTGACTGGAAGACGGCAGCTATGGTTCGTCTCATGAAGATTATGACCCAGGGCGTAAAGAACGCAAAGGGTACTTCCTTCATGGAAGACTATACTTATAACTTTGTTAAGGGTAAGGAAGGCATCCTGCAGGCTCACATGCTTGAAGTTTGTCCGACCATCGCAGACGGTCCAATCAGCATTAAGTGCCAGCCGCTCTCCATGGGTGACAGAGAAGACCCAACCAGACTGGTATTCACTTCCAAGGAAGGCCACGGTATTGCCTGCTCCTTAATCGACCTTGGCAACCGTTTCCGTCTTATCATCAACGATGTAAACTGTGTAAAGAATGAAAAGCCAATGCCAAAGCTTCCGGTTGCAACCAACTTCTGGGTTCCGGAACCAAACCTTTACACAGGTGCAGAAGCTTGGATTTTAGCCGGTGGTGCACATCACACTGCATTCTCCTACGACTTAACTGCAGAGCAGATGGGTGACTGGGCAGCAGCAATGGGCATCGAAGCTGTTTACATTGATAAGGATACTACCATACGCCAGTTCAAGAATGAACTGATGTGGAACAGTGTGGTTTACAGATAAGAAAGAAGCTTTGTACGTAAACACTAATTAAATAAAAGAGAAACCGGAATATTCCACGCGCTCCTCGGCTAATGCTTCGCATTCCCGAAAGTCGCTGCTTTGGAATATTCCGGTTTCTATTTTTTTACATAGAATTTAAATTAAGCTTCTTTCTGATCTGTAACATCGGTTCCGCGTCTGCCGGTGTTATCCGGAAGTAAAAAGCGACGAAGTTGCTGGAACATAACAAGTAAAAAGAAATGTACAATTGTATCCGCAGGAATTTGAATTAAATTCTTGAGGGTACGTGCCGGAAGTATTGCCCAGAAGGCTTTCCCGTAGTAGATAGAATACAGGTAGGTTCCAAAAAGGATATTTAAAAATATTTTTACAATAATCTGAGCGGTAAATATTTTAGCAAGAGAATGTAAATTTGTTTTTATCCAGGAACCTGCGGTAGGAGTATGTGGCTTTTTTATAGATAAATTATAATAAAAAGTACCATAAACCAAGCCGCCTAATATAGCCTGAATGTTATAACCGATGCTGTAGGCATAGCCTTTGGTAAAACATTCAATGGCATCAACGATACCGGCAAAAAGCATTCCGATGGTAGGTCCAAACATGAAGTCTACAATACGGTTTGGAAGACCGGAAACACCAACCTGGAATAAAGGAATTTGGAAAGACGCAAAGTTAAGTGCAATAGCCAAGGCGGCCATCATACCGCATATAACCAGGTTGCGTGTAACAAATAAATGCTTAAAGGAATCTATGTAAAGATATTTAATTTTAGCAACAAAATCGCTTCGAAGCATGCAGACAAAGCTGTAAATGAGGAGTAAAAGGTTTAAACCGAGATAGCAGTAAAGAAATCCGGTAAAACAGGAACTCTGTTCGGCGAATAAAGGCGGTAACAGATAGATAAAAAACGCTGTATTTCCAAGAAAACCAAGTAAAACAAAGTCAAAAGCAAGACCGTCTTTGCCATAGGCAGTGAAAACAGCGGAAATAATATACAAAAACAGTGCCGCAACAAATGCAATATACAGATAAGTTGGCAGTGCGGACTTATAATTCCCTAATTCAAAGAGTGCATCTTTATTCTTGAGAATGTTAAATACAGTAATTTTCATGGAATCAAATTGCAGCATAGGGAAAACTGCCAGGATTACGTTGAGTAGAACAAGGAAGGCAAATGCACCTTTTTTGGAACTACTGACATGATTTGTTTGCATAAAAAAACTCCTCCTTTGTGCAGATTCGTTGGTCTACAACATGGAGAAGCGAATATGTATCGCATGGCAGTGCCATGGAAACGTCCATGTATGTAGCAGCGGGATGCGAACCTCGTACCGCAAGCGAATGCTTTTCGTCCGAGTGACAACTCCCTGTTCACCCGGCACTTAACGCGCGAGATTCTACTCTGCAGATTTTTTTGGTATTACAACACAAAAAGTTAAAGTAGTTTGTTTGTGTTGTTTATGATATGATACTAGCATATGCAGAAAGTATAGCAGAAATTTTCAAAATGTAAAGTACTTTTTTTAATTAAAGCAGAAAAGAAAGTGTGGCAGCAATGATACATCGTTTTCCAAATTACTATAAAGAGTTTTCCTGTATTGCCGACAAGTGTGAGGCAACCTGCTGTGCGGGCTGGCAGATTGTGGTGGATGAAGATTCCCTAAAGAAATATAAAAAGGTAACAGGTCCGTTTAAACAGCGGATAAAGGACGGCGTGGATTTTAAAGAGGGAGTCTTTTATCAAAATCCGGGCAAGCGTTGTGCGTTTTTAAATCAGCAGAACCTGTGCGATATGTACACTGCCCTGGGTGAGGATTCTTTTTGTGAAACCTGCCGCAGATATCCGCGTCATATCGAAGAATTTGAGAATGTCAGGGAATTTACATTGTCTGCCTCCTGTCCGGAAGCGGCAAGAATACTGCTGTCACAAAAGGAACCGGTGCGGTTTTATGAGGTAGAGATTGAAGCAGACGAGGAAGAGTTTGATGATTATGACCCGATGGTGTATGAGAAACTGTTAGAAGCCAGAGGGGAGATGTTAAAACTTTTGCAAAACCGCAACATCCCGGTAAAAGAGCGTGCGGCGGGATTATGGGATTTTATCCAAATTTTCCAGAAGGAAATGGACGAAGGCACCTTGTTTGCGGATGACAAAATATATGAAAAACTGATTCAGCGAGATCCGGAAACCTCTTATGAAGAGGCAAAGGCGTTGTTTTCGCTGTTGCATAATCTGGAGTTTTTAGCGGATGACTGGGAAGAGACGCTTGGCAAGGCGGAAGGCTTGCTTTATGGAAAAGAAGCCGATACATACCAAAGTATCAAGAATGATTTCGACTCGTGGAAAGCTGTAAATTTTCCTGACTGGGACATTATGACGGAGCAGCTTCTGGTGTACTTTATTACTACCTATTTTTGCGGCGCAGTGTATGATGAATACGTGGCATCCAAAGTGAAAATGTCGGTGTGCAGTGTGTTTTATATAGAGGAACTGGCAACAGCGCAGTGGGTTAAAAACTCCGGAACCTTGTCTGACGCGGAGTTCACTCGGATTGTGTACCGCTACTCCAGGGAACTGGAGCATTCCGATGAAAACCTGATTACCATGGACCGGATGATGGAGGAAATATAGAATGAGAAAAAAACTTTTATTGTTTTTTACAGTAATATCCGTAACTGTTTTGACGGCGGCATGCGGCACAAACGAAACACCGCAGACGCCGACGGCTACGATAGCACCAACGCAGGTTGCGGAGCCAACAGCGGAACCGACACAGGCCACAGAGCCTGCAGCAACACCAACCGCAGAACCAACGGCGGAACCAACCAAGGCCGTAGAAGCAACCACAAAACCAACCATAGCACCTGCTAAGGCACCGGTTAATGATGATGCTCCTTCGGTAGAGGAAGCATATTCCCTTGCATTTTCCAGATATACCGGTGTGTACGGGGAAGGCTTTGGCCTTGCCATGGCGGCGTCGGAGGAAACGGCAGAGATTTACTATACGTTGGACGGCAGCGACCCGGAAACAAGTGCCACGGCAATTAAATATACAGCTGCGGTTCCGGTAGTAAGCAGAACCGGAGAAGCAAACGTAGTATCGGCGATAGATCCGGTACTGTTTTCCGGAAGTTTCAATTATCCAAGCAAGAATACCTTTAAATGTGAAATAAAGGTACCGGAAGATTCAGCGGTAGATAAGTGCACCGTGGTACGTGCGGTGGCAAAATACGCCAACGGAATCATTTCTGATGAGGTTTCCGCTACCTACTTTATCGGCACCATGGAGGAACACATCAAAGGATTGGCAGAGAGCTGCGTTGCAGCGGGAATGCCTTTGTCTGTGGTAAGTATTTCGGCAAATTATGATGACCTGTTCGGTGAAACAAAGGGCATCTACATGAAGGGTAAAATCTTTGAAGGAGCCCTGAAACAGTACATCGTGCAAAACGGTGGGCTTTCCAATGGTGAAGAAGCAAGAAGTCTGGATGCTAACTACAAGAGAAAGGGACGAGGATGGGAAAGAAAAGTCCGGGTTTCTTTTATGGAGGCGACACCGGAGGGATTAACCGAAGTGGTTGCCCAGACATGTGGTGTCCGCATTCAGGGAAATTATTCCCGTTCGGATTTGCAAAAAGGTCTTCGCTTATATGCCAGGGAAGACTATGGAAAAAAGAATTTTAAATATGCTTTCTTTGGTGAAAATTATGTGGATTTTGAAGGCGAAACCATGGATAAATTTAAAACCCTGGTGCTTAGGAACGGTGGTAACTGTGCCTTTACTTCCAAATTTAATGATACGTTCTGGCAGTCGCTGGTAACGGAACTGGACTGCGGCACCCAGAAGTCCCGGCCGTGCGTAGTTTATATCAACGGTGAATACTGGGGCTTATATATCCTGCAGGAGGACTACACCGATAATCACATGGAAAATCTGTACGGTGTGGACAACAAGGCAGTAGTAATTTATAAAGGCGATGCAGAGGCGTTGGAACTGGGTTACAAACTGGACGCGGGAGACATTCCGGAAGGAGAAGAGGAAACCTATTATTTTGAGGAACTTTTAAACTTCTTTGAGAACCACGAAAACCTTATGGATGATACGACGTATGCAGAGTTTTGCAAACTGGTGGACCCACAGTCTGTGATGGATTACTTTGCGGTGCAGTGTTTCATTAACAACAAATGGGACTGGCCGGGTAAAAACTGGTCTATGTGGAAGACTACAACTTCTGACGGCGTGGAAGACAGTTACGGCGACGGCAGATGGCGTTTCCTGTTTTATGACATGGAGTTCGGCGGTGTCAGCGGAGGCAGTGATGCCAGAACCAATACCATCAAAGAGGATAACTACAAGCCGGAAGGTCTGCTTGACTTTAATACCGATAATCCGGCAGTTCTATGTTTTGCCTACTGCATGACAAATCAGGGCTTTAGGCAGGAGTTTAACAAGACCCTGCTTGGACTTTCCGAGGGTGTGCTTGAGAAGGACAAAGCTTTGTCACGTCTGGAAGAATATGAAGCAATTTATGGCCCGCTCTTTGAACAGTTTTTTGAAAGATATCCAAAAACAGGAAGTGCAGAAAATGCGCTGGAAGGTGGTTACGCATCCGCAAGATGTATCCGGGATTTCATAAAGGAAAGAGAAAAATACATTCAAAAAATGGTAGACTATGTAATTAAAAAGCGTGGAGAATAAGCAAAAAGCACCGGACTTGTGGGTACCGGTGCTTTTTCTTGTATAGGGTAGAGATTTAGATGTAGACTTACTTTTCCAGCTTTGTAAACAAATCTGCTTTAATCAGTACTGGGCGGAGAGCCAGGTAAAGTAATACGGCACATAATAAGGAAAGTGCTGCATTGACGCCTGTGGTCAGGGTGGCAATTTTTGCAAGGGCTTTGGAAGCGTCCTGCGGAATTCCGAATAAGTACATTTTGTAGAAGTATCCTACCAGTGGGTCGGCAACAACGTTAAACAACAGACCGGCACCGGCGGAAACAGTGGTGGCAACTGCCAGTTTTTTCTTGTCGGTAATTTTTGTGATGTGGAAACACTTATGAGCCACAAAACCTGTAATCAGACCGATGCAAAGCTTTAAGAAGAAAGTTTTAGGTGCACTGGTAACATAAATTGTGGTAAGGTCTGCCAGTGTTAATCCAAGAGCGCCTGCCATGCCGCCGAGAGGTCCGCCAAGAAGCAAAGCTGCCAGTACAACGAAGGTGTTTCCTAAGTGGAAGGCTGTGGAACCGCCCGGTAAGTTAATGTCAATTTTAAAGTATGTAAACATGATATAGGACAGGGCAGCAAACAGGGCAGCCTGAGCCATGCGCTTTACCTGTTCGGAAGAAGTGTAGGTTACGGCATTCTCCTTTTGCTTCAAACGGGTGATACCGCTAATCAAAACTACCAGTCCGATGAGTAATGCGAAAATACCCCATAAAATAAACGGAAAATACGGGTCATCGGCATTGATTTTTTCTGCCGGAGTGTAGCCGGTAAAACCAACAATATTTAATATGAGTCCGGCAAGGGTTAACGCGCCGCCGATAATAGGTTGAATCAGATTTTTTTTCATAGTTGTTATCCTCCTGATGCTAATTATGTTTTGTCAATTTTCCAAGCAATGGTTCAAAGTACACGCCGTCGGTGGAAGGAATATTATTTTCTTCCGTGAACATAATGGCTTCCCTGATAAAACTGCTTGCCATGGTAACGGATTCTTCAAAAGGAGTACCGTGGACTGCGTTGGAAGCAATGATGGCAGCAAATACATCGCCGGTGCCGGAGCGTTCCTTGCCGGCTTTCTTTTGCTTTTGAATGGTGGTACCGTTTGCTTTGTCGTAAATCAGATTGACCAAAAAATCTTCGGATGTGATACCGGACACCACAATTTGCTCTGCCGGATACTGTTTTAATCGCGCCAGAAGCCCGTGGAGCTCGGCATCGGTCCAATCCCCGTCATGATATGGAATATCTGCTAAAATGCAGGCTTCGGTCAAATTCGGCGTTAAAATGTGGGCATAGGAAGCAAGGTCCTTCATGGCTTCGCACATTTCTTTGGTGTATACCGAATACAGGCGGCCGTGGTCTCCCATAACCGGGTCGATGATTACCTTGGTGTCCGGAGTGGAAAACTCTGTAATAAGGCGTTTTACCATATCTATCTGCTCCAGGGAACTAAGGAACCCGGAGAGAATACCGTGAAAGGTCAAATCAAGCTTTTTCCAGTAATCCAGATAATCCGGAAGCTCGGTGGTCAAATCTTTTTTATAAAACTGCTGGAAACCGGGATGGTTGGAAAACAGGGCTGTTGGCACAGGACAACACTGGATTCCCATGGCGGAAATTACAGGTACAGTAACTGCCAGCGACGATTTTCCAAAACCTACAATGCCGTTTACCGCAGCGATTTTTGGTATGGTATTATGCATAAAAAAAAGAATTCCTTTCGTTGCTTTGAAAGGAATTCTAATCCATGTTTGAGAATATTAAAATAATCAGTTTGATAAAATATATTAATACCAGATTTGTTTATTCCGTTGCCAGAACCTTAATCTTTGCAAAGGCTTTCCGTACCGGTGGTAAGGCAAGCAAGATAAGGGTAAGAATTACTTCCGGTAAAATGTAGCTTAAATTGTAAACAGTGGATGCCCAAATGGCCGCTGCATTGCCGCTGAAACTGTCCACATATGTAGTATAGAAAATCAGACCGGATACCATGTGGAAGAAGAAACGGCCGAAGGCACCTACCAGGAAGCCGGTGATAAGCCCATTCTTCTTATTGTGGAAAAAGCCGGAAAGACCGAGGGCTGCAAAGGCCAGCGGATAATCAAGCAGAACCTGTGCCGGATGAACCACATACGGACCGGTAATGAACTGCAGTACGCCGTAGGCAAAAGCACCGATGAGACCGGTAACCGGACCGTACCAGTAGCCGATGAGACATACAATCAGCATGGAGAACAGTGTGGTGGAACCGCCGTTTGGCAGGCTCGGAAGCTTGATGACTACCGAGATGACGGTTGCCAGGGCAATAGCCATGGCGGAAAATACGAGTTGCTTTGTTTTGTTTTTGGACATAAAAAATCCTCCTTAAGATGTAAGCTTAGGAGGGGCCGAAGAAATTCATTATAGATTGAATTTTGCTTCCTTACGCCGGTATTAACCGGATCAAGTGATGAGGGTCAGCAGCCTGCAGGCTGCTTCTCAGCATTTGGCACCCCTAGCAAGTTTTAGTATAATCCTTTTTCGAAAAATGTCAAGAAAAAAAGACGGAAGTTTCTTCCGCCTGATTTCTGTAATAATTATAGCATATCTTCCGCAAAATATCTAGTCTTGTTATTAAAAAAAGAAATCAGTATAATCGTGATTACAAAACAATGGAGAAGTGTGACGAAAGGGGACGGTGCCGATGAATCAGGAACAGTATTTAAACTATGTGCTTGGCAAACTGGAAACTGCCATAGAGGAGTTATCCGGAAATATGGAATCCAGCCGGACGGAAATTGCCAAAATGCAGGAGTATTACTGGGAAAGCTATAACGAATACGACGAGTTCGGTTATGAGAAATTTGATAATGACCGCCTTCTTCGGGAGGAAATGGATTCCCACGGGGAACTGGTAAGAAAGTACGCCCGTTATGTGAAGATGAAGGATTCCCCGTACTTTGCGGCGGTAACCTTCCGGTACGAAGACGAGGAGGAAGAAGAAACCTATTACATCGGTATTGGGGATTTTTCGCCAAGAAAAGGGGATGTACCTCTGGTTTGCGACTGGCGTGCTCCGATTTCCAGCCTGTTTTATGATTACGACGTAGGTAAGGCATCCTTCGTGGCGCCGGTGGGCAAGATTTACGGAGATTTACTGCGTAAGAATCAGTATAAAATAAAAAACGGCAAGCTTCTTTATATGATTGACAGTGATATTGTCATCAACGACGATATTCTGCAGAAGGAGCTTTCCATGAACGCCAATGCCCGGTTAAAGAGCATTGTAACCACTATCCAGAAGGAGCAGAACGCCATTATCCGTAATGAAAAGGATAAAATCCTGGTCATTCAGGGGTGCGCCGGTTCCGGCAAAACCTCCGTGGCGCTGCACCGGGTGGCGTATCTGTTATATCACCACAGAAAGCAGCTGAGTGCAAAGCAGGTGTTGATTTTATCACCGAATCCGGTGTTTTCGGAGTATATTTCCCACATTCTGCCGGAACTGGGAGAAGAAAATATTCTGGAAATGTCCTTTGATTTGTATGCTTATAAAGAATTGAAAAAGTATAAGGACACCGAGGACCGATATGTATATCTGGAGCGACTGCTTACCCTGCCGGAAAAGGAAGCGTGGGAATATCAGGCAAGGGTGGCGGAAAAGCAGTCTAAAGACTATGTGTTGGAGTTAAATGAGTTCGTACTGTTTTTAGAGGATTCCCTTATGAATTTCAGGGATTTCAATTATAAAAAAATGCACCGCACCGAACAGGAGCTTCGGACGCTGTTTTACGATAAGTTTCCGGATATCCCGATTTTGGAGCGCTTAAAAACCGTGGCGGAATATGTCATTGATGAGGAAGAAACCCTGTCCGGCAAGGAGCTTGATCCGCTGGAGAGGGAAATTGTGATAGATAAAATAGAGCGCATGTATGAGTCCAAGGATTTTTACGTGCTGTACAACCGTTTCCTTGCAGAAAGCGGCAGGGAGCCTATTAGGGAAAATGCCAAAGTAATTCCTTATGAGGATGTGTATCCGCTGCTTTATTTAAAACATTTACTGTACGGCAGCGTAAAACGCAGCGGCATCAAGCATCTGATTGTGGACGAGATGCAGGATTACTCCTACATGCAGTTTTTGGTACTTTCCAAAATGTTTGACTGCCCAATGACTATCCTTGGCGACAGGGAACAGCAGGCGGCACCGGGGAAGCTGGATACCCAGACTCTTTGCAAAGAGATTTTCGGCAAAGAAGCTAAGCTTCTGACCCTGAAAAAGAGTTATCGTTCCACCTCCCAGATTACCCGCTTCGCAAACCGCATCGCCGGTATCGAAAATGAAGAGGCATTTGAGCGTCCGGGTAAGGAACCGGAGTGGATTTTGTCGAAAAATGAGTCTGAGATGCAGATGAAAATCATTGAAAAACTGACAAATGGACAGAACGATGGTTTCGAGACCACCGCAATTCTTACTACAACTGAAGAACAGGCAGAACGACTATATGTAGCGTTAAAGGATAGGTTGGATGTCCATATGTTGTCCCCTAACAGCAGTAAGATGGAAAAAGGCATCGTGATTACCACCTTCTATCTGGCTAAAGGGTTGGAGTTTGACAGTGTGCATGTGGCATATACGCCGTTGGAAGAAAAGCTGACGGAATACCAGCGCCAGATTCTGTATATCGGGGCCACCAGGGCGCTGCATGAATTGACAATATATAGTATTAAGTAGTATAATGAGCGTAGAGAGAAATCTTTCTACGCTCATTTTTGATGAGCATCTGAAACAGGCGTGTCAGCCGAATTTTCCAACATGAAAGAAATATTAAGCAAAAGAAAGGATTTTGCCTATGGGAGAAACGACAGAATGGATTACCATTGGTTTGCAGGAGGAATTGGATACTTATAATTTGGAAGGAAAATGGAATGATTATATTGGTGTGCAAAAATGTGTGATTGGCACATTAAAAGAAGAAGGATTCTTAGAAAATAATGTGGTAGTAAATGAAAAGTCAGGCATGGTAGTCAGAATTTCAGCAAAAGGAATAAAGGAGACATTGGGTAAAGGCAAACGATTTCAGAACTTGCCGAAAGATTTAAAACAATTAAAGGTTGCATCACTCAGGTATTTGCCTAAAGTGATAGAAAAGGGAGATGTACTTGCAGATGATGTACCCAATGTACATGGAGAAACAGCATTATATGCTTATGTTATGTCATATATAATAATTGATGGTATGAACTATGGGATAAGAGTAGCGGTAAAGAAGAGAATTGGCGACAATATATTTTGGATTCATAATATAGATTGCAACGAAAAAAGCCCCGAATTACTCGACCTCCGTTCCGTTAGGATTGGCAATTAATGAGATTCAGGACCTATATTTATAGTACACCTAATGAGCAATGAAGTCAAGAGAAAAAAGGTTGTTTTTCTTGACAAGGGTTATATCTCAGTGTATACTTAGTTCAAATATTTAAAACCAATGCGTAAGAAGAGTAGTATTACCCGAATCTTCAGAGACCTGCCGGTAGGTGCAAGGCAGGGTGGAAGGTAGTGTGAATGGACTTACAAGGGCCGGAGGAAAGCAAGTGCAAGTAATGCCGGACGGAAGCCTGACCGTTATTACAGGAATCATCTGAATGGATGAGGTTGAGGTGGGCATAAAAATGCCAAACCGGGTGGTACCGCAGAAGTAATTACAACGCTTTTGTCCCAGTGAAGATTGGGGCAAAGGCGTTTTCTTTTTGTCCCGGAAACGAAAAAGAAAAGGAGATTAGAACAATGGAAGATTCCAAAAAGACTTTATTCAGTGGCATGCAGGCCACAGGTAACTTAACCTTAGGTAACTATTTAGGAGCATTAAAAAACTGGGTGGCACTCAGTGATGAATACAACTGTTTTTACTGTGTTGTTGACGAGCACTCCATCACCGTAAGACAGGACCCGGCGGAGCTTAGAAGCCGCGCAAGAAAACTGCTTACCCTTTATCTAGCAGCAGGTCTTGACCCTGAGAAAAACTGCATTTACTATCAGTCCCATGTGTCTGCCCACGCAGAGCTGGCATGGATTTTAAACTGCTTCACTTACATGGGCGAACTGCAGAGAATGACACAGTTTAAGGATAAGTCCGCAAAGCATGCCGACAATATTAATGCTGGTCTGTTTACTTATCCGGTGCTGATGGCAGCAGATATTTTACTGTTCCAGTCCGACGTGGTTCCGGTTGGTATCGACCAGATGCAGCACCTTGAGCTGACCAGAGATATCGCTCAGCGTTTCAACGGCATTTACGGTGATGTATTTAAGATTCCGGAAGCTTACATCGGTAAGTCCGGCGCCAAGATTATGAGCCTGCAGGACCCAACTAAGAAGATGTCCAAGTCCGATGAAAATCCAAACGCAAGCATCTATCTGTTGGATGATCCGGATACCATTATGAGAAAGTTTAAGCGTGCCGTAACCGACTCCGAAGGTACTATTTTATACCGCGATGAGCAGCCGGGCGTAAAGAACTTAATTGACATTTACAGCGCATGTACCGGTAAGGCTCCGGCTGATATTGAAAAGGAATTTGACGGCAAGGGCTACGGCGATTTCAAGATGGCTGTGGGCGAGACCGTTGTGTCTGTTCTTAAGCCTCTTCAGGATAGAATGGCAGACATTGCCAAGGATAAGGCTTACGTAGACAGCGTAATCAAGAACAATGCCGAGAAGGCAAACTACTTCGCAAACAAGACCTTGAGAAAGGTTCAGAAGAAGGTTGGTTTCCCGGAAAGAATCCGCTAGTTCACAGGAAAGAGAGACGGTTAGTCAGCAATGGATTACAAATTAATTGTATTAGATATTGATGGAACATTAACTAATTCGAAGAAAGAAATCACGCCCCGCACCAAAGAGGCGTTAATCAAGATTCAGGAGCAGGGCGTTTACGTGGCAATTGCCAGTGGCCGCCCGACTCCGGGTACCAGAAAGGTAGCACAGGAGCTGGAACTTTCTCGCTTTGGTAACTATGTGCTGTCCTTTAACGGTGGTCGTGTTATCAACTGCAAAACCGGTGAAGTAGTTCTGGATAAGACCATTCCGGCAAAGATGGCAGGTGTGCTCTGCGAGGAGGCAAGACAGCATGGCGTGGGCATCATGACCTACGACAGCGAATGCGCCCTGGCAGGTACCGATGTGATCGACGAGTACATGGAACTGGAGGCCCGCATCAACAGCATCGAATTAAAGCCGGTGGGCCATTTTAAGGACTATGTGGACTTTCCGGTAAACAAGTGCCTTATGACCGGTGAACCGGAGCGTATGGCAGAACTGGAAAAGGAGTTAAAGGAAAAGTACGCCGGAAGCTTAAATATCTTCCGCTCCGAACCGTTCTTTTTGGAATTGATGCCAAAGGGCATCGACAAAGCCGCTGTGCTGAAAAACTTCCTGCCGTTTCTCGGCATCACCAGAGACGAAGTCATCTGCTGCGGCGACGGCTACAACGACAAAACCATGATTGAATTTGCCGGCCTCGGTGTTGCCATGGCCAATGCCAGAGATGAGGTAAAAGAGGTGGCAGACTATATCACCGCATCTAATGATGAGGATGGGGTGGCCGAGGTTGTGGAGAAGTATATTTTGAAGTAAGTGCAAGGAGTTTCTTACGAAAGAGGAAGCGAAGGCATGAAGTATCAAACCATAGTAACAATTAAAGAGTCAGAGAAAGCAACGGTAGAACTGGCAGCGATAGAATTGTTTGTCGGTCCTGTAATTGTAAAGCGATTAAAGGGAGGTAATCCCGAGATTTACCGGTTACTTTCTATCCAGAGCAATCCGCATATTCCGCAGATTTATGCTGTAGAAGAGCAGGAGAATGAATTGCTCATTGCGGAAGAATACGTGGATGGCGAAAGCCTTTCCGAGCATTTGCAGAAGAACCTGCTTTCCGATGAGCAAAAGTTAAATTATGCCCTGCAGCTTTGCGAAGCTGTGGGCTTTTTGCATGCCCTGAATCCGTCGGTAATCCATCGGGATATCAAGCCTTCCAATATTTTAATCAATGGAAAAGGTGAGTTGAAGCTGATTGATTTTGACGCTTCCAGATATTATAAGGAAGCTCCAAGCAGCAGTGACACCAGACTTCTTGGTACGGTGGAATATGCACCTCCGGAGCAGTTTGGTTATTCCCAGACCGATGTCCGCAGCGACATTTATTCCATGGGGGTAGTGTTTCACGAAATGCGTCCGACAGAGAATAAAAGATTAGCGGAGCAGTGGGAGAAAATTGCAGAAAAGTGTACCAGCTTTGACCCGAAAAACCGCTATCAGAGCGTGGCGGAATTAAAGCGGGAACTGGAAAAACTGGCAGATTGGAAAAAAAGTAGAAGAGGGAAAATCGCAGCATGGATTGGTGGTGCGGCTGTTCTTTTGGCGGTGGCAGTGCTGGCGGTAGTAATGTGGCACGGACAGGGTGCAGCAAAGGATGTTGATGGGGCGAATATGACGACGGTACCTACAAGTGTGCCTACAGATGCTCCGACGTTATTACCAACCAATGTGCCGACATTGACGCTAACAAATATTCCAACGGAAACTCCAACACCGGAGCCGACGGTCACACCGGCCGATATGCCTATACCGACACGTATAGCTACCGTAACGTCTTCGAGCGGTAATATAGGGAATAATTTCATAAGTATGGGCTCGGAAATAGCAGATGAATTATTAAAGCAGAGCTTTTACATTGATACCTTCTACAAAGGATTAGACACCGGCGCAGACTTTATGCAGTACTCTACTCTTTACGAAGGAAAAGAAGTTTCGTTTACAAAAATCCGGGTGGAGAATTTGGAAACCGGAGAATATTTTTTGGTTCCGGAAGATTTATTTTACAACGAAAACAATGTGGTTCACATTAAGCGTAGTTATATGCTGGAATGGGCGGAATCCTGTTACCGGTTGGATATAGAATATGAAGACAGTGCAAACGGACGTCGCGGTTCTATGACAACGCATTTGATGATTTACGATGGTGACAAGGTGGCAGAGAATGCCCAACTTTTCGACAATAATTATCTGGAATATTATTACGAATATGACGCTTGCGTACATACTATTTTAGCAAATGATATCGTTGGCAGATTTAAAGATACCGGAGAGTACAGGTTGCTGGAAAACGGACGGGTCATTGAATTTGATGCGGATTTTTTGAAACAACATGTTGTGTTAGGTGGAAGCGGAGAATTTTTTCTTACCTTGGAATTGGAGAATGGTCGCAGGCAACAGTTGGCAATCCGGTATCTGTCCGGAAAACCATCCTATGTATATTAGGAGAAGAAATATGGAAAAAAGCACGGAATTATTACAATCCGAATTGAAAAACGCCAAGAATCCGGCGGATTTTTTCGAGAAGAATATGCAGGTGTTGAAAGGAAAAACGGTACAGGAATTCCTGATGGAGCTGTTAATTAAATATAATTTGGAACGGAAAGACGTGGTTGTAAAATCCGGCTTGACCGGTACCTATCCGTATCAGATTTTTGACGGAAAAAAGACGGCCGGCAGGGATAAATTGATTCAGCTGGCCTTTGGATTTCCGCTGTCTTTGGACGAAACTCAGCACCTTTTGAAGTATGGAGGACATAACGAACTTTACGTTAAAGTGAAGCGGGATGCCTATGTGATGTTTGCCCTGGAAAAGAAATATGACATCCAAAAATTAAATGAACTTCTCTTTGAGTGCGGCGAAAAAACTTTTGAATAATTGCCCAAATTATGCTGCGGGCATAAGACTTTTCGGGTACTTTTGCTTAAAATAGACTTGTACATGAATGGCATAGTGATGCTTCATGTAAGAGCAAGTAAGAGGTGCCGGAAAATGGGGAAAGACACAGAAAAGTTAATGAATGAATTAAAGCTTGCAAAAGGCTTAGGGGAATTTCTTGAAGAAAACACAGATGAATTTGAAGAACTTCCGTTAACAGACATGTTAGCGGAAATGCTGAGAAAGTACGACAAAAACAGGATTGATGTCATCAAAGCTGCCCGTTTGGATTTTACCTACGGATACCAGATTTTTGACGGAAAGAAGAAACCGCGCCGGGAAAAGCTGTTACAGCTTGCCTTTGGCTTCCCGCTTTCTGTGGAAGATACCAACCGTATGCTTCGGGCAGGCGGTGTTAGTGGCCTGTATGTCCGCAGTAAAAGAGATGTGGTTTGTATGTATTGTCTGCAGCAGGGTACATCTCTGGATGAGTGCAATACCTTATTGTATCAGATGGGTGAGGAGACTCTGATTAAAGAAGATTATGACAAAAAAGAGAAATAAGATGTGAATTTTGGAGAGCTCGCAGATGCGGGCTCTTTTTGTATGGAAAAAAGAAAGAAAATTGTCGAATTGCGTGAAATTATGCTGGGAGCATAAGACTTTACAAGAGAAAAAGTCTTATAATTGGATTAGTGAAATTATGGTAGAAAATTAAATTTATTAGAATGTGAGGGTATTATGAAATTTTGTGAAGAATGTGGAGCAAAATTGGAAGATGATGCGAAATTTTGCGAGGAATGCGGTGCGGCAGTAGAGGACTTTACAGAAGGAACGAAGGTTGAAGATAGCATGTCAGAAGATGGTCAGAAAGATGCTATGGATGAATCTCTGGAGGTATTCGTGCGTTTCTGTGAAGAGTGCGGAGCAAAGCTGGAAGCGGGAGCGATGTTCTGTGAGGAATGTGGTACGGCAGTAGAGGAACTTGCAGAAGCAGCTGAACCTGTCACTGATAAACAAGAAGTTTTTCCGGAAGTGATGCAGGAAGAGAACATATTTGTGCGTTTTTGTGAAGAGTGCGGAGCAAAGTTGGAAGCAGGAGCAAAGTTCTGTGAGGAATGTGGCGCAGCTGTAGAGGAACTTGTAGAAGAGGAACTTCAAGAAGAAATTTCAGAGGAAACCTTGGAAGAATCGGTAGAAGAAAATCCAGTAGAAGAGAACGTTTGGGATGAACCAGCCGAAGAAGAATTAGAGAGTGTTGCCGAAGAGCCGGATACGTTTGTATTTGCTGGTGAAGAACCTACGGAAGAACCGGAAGTGGCTTTTGCTGAAACTGAAATTATTCCGGAAGAGGCGCTAGAAGAACTTCCAGAAGAGGAAGCAGTGGAGGAAGTCCAGGAAGAGGCAGCAGAAGAGATACTTGTAGAAGAGGAACCGATTGGAATGAAATTCTGTGGGGAATGCGGAGCACGGTTAGCGGACGCAGCAGAATTGGATAAGGTTGCTATTAACTTGGAGAAAGAGCAACCAAAAGTAGCGGAAGATTTATCGGAGAAAATATCAGAAAAACCTGAGCTAGAGACCAAAAGCAAATTGAAGGCAGGATGGATTATTCTTGCAGGGGGATTGCTTATAGCCATTGTTTTGTTTGTGTTGCTTGGAAGTGGTATCTTACAGCAAAATGGCAAGCAACAAGAAATAAATAATGGTGATAATTTTGGGGTTAAAGAAACGTTGGTGCCGACTATGACCGTAGCACCAACGGAAACAGTAGCGCCGGCGGCAACAGCAACGTCAAAGCCGACGGCAACGGTAACGCCAACATCAATACCGACGCCAACGGCAACAGCAACGCTGAAACCGACAAATACGCCGGTACCAACGGCAACAGCAACACCGACACCAACGAATACACCGGTGCCAACGGCGACATCAATACCGAAGCCAACGAATACACCGGTGCCAACGGCGACATCAACACCGAAGCCGACGAATACACCGGTGCCAACGGCAACAGCAACGCCGAAACCGACGAATACGCCAGTCCCAACGCTGACTGCAGATCAAGAAGCATATTATCGCACAACTGCTCCAGAGTGGAGGGATGACCCGACAGACTCCGATGAAATAAAGAAGATTAAGCAATCACTTCGAGACGGTGAGTATTCGCATTATTGCTTTAAAGACAGACTTGCAGGAGCAAGTCTTATTACACAAATGGCCTGGCTGAGTAATCCGGAAAATGAGTTGTTATCCATTAGGTTACACTCGCTTCAGACCGAGGAATGGATTACAATTGATAAAAAGTATTACGAGGTTAATGGAGATATTATACAAATCGTGAAGGAATATATAGATTCTCTCGCGGATGGATATTATTGTATGTATTATACGGTTCATGTTCCTGAACTGGGAGGACAGATTGACCATAGGCAAACCTGGTATGTTGCTCAAAATGATATATATCAGGAAAGGAAGATGTGGTTATATTATCCATATCTTGAATATAAGGAAAATTACAAAAGTGTAAATGCGGTTTTAAGCCCGGATTCCACAAAGGTGATTTCTAAGTTGAAGTGGAGTGATGGTTCTGAAGTTAATAAATCATTATATGAGATTCTTTATGATGGGCGGGCAATCAGACTTTCAGCAGAACTGTTACAGCAATGTGCGACAACGGATAAGTGGAGCTTTTGGGTTCAGAGTACGGATGGAAGTGAAGCGGATTTGAATATAAATAAACAGTAATCATCCGTGCGAAAAAGGACAATAGAGAAAAACTATTAGGAGGACATTATGGGAGTAACAAAAAAAGCGTTATTGGGCAAAGAACTGATATTTACAGAGGAGATGGACTTGTTTAATTCCCTCCGTAAAAAATATATACTTTTGTCCAAGGAAGCAAGACAAAAGGCAGAAGAAGAGTACGATGGCAAAATAACCGGCTATTCCGAATACCGAAGCTATACGAAAAGTATTATGGACGAGCTTTTTGAGCAATATCTCACGGTTGGTGTACATGATATCATAGGTTATGATATTAATGATATTGACGAGGTTGTGCTGCGGGAAGAGTTCGAAAAGGATTTTGGGTGTACCTATCGGGAGGAGATTGACCATATCGTGGGACAACTTGCGCAAATCGATGTGGAGCAGGCTGTTTTAGATGAAGAACGAAAAGAAGCGATAGAGGATGCCAGATTGGTAGATGGAGCTCTTGTTAGCGGTAATGCGATTGATGTAATAGGCTCAAAACTGGGAATGACGTTAATGAACGCAGTGGCTAAAGGTGGCACGGCACTGGTAACGGGAGGCGTTCGGGCAATAGAAAAACGCGGTGCAGAGAAGGACCGTATTGCTATTTTTGAAAATCCTTTCACTAAGGAAAAATTGTTGGATGGAATTGAACTTGACGTATATCTGTTGCACCGGGTTGTTGCCCGCCTTATTAACGAGAGAACCGAGAAGGAATATTTTTATTATGCATCAGCAGAAAATATTGACTGCTTTGAACCTGTATGCAGAAATATTTTACATGGCAATTTTAAGGATGCGGAGCAACCAAATTTGGAGCGTGAGCAGATTCATAATGTGATTATGATGAATCCATATGAACTTCGTGTATATTGCTATATCATGGAGGAAAACGGAGGTATCACTGCAGAACTCAGAGAGTTGTTGGAATATTTGTATGTAGACAAGGCATCTATGGCAGATAGTTATCTGGAATGGCACTATAATCTGAGTGATTACACTACCTACGAAAGCATACTTGAATTTGAAAAGGTAGTGCTGGCAGAAATGGAACAATTTGGCGTGAGTAAATGTAATTACTATGAAGCTCTGGTTGAACGCAGAGAGGTCCTTTATAAGGAAAGACGTACCTTCCATGGTCGTGTTTACGATACAATCGAAGAACGTGATGATATGGAGAAGCAGTTTAATGAGTTTATGGACGTGGTACTTGATGAGATGAGCTTAGATGAATTGCTTGAAAAATATGATAGTAGCTACAATGAGTCTCTGCATGTGAATAATCAGGAAGATGCCCGCGCCATGATTATGACATATATCCGCGTGAAAACAGAGGATTTCAAATCTTCTGATGAGGTGATGCCTTATATTGCTTATGCACAACAGAAGAAGATAGAGCATAAGTTGGAAACTTCAGAATTAGTAACTGTATTTGAAGATAAGCGTAAGGCATTGGCCGTGAAGGAAAAGATTGGCGCTATTATTGCCACAATAAAAGGAAAACTGCGGACGCTTGCCTGGGCAATTAAGGAACGTAGTAAGGGACTGGTAGAGAAACTGCCAATTGGAAAGAAAAAAGGTAAAAAGAAAGAAATCATAGAGGATTCTGTAGTTCAGGAAGTTAGCGATGTAACCTTAGAGCAGGAGCCGGAAGTGGAAAAGGTTGAACTGCAAGAAGATACGGTTTTACAGCAGGAAGTTAAGGAGGAAACCCCACAGACACAACCAGAAGTAGAGGAAGAAATTGTATCGGTGAAACAGCCGGAAATCCTGCAACAACCGGTAGTGGTAGAACCGCAGCAGGAAATTCAGGAGGCACCGGCAACAAAAGTATGTCCACAGTGTGGCGCAACTGTAAAAGCAACCGGAAAGTTCTGTGCAAAGTGTGGTCATAGATTTTAATTGAATGATATTGGAAGATATAGGGAGGAGCCTGCAGAGTGATATGATTCCCCTTAAGTAGACAAGGTAAATAACCAAATCTACTTAAGGGGGATTTTTTATGTATCGAAAATATACGCCAGAGGAAAAAATAAAAATTGTCAGGGGATATATAAAGGGCGAATACTCTTGGAGTGAAA
>JAGBCB010000031.1 GCA_017938145.1 Lachnospiraceae bacterium
TTCATCCTGAGCCAGGATCAAACTCTCATGTTGAAATGTTTGTTTCCTCTCAGAACTACTCTCTGGCTTCCTAAAAAGCAAAGGTTCGTTCCGTACATCTTTCGATGTTTTTACTGTTTCTAAGGTAGACATAACTGTCTGTTCTTAGAATGAAAATTCATTGAATTTTCAGGGTTGTTTCACTGTTTAATTATCAAGGTCCCAGGCGGAACTTTCAGTTCCACCGCGAAATCTAAGATTTCGCTGCAACCGACTGAAGTCTGGTTGCTGTTGTGCTGTTCTCGCAGCGACTTAATTAGGTTAACACATTCTCGATTCAATGTCAAGCACTTTTTCACATTTTTTAAAAAGATTTTTACAAACTTGCAACACTGAATTGTTTGAATTGTTTTAACTTTTCGCTCATTTGAAGCAGCTTTGTTATCTTACCACAGGGTTTGTGGTTTGTCAACACCTTTTTTAAAAGATTTTTTAAATTGTTGCTGACGTCGCTTTCTTCACTGTTTTGTCGAAAGCGAGGTTCATTCTAGCACGTTAACGACATTCTGTCAACACCAATTTTAAAAGAAATTTTAAGTTTTCTGAATTGTTCTTTCACTTCAAACTATTAGTTGTGTACCTCCTATTCATCTCCACAAGATGTTGCCCTTTTCTTCAAAAATCTTTTTTCATTTTCCGAAATATATGTTACTATATTATATATAGAAGGAAGTTCATTATAAGGAGGTGCCTATGAAAAGAAACTATTCCCTGCCAATTTTATCTTTGGGGCATTTCGGGATAGACCTGGCCTGTCTGTATTTTTACTTTACCAACTTTCCGCAAAGCGGATTGGTGAAAATAATCAGCGCCGCCTTACTATATAACTTTCTGGCCTTTGCCCTGCAAGCACCCATCGGATATTTTTTTGATAAGTTTCCTGCTAAAAGAAGTACCGCGATTGGAATTCTTTTTGTACTGGGAGGATTCCTCCTTGGTCTGTGGCACCTTCGAACCACCGGACTTGTCCTTTGTGGGTTTGGCAATGCCTTCTACCACGTGGGCGGCAGTATCGGAATTGCCCGCACCAACCAAAAGGGCCTGCGGGATTCCGGCGTCTTTGTTTCTGCAGGAGCATTAGGTGTTTCTTTTGGAACCTGGCTTGCCGCAGGCTACGCTTTACCGGTAGGATTCTTCTCCGAAAAAACAATTTGGATTCTTCTATTATTAATAGTTCTTTTGTTTTTACAAAGAATGGTTGATTCGCCCATCAGGGAAACCGCCAACACTTTTTCCGCAGGAACAAAGGCGGTCCTGCTTTTACTTTCCCTGTTTGCGGTATTCATCCGTTCCTTCGGAGGTTTATTTTTCCCTGCTTCTTATAAGGAACTGTTTACCTCATCAGAACACACCTCACTCACCATCTTTCTTATGGTCATGGCCTCCGGCATTGTAGCCTTCCTCGGAAAATTCCTGGGCGGCTTTTTATCCATTTTAAACACACGGATCTTACATAAGCTTTTGCCTGATGAAAGCCTAGACCTACGCACCGGAAATTATATCTTTGGCACGGTAACACTTTTGCTCTCCGCCATACTGCTTACCTTTGCAGGCCACATTCCGTTCCTATGTTTCCTCGGCATCCTGTGCTTCCACGCCGCCATGCCGGTAACCCTGTTTGAACTGTACTGTATCCTGCCAGATCGTCCGGGCTTTGCCATGGGACTTTCCACGGTAATGCTGTTTCTTGGATATTTGCCGCATGAATTCTTTTCCTTAAATGCCTTGCCGGCTTCCGCTATTTTATTCACTCTTACTTTGCTGGCGGCTGCATGCATGGTCCTTTCTTTATGGGTTTACCGCAAAGCAATCCATAACAATAACGTGCAAGGAGGAATTTCATGAAACTAATCTCCCTCTTGTCACCTTATGTTTTTGCGCTTATACTTACCTTAATAATAGAAGGAATATTGTGTTGGCTGCTTTTACACGACAAAGCGTGGTTAAAGTTCGTCTGTTTGGTGAATCTGTTTACCAACCCGTTGGTAAATGCACTATATGCAATACTGTACTGGTTTTTGGCTAAGCAAGGGCTCTCCGGCACAGCCTCCCTGTTTTTACTTGGTTTAGAAATTCTCGTCTGGCTCTTTGAAGCCTGGTTGTTCTATCGGTTCAGCAACAAACAAAAACCACTTTCTTCTATATATAAGGTGTTACTGTTTTCACTCGTACTTAATGCAGCAACCTATTTGAGCGGACTGCTGCTGCAATTATAAAAGGAGGTAAATTTACATGAATTTATTGAGTAACTTAATGTCCCGGATGACTTTTCTGGACGTAGCCTTCGGGCCATCCTTCTCCATGGGTGAGATTGACCCTGCCACAAAAATAATTGTGATTGTTGTTTTAATTGCTTTTCTTGGTTTTATTGGATATTTAATTTGGAATTCTCTTAAAAAAGATAAATAAATGACTAAGACCCTGATGCAAATATAATGCGTCAGGGTCTTTTTTATCCAAACACTTTTATTCTATTGGCGTGCCATCATCCCTCTGTCCCCAGCTTCTTACCATAGTCCAGGTGTCACCCAAGTCTTCCGATTCGAGTTTCGCCTCAATACTCCAAGGGTTCCCGCTTTCTGTTTTGCAGCTGACCTGTACTACCAAGCGATCATTTTCATAATATACCTCCGCCGCCTCTGCGTAACGCATACCAGAAGTAATTTCTTTCGGAATTGCCGTTTCCGGTGCCAGTTTGGTCCAGGTTTTTCCGCCGTCTTTTGTCAGATAAAAATTGGTTCCGTCGTATTCACCCCAGTAGCGGTATCCGATACAGTATTCCGTAGCACTGATTGCTGTAGCGCAGGTTACCAATGCATGCCAGGTCTTACCCGCCTCCGGAATTTCTGTCTGTTCCCAGGTAGTTCCACCATCCTTTGTTACATAAATAAGCGTTGTTTTACCCACACCAAACACAATCATACCATTGTTTGTATCAGCAAAGAGTACATAGGGTGAGGATGCAGAATCCGGTAATCCTTCTTTGTAATTCGTTTTTAGGGCAGTTAGCATTTTGTCTGCATTTACTTCCGTTTCCCGCAATATCTGTATGCACTCATCCTGAAACACCAGCGGTCCGGATTCCACTAACTCATTGCTGTTATATACCTTTTTATCTACATATAACAAGGCATCTTCCTTATTATAACGTAGATAGTAGTCATACTCCATCCGGTTTTCCAAGGAATAGCTGACACTATTTGCATAGTCATAAACAATAACGCGTTCGTCTATTGCACCAAAACCTATACTGAGTGATGCACAAATATCAGAAATGCCATCACCGGTCACATCATAAAAATATGCATTCCAGATTGGCCAGCCCTCTATCAGTTTCTTTTTCTCAGCTCTGCCAAAAATTCCTGCTTTCTCTGTTACGGAAATGTCGTACGGCGTGTAATGAAAGGTTACACCCGGAAAATCCGGATGTGTTGTGGTAAGCTCCTTTTCATAGTCCATGTCCGCAGGATTATCGGTGTAATCAAACCACTTCGTAATTTTACTTGACGAAGTTACAAGTTCGGCACTATCCGTGCCAAACACAATTTTAAATACATACTTACCTTCGTTTGCGTCAATGGTATAAACTGCTTCTTCCGTCTGTGTGCCGCGCAACGCCACCGAAAGCTCGAAGGTGCCTTTGGACACCGGCTCCAGCTCATAGGTTTTCCGTTCCACATCCGCGGCACTCTGAAGAATATCCGACTTGCCGAAATACAACTCATATACCGTTAAGGTATCCACATCCAAAGAGGTATGAAACACAAGCTTTCCACTTTGATTGATAGTTCCCGACGGAAGCTTTCGTTCCTTAGCAGGATAGATGGTACTGCTTAGGACGCTTAGACTTTCCCCGTTGTTCAAATCAAAGGTATCCGGATAATATGCCGGCTCTATATAGGCATTACAGCCTTCGCTGACAGCATTCACCGTTAAAACATCGGTGCGCTCCAGTTTGAAAATCCAGCTAATTCTGGTTTTAAGGCCAGTTACTGCTTCGTCTCCCACGTTGCCGCCGATGGCGAGATATACTTCCTTTTCTTTGGTATAAATCAGATAGAAAAACAGAGATTTCCCGTTAGTTTCCGTGTCAAGCTTCCATGCCTTTTTTATATTTTTCCTAAACTCAGACCAATCAGAACGGCTTTCGCCGCCATCAGTCACAAAATAGTACTCGAAATTTTCATAAGTAATCTTATATTCTTTAAACGCACCCTGACGCAGTGCCCAGCCATCTACAATTTCACCATCCGTCAGTACATTTTCTGTTTCAAACATGCCATAGTCCGATGTAAACTGATATCGGGGTGTATGCTCCCCATAATTATAGGAAATCTGCGGGTCACTGTACAAAACCTCGCTTACCCGGTAGCTGTGACAAAACGGTTCCGGGGCATGCAAAAGCTTCTCCTTTGGGTTCGTCAGAAAGCACACTGCCACAATGACACAGGCAACAACCGCCAACACCATCACCCAGAAGCCCGGCTTTTTGTAATTCAGAACAGATTTTACCCGTTCCTTCACGCCCACCTCACCAAAGGCCAGCGGACAAGCTGAAATCATCCGTCGGTGAATTCCGTTACCGACACTGCAGGCTAACAGCGCCTGGGAATAGTCTGCTTTTTCTTCGTTGTTCAGATTCTTAATGACCTTTTCGTCACAGGCCAGCTCAATATCCCGGCAGAGCAATACATATGCCAGCCAAAGCAGCGGATTAAACCAGTGAATCGTCAACAAAAGAAACCCTAGCGGTTTCCACCAATGGTCCCTCCGGCAGATATGCGCCTGCTCGTGGGCCACCACATGCTCTAAATTCTGCTCATCCAATTGAAACGGCAGATAAATTCTTGGTTTGACAATGCCAAGAACAAAGGGTGAGCCCACCGCTTCGCTCTGAAACACATTCTCCCGCAGTAAAACCGCAGTTTCCACTTTGCGATGCAAACGCAGATAACTAATTAAGGTATACGCTAACATGCCCGCCATACCAAGCATCCAAATTACGGAAAGCACCGTCATTACATGGAACCCATTATTTGCCGGTACCGTAACCCCTTCAAAATATCGGTCGTCCAGATAATTATTTACCGGGTTATCCACGATGGCAACTCCGGTCTGTACCTCAAAGCTTGGGCCGGAAATTACCTCCTCAGGCAAGGTTTGTGCACTTGGAATCAGACTGAATACGCTTTCTAAGGAAATCGGGCAAATCAGACGCACGGCCACCATGCCCCAGAGCAGCACATTGACCCACTTTGGTGCTTTCTTTAGAATCAAACGAAGTACCACCACAGCCAACACTACCCATGTGGCAGAAATGCTCATATTTAAAATTTTTAAAAAAAGTTCACTCATCAGTTTCCTCCTTTCCGGATGCGGTCAATCATACGCTGCACCTCGTCAAGCTCCTCCTCGGAAATGTTCTGATGCTTGGTAAAGGCAGCCACAAAAGCCGGCAGGGAACCTTCAAACTTCTTTTCCACCAGTTCCTCAATCTCCGATGCCTGGGCTTCGTCTTTGGAAACCAAGGAAGTGACAGTTCCGTCTTCATTTTTTAACACGCCCCTCTCGGAAAGGCGCTTTATTACCGTGTAAGTGGTGGTACGCTTCCAGCCAAGCTGTTCCTGACAAAGCTTTACCAGTTCAGATGCCGTAACCGGCTCATGCTCCCAGAGGATTAAGCAAAAACGATATTCACTTTCAAAGATTTTTGGGATTTCCATGGCAAATCACTCCTTCACAGTTTCTCTATAAAGCAAAATGTCTAATGCGTTAGACTGTTCTTGATTTTAGTCTAACGCATTAGACACGATTTGTCAATTATATTTTTACAACAAAACAGGCGGCACCGTTTTACGATGCCGCCCAAAATGCTTTTGTTTACTTCTGTACTAAATGAACTGCAAATCCGCCAAGCTCGCCCTTTAAGTAGATAGCAACTAACTTGCCGTTCTTATACTTTGCTGTTTCAGGGTCGAATTCGAAGCCCTGAAGCTCCATGTGGTAAACTGCTCTTTCGATGTAGTTTGTACCGATGGCAATGTGGCCGTTAGCGCCAAGGTAAGGTGCCTTCATAACCTCAATTGCTGTGCCGGCAAATACGGAGCTGCCGCCAACCTTCTTTGTGAAGCCGAATAACTTCTCGAAGGAACCTGCAACACCATCTGCCTCCTCTTCGCTGTTAGCATTGATGCCGATATGTCTTAACTCGAAACCGAGCATTGTGTTTACTGCTTCTCTTGTGAGATTCTTGATTGCTTCGAAATCGCCGGCTGCAACTAAATCCTTTGGAACCATCCAGGAACCGCCGCATGCGATAATCTTGTCGAAGTCAAGGTAGGACTTTAAGTTCTTAGCGTTGATACCGCCGGTAGGCATGAACTTCACCTTTGTGTAAGGAGCTGCCATAGCCTTAATCATAGCGAGACCGCCGTTCTGCTCTGCAGGGAAGAACTTAACAACATCAAGACCAAGTTCTAATGCCATTTCGATATCGGTTGGTCTTGCTGTACCAGGAGTGATTGGCACGTTCTTTTCCTGACAATACTTAACAACCTTTGGATTTAAACCAGGGCTAACGATAAACTTAGAACCTGCTGCCACTGCTCTGTCAACCTGCTCAGTAGTTAATACAGTACCTGCACCTACTAACATTTCAGGATAAGCTTCGCTCATGAGGCGGATTGCTTCTTCTGCTGCGTCGGTACGGAAGGTAACTTCTGCAACCGGAAGACCACCCTCACAAAGAGCCTTTGCTAAAGGCACTGCGTCCTTTGCATCGTCAATTACTACTACAGGAATAATACCAAGTTTCTGAAACTGCTCTAAAATTGGATTCATAACGTATCTCCTTTTCGTTTCTTCTTTATTTAACAACTCCGTCTCTCTTCGGAGTGTAAGTGCTTACAAAGACAGTATACCGCAAATCTCAAAGAAATTCAACCGTTTTATGCTTTTCCCAGTAAGAATTTAGATAAAATATTGCTGTCATACAGGAAGCTTAAAATTTTACTTTCACTGATCATGGTCATGCAGGTCTGTCCGAAGCCGGTACTTCCAAGCATGGTAATTACAATAAATACAATCCAGAGGATAACCAGACCCTCAAGAGCGCCTACCGCAATGCCTGCCACTGTGTTAATCTGGTGCAGTACCGGAAGCTTACTGAGTAAATCCAGCACAAAGCATAAAACTGCAATACCTACCGCCGCCAGAATAAAGGTAATGAAAAAGCCGAGCGCATTTAAAATAATGTTGGTTAACAGCTCGCAAATATACTTTTCAAGAGCATTCAGCTTGTCCCCCACAAAATCTGCCGCTGCTTCTTTCTTTTCTTCCATAGTGTCGGTTAAGGAATCCTTGATGGTATCCTTAATACTTGCCGGAAGCTGCAGGCCGTCAATAAATGCCAGTGGATCCTTTTCTTCCTCGGCACTTAAGTTATCTGCAACACCGGACAAATCAATTACCTGCTCCAGTTTACCTTCAATTGCTCCGGAAATTTTTTCGTTGCTCTTTAACATGTTGGACACGATTGGGCTGACCAAAATAGTGATGATAATAACCGCAATGGTGGAAATCAAAGAGAATACCGACTTAACAAAGCCAACTCTCCAACCAACAAATGCAAATACACCAATGATTGCCAATGCGAAAATTAATAACCAGTTCATATCATTTTTCCTCTTTTCTTACTTTGTTTGTTAATTTTATCGTTTGTACCTTGCCGGTGTTAACCAGAAAATACCGGTTACCCTCTGCAGGATATACCGCTTCCAGACTTTGTTCAAACGCTGCGCTGAATTTTACAGAACCGTTTATGCGGTACGCAGCTACCCTTTGCGGACTGAAAAATACGATTTCACTTCCGGATGCCGCAATGGATTCATATTCCGGAACTTCCTTCAGCACCTGCTTTTCTTTTCCTTTTGTATCAAAAAAGCTGAGGGACTTTTGCTTGTCCGCCGTTTCTTTTACAACGTACAAACCGTTTTCCACGCAAATTATTTCTTCGATAGGTTCTGTTATGGTTTTTTCACAAATCAGCTCCGGAGTCTCCGTCATACGATACATGGTAAATCCGTTTTCCAACAATACACACACCGTACTCTCATTTATAAACCGGACATCATATGCCAACAGATTTTCTTCAAACGACTTTTGTCCAACGATATTATTGATTTGATTTTTTCCTACCTCATCTGCGTTATAAAAGGTAGCCTTGCAAATCATAGCATTGCCTTGAAACGTCACATAAAGTGTTACCAATTTTTTCCCGTCCGGGGATAAGGCGATATCGATTGGAATTCCGTCAATCTTCGTCTTGGTGTTGATATCCACCCGAAGAGTTCCATTAATATCATACAGCTGGATAAAATCCTCCGTGCCGTTGTCTAACAGAACCGCCGTTACACCCTGTTTTGCCACTTCGTGCTTAACAATAGGATAGATTACTTCGTAATTATACGGGATACCGTTTTCAGCCACCACATATACGGATTTTCCACCGATGTCCGCCACCGAAGCCACATTCTCACAGTATGCCACAGCCGGATTTTCCAGCTGATAGGAAACCTCCCACAAGGCATCGCCCGAAGAATCCAACGCCTTGGCGCCATCGTTACTGTATACAAACAGTTTTTCTCCACCTGCTTTGTAGCCAACCAAATTGGTGTATAACTCCGATTCCGATTTGGTATCATAAAATTTAAATTCCCTGACCCGCAAGTGCTGCATCCAGCCGATTCCGCCAAGAATAACTGCCAGAACAAACAGAATGCGTAATGCCCGTATCAAATCCTTCTTATTTATTTTGCCTTTTGTTTTTTCTTCCAAAAAAAGGACCCACTTTCTTATGTAATGAAATAAGTATACCATATTCTGTGCAATTTCGCATTATTTTTCTTTACGGAAGAAAAATTTTTTGCCCCGGTGCCGGTTCCTCTCCTTCCTCCAGGCTGTTAAGAAGCCGGATGGCCTCCTCCTGTTCCGCATTTCCGTAAAATTTTCCGCAGATGGACTCAATGGTTTCTCCCTCTTCCACCACATATACCTGCTGCAGGGATGACACCAGTTTCTCCTGACGGTTTATCATTTCCTTCAGCTCATTTCTTTCCTGTATCTGCATGGCGAGCCCTGCAATTACCAGAATGGCCATACAGGTAAGCACTCCGCTGGTAGCATAAAACAAACGGTAAAAAGAGCCTGTTGTACTTCTCTTTAATTCCGGTGTTTTTTGTAACACCACCTCCGGCTGTCGTCTTTGTTCTTCTCTTTCCGGAATCTGCACCTTTTCTACGACTGCCGCAACGGTTCCTGTCTCCGCCATGTAGCTTTGCATTTCCGTATTTCTTTCATAATATATATAATACCCAGGAAGCTCTTTCATTTCCCCTTCGGAATAGAAAAACATCCGCTGCTCCTTTTCAGCAGAATCAAGCTTTAAAAATACCTTATCACCTCCGCCGAAATTATCCTCCTGGATTTTTTTCTGCCTTTCTTCGTCTTCCAGAAGAAAACCCGGACCGCCTAAGAACCAGCCCACAATCTGCATGTCCGGAAAGTAATCCCTGATGTCCCGGTAGATTCCGGCCCAATTGTCCTCAGTAAAGCAAACTGCATCATGGCGCAGCACATCCCGTGCCTCCAATACTCCCTTTATCAATATCTTATCAGCCTGCCGGCCATCTGCATATTCTCCAACCAAAACACCGACTACACAGCCGCTATATTCCCGTTCGGACAGCCTTCTTGCATAAGAAAATGCATAATCTTCAATAAATACTTCCGGAGAAGCCAGCCCCGGCTGACCAATCTGACGCCGGTTATTCGGCAACTGCCGCCCCGGTATATCCTTTGCTTTTTTTTCATAAATTGTTTCTGTCATATCTGCCTCCGTTTCCGCAGCCGCTTTCGGCGCTTTTTCCGTATTGTAGCACCGGGCGCGCGCTTTTTTTGCCGCTTTGTGTCAGGCAGAAAAAAACTTTTTTAAACAGGTCTATTTTTCCGCAATCGGGTAATACTCTGTTAAAAAGAAACGTTGAAAGGAACCTCCATGCTTTATTATAATTCGAAACAATTATCCTCATCCTATGAATTTGGCAAACAGCTTCTGGAGAAAATCTGCCGGCAGCGAAGCACCAACCAGCCTCTGATTTTTTTGTGCATCGGCTCTGACCGGGCCACCGGAGATTCCCTCGGACCTATCATAGGATACAAGCTGAAACAGCGACGACTTTCCTCCGCCTACGTTTATGGTACCCTGGAGAATCCGGTTCATGCCAAAAACTTAAACGAAGTTATAAGAGAAATTCACGATACCTTTGAAAGGCCGTTTATTATTGCTATTGATGCTTCTTTGGGAAAAGCCTCCCATGTGGGATATTTTACTCTTGGGGATGGCGCCCTAAAGCCCGGTGCCGGCGTGGGCAAAGAGTTGCCTCAGGTGGGAAATCTTTACGTAACCGGAATCGTAAACCTGTCCGGTTTTTTGGAAAATACCCTGTTACAGACCACCAGACTTCACATCGTCATGGACCTGGCAGATAAAATCAGTACCGGGATTTTCTATTGCCTGGCCAAGTTGTAGTGAAAAAGCCATAAAAAAACAATAACTACAGATACGTGGTGAACCACTGTATGCTTCCGTTATTGTTTTTTATGGCTTTTATGGTACGTAAAATTTTATTTTGTATTTTCTAAGGCGAGAGCCTCGCCGATATCGCAGGCTTCACCTTTGCTGATTCTGGATATCAGCTTGTCCAGCTTTGGCACGGTTAACATATCCTTTCCAAGATATGCTTCGTACTGCTTAGACATCATTAGGGAAAACTCTTTTACCTTATCCTCTGTAGATTTTTGATTAGCACAAACCTCAGCATATGCTGCCTTTAAGGAGGCCAGCTCTTCTGCATAGCGACCCTTGATTTCTGACTTAATCTGCGATGTGGTTTCTGTTTCAAAGGTATTGACTGCCTGCTTTTCTTCTTCCGTTACACGGTTGATTTCAGCAGCAATTTCTTTTAATTCATCATCATACTGCTCCAGACCGTAGGTACTTTCGTCCGCATCATTTTTAATACCCTTTTGGATATCCCGGATATTTTTATTATTTCTCCGGTACTGGTTGCGGAGAAGACGCACCGCACGGATGGTATCCAGATGCGGTTCTTTTATTCTGTTGTTGACGGCAAGATATGCACTTCCCACCAGTAAAATCAGAACCACATAAATAATTGCAAGTGCAAATTCGCTGAATTTCTTTGCAAAAAACAGCAGATAGATGCCAAAAGGAATTACCAGAAATACAATCAACAGTCCTACAATAAACAAAAGGAGTTCTCCCATGCTCTTTGGCATAAACAAAGCATAGAACAAGGTGGTGTTACATATTTTCGGGGTTTTATCCGTTTTCAGTTTTGTTTTGATTTCCAACGCAAGCTCTTTATTTTTATCACGGAGTTCTGCGGTTTCTTCGGAAATCCGTTCGGACATTTTAACACCTTTATCCTTTTCTTTTTTTGCCTTTATCTTTTTGTTTCTGGCATTTAGCGCTGTTAGCTGGCTTTCATAAGCCGCCACCAGCTCGCTTTTTCTTTTTTTCAGTGTGTTTTCTGTTTCATCATTTAAGTCTTTTTCTTTTCCGGCAATCAGCTTGTCCAGCCTTGCTTCTTCTTTAAGCAATTCTGCGTTTTTTTCCTGATAACCGGTAAGCTCCATTACATGCTCTTTAATGACGTTCAGCTCATCAACCCCACCATGTAAAATTGCATTACTCATTTCTGTACACCTCCTTCTTAGGGTTACAGTTCTTTTCTGCCCTCCAGCGCACGGAGCAAGGTCACCTCATCAATGTATTCCAAATCGCCACCCACCGGTACTCCGCTGGCAATGCGGGTGATTTTGATGCCCGCCGGCTTTAAAATTTTACTGAGATACATTGCGGTTGCTTCGCCTTCAATGTTGGAATTTGTGGCAATAATGACTTCCTCTACATCCTGCTGTAAACGGATTAAAAGTTCCTTAATGGTAATATCAGCAGGCGTAATGTTAAGCAAAGGAGATATTGCGCCATGAAGCACATGGTATACTCCATTATACTTGCCTGTTTTTTCATAAGCCGCTAAATCTCTGGAGTTTTCCACCACCATAATGGTTTTTTTGTCTCTCTGCGGACTTTTGCAGATAGGACATAATTCATCATCGGTGAGGGTACAGCACTCCTTACACCGGCACACCTTTTTTCTGGCGGAAACAATGGAGTCCGCCAAGGCTTCTACCGATTCTTCCGGCATGTTAATAATATGAAAAGCAAGCCGTTGTGCCGACTTGCTTCCAATACCCGGAAGCCCGGATAACGTTTCTATTAACTTGGTTATCTGACTGCTATAGTAATCCATTAGAATGGGAATCCTCCGCCAAGACCGCCTGCCAGGGAGCCCATTACTTCTGCGGAAGCTGCTTCCATCTGGCGCAGGGCTTCATTTGCTGCTGCTACGATTAAATCCTGCAACATTTCGATATCGTCCGGATCTACAACCTCCGGCTGCAGGGTTACTGCTGTAATCTCCTTTTTACCGGATACGGTAACGCTAACCGCACCGCCGCCTGCTGTTGCGGTAAATTCCTTGTTTTCCAGCTCCTGCTGCTTTTCTTCCATCTGACGCTGCATTCTCTGTGCCTGCTTCATCAGATTGTTCATGTTGCCCGGCATACCGCCCGGGAATCCTCCACGCTTTGCCATAGTTAATCCTCCTAGTATTATCTCCGTTTTTAATCTATAAATTCTACCGGAACCTTACTTATCATCTTGGTAATATCCGGATACATATTCGCTTCCCGCTGATTGGTTGCAAGCACCGCCTGCACCTCTACCTCTTTTTGGATTTGAATGCGAATGGTATTCTTTATTGTTTCCAGGTGGTCGCCCTGTTCAATAAATTCTTTGTCAAATGCCTCAGTAAACACCAAAAGCAACTGATTTCCTTCGCCGACGCTTGGTCTTGCCGCACTTAAGGAAACTTTAAGGGAACCCGGTAGACGGGATGAAATCTGCTGCCAGTTTCTTGCCACTTCGGTAATATCTTCCGGAAGAGCCGTCGGATAATTTACCGGAACTTCCTCCACCGGTTCTTCCATAGCCCTGGCTGACGGAGCACCGCCCTGACGTACCGTTACAACGCCCTTTTCCAGCGCTTCTTCTACCCGCAGAACACGGTCATAAAGAGCGTCCTGCTCCTGCTCCATCTGCGGTTTGCAAAGCTTGATTAACGCTACCTCCACCAAAACTCTCTTTTGGGAGGCATAGCGGATTTGATTGGTTAATTCCGAAAAAATGCGGATAAAACGCACCAGACGTTCTGCCTCGTTGGCATGAACCTCTTTTAAAAATTCCTCCCGGTAATCCGTTGGAATTTCCATGGTGTCCATCAGTTCTTCAGATGCCTTGGCAAGCAGAAGGTTTCTGAGATACCAGGTGAAATCCACCGTAAACTGGGTAAGCTCTCTGCCTCTTGCCACAATTTCGTCAAGGAGGCGGAGACTTTCTGTTACATTACCGGTGCGGATGTGGGCCATGAGTCTTCCGAAAATGGAAACATCCACGGTACCCAAAACCTCTAACACTTTATCGTAGGTTAAGGTTTCTCCCAAATAAAAAGCCACACACTGGTCAAGCAGACTGATGGCGTCACGCATGGAGCCGTCTGCCGCTGTTGCCACATACCGGAGTGCTCTGTCTTCCACCGACAAATTTTCTGCCGTGGTAAGCTCCTTTAACCGGCCTGCGATTTCTTCCACCGTAATGCGCCTAAAGTCGTAACGCTGACACCGGGACAAAATGGTAATAGGAATTTTGTGTACTTCTGTGGTAGCCAATATAAATATTACGTAAGAAGGCGGCTCCTCCAGAGTCTTTAACAAAGCATTAAAGGCTCCGGCAGAAAGCATATGCACTTCATCGATAATATATACTTTGTATTTTCCCTCAGTTGGGGAATACCGGACTTCTTCCACAATTTCACGAATGTTGTCTACACCGTTATTGGAAGCCGCATCGATTTCGATAACGTTCATGGAAGTTCCGGATGCGATGGAACGGCACATTGGGCATACTCCGCATGGGTTGCCCTCGACCGGTGCTTCGCAGTTTACCGCCCGGGCCAGGATTTGCGCCGAGGTGGTTTTTCCGGTTCCTCTTGTTCCGGTAAACAGGAATGCATGCCCGATACGTCCCGCTTTTATCTGATTTCGCAATGTTGTCACAATATGGTCCTGTCCTTTTACATCATCAAAGGTGGTCGGACGGAATTTTCGGTATAATGCCGTATAAGACATGTCGCTTCCTCACTTACTGTTTAGCCCTGTGTGGATTCTCCCTCACCGAGCTCTGCTAATACTCTGTTTCTTTCTTCTTCATCCACGGAAATTTCACCAACTAAATCCTCAAAGGTTTCTTCGGCTGCCACAGCTTCTTCCTTCTCCACAGGAGTAGGGTAAACCTCGGATACCACATCGGTAGCCCATGTATTAGTTGGTTCTTCAGCAACAGGTTCAACAACTTCTTCCGCTGCTTCTTCCACTGCTTCGATTACTTCTTCTTCGATTTCTGCGGACTCATCCAAATTCAACTGGGAGGTACTTTCCATTAAGTCGTCTGCAAGGCCAACCATTTCTTCGGTCTTTTCCTTACATTCCATAATAATTTCGTTAAGCTCCTGCATGGCTGCGGAGGTTTCCTGGGTGCTTGCCGCATTTTCTTCTGCAATGGCTGCCAGGCTCTCTACGCTGCTCATAACATCGTTCTTTAAGAGGTCTAACTGCTCAACCTCGCCGGTAATACTTTCTACTGCACCGGCAACGCTGTCGATTTCGGTATTTAAGGAGTTGAACACATTCTTGGTTGCGGTTAAGTGCTCACTCTGGGTATTCATAATTTCGGACATCTGCTTCATGATTTCCACACTGTTGTTGGAGTTCTTCATGAGTTCTCCGATAATAGCGGTAATCTGGGCAGCGGATTCCTTGGACTGGTCTGCCAGCTTTCGGATTTCATCAGCTACTACCGCAAAACCGCGGCCTGCATCTCCGGCTCTTGCTGCCTCAATGGAAGCATTTAAGGAGAGAAGGTTGGTCTGGCTTGCAATCTGGGTAATCATATCGGTTGCAGAACGGATTTCCAAAGCGGACTTGTTGGTAGCATTGGTCTGTTCCTGTACTTCACCCATGGACTGCTGGGTCTTTACACCAATCTGAGCCAGCTCTTCAAGAGTAGCATTTACGGTCTGGTTGTAGTCCTTCATCTTCTGGGTGCTCTGGGCCAGTTTTTCTACGTTTTCGGTAGTTGCTTCGATGGCATGACCGATATTTAAAATCTTTTCGTTAACTGCCTGGGTTTCGCCGGCCTGGCTGGTTGCACCATTGGCAATTTCGTCTACTGCGGTATTTACATTGGCAATTGCCTCAGTAATGGTTTCAAAACGGTTCGTAAACATCTTGGAGAAGTCAAAGAGTCTTTCAGCCGCAGTCATAATTCTCTTGATAATATCTGTAAAGGAAGTTACCAGCGAACGGATGGAACGGGCAATCTTACCGATTTCGTCGCTGCGGTTAGCCAGATTGGACTTTTTATCTACAAACAGATTACCTGCTGCTACCTTGTCTAACTGCTTTACTGCTACCAGTAACTTACCTGTGATTAACTTTAACAGGAAGAATAAAATAACCGCACTGGCAACAAAAATGGCACCCATAACAATAACGTTCTTTGCACTTTCTGCTTTATGAAGGGCAAGAATTTCGCTCTTTTCACGGCCTACAAATACACAGGCAAAAGCCTCGGTAGCTGCTGCGGTATCAGGCAGCGGCGCATAATAACCGTAATAATCTTTACCGTTGATTTCTACATTATCATCAAAAACTGCGGTTTTTTCTCTTAATACAGTCTGAACTAATTTATCGGACATAGCGTCACCGGTGGTTGCAACGGTTCCGTCTTCTGTTGCGGTACTGATTAAGCATTCACCCTCGTAATAAAACTGTAATACCAGGTTTGTTTTCGTCCGGAAGGTTGTAAAGGTTGTCATGCTGTCATTAATGCTTACATTACGGCGGTACAGCTCGGTTCCGCGCTTTTTGTATGCTCCGTTCGGAGACAGCGCATCCATTTCCATTTCTACCGCATAGCTGGCGGTAATCAGTTCCTGCTCTGCCATTTTTTCTGCAGTAGCAGAACCGGTAGACTGAATGGCAAGCATTGCAACGATAACCATGATGATTAATGGAAACATTGCCATAAGTAAAATTTTTCCTACCAGATTCATTCCCATGATTTTTTCAGCGATCTTGTTTGTTGCCGCTACCTGAGTTTTTTCTTTTGCTTTTCCCATACTCTTTTGCTCCTTTCAAATTGGAAGATTACTTCCTTTTATCTTTGGCCACTGATTCCAACAGCCCCAATACAGTGGAAATTGCTTCATTCAAATTACTCTTTTCCATGGCGTCAATATAGCTTTGTCGGTGCTCCGTAACGTAACTGATGGCACGAAGCAGTGTATCGTTGGTCAGGTTTTCCTCCTGCAATACATAGGAAAAACCTTGATGTTCAAAGGATTCTGCATTTAAAATCTGGTCACCCCGGCTGGCCGCCGCAGAAAGCGGAATTAAAATATGCGGTTTTCTGAGAGCCAGCAGCTCACAGATAGAATTGGCGCCCGCTCTGGAAACAACCAGGTCGGCTGCCGCAAATAAATCCTTCATTTCGTTGCTGATATATTCAAATTGACGATAACCTTCGGTATTGTTGTATTCTTCTGCCGCTTTACCTTTGCCACACAGATGAATAATCTGGTAGTCACGGAGCAGGGTCGGCAACAAATCCCGGACTGCGGTATTTAATGCCGCGGCACCGGTACTGCCTCCCACAACCATGATAACCGGCTTATTGGCCGTAAATCCGCAGAAATCCAAACCTGCAAGCTTGTTTCCCTTAAACAGTTCTTCGCGGATTGGAGTACCGGTAAGTACTGCCTTATCCTCCGGAAGATACTTCATGGTTTCCGGGAAATTAGCACATATTTTTTTTGCCATTGGAATGCAAATTTTGTTTGCAAGCCCCGGGGTAATATCGGATTCGTGAATAACACACGGAATTCTTCTTGTTTTGGCTGCCAGAACCACCGGAACGGCAACAAAACCACCCTTGGAAAAAATCACATCCGGCTTTAAATTCTTTAACAGCTTTCTTGCTTCGACAAAGCCTTTTAACACCTTAAACGGGTCGGAAAAATTTTTAGGGTCGAAATATCTGCGCAGCTTGCCGGAAGATATACCGTAGTAGGTTACTCCCGCCGCCTCAATCAAGCCTTTTTCGATGCCGTCGTAGGAACCGATGTAACTGATTTCGCAGCCTTTTTCCCTCAAGTGGGGAAGCAGCGCAAGATTTGGTGTAACATGACCGGCCGTACCTCCGCCGGTTAATACAATTCGTTTCATCAGATTATAGTACTCCTATTATTTTAAGTACATCTATTTTACACCAAAACCAAACTTTTAGCAAGCCATGAAGCCACTTTCCGACGGTTTTATGGACGTTTTTCCTTCCTTTTTCGACCTTTTTTCATTGAAAAGGATTTTTTCCTATGTTATACTTAAGTATCAAATGAAAAAGCATAAAGAAAAAGGAGTACACTCAAGTGAAATTTGGAATAATCGGTGCAATGGAAGAAGAAGTTGCACAGTTAAAAGAAAAAATGACAGAGTTAACAATCACAAGCAAGGCCGGCATGGAATTTTACGACGGTCTGTTACAAGGAAAAGCAGTTACTGTAGTCCGCTCCGGTATCGGCAAGGTAAATGCCGGATGCTGCACCCAGATTCTTGCAGATTTATTTTCCGTAGACTGCGTTATCAACACCGGAATCGCCGGTTCCCTGGATTCTGCCATTGATATCGGCGACATTGTACTTTGTACCGATGCTGTCCAGCACGATATGGATGCGGTTGCCTTCGGCTATGACCTTGGTGTCATCCCGAGAATGCCGGTTTCCTTCTTCCCGGCAGATGAAGGTTTGCGCAAAGCAGCAAAGGCAGTCTGTGAACGGGTAAATCCTGAAATCAAGGTTCATGAAGGAAGAGTTGCCACCGGCGACCAGTTTATCGCTGACAAGGCAAAAAAAGACTTTATCGTTACCAATTTTGCGGCAAAATGTACCGAAATGGAAGGAGCAGCCATTGCCCAGGCAGCATATAACAACAACCTGCCGTTTCTAATTATCCGCGCCATCTCCGACAAGGCAGATAATTCTGCCCAGATGGATTATCCGACCTTCGAAAAGCAGGCCATCGAACACACCGTAAAGCTGATGCTTGCCCTGGTTGAAGAAGTCGCTTAACAAATAACGCTGCTGCATTTATGAAGTAATTTCATATCTGCAACAGCGTTTTCTTTTTCCTATACGTCCAGTTTCATATCCCCGGCTTTTATCCAGCCTTTTTTCCGCATTACTTCCGAAATTCCCAAAGATAAGACCGCCGGAAGAACCACATGCATCACCGCAATCTTTATGAGGGTAACAACGGCCCCTTCTTCCGGTGCCATTACCTGGTATGTCATAATCTGTCCCACCAATCCGGCGGTACCCATACCGGAACCCACCGCATTGTTTTTCATAACGATTAAGGTAGTTCCTACCGGTCCCAAAACAGCACTGGTAAGTATAGCCGGAAGCCAGATGACCGGCTTTTTTACAATATTCGGAACCTGAAGCATACTGGTTCCGATTCCCTGGGCAAACAAACCGCCCACTTTATTTTCCCGATAGCTTGCTACGGCAAAGCCAATCATATTTGCACAACAGCCAACCGTAGCCGCACCGGCTGCCAGTCCGCTCAAATTAAGGGAAATACCAATAGCAGCAGAACTGATTGGCAGTGTCAGTATCATTCCCATAAGTACTGAAACAATAATTCCGCCAAGCACCGGATTTTGCTCCACATTATAATTTACTATACTTCCAAGCCACGTCATAAAGCCGGAAATGGATGGTCCGATTAACAAGCCCACTGCGGAACCTGACAGAATGGATACCAGCGGAGTCACAATAATATCCACCTTTGTTTTTCCGGAAACCAGAAGCCCAAGTTCAATTGCCACATATGCCGCAACAAATGCTCCCAGCGGTTCTCCAAAGCCGGAGAGCACCAGCATGGCACCTGCCGGATTGCCGTTTTCCGCAAAAACGAGTCCTCCTGCCGGAACAAGAAAGCTTCCTGCAAGAATTTTTGATGCATAGGCGCCCACCATTCCTGCAGTTGCAGCAGAAACTGTTACCAGCGGGACTGCTTTAAACTTACTGGCCACACCCACGCCGATACCGGCACCGGTCATATATTTTGCCACCGAGCCAAAAAACTTTATGTAACTTCCCACTGTACCCGGAATCAAAGCACCGGCCTGTTCAATAATGGTTCCGATAATCAGTGTAGCAAAAAGGCCAAGAGCCATTCCGCTCAGCCCGTCAATAAATACACGGTTTAAAAATCCTTTCACTTTATTCATTTCCTGTTTCCTCCCATCTGTGTGTCCTTTATGACGTTACCACAACAAAGCAGAATTTAACACAGCTTTTTTAAAATGTCAAGACGCCGACATATTGAAAAACTCTCTCAATTATAGTAAACTGGGACAAAACAGGAAAAGGATTTATGAATTATGTTTCGTTTATGGGCAAAAATTTGGAAAGATAACCATCTGGTAAAAGATACCGTAATAGAAAATGACGACATGGAATTAAACCGTACCCGGAAAATCTTTGCCGCCATCGATGCCGTTTGTTATGAATTCGATTTATCCAAGCCAATCTGGCTGGACGCCACCGTGCGGGAATTTCAAAAACATGACAAAGCACGGTTTACCCAGGACAATTTTGTGGATTCCATTGAGTTCGATTTTCTGGAAATCCAGGTAATAGAAGAATAAAAAAGATATTCCTCTCCGTTAACATGCCGATGCATGAGACACTGCGAGGAATATCTTTTTTTCTGTACGATTTTAGTTTAATCTTGCCTTGATTGCTTCGGCCAGGGCTGCAGCTTCACCCTCTGCGTAACTGAGCGGTGCCCACTTAATGTTAACCTCGTCGTCCTTCCAGCGAGGGATAAAGTGGATGTGCAGGTGGAACACGGTCTGGCCTGCTTCTACACCGTTATTCTGCAAAATATTCATGCCGTCACAGCCCAGCTCTTCTTTGATGGCGGATGCCACCTTTGGCACTACCGCAAAAATCTTTGCCGCCAAGTCTGCCTGAAGTTCAAACACATTTGCCACATGCTCTTTTACCAGCAAAATAGCATGTCCCTTTGCTGCAGGGGCAATATCTAAAATTACCTTTACGTTCTCATCCTCATAAATAGTGGAAGAAGGAATATCTCCCTTAATAATCTTACAAAAAATACAGGAATCCATGATGTAATCCTCCTAAACTAAAGTTTATCAAAGCGGAATAACTGGTCGAACATGCGCAGGGTCTTGAAATCGCCCTTTGCAGTGAGTTCTCCGGACATAAACGCGCCCTGGAAGGTGGTTCTGCCGTTTACCAGCTTGTTTACCACTGCCCTTGTGGTAGTTGCCACCACATCTGCATAGTCGCTGTCGCCGTAATAGCAGTTTAATTTATCTTTATCCACGTCTACAATTAAGGTTTTGTTATTGTCGGTCATGCGGATTTCAAAAATTGCCTTTATATCTTCCTTTGGCGGATTGAAATTATCCTTTATATTACGGATGAACTCCTGACTGCTGTCTTTGCCGTCGGTGCGGTCCATCATTTCTTTAAAGAGCTGGGATAATTCTTCAATGTCTGCCTTCTGTTTCTTTACATAAGTATCGTCGGACACATACTTGGAAAGCTGCTCACTTTCCTGCGGGGTAAGTTCCATCGGAACACTGCCGGAAATGGTCTCCTTTAAAGCAAAGGTACTGGATGGCAGTGCTTTAATTTTCTGATTGATGGTGCGGTATAAATTTTCTGCACGGGTTTCGATGACCTTTGCATAATTACCGTTGGTTTCAAACTCTGCCTGGTTTTCCACATATGCGGTAATGCCCGGGCAAAGGGAACCGCCAAGCAGCTCCCAGGACTTCATCAGGTTCTGCTCTGCTTCTCTTTCGCCGTAAGTTGTGGAAACCACCACCGGCATCATATACAGGTTGCTGAGCTTTGTCTTGTCTGCATACAGCCAACAGCCGTCTAAAAACTGCTGAAGCAAACCGCCGATACCGTACCATTCCACGGAAGCCGCCAAAATAACGCCGTCCGCCTCTTTAATACCGCTGGCCAGCACTGCTATTTCATTTTTACATTCATAAAGATTATAACGTTTTACCTCTACGCGGAGCTCTTCCAGCACCTCGGTAATTTTGGAAAGAACATAAAGGTTAGAATCTTCGATTAAGCCTCTTCCTCCGTAATAAATATGTATTCTCATAGGAAATCCTCCGTTTCATCCGATACAGCCTGCTGTTTTCTGCAGAAAAGCACCGCCAGAAGAAAGCCGGAAATTAACCCTGCCACATGGGCAGCATTGTCAACTCCCTGATCTACAAATCCGGCATAAACACTCAGCAGTACGAACATTAACATTCTCGGTCCTGTGAAGCCTTCTAACCTGCCCCGGTGCAGCAACACCAGCCAGGCCATGGCACCCACGACGCCAAACACGGCGCCGGATGCTCCCACAGAAACCGTACTGCTTGTATTATACACGACAGAGCCCAAACCCGCAAGGATACCGCTGAAAAAATATATCGCTATATAAGAAATTTTTCCGACATAATGTTCCAAAGCGTTACCCAGGCAGAATAAAATCAACATATTGTTGCCCAAATGCCAGATGTCACCGTGCAGAAACATATGGGTTACCAGACGATACCATTCCCCTTGCCGGACACTTGGACCGTACAGGGCACCGTGTTTTAACAAAAAAGCTGTGGTATGTCCGTAAAAGGTACCTTCTGTTATACTCTTTTCCCAAAACTGCATGACAAAGAATACAAGCACAGTAACCGCTACCAGAACGATATTGACCGATTTTTTAGTAGGTTCAAAAATTTGTGTCTGTTCTCTCACGGCTTATTCCTCATCCTGCCAGCAGCGGGCACAACGTACTGCCTTATCCCAGCCGTGAAGTAATTTCTTCCGCTGACCGGCCTCCATGGCAGGAACAAATTCCCTTGCCAGCTGCCAGTTTTCCCTGATTTCCTCTTTATCTTTAAAATATCCTACCGCCAGGCCTGCAAGATAGGCCGCACCCAGGGCAGTTGTTTCGATACAGCCCGGACGATGTACGGTGGCATTCATAATATCTGCCTGAAACTGCATTAAAAAGTCGTTGGCGCTGGCACCGCCGTCCACTTTCAAGGTAGTAATATCTGTTTCCACATCCTGCTCCATGGCGTGAAGCACGCTATGGGACTGATAAGCAATAGACTCCAGTGTTGCGCGGATAAAATGTTCCTTGGTACAGCCACGGGTTACACCGACGATGGTGCCTCTGGCATGCTGGTCCCAATATGGTGCTCCGAGACCGGAGAAGGCCGGTACAATATACATGCCGGAAGTATCCTCCACTTCCTCTGCATACTCCTGGGACTGGGCTGCAGAGCGGATCATGCGGAGACCGTCGCGGAGCCACTGGATAGCCGCTCCCGCCACGAATACACTTCCTTCCAGGGCATATTCCACCTGTTCCTCTGTGCTTGCCGCAATGGTGGTAATTAAACCGTTTTTGGAAGCTACCGCTTCGGTTCCCGTATTCATTAACAGGAAACAGCCGGTTCCGTATGTATTCTTTACATCGCCTTTATCAAAACAGCACTGTCCAAACAATGCCGCCTGCTGGTCGCCGGCTGCACCGCTGATGATAATTTCTCCGCCAAGCAGTGCCTTGTCGGTTTTTCCGTATACGCAACTGGATGGCTTTACCTCCGGCAGCATGCTCTTCGGAATCCGGAATTTAGCAAGTAATTCTTCGTCCCAGCAAAGATGGTGAATGTCAAACAACATAGTACGGGAAGCGTTGGTATAATCCGTCACATGAATTCTGCCTTTGGTTAAGTTCCAAATCAGCCAGGTGTCTACCGTGCCGAATAACAAATCTCCGGCCTCTGCCGCCTCTCTTGCCCCCGGTACATTATCTAAAATCCAGGTGATTTTTGTGGCTGAAAAATAAGCATCCGGAACCAGTCCTGTTTTGGCTTTGATTACCTCGCCAAAGCCTTCCTCCACCAGTTTCTCCACCATACCGGCGGTACGATGGCACTGCCACACAATGGCGTTATATACCGGAAGTCCGGTGTGACGGTTCCACACAATGGTAGTTTCTCTTTGATTGGTAATACCAAGAGCCGCGATTTCTTCTGCATCCGCACCGATTTTAGCCAATGCCTCAGTAACTACACCAAGCTGGGAGGACCAGATTTCCATCGGGTTATGTTCCACCCAGCCCGGATTCGGATAAATCTGCTCAAATTCCCGCTGGGCCATACTGCAAATATTGCCGCTCTTATCAAATAAAATGCACCGGGAGCTGGTAGTACCCTGATCCAGCGCCATAATATATTTCTTATGCATCTGCCTATCTCCTTTTCTTTGTTTGCTGTAACAAACCCCATAAGAAAAGTATAGCAGTTTCCGCACCTAGTGACAAGGAAATTTAATATAAAATTCCTGTGAACAAATCCTTAGTTCGTCATTTGCCGACAATAAAACTTCTTTCCCCGGCACTACCTCTTTTCCGTTTAAATAGGTACCGTTGGTAGAATTCAAATCGGAAAGATAATAATTGTTCTCCTTCCTGCTGATGCAGCAATGAATCCGGCTGACCCCTTCCACTGCCGGTACAAAATCCGCATACTCCTTGGCACTGCCAATGTAAAACGGAAATTTTTCCATCGGAACCACCTCTCCGGTCTGTTCACAAACAAGCTCAGGGCCGGCAGGCTTAAATGGTGCGGAAAGCAGTACCGTCCGTTCGTTATCCTCCTGCACAGGCAGTTCCCCGCTCTTTGCGCTATAGCTTTCTTCCTCCTCTGCTACCAATGCGGGTTCCCGACGTCTCCACGGAAATATTTTTTCTGCTAACCATGACACATAGGAGACTGCCTCCTGTTTTTTGGGTTCCGTTTTTGCCGTTGTATAAGCTTCCGTTTTGTTTACCTCTGCAACCATCTCCCGCGAAACCGCCGCAGGCACTTGTACCGCTTCCTGCTTCTGAACGTAAGTTTCCCTCTGTTTACTCTTTTTCATATCCTCCGCCAAAAGCTTTTTTATTTCTGTCAGGCCGCCCTTTTCCCGCATACAAAACATATAGCAATCGTACACCAGATTGACTGCCAGCTTATCTTCATAATCCACCCGGTTTAACAAATATTCAAACAAACCCTCCAGCTGCTCCCGCAGAGGAACCCCATACCCCGGCACATAGCAAAACTCCAGGGTCATATGAGGAAGAGTGGCAAAAATATAATTCGGTGCCAGTACAAAATCATCCTCTGAAAGCAAATACTCCCTACCCTTTTCCAGTGTTGCAAACAGCTGTCCCAAAATGGAGCGTATTTGATGTTCTCCCATGGGAAGGGCTGCATAAATACTGTTTAATGCCTTTTTACCGGTTACCTTATAGCACAGATATTCTTCTCCATCTTTACTTTGCCTGGAAAAGGTCAGCCAGCCCCCGTCCGGATTATACTGTATCATCTTCTCTTCGTACGATTCCGGGCTGTCTTTGTCCGGAAGTACCCATAAATAGGTGTCCATCCACTCTTTTTTATATTCTACCTGCATGCATGCCTCCTATAATATTTCCTCTGTCACTGCCTCCAACCGGATTAGTTGATTGGAGGTTAGTCCCTGCTCCTGTAATTGTAACAATGTGGCGGCATAGGCATCCACCCTTTGGTACAATTGCAGGGTAAACTGTATCATTCCGCACAGAATCAAACACAGAAACGGACACACCAATGCCGCTTCCACCGTAAACCCTGCCTTTACTTTTCCCTTCTTTACCATAGACAACATATGAAAAAACCTCCAAACAATCCGGGCAAAAATGGAATTTCGGTTTTTCTTCCGGCCCTGCGGCACACCAACAGAACTATAGCAAGAACCGCCGATAACACCAACGCCAGTCCAAAGACCGCCAGGCACCGGCGCCACCCGCAAAACATACCCAGTACGCACAACATTAACCCATCTCCCATACCGATGCTTTCCCCCGTGACAAAGGCAAGCACCACCACCAACAACCCGGGTATCAGTCCCGCTGCCAATTCTGCTATACCGGTTCCGGCACAAAGGCGGTATATCAAAACACCTATGGCAAATACCGTCACCGCAATCAGAGAAACGGTTTTGGTTTTCATATCATATACTGCAAAACCTGCCAAAACAGCCAGCATGATCCAATCTGCCATTTTTTTATTCCTCCTGTTCGTCTTTCCTGCCCCCGCATTTATGACAGGCGGGCAGTTCTACCTCCTCCCGGGGTTCTGACCTGACCGTACGCTTTAACGCCGGGCACCCGGCAATCAAATGGTACTTGGTTCCTCCGTCGGAATAGTAAACGGTTTCTGTGGCCTCCTTATTATCACATCGTTCGCACAGGGTATATCTTCTGCCAAAGGAATTCCGTTTTTCTCCTATTTTTTCTGCCACCACCGAACGGACAATCACATTCAAATATCCGCAGGCCCTGGATTCGTGATATACCGTTCCGTATTCCGTCACGTAAACAACATCAGAAGCTTCTTCCTCCGACGCAAACAAATCCGGGTCCGTTTCTCCAATGTAAGGCAGAAACCGGAACGTTTGTTGTACCGGAATTGTTACTTTTGAAAAAAAGGCCGCCTCGCAGACAAACTGATAGCTAACCCTTACCTGAATACTTCCGTCCTCTTCCGGAAGACACAACACCCACATGTTTTCTGTCCGGTCCGACTCCGGCAGGGCATTCCAAAACAAGGGTTGATACAGCCAGGAAATATCCGTATCCTGCTCCTCTGCCTTTCTTTCCGGATACCCCAAATGAGCGTATTTCATGGCAGTGTCCGTCATTTCCCGGCACACCGACATCTGAAACAGCAGCAGTAAAAACAACTGCCACAGCATATATATCCCGAAAAAAAACACCGGAAATGCCAAAGAAGCTTCCACAGTAAGAGATGCACTCCGGTACCTGTTCTTATCTTTTACTGCTGTGCGGTCCTTCGTTTTGGGAGAGATGGCCAAAGAAACAAACGTTATTTGCCAAAAGATATTTTTTACTAAAGATGAACAGTCGGTATACTTTTTTTCTTTAAGAACAGGCACCGGAATGCACCTCCCATTAATATGACACATCTTTTTCATTTCTCATTTCGTAAACCTGTACAGGAAAAAATCCTACATCAAACACCGGCTTTAGTTTTGCTGCGGTTTGAAAGGATACCCCCGTCACTAAATTCCGTATTCGGAAGCTGTCCCGATACCGAAAACGGATATTTTCCTGAATTAAGTCCAGAGCACGGTAGGTCTTATCCTTTGTTTTTCGTGTCAAGGATACCAACGCAAGATAATCCGTATATGCCGCGCCCACACCATCCGGACACAAATCTGCTTTCCGCCCGATTGCTGTTTTATTCATCAAAAACAACTCTTCGAAAGACACTCTGCCCGGTCCGACTACGGAAATCCTCTTCCCCTGCAAAAGCGCAGTTGCATCCACCAGAGCTTCCTCTACCGACCACAACAGAAGAACGCTGTATTTTACCACTGCTGCCAGCACCGGCATACCGGTAAACCCTGCCACTCCGGCAGAAAGCGTCTCCAACTGCACTACCCGGTCCGGCTGTTTTAGAATCATAACCATGTTCAGCAGTGCCCGGATTGCCACCAGATAAAGCACCATGGAAAACAGATTGGTTTTATCATCTTCTTTTCCGAAAATCAGATATTCCCGCTCGTAATTCAGCCTTGTATACGGGGAGGTTTCCCCATAACGATGGAAGTATTTCATGCTGTAAAGCTCCAGGGCAGTACCGTTTAACATGGAATTACCTGCTGCCAGAAGCACTTCCTTGATTCCACCGCTTTGAAATAATGTCCGCACCTCTTCCATACAAGCTGTCAGTTCTTCCCAAAAGCTTTCTTTCTCCAGCCCCGCCGACGGCAGGTCTATGCCTGACAAACTGCGTTCCGACACCTCTTCATCGGAAATCCCAACCAAAGACAAAATTCCGGTGGTCAGAAGTTCCGATAAAAATCCGGTGACATTCTGAAAAGTTTGCTCCGCCACCACAATTTCCCCATAAGAAAACCACAGTCCCTCTACGCAGTATTCTCCCATTCTCCGGCTTACGTCAGATAATGCTGTTCTCATTCCGGAAAGGTCTGAGGCTGAAAAACGGGGCAGGGAAATTTCCTGCAAAAGTTCTTTATTACTTTGCAGGGTCTGCGTAATCAGAGAAAGGGAAACTCCCCGTTCATCCAAACCTGCATAAATTTTCATTTTCTCCAGTTCCTTGAAAAACACCTCATACAGCTCCTCGGAAAGCTTTTCTTTTAACCCTTCTAAAAAGGCTTCGTACGCCTCTACGGCCACCTTTGCCACTGCCTGTTTTTTCTCCAGGCGCTCCGTTACTTTAAGGGCATCTTCCAGCACATTCTGCACTGAGTCCAAAACTTTTTTCAATTCGTTGTACTGCACCCTTGCCGAGGAAAGAATACTGCTTTTACGATACTCATAGCTGTCTCTTGCACTTTCTTCTGCTTCTATCAGTTCTTCTGTTTCCTCGATTTTCTTTTCCAGCTCCAACAAGAGTGTTTCATCCGTATCCTTTTCTTTTTCCAAACGTTTTTTCTCTGCCTTATATTCCTTTTTCAATTCCTGCAGACGAACGTTGTATTCCCATAGATAATATTCCGATGAAGATATCCACCCATCCAGCCTCTGCACCTCATAAAGCAGGTCCGACACCTGCCCTGCTGCGGTGTCTGCCCGGTAAAAGCTGCCGGAAAGCGCCGTATATACCTCTTCATTGTCGTAACTTTCCCGAAGCTCTGTCTGAGTCATAGACACCGTTTTTTTAATAAAGCATTCTTTTACCTGCATTTTTCCGTTTTTATCAAAGGCGATGCCGCTATCTCCCATGCGTATGCCGTCGGTCAGCTCCATTAGGTTTAACAATTCCTTCGTTACCGTTGCCGTTACTGCCAGTGCTTCCTCCTGCTCCCGGTAAATTTCTCCCACTACACCGGCCTCCGTAAACTGTTCCTCAGAAAACAATTCACTCAGTCCCAGGGATAATCCGTCCAACACCACCTGCTGCTTTATTTGGGAATAGAATGCCTCGCCGTTGTTTGCAAGCAACGTATCACAGCTTAACCGTTCCACAACCGCTTCCTGAAAGTTAAGCAGGCCTCCGGAAGCCTTTGATACGCCAAAGGACAAGTTTTCTTTCATACCTTCCGCTATTTTCCCCTGGGAAAAGTAGCCTTCCTCATCCCCTGCCTCTATCCCGAAAATACGGTAATTTTCAAACAGCGGATAATAATAAGACGCCAGAACGGAGTCTCCCGCCAGGTCCGTTATCATGGAAACATAGGCCGTTGCTCCCCGTATTCTGGCGGCCTCCAGGGTCGTCAGCAAAAACGAAAACAGAAGTACCAGAACCAGGGACAAAAATACAGTAATACTGCCCTTTCTCATTTAATTGATAATCTTTCCCGCATCACCGGAAATCGCAGTAAATGCATTGTTAAGTATGGCAGTAATCTGCTCCTTAAAGACTAAAACCAAACCGATGAGGATTAC
>JAGBCB010000032.1 GCA_017938145.1 Lachnospiraceae bacterium
CATCATAGCAATCACACCACCTGTTTTTGATACTCTAATTATACCATAAAACCTACAGAATGTCGCTATTTTAAAGGATTTTTCATAGACAGAACAAGAAAAATCCCGGGCGAAAGCCCGGGACTTTGTCTACAGTCTGAGAAGGATGAGAAATCATCCTTCTTTTTTGACTTTTCAAAGCATAAATTTTAGTGAATAATATTTGTCGGGGAATTTTATGAATACACTAAAACGTTTCTGTATCATCGGCACAATTTTTACCATCATTGCCGGTACTATATCCCACTTTGTCTACGAATGGTCAGGTAATAACTTCCTTGTTGGTTTGTTCTTTCCTGTGAATGAATCTACCTGGGAACACATGAAGCTATTATTCTTCCCGATGTTTTCTTACGCACTGATTGCAGGAAAAAAGATGGAAGAAGAATATCCATGCATTTATAATGCTATGTTTCTTGGTATCCTGGTGGGGCTTGTGTTAATACCGACTGTGTTTTACACCTATACCGGGATTTTGGGATTCAACGTGGATTGGGTGAATATTGCGTTATATGTCATCAGTGTGTTGGCAGCATATTATACGGTGCATCGTGTGGCAAAAAAGTGTACAATCGGGGATTCTAAAATACTCCGTTATGCGATGTATGCCTTATTACTTGCTTTTATGATTTTTAGCGCATATCCGCCAAAGCTTGGTATTTTTGTGAGTCCTGTGTAGAAAAAGAGAGTGCTTTGTGATATAATTCTAATTGTTATGCGAAATATGACAGAAGACTCTATGATAATATAAATTGAAAAAAGAGGAGTATACATATGGAATACAAACAACTGGAACATTTATTACATAATATGTCGTTAGAAGAAAAGGTAGGCCAGATGGTGCAGCTTCCTGCGGGAATGATTGCGAAAGAAGGTGTAATCACCGGTCAAATTGATAATCTGCATCTTCCTAAGGAGCAAAAAGCGCTGATTGGTTCGGTGCTTGGTCTTACCGGGGCGAAGGACCTTCGTGAAATGCAGGAAAATTTCATGGCAGAACATCCGCATCATATTCCGCTTTTACTCATGTATGATGTCATCAACGGTATGGAAACTATTTTCCCTATTCCGCTGGGACAGGGCTGTACGTTTTCTCCGGAGCTGGTGGAGCAGGCGGCTAGAGTTGCTGCAAAGGAAGCAACCGCATCCGGCTTACATGTTACCTTTTCTCCGATGCTGGACCTGGTACGTGATGCCCGTTGGGGTCGTGTGATGGAGTCTACCGGTGAAGACCCGTATTTAAACGCTGAACTTGGTAAGGCAATGGTGCGTGGATACCAGGGCTCCGGTAAGGGAGAAACCTTAGATTTAACCAAAGAAGGCAATATTGCGGGCTGTGTAAAGCATTTTGCAGCCTATGGTGCACCTCTTGGCGGAAGAGAATATGAAAACGTGGAACTTTCCGAACGAACTCTTCGCGAGGATTATTTTCCGGCGTATCAGGCGGCCATTGAAGAAGGCTGTGTTATGGTAATGACTTCTTTTAATACCTTAAACCGTATTCCGTCTTCCGGTAACAAATGGCTGATGCGCAAGGTGCTTCGCGAAGAAATGGGCTTTGAAGGACTTCTTATTTCCGATTATTCTGCAGTAGATGAAATGATTAACCACGGTATTGCCGCAGACAGCAGGGAAGCGGCAAAACTGGCTATTTTAGCCGGTGTAGATATGGATATGGTATCCAATGCTTATATCCGTTATCTGGCAGAACTGGTCCGCTCCGGTGAGGTGGAAGAGCGTCTGGTAGATGAGGGCTGTATGCGCGTGCTGAAGCTGAAAAATGATTTGGGATTATTCGAGAATCCTTTTAAGGACGGATCGGTAGAAAAAGAGCAGGAAGTGTTATTATGCCGGGAGCATAGAAGCCTGGCAAGAGATATGGCTGCCAAGTCCTTTGTACTTTTGAAGAATGAAGATATTCTTCCGTTAAAGAAGAATGCAAATTCTAAGGTTGCTTTAATCGGACCTTATGCGGACACCGTAGAAATGTACGGTGCCTGGTCTTTCCCAAAGAAGCCGGAGCTTAGTGTAACAATAAAGCAGGGGATGGAAGCGAAAGGCGTAGAACTTGTAGCTGCCAAGGGTTGCTTTATGCAGGATGAGGACAAGCAGGCAAAGGTTGGTCAGAAAGACACATATACAAAAGAAGAATTGGAAGCGCTGATGAAACAGGCTGTGGAAGCGGCGGTATCCGCAGAAACCGTAGTGCTTTGCCTCGGTGAGCACAGAGAGTATACCGGAGAGGGCGGAAGCCGCGCAGATATTACGCTTCCAAAGCACCAGATGGAATTACTGCATAAGGTTGCTAAAGTAAATAAGAATATTGTAACGGTGGTGTTTTCCGGTCGTCCGGTGGTAATTCCTGAAGTGGTGGAAAACTCCAAGGCTGTGCTTATGGTATGGATGCCGGGTACAGAGGGCGGAAATGCCGTAGCAGATGTGTTATACGGGGATGTAATGCCGGAAGGAAAACTTTCCATGTGCCTGCCGAGAAGCGTTGGTCAGGTGCCGATTTTCTATAATAAGTTCCGCACGGGACGACCAAACGAGGAAGGAACCAGGGTAGGATTTATTCACGGATATATTGATGAATCTATTTATCCGTTATATCCATTCGGATATGGATTGACTTATACTTCTTTCGGATATTCTGAGGTAACCTTAAGTAAAGAAACTATGGCAAAGGAAGAAATCTTAACCGCTACCGTAACAGTATCTAATACCGGAAAGCGGGAGGCGGTAGAAACGGTTCAACTGTATCTGACAGATGTAAAGGGCAGTGTAGTTCGGCCGGTAAAAATGCTCAAAGGTTTTCAAAAAGTTTCCTTAAAACCGGGAGAATGTAAGCGGGTACAGTTTGAAATCACAGAAGAAATGCTGCGGTTTTATACAATCGATATGGAATATGTCAGTGAGCCTGGGGAATTTTATGTTTGGATTGGCTCAGACAGTGATACAAAAAATAAAGCATCTTTCCGTCTTGTATAGGATTGCAAAATGAGGAAAAAAGTCATATAATTATGAAGTTGCGGCAATTACCGCAAAGGATAAAGCCATATATTAAAGGAGACATAACGGATGAAAAAGAAATTTGCAATTATATTGATGATAAGTGCATTGACAACAATGTGTGTTGCCGGATGCGGAAGCAAGACAGAAGGAGAGGTAACCCCTACACCGACCACTCCGGTGAAGGCAACAGAAACACCGGCCCCTACGGAGGAACCGACAGCTGCCCCTACGGAAACCCCTACAGAAACGCCTACTGCTGTTCCTACAGAAGCACCGGCGGTAACGGATGATATTGCAGAAACTAAGGTGACTCTCGGACAGTATAAGGGTCTTACCTTACACGAAGTAGATTCCGAAGAAGTAGCAAAAGAGTTAATTGCATTACTGGAGCAGTTTACGGAACTGGTTGCTGTAGACAGAGCTGCTGTAGAAGGTGATACGGTTAATATCAATTACGTGGGAAAGAAAGACGGTGTTCCGTTTGATGGCGGCACCGATGATTCAGAAGCAGGATACAATCTGGTTCTCGGTTCCGGAAGCTTTATCGATGGCTTTGAAGAAGGTCTTATCGGTGCGGTGGCAGGAGAAGTAAGGGATTTAAACTTAACCTTCCCGGAAGAGTATCATAGCGAAGAGTTAGCAGGACAGTCCGTTGTGTTTACCGTTACTGTTAATTCGGTACAGGAAGAAGTAGTTCCGGAGGCTTCTGATGCTTTTGCAAAAGAGAATCTTGGATATGATACCTGGTCGGAATATGTAATTGATCTTTATTCTGCCATGAACAAAGACAGTTTTTATGAGCAGGTTACAGAGTCCCTCATGGCTTCCTGTACGGTAGAAAATTATCCTTCTGCTGAACTTGCTGTAGAAAAGCAGAGACTGTACGACTATTATTATTCCGCCGGTGAGTATTATGGTTCTTATTACGGACTGGATGCAGAAATGGCACTGATGTACTTTTTCGGTTTTGAATCCTTGGATGCGTTAGATAAGTGGGCAGAAGAAAGTGCATACGAGGTTGTAAAGAATAATCTGATTTTGGTTGAAATTTCTACAGTGGAACAGTTATCCATGGATGATGCGGAATATCAGAACAAAGTAGTGCAATTGGCTGATTATTATGGCTATGGAACTGATGTAGATGCTTTCATTGCGGATAATGGGGAAGAAGAGATTAAGAAATCGATTCTTCTTGATTATGTAATGAGTTACATTGTTTCTCAGGCTACCATTATTGAGGCTGATTATGATGCGGTTGTCCAGCCGGAGGAATAGTTTATTCTTCAAAGGAAACGGTAACGTAGAAACCACGTGGTTCTTCGGTGATTTCGGTAACGGTTCCGGTTTGGGCAAATAAGCGCTCGCCTAAAGGAAAATTTCCGGACATGGCAACAGCCGGTTCAATCACATAGTAAAAGACAGAGTTTGGCAGATATCCTTCCCGGATGTCTACAACCTGACCTACTTCTACCTGACCCGGACGTTCCATTTTAAATTTCATAAGTCTTGCCATGACAGCCTCCTGATTTCTTGTAAATAATGTTGTTTTTATTATAGCTATTTTAGAGTTGTCTTGCAAGACAGAAATTTTTTGATATGGTGAGGAAATGCGGAAAGGAGAAGGAAAATGGACTGGCAGAAGATAGTTCTTTCGGAAACGGATTCCACCAACCGGTATGTAAAAGAACTGGCAGCAGCCGGGGCACCGGAAGGGACTGTGGTAATTGCAAATAAGCAGTCGGCAGGCAGGGGACGCCTTGGAAGAAGTTTCTTTTCTCCGGAAGAAAAAGGAATTTACATGAGTATTCTCCTTCGACCGGACATCGAACTTTCCAAAGCGGTTTTAATTACCTCCATGGCAGCAGTGGCAGTGGCAAGGGCCATTGAACGGATTTCCGGCATTACGGCGCAAATTAAATGGGTCAATGATATTTTCCTGAATAAGAAGAAGGTTTGTGGTATATTAACAGAAGCTGATTTTGATGCGGAATGGCAGGCGCTCGAGTATGCGGTGCTTGGTATCGGAGTGAATGTTGGCGCTATGGATTTTCCGGAAGAGTTAAAGGATATTGCCACCTCGGTTTCCAATGAATGCGGATTTTCTGTGGAAAAAGAAAGGCTGATTGATGAAATATTAAAGGAACTGGAGCAGTGGTACCCAACCTTGTGGGATGGTAGTTTTCTGGCAGAAAGCAGGAGCCGGTCTATTTTACTGGGTAAAGAAATTACAGTGATAGATGAAACTGTGCCCGGAGGCTCTTATCCTGCTAAAGCGGTGGATATTAACGAACTGGGCAATTTGATAATAGAACGGGATGGAACAATGCAGGTGTTAAATTCCGGCGAGGTCAGCATACGATTTGAATAATTTTTAAGAAAACTTATTTTACCACTTGACAGCACGTTAGTAATTTGCTACACTAAAGTGCAAATTACATAGTTTTTTGAACGCAATGAAAAGGAAGAGTACATAGTTTTACGTGCCAGAGAGAAGACGGATGGTGCAAGTCTTTCACAAGGAACTATGGAAGGTAGCCTTGGAGCATCGGCAAGAACGGGAAACCAAGTAGAAGCCGACGGAGTGATTCCACGTTATCGGAATAATCGAGTGCAAGAATATAAATCATTCTTGAAGCTAGGTGGTACCACGGATACGTAATTAATTCGCCCTAAGCAGTGTAAGCTGTTTAGGGTTTTTTTAATGTAGAAAGAGGAGGATAAAATCATGAGAAGTGATGCTGTAAAACTCGGAGCACAGCAGGCTCCACACCGTTCCCTGTTCCATGCACTTGGTATTTCCAAGGAAGAGCAGAAGAAGCCGTTAGTCGGTATTGTCAGTTCCTATAATGAAATTGTACCGGGTCATATGAACCTGGATAAAATTGTAGATGCCGTCAAAATGGGTGTTGCCATGGCCGGCGGTACTCCAATCGTGTTCCCTGCGATTGCCGTCTGTGACGGTATTGCCATGGGTCACATTGGTATGAAGTATTCCTTAGTAACCAGAGATTTAATTGCCGACTCTACTGAGTGTATGGCAATGGCTCATCAGTTTGACGCCCTGGTTATGGTACCAAACTGTGATAAGAACGTTCCTGGTTTACTGATGGCTGCGGCAAGATTAAACGTTCCTACCGTATTTGTCAGCGGCGGCCCAATGCTTGCAGGTAAGATGCACGGCAGCAAGACCAGTCTTTCTTCTATGTTTGAGGCAGTTGGTGCCCACAGTGCGGGAACCATGTCCGACGAAGAACTGGAAGAGTTCGAGTGCAAGGCTTGTCCGACCTGCGGTTCCTGTTCCGGTATGTACACCGCAAACTCCATGAACTGTTTAACCGAAGCTCTTGGTATGGGCTTACAGGGTAACGGAACCATCCCGGCAGTTTACTCCGACCGTATCATTCTGGCTAAGCATGCCGGTATGAAGGTTATGGAACTGTTAGAAAAGAATATCCGTCCAAGAGACATTATGACAGAAGCAGCGTTCATGAATGCACTGACTGTTGATATGGCACTTGGCTGCTCCACTAACAGTATGCTTCACCTTCCGGCAATTGCCCATGAGGTTGGCATCGACTTAAATCTTGACATTGCAAATGAAATCAGTGCAAAGACACCAAACCTTTGCCACCTGGCACCGGCAGGCCACAGCTACATCGAAGAGTTGAACGAAGCCGGTGGCGTTTACGCAGTTATGAATGAATTAAGTAAGAAGAATCTCTTAAATCTCGACCTGATTACCGTAACCGGTAAGACCGTGTGCGAGAATATTAAGAATGTATATAACACAAATCCGGAAGTTATCCGTCCGATTGAGAATCCTTACAGCCAGACCGGCGGTATTGCAATCTTAAAGGGTAACTTAGCTCCTGATTCCGGCGTAGTTAAGCGTTCTGCAGTTGTTCCTGAGATGATGCAGCATGAAGGTCCTGCAAGAGTATTCGACTGTGAAGAAGATGCAATCGCAGCCATCAAGGGCGGTAAGATTGTAGCCGGCGACGTTGTGGTTATCCGTTACGAAGGTCCTAAGGGAGGCCCTGGTATGAGAGAAATGTTAAATCCAACCTCCGCTATTGCAGGTATGGGTCTTGGTTCTTCCGTAGCACTTATTACTGACGGACGTTTCTCCGGCGCATCCCGTGGTGCTTCCATCGGACACGTTTCTCCGGAAGCAGCAGTGGGCGGTCCAATTGCGCTTGTTAAGGAAGGCGACATCATTAAGATTGATATTGACGCAAACACACTGGATGTGTTAATCAGCGATGAAGAAATGGAAGCAAGAAGAAAAGAGTGGAAGCCTCGTGAGCCAAAGGTTACAACAGGTTACCTGGCAAGATACGCTTCCATGGTTACCTCCGGCAACAGAGGTGCCATTTTAGAGATTAAGTAGGTTAGAAAGGATTGACATCATATGTTATTAAACGGTTCTGAAATTTTAGTAGAATGCTTAAAAGAGCAGGGAGTAGACACCATCTTCGGTTATCCGGGGGGCGCTGTTTTAAACATCTACGATGCATTATATAAACACTCTGACGAAATCAGACATATTCTGACTTCCCATGAACAGGGTGCAGCCCATGCGGCTGACGGTTATGCAAGAGCTACCGGAAAGGTTGGTGTATGCCTTGCAACCAGCGGTCCGGGTGCAACCAATTTAGTAACCGGTATCGCAACTGCGTACATGGATTCTGTTCCGATGGTAGCTATTACCGGTAACGTAGGCGCAGCATTACTTGGTAGGGATTCCTTCCAGGAAATTGATATTGCCGGTGTAACCATGCCGATTACCAAGCATAATTTCATCGTAAAAGATGTAACAAAGCTTGCAGATACCATCCGCCGTGCTTTTGTAATTGCAAAGACCGGCAGACCGGGTCCTGTATTGGTAGATATTACAAAGAACGTAACTGCAACCGAAACCGAATATGAACCAAAGACTCCGGAAGAAATTGCAAGAGTTTCCGATACTATCTGCGAATGTGCATTAAAGGAAGCAGCAGAACTCATTAACAAGGCGAAGAAGCCGATGATTTTCGTTGGCGGCGGTGCCGTAATTTCTGAAGCGGCGGCAGAAGTAAAGGAATTAGTAGAAAAGCTGGATGCTCCAATCTGTGATTCCTTAATGGGTAAGGGCGCTATGGACGGTACCGATGAACACTATACCGGTATGCTCGGTATGCACGGAACAAAGACTTCCAACTTAGGAGTTACCCAGTGTGACCTGCTCATTGCCATCGGTGTACGTTTCAGTGACCGTGTAGCAGGTAATGCAAAGAAGTTTGCGCCAAAGGCAAAGATTGTACATATCGATGTAGACCCGGCGGAAATCAATAAGAATGTTGCTGTTTACAAGTCTGTTATCGGTGATGTAAAGGAAGTATTATCCAGATTGAATCCGATGATTAACAAGACCGAGCATAAGGAATGGATGGAAACCATTGCTGATATGAAGGCAAAGTTCCCTCCAAAGTACGACGAAAGCAAGCTGACCGGTCCTTTCATTATGGAAACCCTGTACAAGGTAACAAAGGGTGACGCAGTGGTAACAACCGAGGTTGGCCAGCATCAGATGTGGGCTGCCCAGTACTATAAGTACACAACTCCAAGAACCTTTATCACCTCCGGTGGTCTTGGTACCATGGGTTACGGTCTTGGTGCATGTATCGGTGCCAAAGTTGGTTGCCCTGACAAGACGGTAGTTAATATTGCCGGTGACGGCTGCTTCCGTATGAACATGAACGAAATTGCAACCGCAACCAGATATAATATCCCAATTATCCAGATGGTATTCAATAACCATGTGCTTGGTATGGTTCGTCAGTGGCAGAACCTGTTCTACGGACAGAGATACTCCTACACCACCTTAAATGACTGTGTAGACTTCGTAAAACTGGCTGAAGCAATGGGTGCCAAGGCATACCGTGTAACCAAGAAGGAAGAGGTAGAGCCTGTACTGAAGGAAGCAATTGCACTTAACATTCCTGTTGTTATCGATTTCCAGATTGAAAGCGATGACAAGGTATGGCCGATGATTGCTCCGGGCGGCGGCAATGACGAAGTATTCTCTGAGGAAGATTTGGAGAAGAAGTAAGGCATATTCTTTTTGTTTACATTTAACATAATATTCCCTGTTGGAAAATTTATCTTCCAACAGGGGATTTTAATGTTGTGAAAAATAAAAAGAATATGTATTACTTTAATAAAAGCTTTGGTTGAAAAGTCTTTATAATTTTAATCTGAAACCTTCTGCCACAGTTTTGCGTCTTATATATGAATAATCTGAAGCAGAAAGGAACAAGTATGAGAAAAATAAAATTTTTATGTCTGGCAGCAATGGTAATGCTTGCCATGACGGCATGTGGAGGAAAAACAGATGAGGAGCCGGATAATAATTCTCCAACGCTGACAATGACTCCGGAACCGACAGTTACTGTGGAACCGACCAATACCCCAACAGCAGAACCAACTGCCGAGCCGACAAAACGTCCTGCGGATAATAAGACCGTGGAGGAGCATAAGAAAATTGCTGAGAAGATTTATCAGGCGGTTAAGGGAAGCGGCACTTACAACGCGGAGCTGATGGTGCAGGACGATGAAACGTATATGAGTGATGTGCTTGGCCTGGATTCGTCCTGGTACGATGTGGCTATTGTAGAAATACCGATGTTTTCAACGAATGTAGATATGTTTGCACTGATTCACCCGACAGAAGGAAATTTTGAAAACGTAGAAACTGCAATCAAGAACTATCAGGATTTTGTAATTAACGACTCCTTTCAGTATCCGATGAATGTGGAAAAAGTCAAAAAATGCAAAGCAGAGGCCATCGGAGATTATATGTTCTTTATTCTCTTGAATTCTCCGGATAAAGCAATACAGGCAATAGAAGAAGTTCTTGCAAAAGAAAGTGAATAAGTATTTCATTATTTCCAGGAGCAGCTATTTGCTGCTCCTGTTTTTAAACAGGTATTCTTTTCGCAATGCAGCATAAAATATAATTAGCAAAAATTGAGTAAAAAAACTCTGTTAAACACTTGACAAATGGGCGCAGAAGTAATACAATGAGAGAAATTCATTGATTTAGCAAGGTAAAGCGTTGTTGAATCATAGAGTTATAGTGAAAAAGAAAAGAGAGAGAGGATACGACGATGAGTAGAGTGTACAATTTTTCTGCAGGTCCTGCAGTACTTCCTGAGGAAGTGTTAAAAGAAGCAGCAGCTGAAATGCTGGATTACAATGGAACAGGCATGTCCGTAATGGAGATGAGCCATCGTTCCAAGGCATATGAAGAAATTATTCAGGGTGCAGAGCAGGATTTAAGAGATCTGATGAACATTCCTGACAACTACAAGGTACTGTTCTTACAGGGCGGTGCTTCCCAGCAGTTTGCAATGATTCCTATGAACCTGATGAAGAATAAGGTTGCTGACTACATCATCACCGGTCAGTGGGCTAAGAAGGCATATCAGGAAGCGCAAGTTTATGGTAAGGCAAATGCTATCGCATCTTCCGCAGATGAGACTTTCTCCTACATACCTGACTGTTCCGATCTTCCAATCAGCGAAGATGCTGACTACGTATATATTTGTGAAAACAATACCATTTACGGTACAAAGTTTAAGACACTTCCAAACACCAAGGGTAAGACCTTAGTATCCGACGTTTCTTCCTGCTTCTTATCTGAGCCGGTTGACGTTACTAAGTACGGCATTATCTACGGCGGTGTTCAGAAGAATATCGGTCCTGCCGGCGTTGTTATTGTAATCATCAGAGAAGACCTGATTACAGAAGATACACTTCCTGGCACACCAACCATGTTAAAGTATAAGATTCATGCAGATAACGCATCCCTTTACAACACACCACCTGCATACGGCATTTACATCTGCGGTAAGGTATTCAAGTGGTTAAAGAAGATGGGCGGCCTTGAGGCTATGAAGCAGCGCAACGAAGAGAAGGCTAAGATTCTCTACGATTTCCTTGATAACAGCAAGATGTTCAAGGGTACAGTACGCAAGGAAGACCGTTCCTTAATGAACGTTCCTTTCGTAACCGGCGACGCAGACCTTGATGCTAAGTTCGTTAAGGAAGCAAAGGCAGCAGGCCTTGAAAACTTAAAGGGTCACCGTTCCGTTGGCGGTATGAGAGCAAGTATCTACAACGCTATGCCTAAGGAAGGTGTAGAAGCTCTCGTTGCATTCATGAAGAAGTTTGAAGAAGAAAATACAAAGTAAGAGTTGGAGGTAATCCATTATGTATAAAGTTCATTGTCTGAATAAAATTTCCAAAGTGGGTACTTCCTGCTTAAGCGATAATTATATTACAACCGAAACCATCGAAGCAGCAGATGCTATTTTAGTTCGTAGTGCAGCAATGCATGACATGGAGTTTTCCAAGAACTTAAAGGCAATTGCAAGAGCTGGTGCCGGCGTAAACAACATTCCGCTGGATAAGTGCGCACAGCAGGGTATCGTAGTATTCAATACACCGGGTGCAAACGCAAACGGCGTTAAGGAGTTAGTGCTTGCCGGTTTATTACTGGCTGCCAGAGATGTGGTTGGCGGTATTGACTGGGTTAAGGAAAACAAGGAACTTCCGGACCTTGCAAAGCAGGTAGAAAAGGCAAAGAGTGCTTATGCCGGCTATGAAATCAAGGGCAAGAAGCTTGGTGTTATCGGTCTTGGTGCCATCGGTGTTGAAGTTGCGAACGCAGCTACCGCACTCGGCATGGAAGTTTACGGCTACGACCCATACATTTCCGTTGCTAATGCTTGGAAGTTATCCCAGTATGTAAAGAATGTAAAATCCCTCGGCGAAATTTACTCCGAGTGTGACTATATCACTGTTCATGTTCCTCTTATGGATTCCACAAAGGGCATGATTAACAAGGATACCATGGCTATGATGAAGGACGGCGTTAAGATTCTTAACTTCTCCAGAGACGCTTTGGTAAACGACACAGATATGGCTGCTGCATTAGAGTCCGGTAAGGTTGCTAAGTACGTAACCGACTTCCCGAACACAGCATCCGCAGCTATGAAGAACACTATCTGCATTCCTCACCTTGGTGCTTCCACCGAAGAATCTGAGGATAACTGTGCAGTAATGGCAGTAAAGCAGGTAATGGATTTCTTAGAAAACGGTAACATTACCAATTCCGTAAACTTCCCGGCAGTAGATGCAGGTATTTGCACAGCAGCTGCCAGAGTTGGTATTTTCCATGACAATGTACCAAACATGCTGGCTCAGTTTACTGCTGTATTCTCTGCAGAGGGTATCAACATTGACCACATGGTAAATAAGAGTAAGGGCGATGATTCTTACACTGTACTTGATGTGGATGCTGCAAACGATGAAATTGCAGCAAAATTAGAAGCGATTGCGGGCGTAAGAAAGGTGCGCATCATTAAAGGTTAGCTGACTACATACTTTTTATAGACTCTCTTTCTAATGCGGAGGCGGGCGTAGATTTTTCTACGCCCGCTTTCGGCGTTTATAGTTTTAGAAAATTCCGGGGCAAAGCTGAGTTTAATATTGGTAAAAGAAATACGGAGGAGTTTAGACATAGATTTTGCATCTGTAATTTCAAAAGAAGCACTCTGGAACCCGCTCATCGCTAACGGTTCCTTGAGTCCTTCTTTTGAAATTACAGATGTAAAGTGTTATGAAAACTCCGTATTTCTTTTGCGTAGGATTGAAAAAGTGCTTTGCCCCGGAACTTGCCAAAGGCTATAATGTGCCGAAAGAAGGGCGTGAGAAAAATCTACGCCCGCCGGGGCGGGAAGAAGGGTGAAGGCTGAAAATACCGCAAGAAATGATAATACAAGATGAAAAAACAGATGTATAATGGAATTATCCAAAAGAAAGGCAGATAATTACATGAACAATTTACAACTGGTAGAGAAAGTATTATATTACATCGATGATCATATAGACGAGGAATTGACCTATGAGCGTTTAGCGGAAGTGTTTGGGTATTCGTCCTTCCATTTTCACAAGATATTTTCTTCTGTTACGGAAATGACGATTACGGAGTACATAAGAAAGCGTAGACTTACCATAGCGCATCATAAGCTTTGCAGTACTACGGAAACAATTGCGGATATTTGTTATAGTGTGGGCTTTAACAGTATTCAGACCTTTAACCGGGCGTTTAAGGATACCTTTGGAATGCAGCCGCTGGTAGCCAGGGAAATGCAGGCGAAAATCACATATCGAAGTGTAAAGGAGATAATTACGGGATATTTAAAGCGGGTGGAAGTGAATGGTGTGTTCGCTATTGAACCGAAGATAGTAACAAAAGAGGAATTTGTGATTGCCGGCTACAGGAAGCACACCCGGGACGGTTACGGCGTCATCGGAGAGGCCTGGTTTGAATTAAAGAGCAATATGGATTCTTTGAAAAGAAAGAATGAGCATACGATGTACGGGTTTGAGGACTATTCGGAAGAATTCACTGCGGACCCATTAGCCTTTTACTATATGGCAGGTGTGGAAGTGGACAAGGAAACTAAATTACCGGAGGGAATGTACCGGAAGGTAGTGCCAAAGGCAGAGTATGCAGTGTTTACTGTAAATGGCAACAATGCAAACGGAGAGATTGGTCAGGCGTTCCGATATATTTATAATGTCTGGCTACCTAATTCGGAATATTGCCTGGATGAAGAATTATTACTTGACTTTGAGTATTATGATGAGCGTTGGGATTGTCAGCTTCAGACAGCCCAAATGGATATTTATGTACCGATAAGGAAATTGGAGGGGTAGTTATGGCATTTTGCGATTTGTTTAAAGAGTTTCAGCCGATACGGGTGGATGAGGACATATATCTTCGTCAGCATGAGCCGGAAAAGGATGCCAGACCATTCTGGGAAATATATTCCGATGAAGAAAATTTTAAATACTATGGTGGCTATAGTAAACCGTCGGTGTGGAACGAGGAACGGGAAATCCGGGCAGAGGCAAGCCGGGTAAAGGGATTTAAAGGAAAGAGGGAATACTCCTGGGTAGTCACTTATCAGGGAGAAGTAATCGGTCAGATTCAGCTATTTAATTTCTTTAACCATAATACCTGTGCGGAGGTTGGTTATTTCATTAAGAGAACATATTGGGACAGGGGCATCAATACGAAAGTATTGAAGGCAGTGTGCAGGTTTGGGGTGGAAACTATGGGATTTAAGCGAATCGAAGCCTTTGCACACGTGGATAATATCGGCTCCAACAGAACACTGCAAAAAGCCGGATTTACGAAGGAAGGACTAATGAGAAAGCGCTTTATGATTAAAGATACGCTTGGAGATTGCAATGCTTACTCTTTTGTGAGAGATAATTTGGAGAAAATAACAGAGTAATGTCATAGAGCCCCGCTGTTTACAAACAGACAGAGGGGCTTCTTTTCTATCCCAAAGTCGAAGATTTCAAACCACATAAGATACTTTGTACGCTGGCGAGCAACTCTTCATCCGGGGAACCATCCGGGTGGAGGTTGCCAAGAACCACATTAATGATTCCACCCACATAGAAAGAGGCAAGATTTTTCAGCTGCTTTTTATTCACGGTGCGATGTAAGTCGGACTCTTGAAGCATCTGAATCACATCATGGCTGGTTTGTTCTACAAGTATAGAAAGAAGGATATGAAATACGGTGCTGTTTTTGATGTTCAGCACCATTTTTTTATGCTGAGACATAAATTGCAGCAGTTGATGGCACATGGACAAAAGATATTCGTGTGCGTCCTTTTGGGAAACAGGAGGAAGTTGTGATTGGAATTCTTCCACCATTTCTTTTGCATAAAAGGCAAAGTAGTCATATTTGTCGGCAAAGTGCTTGTAAAACGTAGCGCGGCGAATCATGGCGAGGTCACATAATTCGTTGACGGTAAAATCTTCAAACCGTTGTTTGTCCAGCAATTCGGTAAAGGCATTGTGAAGTGCCAGATAAGTTTTTCTGATTCTAAGGTCTATTGCGGTATTCATATCAAATCCTCCTTGTGAGCCGGGCGTTAGGAAACAAAACATGCGGTTCTGTCAATTATCTTACAGCAAAACAAAATTGTCAGTTGAAATTATGCTAAGGTCAGATTATCATAAATAATGTACAAATGTCAATTAACTGTCATGCGTTTTGTAAAAGGAAAGGAGATAAACGGATGGAAAGAAAAAAATACAGTTCCGCCGGTGTGGGGGAGCGGATGCAGTATATCGCTCATAAATATAATGATACGACGATACGATTTGTTTTATATTATCCCAGTATGCTATGTGCAGAAACGTTACGCGCGGCAACAAAGGCGGTGATTGAGCGTGTGGATGTGCTACACGCATCCTTTGTGCCGAAAAGCAGAACGTCACATTGGCGGATACATAATGACTATACTCCGGCAGACTATTTTTCTGTGGTGGAATGTGAAGGGAATCCGATGAAACCGGCGCAGGCAATATCCCTACGGGAGATTGCACATACCGATAAGTGCCAATTGCAGGTAATCTTGGTACAGAGTACGGAAAGCTGTGCGATGATTGTCAGAATCAGTCATTTGGTGGTAGACGGAAGTGACGGTAAATATTTATTAAATAAATTGGCAGAGAGCTATCGGATGATGGAGCAGAAGGGAACTGCCGAAGAGCTGGAGATTAAGAACGGAAGCAGGTCTGCAACCAATGCGTATAGTGAATTGAGTGTGAAAGAACTGGCTTCTTTGGCAAAAACACCGTTTGACGGGGTAAAAACAGACTACCCGTTTGAGAATCCTAAGGAGCATGGGCTTCTTCGGATGCTGCGCTGTACTATTCCTTCAGAGGTGCTTGGAAAGGCAAGATTGAAAGCAAAAGAGGATGATGCAACGGTAAATGATTTGCTTTTGACAGCCTGTTATCGGGCATACGCAAAAAGCATTGGCGGGGAAGGCGCAATGAGCATCTCTTCCATGATGGACTTGCGCAGTCATTGTAAAGATGGTATCTCTGCAGGCCTTTCCAACATGTCCGGCGGTATGGGTACTTCTTTAGAGGTAAAGTTTGAAAACAGTTTTCGAAGCGATTTGAAGCAGATTTCCGGGCAGACAAAGGAAGTGAAAAATAATCCTTTGGCCGGCTTGAACGGAATGCCATTTCTGCATGCGGCAACAAAAACATTCCCAATGTGGCTGTTATTGCAGGCGGCAGATTTGGTGTACAGTTCCATGTCACTAAGCATGACGAATTTGGGAAATATCCCACTGGAGCCGCTTGTCATGAACGGTGTAAAACCAACGGAAGGTATCTTTGGCGGTCCGTTAAAGAAAAAGCCATCCGTGCAGGTGGGAGTTGCCAGCTTCGACGGAACGGCGGAATTAACCATCCTTGGTGACTTTGTTACAGAGGATTTGGAAGGTTTACAGAGATTCTTAAACGGAATCCGGACAGAAGTGGAAAACTATTTGGAGGAAGAATAGATGCTGTATCTGATTTACATACTGACCGGTCTGGTAGGCGGTGTATTAATTGGTATGGCAGGCTTAACGGCTGCCATGGTAGTTACGCCGATTCTTGCAGGAATTTGTGGCTGGAACGCTTATGATGCGACTACAATGTCTTTGCTTGCCAATGTGCCATCTGCCATTGTGACATCCTATACTTATTACAAAAACGGAAATGTGGATATGAAACGGGGCAGCTCGGTTTCTGTTTCTGCTTTTGTAGGAGCGGTGGCTGGAAGCTTTTTGGGATATTTATTCAGTAAAGTATCGGAAAATGGTGTCAGTTATCTGGTAATCCTGGGAAATCTTTTTATGGCACTGAAATTTTTGTGCCCGGAGGGAAAGAAAAAGGAAACAGGCTTAACAGATTCTAAAAAGGCAGCAAAGGAAACCTGCAAGGAATTTATGGCGATTGCATTCAGTTTTTTGATTGGTGTGGAATGCGGATTTATGGGAAGTGCCGGCGGCATGATGATGTTGATGGTGCTGACCTTGCTTCTGGGAATGAATACAAAGCTGGCAGTCGGTACAGGCAGTGTTGTAATGGCGTTGGTAGCACTGACCGGTGCGGTCAGTCATTTGATGATAGGAGGAAAGGCTGAATTACTTCCGGCTGTTATAATTACAGTTGCCTGTACACTAGGAGCTGTTGGCTCGGCGCGATTTGCAAACCGGGTGGAAGAAAAAGTAATGAGCCGGTGCGCCGGAGTGATTTTGATTTTAGTAAGTGTGGTTTCGCTGGTTTTGGGATAAATAAATATATAAAAAAGAACGGAGTTTCATTAAGTATGAAGTTCTGTTCTTTTTCTTTTCAGAAAAGATATTTTATGGTAGAATAAAAATGTTTGGGAAGGGAGAAGTGTAATGAATAAAAACGACCTCTTATTTTACACTGCCTACGAAGAATTCTACGCCATGGCATCAGAATCTAAGGCATTTCAGAATTTTTGCAAGGATGCTTTCGGTGAGGATTTTTCCCAGGACGGGTTTAGTGATATAGAGCAAATTAACAGAATATTGCAATATATACCAAAGCAAGGCAACGTGCATATCCTGGACATTGGATGTGGCAATGGCAAGATGCTTGGCTATCTGCAAAAGAAAACAGGGGCCTTTATTCATGGTTTTGATTATTCGGAAAAGGCCATAGAAACGGCAAAAGTTCTGTACCCGGAAAACTCTGAATTTCGAGAAGGAATCATTGGAGAAATTGAGTACGAAGCAGAGCAGTTTGATGTTATTACTTCCATGGATACTATGTATTTTGCTAAGGATATGTCTTCTTTTGTGGCGCAGATAAAACGCTGGATGAAACCAAACGGAACTCTTTTCGTGGGTTATCAGGAAGGTGATGTGATGCCTAAAACAAAAGATGCCCATACAACGGTATTGGAGGAAGCACTGCGTGAAAACGGAATGCCATATGAAGTGGAAGATATAACGGAACAAGTCTATGAACTACTTCACAAAAAACGTGAAGCAGTGGAAAAACATAAGCAGGAATTCGCCGCAGAAGGTCATCAGAACTGGTACGAGATGCTGATTGGGCAGACAGAGTATGCGCAGGTGCCATATGAAGAGTTTAAAAAGAACATGGCGCGGTATCTCTATGTGGTGCGCAAATAAAGAGAAAGAAGAAAAACAATGAATCTATTACTGGAATTATTTTTATGCTTTGCAAAAATTGGGCTGTTCACCTTTGGCGGGGGATATGCCATGATTGCCATTATTGAAAATACTTGCGTGGAGCAGAAAAAGTGGATGACCCACGATGAGATGATGGACATTGCGGTTATAGCAGAGTCCACGCCGGGACCGATTGCCATTAATACAGCAACTCATGTGGGATATAAGCGTGCAGGTGTGATTGGTGCACTGGCGGCAACGGTTGGCATGGTCCTTCCGTCCTTTGTCATTATCTTTTTAATTTCCATGTTCTTAGAGCAGTTTATGGAAATTACAATTATTGCCAATGCATTTCAGGGCATAAAAATCGGAGTAGGTCTGCTGATTTTTGATGCGGGCTTAAAGATGATGAAAAAGATGCCTGCAAAGAAGCTTAGCCGCGGACTAATGATATTTGGTCTGGTGGCAATGCTTTGCATCAATCTGTTTTCTATACGGATTTCCTCCGTGCTGGTGATGCTTACTGCAGCAGTAGTTAGTCTGGCTGTGCATTTTGTGAAGGGAGGCAGGAACGCATGATTTATCTGGAACTGTTTCTCGGATTTTTATATGTTGGCTGCTTTGCTTTCGGCGGAGCCTACGGAGCAATTCCCCTCATTCGTGATGTGGTACTAAAGTACGGGTGGCTTGCGGAGGAAGAACTGACTTATATGATTGCAGTCAGTGAATCTACTCCGGGACCGATTATGATTAATCTGGCCACCTATGTGGGAAGTACCCAGGCGGGAATTTTGGGAAGTTTTATTGCGACCACGGCGGTGGTGATTCCGTCTTTCGTAATTATGCTGCTCATTACGGCGGTATTGAAACATGCAATCAAGCATCCGGCGGTACAGGCGGTGTTGCAGGGCATGAAGCCTTGTATCATCGGTATTATTCTGGCGACGGGATTGCATATGATGGTGAGTCATTGCTTTGCGGCGCAAGGTGTAGACGGACGTGCTTTATTAATCACCGGCATTTTGGCAGTGATTTTGTATGTGCTGCCTAGGTTTAAAATCAACAAACCATCACCAATCATGCTAATCATTATTTCTGCATGTATCGGTGTGGTAGTGTATGGAGTGTAATAATATGAAACAACAATTTTCCGATATCCCGGGTTTTGATACCTGGGAAAGTGTGGAACTGCTTAGCAAAGGCTGGTCCACGGATAAAAAATACATAGTAAAAACAAAAGCGGGAGAGAAGCTTCTGTTACGTATTGCGGACTCAGAAAGCTCCCCGCAAAAGAAAAAAGAGTATGACATTATCTGCAAGTATGCAACGCTTGGGTTTGAGATGTCAAAACCACTGGGATTTGGTTTGTGCAACAACGGACAGCATACCTACATGCTGCTTACCTGGGTGGAAGGTGAGGATTTGGAAGATGCCCTGCCAAAGCTTACGAAAGAGGAGCAGTACGATCTTGGACGTAGCGCAGGACGCATTCTGCGCCAAATTCACAGCATTCCTGTAGCACAGGAGGATATTCCTGACCAAAGTAAGAAAACGAAGAAATTGACGCAATTAGAGCGTTATGAGCAGTCTGTGGTACGTATTGCGGGTGATGAAACTGCGGTGCAGTATGTAAAGGATAATATCGATAAGCTCTGGCTGGAACCGCCGGTATATATGCACGGGGATTTTCATCCGGGTAATCTGATATTTACGCCGAAAAAGGTACTTGGTGTGATTGATTTCAACCGTTGGGAAGTAGGTGACCCTTACGAGGAGTTTTACAAGCTGGAAAGCTTCGGCGTGGAACTCAGTGTACCGTATTGTGTTGGGCAGATTGATGCTTATTTTGACAACGAGGTTCCGATGCAGTTTTGGGAAACTCTGGCGGTATATGTGGCCCATGCGTCGCTGTATTCCATTAAGTGGGCAGAAAAGTTTGGGCAAGAGGATATTGACGGAATGGTAAGACGTTGTCTGGCAGCTATGGAGCATTACAACGGTTTTAATAACGTGGTGCCGAGTTGGTATTTAGAATATAAAAAGGACAATTGAGAAAGGCAGAAAAATGAAAATAGCAACCTATAACATTTGGAACGATGAATCAACCCTGGAACTTCGGGCAAAGCAGATTCTTGAGGAAATACGTGCGGTAGACGCGGATATCATTGGCTTGCAGGAGGTTTCCACGGAATTTTATCATAAGTATTTGGCAACGGAAACAGGTTATGTGCATCACGCATTTATGCAGTATCCGGGAGAAGAAGAAGGCTTGGCAATTCTTTGCCGTTATCCGCTGATTTTCCTGGAAGCGCTGTATCAGCGGGAAAATTACGCCAACAGCACGGTGATGAATGCATTCTTTATGGTGGATGGAATACGGTTTTCTTTGACAAACGTTCATCTGCCGTGGGATTCCGTAGGTGCAAGAGAGCATCAGATTTTGGCCATTGACCGGCATTTACATGAACAAAAAGCAGACTTTCATATTTTACTGGGTGATTTTAACGGAGATATTGGTTCTTCCGTGGATCGTTATCTGTGCGGGGAACAGACCTTGCACGGCTGTGAGGCAAATCCAACCTGGAACGACCTGGCAAGAGCTTATGCGGCACGCTGTGGCGAGGTGGTAAAACCGACATTGGATACGGTACATAATCCGCGCTGGGCAGGAAAGAAGTCTATTTATGTGCCGGAAGTCATGGATAGGATTTACCTGATGGACCACTGGAATGAATCGGAGCTTGAGTCGGTAAAATTGTTTGGTACGGAAGTTTCCGGGAAAACCGGTTATGCGGCCAGCGACCACTACGGCGTGGTGGCAGAAGTGAATTTTCGGAAATAATTTATAAGGGGTGCAGATGGTGTATTAGTTATAATGAATATGCTTGCAAAAAGAAAGGTTGCATGATATACTGAATACAGAAAAGGGTGGTGCGGTAGCGCCCCTTGGTAATAGTGATTGAAAATAACCGCCTAGTTTACCAGACAGGGGCGGTTATTTTTTGCGTTTATGACATATCTCGACTACGAGACCTATGAGAGCAATGATTAGCATTCCAAACGTGAACAGTTCTTCATATGTAACATACTGCATAGGCATAACCCCCTTTCTCAAGGGGCTTAAATGAAAAACTAACTTCTAGAAAATAGATCAAAAGTGGCTGTGAGAAGATATTCTGTTAAAAAAATGAAGATTTGGACTATGAATCCTACGAAAAAAGCATTATAATCAAGGTATGAAGGTCGTTTGTTTGCATGG
>JAGBCB010000033.1 GCA_017938145.1 Lachnospiraceae bacterium
ATCGCCCATAACATCACAAAAATGGCACTGGAAGGATAGAAATCCAGTGCTGCTTTATTTTGAAAATACGTATTTCAAGAATAAAAAACGAGGATGTCCCTCGCTACGATTTAAAAATCATAGTTTTGGGACACCCTCTTTTTGTTTTTACAGCAGAACTTCTTCATTGGTTCCGTAGAAAATATCATCTCGTCCTGCCAGCATCTGACAAAGCTTTTCTATTCTGTCCCAGTTGTCATTGCCCTCAAACTCATAGCTATGGCCCCAGATGTAGAAAATCTTTGGCTCCTCAGGTTCCATGGCAAGAAACTCCTCCGCCAGTTCAAACAGCTTCTCATCATCGTGATGGCAGGTCGGACGAAACCGGAGCAAATCGCTCTGCGCATCAAAATTGTGGGAAGACCACACCGTGCGGGCATACTTAAAACCCAGCTCATCCAGCATGCTTACTACTTCATCGTTGAAGGTGCCGAACGGATACGCCATGCCCACCGGACACTTGCCAAACAGCTTGGCCAGACCCTCTTTATCCTCCGCCATTTCGCGGCGGGCTTCCTCCAACGGAAGCTTTGTTAAGTCAGGATGGGTTAATGCATGGGCCGCAATCTCGTGGCCTTCGTAGGCCTTTACATGCTCGCTTAAATCCAGACGGTTGACCGGCTTGCCCATGTACTCCCAGCCGCCCTTGCTCGGCCCAAGGCCGTAGTTCAGGTTGAAGGTACACTTGATACCGTATTTGTTGAAAATTTCAAGCAGCTTTAAGTCCGGTGTAACACCGTCGTCGTAGCTGAAGGTTACTGCTTTTTTGTAATGAGTTGTCCAGTTCATAGGGGTATGCTCCTTTGTTTTAAAGCTGTTTTTGAAATTCTTCGGTACTCATTTGGGCACGCTCTGCTGCCACCTGAAGAGAAAGTAATCCGTCTCGAACCAGTTGCACCAATGTACTAAGTACGCCAAGACGGGTTCCTTGACTTATTCCTTGACTTATTCCGGCCTTAAGACCATCCTGCCATTTTTCTTCTAACTCTTCTTTAAATAATTCCTTTAATGCTTCACACATATTTTTCACCTCATTGAACTTTGCCACATTGGCACGAATTAATATATCCATCACGGATGAATATAATTTATTTTCTTTATGCTTCTCATATTCCTGCGCAAGCTTTTCTACAGATGCGGTTTCTTTGATCTTATTTGTTAGGTTTCTAAGCCAAAGATTGCTTTCTTCTGACAAGCCTGAACAGACTAAAATTTGTATTGCAAACTGTTCGCCGTAAACATAATAGATGCCCTCTTCTTTTTTCTCTACTTCACAACCTTTGGAAACTATGTATTTTATTAATTTCTGCATCCCTTTTAGTAATCAACACATCAACCTGCATGGGCTTGGTTCCAAGCATATGCTCGTTTTCAAATAGTAAATTGTCGGCTTCCTGCTCCAGTTCAATCTGAATGCCGGCATAAAATGCTGCATGCCACTGCAATAGCTTTTCCGGCTGCTCCTCCATGTTACCTCCTTATGCAATTTTGCACAGGAGATTGCTGCCATAAAACTCCTGCTTTTACGGAATTTAAAAGCAAGAATTTTTTCAGACAAGAGACAGGCAGACGCCACTGCGCCGCCCGGTTTGACGGAGAATTGAAATTAGAAACCTGCTTTGGCTTAAGTGTAGCATAAAGCAGCAATTAACACAATATGCATGAGGAAAACTTCGGCGTTATAGACAAAAATTTGGGTGTGGCGTTGTGCAGGGTGATGAAAAAGAAGAAAACAAACCCCGTGAAGTCGCAAATTGCGACCTCACGGGTTCATTTCTTTACTAAAACGTTCCCATCACTTTTACATAGTCTTCCGACTTGTCCCGCATAATATGAAAGCCCTTTTCCAATTCTTCCAATGAATATTTGTGAGTAATAAGTTCTGCAGGAGCAATTCTTTTTTCTTCCAAAAGCTTCAGCACATACCGCCAGTCATCCGGCTGTACGAATGCATCCTCTTTATCAGATATATCCTCAGGAAATGCAAAGGAAGAATTCCAGGTTCCGGTAACCAAAAGCTGATGCCGGAGGATCTTCCAATACGCCGCCTTTTCTAAATTCATGTCGGAATACGGATTGCCCACCAGCATGATTTTTCCGCCCGGAACAGCAGAATTTACTGCTTGGGTCACGGTTTCATTTTTACCGACGCATTCAAAGAAGATATCCACTCCAACATCATTTGTGTGAGTAGTTATCCACTGCTCAACGTCCTCTTTTTTGCAGTCGCAGTAGTTTTCTTCCGGTACACCAAGACGAAGCACTGCCTGCCGCTGAAACTCTTTATTCCCAACCACAAGGATGTTTTCCACCCCTGCTTCTTTTAAAAACATAACCAGCAAAAGCCCGATGGTTCCTAACCCACAAACCGCCACAGTATCCGATGCTTTAGGCTGAACCCTTCGCATGGCATGCACCGCCACCGCCATTGGCTCTAACATGGCTGCTTCCTCAAAAGAAACATTCTCCGGAAGTTCCACCAGATTGTCTACAGGCACAGAAACATACTCTGCGAACCCACCATCCCGGCGGGACCCGAGATAACTGTAGCTACGACACATTTCGTACTGCTTTTTCAGACACGGACCGCACTTTTTACACGGAATCAGCGGAAAAATACCAACCCGCTTGCCCTGCCACTTTGCATCCACACTGTTTCCAACCGCCGCTACCACACCGGAAAACTCATGCCCCGGAATCAAAGGATAAAAGTAGGTACCCGTTTTGTACACCCGGGGAATATCCGAACCACAGATACCTGCTGCCTTTACCTGCACCAGGACCTCATTCTCGGAAGGAGTTGGCATTGTAACCTCTTCTAACTTAAAGTTGTTTATATCATGTAATACATAGGCTTTCATTTCTAAACCTCTCCAAATCCGCTTTTGTCGTAATCTTGAAATTACCTTCCTCGCCCGGTATCATGGCAATATCCAGCCCAGCTAAAATTGCAGGCTCCGTGGAACCGTTGATTGTAAGAATCTTGTCCGGAAGCAGGCTCTGATTTGCCTCATAATACTTGCCAAGGACAAAAAATTCCGGTGCCTGTCCCGCAAACACCTGACTGCGGTTCAGCAGTGAAGAAACCATCTTGCCATCCTCGCTTAAATACACCGTATCCTTCATTGGAAGCACAGGAAGCACACCGTCGTGGCCTGCACAGGCCGCAATCCCCCGGGATATCATATCCGCAGACAGACACGGTCTGGCCGCATCATGAATCAGAACAATATCCTCCGCAGATGCATAGGTTAGAACATCAGTGAGCCCACTCAAAATAGACAACTGGCGGGTAGCCCCCGGAGAAGAAAAACCACGGAATTTATGTAACAAGTCCGTGTCTTTACCAGTTATCTTTTCAACATCCTCCAAAACTGCCTGCTGCCAGGAAGGGTCTGCCACAATTTGCACCCCGTCGATTTCCGAATGCGCAAGTAAGGTTTCCAGACAATAAGAAAGAATGGTCCTTCCGTTTACCTCAATATATTGTTTTGGAATTTCCGCGCCCAGACGTGTGCCCGTGCCGCCGGATAAAATGAGTGCAATGGTCATGGTATACTCCTAAAACTTCAACTCTCTGATATCCTTCAAAATATCGCCATAACTTCTGTCTTTGCCAAACAGCAAGGTAGTACCGAGAACAAAACCGTCCATACCCTTTGGAGCATTCTCTATAATACGCTCCTTACCGCAGGCGCCATCCCACCAAAGCTCAAAGTCCATCTCCTCCCGGAGAGCCAACAGCTTATTGATTTTGTGACCCACATACGGCAGATACATCTGCCCTGCATTGCCCGGATTTACGGACATAACAAGGACACGCTTTACAATGCGCAGCATTTCGTATACTGTTTCTACACTAGTGCCCGGATTAATTGCAATACCCGGAATCATCCCCGCATCAATAACCTTCTGCAAGGTTGTGGACGGATGATACTCCGCCTCCGGATGAATATAAATGGTATCGCCCGGCCGAAGATTCTTTATAAACAAACCAATATGATTGTTTGGATGCTCAATCATCAAATGCACATCCAACGGCTTGTCCGTGGCACTAGCAATGTACTTCATGTCGTTTAAAGACATGGCAAAATTCGGCACATAACGGCCGTCCATAATATCGATATGGAAGGAGTCGATGCCTCCTGTTTCTAATGCTTTTACTTCTTGCTCCAGGTTGCCGTAGTTGGCACACATCATGGAAGCGGTTAATTTGAAGTTCATTTTAATATACCCCTTTATCTTAAGAATTGCGCACTATTTTGTATTCTGAATTAGGTATAAATGTCCGATATGAAATATATCCCATTTTATACTTTTCCTCTCAGACACTGCAAACCTCTATGTACCGTTTGCTGCCCTATATTCTATGACCTTAGGAAAAGAATTTTTCAAACTCATCTTTGCGGATATAAATCTGATTTTCCTTTGTACTCATAAAATGAATATACCCTTTTCTTTTCATTAAAGCATAAAGCGTTTCTCTAGACTCATTCCACTTTTCTGCGCAAACAACCTTTATTTTATAGCGTTCCAGGTTTAGTGCTTCCAATAACTCATAATCCATTCCTTCAGTATCAATGTCTAAAATGTCCAAAGAAAAAATCTTATGTTCTTCAAAAATATCATTTATATTTTTAACCGGAATCTGTAGTGTCTCTCCTGCTATAATTTCTCCATCTCTTAAAAAATGGTTTAGACCCGGTAAAGTCTCCATGACATACGTTAAACTAGTCTCCTTTCCAGCGCACGCCCCCACATCTAATACAACATTTTCACTTCGATATTCCTTCAGTAAATTCACCATTACAGGATTAGGCTCTACGAGGAAGCCCCTTTTAAACCCTCTTTCATAAAGCAGATATGTGTTATTTCTTACCACCGGATGACATACACCAATATCCATATAAACTGGGTCTGATATATTAAGTGCAGTTATTATTTTTACAAAAGTTAAATCCTCTATATCACTGGAATAATTGTAGGATTCTCCCACATCCACCAGTCTTCCAATAATTGTATCTGCATCTGGCAAGATTTTATAAATCTGATCTAAACATTCCTGTTCGATATTTGGGTAAATTATTACACATACCTTTTTACCCATAAACTCTTTTACAACCCCTGGCGAACTAATTTTACATCCGCAAATAATATCTCCAACGTTTTTTCCTTGACCATTAATTACATAATCCAATTTATACAATGAAGGATTATATTTTCTTTCGAATTCAACTACGCTATTTCCCCAACCAACCAACACATCATATCGCTCTCTTAGATATTCCACCTTTGTTCTTTCGATATATTTCATCTTTATATACCTTTTCCCTTTGCTTCTTTTATTTTCTCAAACCTACTGCTTCTAAAATTCTCTTGCTATTGTTGCTGTCCTGATAAGAATGCATAAGCGGCAACAGTTTTTTTCTCTTTTCTTCTGTAGAATCTTCGCCCTGTGCAATTTCTAAGAGAAACCTCTCTAAATCACCCAATGTATACAACTCTTTGCCCGGCAACCAATCTCGAACATTATCAAAAACAAACCCTCGGCTATTTTCATATTCTGTCACATCGTCTAATGTAAAGGCTAATGGCCGATTTAATGTTAGAAAGTCCACTGCTGCAGAAGAATAATCACTAATCATAGCATCCGCTGATGCCAATAGACGGTTAATGATTAAGTCCTTATCTACCATTTCCGAATTACGCAATAGTACAATATTCGAATAGTCGAATCCTGACACCAATTCATCCTTTTGAAACGGATGTAACTTGATTATCAACAATATATTCTTCTCTTGTAAAGATCGATTTAATTCTTCTAACTGAGATTTACGTTCTACAATTGGAAGACCTGTTTCCGGATTAATTTCATACTGATTTAATTCGCTTAATTGATTTTCTGCCATGCGAAATGTTGGAAGCCAAAATATGTATTTAGAAGCATCTCTTTTACCAAACATACTTGCCAAGCCTTCTTGATACGGCTGATATAGCCAGTCCTGTTTTGCATATCCCGTGACTAATACCTGATTCTTTCGCAAACCATAAATATCCGCATGAATGTTTGCATACAACTCACTAACAACTGTAGTATATTCATATCGTTTTTCACATCTTGCAAAATTAACTCTCGTCTTAAATCCACAACCATGCCAAAGTTGTACTCTAATTTGGTCTTCTCTGGAATTTTTCGTAAAACCATAAGCATCTGTCATAAAAATACACTTTGCTAAACACAGAGCATGATAATAACGTTCTCTCTCTTCCGGGTTCTCAGAATCTTCCCAATCAAAGGAAAGAAACTCCACGTTCGGCTTTTTTGTGTACTCTGCAAATTTTTCTGGGTGCTTTACCAACCATACCAGCTTATACTTTTTATTATAGTCATTTGCCAGCATATATTCAAACAGCGCTCTTGCATTATCCGAAAAATCAGTTCCCGGAACATAAGCACTACGGATTGGACCACTACGGAAAATGATAATATCCTCTAATGGTGTATCTTTATATTTTTTTCGATACGCCAAATCAATTTTTTCTACGTGATTTGCAAAGCGGAAAATCTTAAAATTCCTATTTAGCACTCCATGCAATTCTAACTGTTCTAAAACCTCTGCCGGATAAAAAGCTGTAATAATAATGGCACAATCTTCCGGGTTTTCTTCTTTTAAAACCAAAGGAGAACAAACCGGAATGCCATTAAAAGTTTGTCCTTGAGACTTTGTATTATTTTCCAAGACAGCAACAATTTGATTTCTAAGAGTAACGGTTGATAGAAACTCCTCTAGGTTGCTTTTACCATAGCAGTAGATTTTTTTGTTAGTTAAGGATATTATATTCTCTTTTGAAAGAATTTCTACATTCATAAGTAACCCCCAGTTAACTCTTTCTATAATTATAACTCCAATTTATACTTCTAAAAATTACCTTCAAATAGTCCGTTCGTAATATCTACAAAAAATATTTTCCCTTTTTTAACTTTCATTTTTGCCTCTTTATAAATTGCCGGAGACATAACAAAATAAACCATATCCTGGGAATCCTCAATGTTTTCCGATGATTGTATTATGTGTCCCTCAAAATTACCCTGCACATATTTATCATAAATACCTACAAATTCCCACCGTGGATAGATTTCTTCGATAGAAAACTTCAACTGATTTGATTTTCCTTCGATGGTTCCCCATATCGCATATTTTGTATTGTAAGGTAAAAAGGAATATTTCATCAACGCATTTCTATATACTGTATTATAATTTCCCCTTGTACGATTATTAAAATATGTATCTATTTTTTTTAATTCTTCCTCTTTATCTGTTTGCTCAAGGAAAATTTTCCTTAAACCGTCTTTGATTCGCTTTTTCTCCTCTTCGTATTCTATTTGTTGAGGATTCCAATCAATTTTATCAAATTTATCTGATGTATACAACGGCAACCATTTATCTAACCAGGCATAACGCCCATCAAAATTTTCAGCTACTAAAATACAAGGAATTCCCATTGCTACAGCCGGAGCCGCCACATGAAGTCGAGATGTGACAATTAGTTTTGCCTCATAATAATACTTTTTATAACGCTCCGCTGCATACGCACATGAGCATCTGCTTTCCTCTTCCGTCATTATAGGCTCTCCATCTGTTCTGGTTAAAGGATACAAGTTAGATACAAATTCTGCTTTCTGTCTTATATTTGACGGAACAAACGGCATCAGACGTTCCGGAGTATCAACAAAAAACACTTTATCAGCATTTGCAGCAGCCTCTGCGCTCCGTTTAGGTAATAGCGCCGACACACAACCAGTTGTATATGCAGAAATACCGTGGTTTCTTAAATTATCCCTTGTCTCTTCGTCACGACATCCAATAGGTGCATGCATCACAAGTTGTTCCTTTAGTTGCGCAGGAATATATCTATTACAAAAATGAAAACTCAAAAAAACAGGTTTGATTTTTGCAGGTAGCGGAAATGTATTTGTACTGAGATTACGTGCATTATTGCAAGTGTTGTATCCATTCACAAAAACAACACACGAATCTCCAGAATACCTTGAAGCCTCGTTTCTGCTAATATGAAGTGTTTCTTTAATTCCCCACTCCCTGAATAGATATTCCACCGCAAACATTTGGAGCCACTCTCCCATATTTTGCACATCATTACCATTTAACTTAATGGGTTTCTTTTCATATGAGATTATGCCATATTTCTTTTCCAATGACATTTTTTTCACCCTCTACTTTCTTTTTATTGAGCGGTATTATCTGATTCAAATAGTCCTTCAGTGCAGTGTTGGCACTTTCAGTAAATTCCATTTTTTGTATCATACACGGCATCCCTATCTCACGACATAAATGTACCAAACTACTCGGATCTCCATAGTACGCATCTGCCAGTGCCAGTGCACGATTTAATTCTACGGTATCATCATAAATCCCCCAGGACGCATCTTTATATTCATTGACAATCTTTTCATACTCTAACCATAACTCTGGTCGCATAGACTCAATGGTGACCCTAATGAGCGGATGTGGGCGCCATAAAAGGGCAACTCCGTTCCGATTTTCGTGAAAAACACGAAACACATCCTGCATTTTAGCTAACATTTTCTCTCCATGATCCAACAATGCATTCACGCTAGTGTTATAAAGAATTACCTTTTTTTTGTTGCCATCCGACTTAAAAAGCACCGATTTCCATTCCTCCAAGATATCCACATCCTCTTTAGACATAGAGTTTACTTTATCAAACTTCGGAGAACCAAGTGGTAAGATTTTATCCTCCCACATAGAACGATATTGTTCTCCAAATTCATTACAAAGAACATTGACATATACTTCCTTCATGGCCTCGGACTGAACTATCGTCTTATGAGATTGCAACACGCCCGGTTGGATACAAAACATACGCATTTTATCTTTTCTTTTATCTGTCATAGTTGTCCAGTTCGGTTCGCTCAGCACAAAATATGGTATATACACCAGCTTGTCTGTATACTTCACCAAATTGCTCGCATAAAAAAACGGATGCACGCTGGTCACAAAATTATACTGATCATACGGATTATGTATAAACACCACATCTGGTTTTCTCTCTTCAAAATTGTAGCTCTTATAGTACGTAATCGGTACATATTCCGGATACTCCAAGCCTTCGTAGTGTTCTTCCCCAAAGGTACCGTCGGGCTTTTTATCAAAATACGGAATCGGAATAACATAAGCATCGCAGTTCGAATCTTCATCCGCCGCCTTCCATACACTCTCTAAGGAGTCCCACATGGAGGCCTTATACGGGCAAAAAACCACTTCTAAGCGCACAGGTATGTCTTCCTCCACGCTTTTGCTAATCTGCGTCCAGGAAGTCCTTAAAACACTTTCTGTGTGGATCGCAGCATCTGCACTTGCTTTCAAAGAACCGTTTGCCAGTTCTTCATGCAATTTATAAACCAGTTCACAGTACTGCTCCAGTAATGTTACAGTTGGATGACCTTCGCCTTCCAACACATCAATGGAGGTTCCCACTTGAATAGCACCTTGCTGACACTGCTCCAGCAATTCCAAAGCAAGTTGAATATTCATGTTCCGGATGGCATTTTTAATCTCGGCCTGAGCCTCTTCCATCAGTTTTACCAATTCTTCAATTTGCTTTTTTTGTGCCTTTCTCATAGGGGCCTCCTAATGTATTAAAAACCTTGTTCCTCAATCTGCTGTATAAAATAAGCTCCTTTTTCCAAAAACGCCAGCAGTGTTTCTACCTCTTCTGTCTGGCTACACTGCCACACACACTCACAAAATATTTCTAAAGCAGATACCGCCTTGGTTCCCTCGCCAATATATTCATCAATACTTTGGCCAATGGTGATTGCCAGTTCTTGCATACCGGAAAGTAACTCACCAAGCTCCTCGTATCTGCCCTGCAGCACACTTGCCTTAGTGTATTCGCTAGCTTCCAAAAGGGTTTTTAACAAAAGCTTGATCTCCTGTTTCTTCTCTTCGATGCGCTTCTCTTCAACCACCCGAAGTTCTTCTTTTTTCTTTTCCTGCAGCTGTTTTAAACCTTGTACGGTACGCGCCAGTTCTTCCTGATATTCACTAATGTCAAAACCTTCCTGCTTCCACGGGATACGTTTCCAGTACTGATTTGCCTTCTCGTATTCCTCGTTGCGGTTTGCTACCATTGCAGCTAAATAAACCTTGCGGTAATAATCAGCTTCCGTAAAAAATCCAGGAAAATCCATCTGCGTCTGTAACAGTGCCTCATCTGGATGCTCCTGTCTCCAGTCCCACATTTCCAAATACACATCTACTTCTTTTTCAATGGTCACATAGTCATATTCTTCTGCTGCACCACGAATTAAAGTGGCTGCCAAAACAAGCTCTGCTGTCTCAGATAGCGGATACCTCTTACGAATTATTTCTGCCTGCTTCAGTTGTTCTGCATATTGACCATTTTCTGCAAAGCTTCGTACACTGGCAACCAACATCCATTGGCTACAGGACTCCTTTATTTTGCCCGCTTGTTCCATCCAAGCAATAAATTCCATACAACGTTCATAACCAGCCTTTTTGGTTTCTTCTCGCACAAGCAGCTCCTGCACCAGTTGCGCCGCCCTCTTTGGGTTAATTCCTTCTTCCCTAATTTCTGCTTCCAAAATGTTTATATTTCTATATTGTTTCTGCGCTTTTGCCTCTTCTGTCTCATGAGCATAGCCATAATGATGGGTAAAGCAGGAGAACTGCTTATTTGGAGAGAAAACCTCATTAAAGGATTCGTGTACACGTCCCACAAACCTTGTATTTTCCATTCGGCGAATCATTCTACCGGCAATTCCTATGGAATAACTTCCATTTGATAAATAGTCTCTTGTATAATAATATCCTGAATAATAATTATTACATTCTTCACTATTAAAAAACTCTATAAATTCAGTCACATCATCAAACCATTCGTCATCATCCACATATAGAAACCACTCTCCCTGCGCATGGTCTAGACATGCATTTCTGGCTGCAGAAAAATCGTTGCACCACTCAAAACGGTAGACTTTGTTAGTGTATTCTCTTACAATATCGATGGAACCGTCGGTGCCCTCACCCATTGTATCAAGCACCACAAGCTCACTTGGCACTGCATCCAGCAAAGGCTTAATAGATTCCATACACTTACGGATATATTGGATATGATTGGACACCAGCATTCCTATCGTTAATTTGATTTTACTTTTTATCAATACTGGATACATATTAGCCTTCTCCTTTGCCCTTTTGGGGATACAAAATTTCATATTTTATATATCGACATTTTCCCTCGAATATATTATCATAACGTCCCCAAAAAACATTATTACCGTCTATCTCCATATGCTAAAATTTAACAAAAGACAAAAGGCGGAGCGCCTCTGCGCTCCGCCTGAAAACCATGTATATTATTCGATTTACTATTAGCCCTGAAGTAAAGATAATACACCCTGCGTAGCCTGATTAGCCTGTGCTAACATAGACTGACCAGCCTGCTGTAAAATGTTGTACTTAGACATGGTTACCATTTCAGCTGCCATATCTACGTCACGGATACCGGATTCAGCTGCCTGCAGGTTTTCTGCTGTGTTGTCTAAGTTAGAAATTGTATGCTCAAGTCTGTTCTGAACCGCACCGAGTAAGGAACGCTGCTTGGATACCTTTGCAATAGCTTCATCAATCTTACCTAAACTATCGGAAGCACCTTTCTGTGTAGAAAGGTCTACATTAGAATCGTTTACACCAAGTGCATTTGCGCTCATATCGTCAATGGAGAAGCTCATTGTCTGACCTTCGTTTGCGCCAACCTGAAGAACAATACCCTTACCGCCGGACTGAACACCATATTTTGCCTGACCGAGGAATGCGTCTGTATCACCAAGTCCTGTACCACCTGCCAAAGTAAGCTTTGCAGTCACATTGCTATCAGTAATAAACAATGTGTCCGGTTCATCCGGAGCTGCACTATTTAAAGTAACATCCATGCTGAGACCTGCTTCTGCAAGAATAGCTTCAATATCTTCTTCTGCATATTCCTTACCGGACTGAAGACTTAAGGTATATGTGCCCGCCTTAGTTAATGCACCTGTAGCAGCATATGTAGCCGGTGTTTCAATTTCACACTTTTCATTGCCTTCTGTTGCTGTAAAGTCAAGATTAATTGTTACATTTGTATCTTTACCGTACTTGTTGGATTCAATTGTAATTTTATTAGCCCCTACAAAGTTACCTGCTTTACCAATAGCCACTTCATTGGAAACACCTCTTGCGCCTACTTCTACAGCGGTACCTGTAATATCAGCGGCTGTCAGAGCACCATAATATAAATTCAACTCTAATTCTACCGGCGCATTGGTTGCTGTGGAATCTTCCTGCTTAGCATTTGCAATCAACTGGTCGATTTCGGACTGGGTATAAGTATAATCTTTCTTCAAATTTAAAGTTAAAACTTTACCTGTCTTATCCCAAATTGCAGATTCACCACCTGCTGTTGCATTTGCTGCAACGTTAATAGAAACACCTGCAATATTAGAAGTTACAAAGCCCTTTAATCCTGCATCATAAATGCCATACTTAGGACCTGCGCTGGTTACACCTGCAGTAGCTGCACTAAGGGAACCATCTAATAACTTCATTGTATTGAATTCTGTATCAGAGGCGATTCTGTCTAATTCTTCCTGTAACTGTTCGATTTCGTCCTGGATGTTGCCACGGTCGTCATCTGTTTCTGTACCGTTGGCTGCCTGAACTGCTAATTCTCTCATTCTCTGGAGAATGGAATGGGACTCATTTAATGCACCTTCTGCGGTCTGAATCATGGAGATACCGTCGGATGCGTTTGTGGAAGCCTGGTCGAGACCACGAATCTGGCTTCTCATTTTTTCGGAAATTGCTAAACCTGCTGCGTCGTCTGCCGCACGGTTAATTCTGTAACCGGAAGAGAGCTTTTCTGTGCTCTTTGCTAATGCGGAAGTAGAGATGCCAAGCTGTCTGTTGGCGTTCATAGCTGTCATGTTGTGCTGTACGATCATTGCCATAAGATAAATCCTCCTTGGTTAAAAATCTTGTTTTTATCTACTTCCTTGTAGTTACGTCCTTGTGTGGGTTACATCCATGTAAGTTACGTTTTCAATTAGTATATCGGAAGGGTTTACAAGAATATTAACCCTTATCTTAATTTTTTTCACGAAAATTAAAAATGTTTTTGAGCAGTTTTTCACGAAAATTAAAAATGTTGGCTACAATCCCCTGATATCCACATCCACTATCATTGCATTTTCTAACGTTTTTTCCTTTAAGAGGTAGCTCATATATATCGGCAGATATATAATCTTTCCGATTTGTTCAACATTTCCTATGGAAAAGACATATGCTTTTTCTATATAGTAATCCGGAATTCCAATGAAGTTATCCAGCGATTTATGTGTTTTGTAATTCTTGCCGGACTTTACTCCAATTGGAACTACCTTTCCACCCATCTCTATAACAAAGTCCAGTTCACCTATATTTTTCTTCTTACAAAAATACGGTTCAAAACCGTTGGCCGTCAACTGCTGTGCTACTGCATTCTCGAAATGCGCCCCATTGTTTACCTCACCATTTTTATTGATTAGTTCTATTTTAGTTTCTAATGGATATGCACTTGTAAGCAATCCTATATCATTCGAAAACAGACGGAAGACATTACTACTTTTACTCGCTAACAGCGGGGTAAGCGGCGCATCGGTATTATATACCGGTAATACAACGCCGGCATCCTTAAGCCATAGAAAACTGTTCTCATACCTGTCAAATTTAAGTTCCTTATCTAACATTGTAAAAACAAACTTCTTATTTTGTTTATTCAATTCCGCCGGAACTATATCATAAATAGATATTAGTTTGAGCTTTTTGTCCGCCTCCTCGTATTGCGTAAAATCCGCCTTATATAAAGTGGTTATATCACGTTGCACCTTGTCAACTTCCCTGATGTCCTTTGTGTTTATATATTTTTTTACTGCATCCGGCATTCCTCCAACAATTAAATACACAAAAAACAGAGACAAAAGCTTTTCATGAATGAATTCATCCACCGGCTGCAAAATCTCATATTTTTCCTTCAACATATCTAAGGTGGTTTGTGAAATACTGTTTGCAATCAAAAATTCTTCAAAATCCATGGGAAACATCCGAAGCACCGACAAATATCCAACCGGTGCAGATGCAATACCTTTTAATTCTATCCCCAACAGAGACCCGCTCATTACATACTTAAAGCTTCCCTCATCAACTAAAAATTTAATTTTTGTTACTATTTCCGGGCATTTCTGAATCTCGTCAAAGAATACTATTGTTTTATGAGGCCTGCATTCTTCCGGCATAATCATTTTAAGTTTAACCAGAAATTCCTCTGCACTCATCTGCACATTTAAATGCTTTATCATATCCGGTTGGTCAATAAAATTTATTTCAAATTTTGTATATTCACTTTTTTCAATTTCATCCCTAATTAACCAGGTTTTTCCGATTTGTCTGGCGCCGGTTACTAAAAGTGCTTTATCAGAGCCATTTATCCATTCCTTTATCTTTTCCGATTGCTTTCTATACATGAACACTCACCTCCACACCTTATACAATACAACACCTTGCCCCGTTTTTCAAGACGTTACATTCATATTTTGCCCCGTTTTTCTAATTTTATTTCGTTGTTTTGCCCCGTTTTGCGCAAATTGAAAGGACCCGGCCATAAGACCGGGTCCTTTATTATGGAATGTTTTCACACTCTATTTCTATTTTCTCTAAGCTTCCTAGGTTTCTTAAAGAAATCAAGAAATTTTAGTTTAATAGACTAGCGATTAGCCTAACAGGGAGAGAACGCCCTGGTTAGCCTGGTTAGCCTGAGCCAGCATGGACTGAGCAGCCTGCTGAAGGATGTTGTTCTTGGAGAACTGAACCATTTCAGCAGCCATATCAACATCACGAATGCCGGATTCAGCCGCCTGAAGGTTTTCAGCTGTGTTGTCCAGGTTGGAGATGGTATGCTCAAGTCTGTTCTGAACAGCACCAAGTAAGGATCTCTGCTTGGAAACAGTTGCGATACCGGCATCAATCTTTTCGATGGAATTCTGAGCACCACTCTGAGTGGATACGTTAACGCTTGCACCGGAAACGCCAAGCGCTGCTGCGCTCATGTCACCAATACCAAAATTGATAGTCTGGCCATAGTTTGCACCTACCTGAAGTTCAACGCCCTTGCCGCTTGCTGCAGAGTCATAATTTCTCTCGTTAAGGAACGCATCATCATCACCAAGACCCTTACCGTCTTTTAATTCTAACTCAATTGCCTTTGTTGCAGTGTCAGCAACCATGAAGGAATCTGGAGTATCAGGCGCACTGGTCTTAATATCTACGGTTGCAGAGAAACCAGCTTCTGCTAACAGCTTTTCAATATCCTTTTCAGAATATTCCTTACCTGTAGCCAACTTTAATTCATACTCTGCTGTGTTACCTATACCACCTGCTGCACTGTAAGAAGCCGCCTTGGAAATCTTGCATTCTTCTTCGCCCGCATTAGCATCAAAAGAAATCTTAATCTTAACATCATTATCGGCACCATACTTGTTTGCAGTAATGTTAATCTTTGCATCAGCGCCTCCCAAAACAACACCCGAGAGATCCTGTTCGCCTGTGCTAGACTTCACACCTGCTTCTGTTGCTGTACCAGCAAGCGTTCCACCAACAATTGCGCCACCCTTTAACTTAACAGTTACATTAGCCGGAGTGTGCTCTGCATCGCTGTCTTCCTGCTTTGCATTCTTGATTAAAGCATCAATTTCAGACTGAGTATAGCTTGTACCAGCTGCAAGGTTTAATGTAAGAGTTGTTCCTTCCTTATCCCAAACTGCAGACTCGCCACCAACGGTTGCAGAACCGGTAGCATTAACAGTAACACTCTTTACATCAGAAGTTACAAACGCCTGAAGCTTTTTGTCATAAATACCAAACTTAGGACCCGCTGCACTTGCATTGCTGCCGCCGCCTAAAGAACCGTCTAACAGCTTCATGGTGTTGAATTCTGTTGTTTCAGCGATTCTGTCAAGCTCGTCCTGTAACTGGCTGATTTCATCCTGGATGTTGCCACGATCTTCATCAGTTTCAGTACCGTTAGCTGCCTGAATGGTTAATTCACGCATTCTCTGAAGAATGCTGTGGGATTCCTGAAGTGCACCTTCTGCAGTCTGGATCATGGAGATACCATCCTGAGCGTTTGTGGAAGCCTGGTTAAGACCACGGATCTGGCTTCTCATCTTTTCGGAAATAGCTAAACCTGCTGCATCATCTGCTGCGCGGTTAATTCTGTAACCGGAAGATAACTTTTCAGTGCTCTTTGCGAGTGCGTTTGTGCTGATACCTAACTGTCTGTTAGTGTTCATCGCTGTCATGTTGTGCTGTACGATCATTGCCATAATATTTACCTCCTTGAATTGTGTCCGGTACGGGTTCGCCCGTCCGGTTCCCGAGTCCTTTCGGGAATCACTTTTGGTTTTGATTTTTTTGGAAGACTTCCTCTTTCGAACAACCTAGGATTTGTCAGTAGAGTGATTCTTCCGCAAGAAGTTATCTTCTTGCTTACACTAATTATATCGGTATATTTTTCTGGGACTTTAGCCCTTTTTACAACTTTTTTCAACTTTTTTCTAAAGATGTAGAACAGCCACCACAGGTGGTGGTGGCTGAGGGGTATTGGTCTAGATTTTGGGGGTGGGGCTATTGCTTAAATTTTTCAACTTCTTCTTTTGTCAGCTCAATTAGTTTTTTATTAACGCTTTTTGCATAACGGGACAGTTCTAAAAGATTCACCTTCCGTTCCGGCATAGGCGCATAAGGATTAGGCTCATCAAAATATCCTTTTGGTAATACTTCATTTTCTAAAAATTTAGGTATTTCTCCATTCATAATGATACACCTCCCTAAGCTGCTGTGCAGACTGTTCATCAATAAAAAACTGATATTGATGCAACATACATAAAGGCTCTGCCATTAATTTGCTCACATAATGTTCTAATAACGTTTTATTTGCTGCAAATCCATGGACAGCTCCACAAAAGCCCCATTCTATAGATTTTTCACACGCAATCGCAAACAGATGTCCACCTACCCCTATGTACTTTTGTTTTCCATTCATTTTATTATTATGCGGTGCTGTACATGCCCAGCATATAAATGCAGCTTGCGATACATCATCTTTTTGCAACGCAACTAACCCTTGTATTTCACCAATATCCTCTTTTAGAGAGAGGGCATATATCTCTACATTTTTGGATAATTCGGACCAATTAATATACCATCCCGTTTTTTCATTGAACTGTTCCAAAAAAGACTTTGTCTCAATCCTAAACACAACGGTTTCCTTAATTTTCTGCGTAGCAGACTCTTTTAAACACGGAACTATTTCATCTACCCACACATTAACACTACTATTATGCATCGTTCTTCTCCTCCATTATAATTGTTTTCTCTATTGTTTGCAAGGTATCCTAAAGCATGAATTTTCAAAAATAATTCCAAAGAAATAAAGAATGTTTGGCCAAAACAAAAGAAATTATGCTTTGCAAGCATTATACCACACATACTCACTTTCGCCAATATTGCATTTTCTTCCCTTTCACTTTTGAACACATCACAAAATCCTTTATCCATACGCCTTTGCACCTGTTTTCGTCAATTTTTCGTTCCGAAATTTCGTGCAAACCTGCCAAAAATCGGCTGTTTTTTTGTAAGGTTTTCCGAGATTGTCAAGCCGGTTTTTATCATTTATACTTAGCCCACAAAACGTTTTGTAAAACCAATCTCTTTTTTTATACATCACATAACGGAGGAAAAACTTATGATGACTGAAAGCGAATTCAAAGTACACATGAGTGCCTATTTACAAAGGCTTACAACCCCTATGCGGCACCAGATAAAGCAAATGGAACAGCGTTTAAGCAGAATTGAGAAAATAATTAATGGTGATATTTCACCCGCATTTCCTTACGTAACCGAGAATAGTACTTTATCTTTTTCCAATCATTCTGTAACCGACACAAAAGAAGATAACAAATTTCCTCAAGAATCCGACAAAGAAGAACCTTTTATTATTGAGACATATTTAAAACTAATATACGAAGATGTGTCCATGATAAAAGATTTCATTGGCGAATACAAACATCCCTATTAATAATTCTTACTGATGGCAGGGGGAGACTTAATTTTCTCCCCCTCACACCCACTGTGCCACCCAAATACTTGCCACAATGCCCACCAACGTGGAAATCAGCCCGCCTGCCAGTGTCCATCTGGCCTTCCTTACTTTAGCGGCAATCAGGTACACGCTCATAGTGTAAAACACGGTTTCCGTGCTGGAGCATAATATGGATACGGTTTTGCCGAGCAGGGAATCCGGACCGTAGGTTTCAAAAATGTCAAGGACAAGGCCGGTGGCTGCAGAGGAGGAAAACAGCTTTATAAAAGAAACCGGAAGCAGGGCTGCGTCAAAGTGCAGGGCATTTGCCACCGGTGCCAGCCATCCTGCCAGAATATCCAGCGCCCCCGAGGCGCGTAAAACCCCCACCGCCATCAAAAGACCTATCAGGGTGGGCAGCAGTTCCACCACCGTCTTCATGCCGTCTTTGGCGCCTTTTACAAATTCCTGATACACGTCTACTTTCTGCAAGATGCCAAATCCCACAATATAAAAAATCAACAAGGGAATCATATAATAAGAAAGATATACTAAAAAGTCCATAGAAAAACACCGCCCCGGTACAATTAGTATATTGTATCGTGACGGTGTGAATTTTATGCCTCGTATCCGTTTGGATTATTGCTCTGCCATCTCCAGGTGTCTTCGCACATTTCTTCGATGCCGCGCTCTGCAGTCCAGCCCAGCTCTTCCTTTGCCTTGGCAGGGTCTGCATAGCAGGTGGAAATGTCGCCCGGGCGACGTTCTCTGATAATATAAGGGATTTCCTTGCCGCAAGCCTTTTCGAATGCCTTAACGATGTCAAGAACGCTGTAGCCGTTACCGGTACCCAGATTATAAATGGAGACGCCGCTCTTGTCTTCAATCTTCTTTAATGCCTTTACGTGGCCGATAGCAAGGTCAACTACGTGGATGTAGTCTCTGACACCGGTGCCGTCGTGGGTATCGTAATTGTTGCCGAATACGTTGAGGCGCTCTAACTTGCCAACCGCAACCTGGGAAATATAAGGTACCAGGTTGTTTGGAATGCCCTTAGGGTCTTCACCGATGATGCCGCTCTTATGGGCACCGATTGGGTTGAAGTAGCGGAGAAGTACCACGTTCCATTCAGGGTCTGCAGTGTTCAGATCGGTTAAAATCTGCTCCAGCATCCCCTTGGTGCGGCCGTATGGGTTGGTGATGTCGCCCTTTGGACAAGCCTCGGTAATAGGAATAAATGCCGGGCTGCCGTAAACCGTAGCGGAAGAACTGAAAATAATGTTCTTTACGCCGTGGGCTCTCATAACGTCACACAGGATGAGGGTGCCTGTGATGTTGTTATGATAGTATTCCAGTGGCTTTGCCACGGACTCACCTACTGCTTTTAAGCCGGCAAAGTGAATAACCGCATCGATGCTTTCCTTCTCAAAAATTTTCTCTAATGCTTCTTTATCTAAAAGATCTGCCTGATAAAATACCACCGGTTTTCCTGTGATTTTTTCCACACGCTCTAAGGACTTTTCACTGGAATTGCACAAATTATCCACCACAACTACTTCGTGGCCTGCATTTAATAACTCTACGCATGTGTGACTGCCGATATAGCCGGCACCGCCGGTAACAAGTATTCTCATAACCATATCCTCCATCTTCTTTTCCGTTTTTTGTCGGATTTCTTCTTTTCTGTATACAGTATAACAGACCTTCTTACAAAATGCAATCTCTTTTTTAAGTTTTTTGTTTTGTTCTAAAATTATTGTTTTAAACGACTAAAAGTCCGCTACTTTCTTGCTTTTAGCTTACAAAACACCACTGCTACAATGGTACTGATTACCGTTGCCAAAATTACCGGAGCCACAATAGCAGCCGGGGATGTACTGCCATACTGGCTGCGGTAGGCAATCATATTAATGGGAATCAGCTGCAGGGAGGACATATTAATCACCAACAGGGTGCACATTTCATCACTGGCCTCATACCCCGGCATCCCCCGTTCCTCCTCAAGCGCCGCCAGCTCCTCCATTGCCTTGATGCCCGCCGGTGTTGCCGCCCAGCCCAGGCCCAGCACATTTGCCACCATATTGGTTGCTATGTACTCCGCCGCCTTGGAATCCTTCTTAATTTTCGGAAATAAAAACCCAATTACTGGCGAAAGCCATCCTGCCATTTTTTCCAGCAAGCCGCTGGCTCTTGCCACCTGCATAAGTCCTGTCCACATGGACAAAATACCCATCATGGTAATACAAAGGGTTACCGCACTGCCCGCAGATTCCAGTGCTCCGTTGCCCACTGCTTCCATATTTCCTGTAAGAATTCCTACAACTACACCGATTAAAATCATGAGTGCCCAGATTGTATTTAACATCTCTTCTCCAAAACCGTCTTTTTTTCAGCATATTCGCAAAATCCTTCCTTCATTCTCCAAATCGTCCGTCAAAAAATGTTAAGAATTTCCAAATTGCCCTTTACAAATTCTTCCTTTTCTTGTATAATGATGGCACGAGCTTTGATAGAGGGCAAGTTCAAAATCTAAAGAAGTAAGGAGAATTTATCATGGGTCAGATAATTAAAAACACCGGCATTGTCCGCAAGCTGGACGAGCTGGGCAGAATCACTTTACCAATCGAGTTACGCAGAAATCTGGAAATCGGAGAAAAAGATCCTGTGGAGATTTACGTTTCTGAAGATATGATTATCTTAAAGAAATTTGCTCCTGTGGATACTTTTACCGGCAGCACAGAAAACCTCGTAGAATTTCATGGCAAAATGGTTTCTAAGGAATCCATTGAAGAACTTGCAAAACTTGCAGGTCTTATCAAATAAGTACATACCCACGGCTAAAGATAACAAAGCCCATCACTGTTTCCGTGATGGGCTTTTACTATTTGACAAACTGCTGCTATTTATTTTTCCAACAATGCCTGATACACGTCCCGCTTAGAGATTCCTCTGTCGGCTGCGGCCGCCTTCATGGCTTCTTTTTTATCCATGCCCTGAGAAAGATAATGTTCCACGTGTTCTTCGATGGACATTTCCTGCCATTTGGACTGTTCTTCTTTTTCAAATTCGGCAAAATCCTTGCCGTGGATTACCAGCACACATTCCCCTCTTGGTTCCTCAGCTTCAAAATGAGCAATCACTTCGGAAATCAGTCCGGACACCGTAGTCTCATGCTTTTTGGTAAGCTCCCGGCACACGGTCATCTGACGGTCGCCTAAGGTTTCCAACAAAAGCGCCAGCGTCTTTTTTAAACGGTGAGGCGCCTCGTACAGGATGATGGTTCTGGTTTCTTCCTGTAAATCTGCCAGTACCTGACGGCATTCTTTTTTATCGGAAGGAAGAAATGCCTCAAACGCAAAGCGTCTGGTTGGCAGCCCGGAAATAGTCAACGCCGTTACGCAAGCGCAGGCTCCCGGCAGGCTTGTTACGGTAATGCCCGCTTCTCTTGCCATTTTTACCAGCTCTTCGCCCGGGTCGGAAATACCCGGTGTTCCCGCATCGGTAATTAGCGCCACGTTGGTACCGGACAGCATTTGCTGTACCAGTTCTCTTCCTTTTTCTATTTTGTTGTATTCGTGATAACTCGTCATCGGCGTTTTAATCTCGAAGTGATTTAACAGCTTAATGCTGTTTCTGGTGTCCTCCGCCGCAATCACATCCACCTCTTTTAAGGTGCGGATGACGCGGAAGGTCATATCCTCCAGATTTCCAATGGGAGTGGCACACAAATATAAGGTTCCTGACATAGGTCTTTCCCTCTCTTACTATATATATAAGCCGCCTTACGGCAGGCAAAATCAATAGCCGTATACCTCGTAAATTTCGTCGGTATACACACCCGGTTCCTTGTAAACAATGAGCGGCGGTGCAATTTTTATCATGGATTTGCCGCCCTTTAGGCATTCCAACAGTACCATGTTCGGTTCCTTATCCGCAAAGGGATGAACCAACCGCATGCCCTTTGGCTCTAATTTATACTTTTGGCACATAGCAAAAATTTCTGCTAAGCGGAAAGGCCGGTGCACCATATAAAAACGGCCGTTTGGCTTTAACACCGCAGCTGCCTCCCTTACCACATCCTCCAGAGAGCAAAGCACCTCGTGCCTTGCAATGGCCTTTGGAAGCTCCGGATTTTTTAACCCGTGCATGTCATTCATGTAAGGCGGATTGCAGGTGACCACTTCAAAGGTTGCCTTGCCGAAAATAGCGGAAGCTTCTTTAATGTCGCCAGTAACCACTTCGATTTTTTCCTGAAGATGGTTCATTGCCACACTGCGGCGGGCCATGTCTGCACTTTCTTCCTGAATTTCCAAAGCAGTTAAGTGTCCTGCTTCGGTTTTGGCAGACAGCAAAATCGGAATAATACCCGTGCCGGTGCCCATATCAAGCACCCTTTCTCCCGGCTTCACCTTGGCAAATCCGGATAACAGCACCGCATCCATGCCAAAGCAGAACTTTTCTTCATTCTGGATAATTTTCAGGTTATTCCTCTGCAAATCGTCGATGCGCTCGCCGGGCAGAAGGTTTGCCTTTTCTTCCATGATTAGTCTCCTAAATTGGATTTGCCTTCTCTCTTTTCCAGCATCTCCAGTGCCTTTAATTCTGCATCATCGGTAGTGTTACGTTCTTTTCTGCGGCGTGGCTTGAAGGAAAGCTCGGAAGTATGGTAATCCTTAACTTCCTTTTCGTCGTTATCCTTGGTGATAACCACCTTAACACGCTGCTTTAATACGCTGACACTCTGTACCTCGCCCTTGAAACCGTCCTTTGTGGTAACAAAATCGCCCACATTCGGAAGCTTGCTGTTTAAGTCTTCGTAAGCTTCTTCTTCGTTCTTTAAGCAGCACATGAGTCTGCCGCACACGCCGGAAATCTTGGTTGGGTTTAAAGACAGGTTCTGCTCCTTTGCCATCTTAATGGAAACCGGTACAAAATCGGTTAAATAGGAATGGCAGCAAAGCGGTCTGCCGCACACACCGATGCCGCCGAGAATTTTGGTCTCGTCACGGACACCAATCTGGCGCAGCTCGATTCTTGTTTTAAACACGGATGCCAGGTCCTTTACCAGGTCACGGAAGTCGATACGTCCGTCGGCGGTAAAGTAGAACAGCACCTTGTTGTTATCAAACGTATACTCACAGTCGATGAGCTTCATTTCCAGCTCATGCTTTCTGATTTTTTCCAGACAAATCTTGAACGCTTCCTTTTCTTTTTCTTTGTTGGCGCGTTCGATTTCATCATCCTCCGGTGTTGCCGGACGGATAACCGGTTTTAACGGCTGAATTACCTTATCGTCTTCTACTTCCTTTGGCGCCAGCACAACAAAACCGTATTCCACGCCTCTGGCAGTTTCTACAATTACATTGCTGCCCTGCTTGATATCAAAATCAAGTGGGTCAAAATAATATACCTTTCCCGCTTTACGAAAGCGGACACCAATTACCTTAATCATAATCTATAACCTCCACATTACTCTTTTCTAATATAAATCAGCCCTTCATGGTGTACAACAGCATCTCCAGGGAAATCTCCAGGTTTACATTGGCGCTCATGCGCTGTCTTGTTGTTTCCACAGCCTCGATACACTCTTCGATACGGGCATAGCTCATTTGCTCTGCCTGGGCGGATAAGTCTTTTTCTTCTTCCCTAAATACCAGTCTTCCGGACCCGCCTGTGGATTTCATGACCAGCACATCCCGGTACCACAAATTAATCAGGGATAAAATATCGGGAAGCTCTGCCTTTCGGCCGGCCCATTCCTTTACCTTTTTGTAAATTTCTTCTGCCGGCATGGAGTCAAGACGCCGAAGCACCCGGATAACCTCATCCTTTAAATCCACAAATTCACCGGACTGGGCGTAGGCAATGGCCTTGCCCGGTACTCCGTCGGCAAAATCCGCTGCCACCTCTGCCATAAAGCTTGCAATGCCGTAGTGCTCGGTTAACAGCTTTTTGATTTGTCCTCTTGCCACCGGACGTACATTTAATAAAATGCACCGGGACAAAATGGTTGGAAGCAGAAGCTTGGCATTTACCGTAAGAAGAATAATTACCGCATATTCCGGCGGCTCCTCAATGGTTTTTAACATGGCGTTTTGCGCCTGTTCCGTCATTTTTTCCGCTTCATCTATAATATAGACCTTGTAGGGTCTGCTATAGGGTTTGACCAAAATATCATTGTTTAACTGAAGGCGGATGTCATCAACACTGATGCTTGCCTTCTCATGTGTTACACGCCGGATATCCGGATGATTTCCGGATACTGCCTGTTTACAGGACTGACAGTGCCCGCAAGGCTCAATTCCGCCTTCTTCGCACTGCAGGGTGGTGGCAAAAACGTCTGCCAGCAGCTTCTTTCCGGAGCCTGCTTCCCCCTGGATAATATACGCATGGGAAACCTTGCCCATCCGAATGGCATTCTGTAAATGCCCTTTCATATGCTCTTGTCCGATAATGTCCTGAAACTTCATAGTTTTCCTCAAAATTATGCCGACCGGTTGGCCGGCCGCTGGCCTTTGCTGCGTCTTATGTTAAAATATCCAGCAAAAGACCCCGAATCTCGTCGATTTTACTTAAAATAAATAAATGGTCCTTTTCTTCCTTTAACAGCTCTGCTGCCAGAAGGTCCAGGTTTTCATCCACCAGTTTAATCATGCCGTACACACGGTGTCTGCCCCGGCGGTCCAAAAAATTTTCTCTGGTAAACTTGTGGGAACGGGACACAATCTCATTCATAAACTCCTGAATGAGGGACCGGTAGTACTTCATATCCCGCACATCCATATGCTTGGCAATCTTTTTGCCCTCTTTTTCGATGTCGGTAAGAAGTCCGGATAACCGCTCCGCCAGCGCCGTTTCTTCAATGGCGGAAAGCAGGGTGAACTGGAAGCTTCCGTCCGCCTGCTGTGGCGCCGGTGCTTTTGCCTCCACCTGATTAACCTGCTGCATCTGGTTTATCTTTACATCAAAATTATTATCCATCGACAAGCCCCCCTTCCAAAAGAGCTGCAATGTCTGCCTCTATCTCTGCACAACACTCGTCCAAATCCCGGTTAAAGTACCGTTTACTAATACCAAGTCGTTGTAATTCTTCCTCTGCAAAATCCTCTTCATCTGCCAGGAACCGGCGGCAAACCTCTTTATAGTTCGGATTCTTCTGCAAAGACTCCCGGTTGATGTAGCGGATGAGCCGGTCCTTTGCATCGGCTTCAATATAAATCGGAATAACCTGTTCTTTATTATAGTAATCACGGATCATCTCAAAACCCGCCAGCGTATTTATCATTAAATAACTGTGATTTTCCAAATCGATTTGTCCGTCGTTTACCGTAAAATAGTACCATGGACCGTGCACCGTATGGAAGCAGCGTTCTTCGATTACCTTGCCGTCCTCCCGAAGCTTTTGCAATTCCTGCTCGGTGGCAAAGAAATACTCCACGCCGTTTTGCTCTCCCGGACGCATCGGACGGGTAGTGTAAATCACAACGGTTTTTGGCGCAGCCTCACCGGCCTTTGCCTCAAGGCTGTCCAGCACCCGCTTATACACCGTGTCTTTTCCTGATGAAGTTTTTCCCATGACTACAAAAATTTTGCCCATGACGAGTTCCTCCGGATGTACTTTTGCACATAATTATCCATAGTATATTACAGTATAACATATTTCTTCGCCGCTGTCATGGAAAAGTTTCAGATATGCAAAAAAAGTGTAAAACGAAAGATTACGAAAAGATTTTAAAAATTTTTAAAAAAAGTGCTTGACATTTGATTTGAAATGTATTATAGTATGCCTTGCGCTTGAGAGACGGCTGACGAGTCACTCGAGAGCGTTCACATAGATCTGCGCGATTAGCTCAGTTGGTAGAGCACCTGACTCTTAATCAGGGTGTCCAGGGTTCGAGCCCCTGATCGCGCACTAAAAAAGGGTTCTCAGTAATGAGAGCCCTTCTCTTTTTTTCACACAATGTGCATTTTTCTACTGGTCTAACTGCTGCTTTTTCTTTGCAATGGAAATGGTGCGTTCCCTGTCGCCCGGAGCCTGGCACGTAATCTCCACCACATCATCATTTTCCATGATATTGCTGACTGCATGCCACTTACCCATATCGTTTAAATAAAAGTCTTCTTCGCCGGTATGCCCGGTCCAAAGGATACGGCTTCCTCCCGCCAGCCACAACGGGCAAAGAGCGATGGCAAACACAGAAATATAACCTACGCCGGATCTGTAAATCATTGCGGAAAGATAGGCCACACATGCCACATAATATGCAACCAGTGCCACACACTGCACCCAAAGCTTTTTATCAAACATGCGGCGTTTTTTGTTGCTGTACTTTCCGATAAAATAAAGCTGGACTGCCACACTGGTTTCACCGATTGCCAGCACCACCACCGCAATAACCCCCAGAAACGGGTCCAGATAGCTGGCTTCATTTGGATTCATAACCTGTCCGTATCCACATAGTAAAAAGAAAATAATATTTAAGGCTGCTGCCGCAAAAAACAGAATCAGTTTTGTTGATTTTTTCATTAATTACTCTCCTTCTGTTATTTTAACAAAAATTCTACCTGCATTAGCCATGGTGACATCTCGCTTTCATCCAGCTTGGAACCGGTACTTCCATCAATTGTTAACTTAATAATGTAATTTCCGTCTGCAGATGGAATCTCCACCGTGTATATTCCATTATCATCCCCAACAAACTCGTACTTACACCAGGTATATTCCGGAAACACCAAATCTGCCGGTGGTTCAATAATATTATCTCCCGTCAGAACTCCTCTGGCATATTCCATCAGCAAAATCTCTGTAAAACGTTCTAACTCAAACGGATTATCATATTGCACCGAAGGCGCTTGGGTTGGCTTCGGAGTATCTGTTGCCTTTGGTTTCTCTGTCGGCTTCTGAGTTTCACCCATTGCCTCCTGTTCTTCTCCTATTATGCCCGCCGAATCCTCCACATCCGCCACAGAGGTTCCACAGGCAGCCATAGACAGCGCAATCAATAAGCATCCCATATATTTACTCCACAGCTGTACCTTTTTCATTCTTTATTTCCTCCTGCTTTCTTTTTCTTAAATTCATAATACCAAATTTAATCAAATTCTTCTATAGTTGTTTTGTTTTTTATAAAAATTGTCAGGCATGAATTTTGAAGTCCTTGGAACACTAAGAAAAGAACGCATATCCTCTTGGTTTTTCAGAAAGGAGACCTTCTTCATGGAATACAAACAAGAACATTACGAACCGGTTATTAATTTCAGAAAACAGAGGCCGCAAATGCAGATAAATCACGTAGAACATGATATGCTCTACGAAAGAGCTTTTTTATCAAGCGAAGATTCCGGCAAATCAGAATATACCCAAAATACTACCACATGGGATTAAACACCGTAAAGTCAAAGAAACCGGAGCCTTTCGCCCCGGTTTCCGTTTTATTTAACCGCCTGCCAATATTCGGTAAATATAGGATACCACCGAAATCACATAGCGATGCACCGGATAGTACACATAGAAGAAGTACTTGCTTCCTCTTCCCTTTTCTCCGTTGTAAAGCAAGATAAACGGTACCGCAAAAATCATGTAATACTGCGGATGCCCAAGCACAATCCCTATGTAATTCCATTGATGAGCCCCCAGAACTTCTCCAAAATAGCAAAACAGACTAAATCCCGCCAGCACGGCTGCCTTGCCGTACTTATTTCCTGCAAAATACATAAGAATGCCCATGAGTACAAACAGAATGGTATATTCTGCTGCCAGCGGGCTGAACACAAAGCTTCCCGCAAAATCCTGAATTGTCCACACCGTTTCCGGTGCTAGACCATACTTTGCGTACGGAAATTCGTAAATTCCCCAGGCAATAAAATGTGGAATGCACGTCGCTGCAATTCCTGCAATCGCAAGGAGGCTCTGCTTCCATTGTTTCGTCTTAATTCCCTCTATAATTTGCTCAATCAAAATAATGTACAATGCCGTATAAATATAGTCACACAGAATATTGCTTGGGAAAAACCGGCCGATGCTGTCGTGGAACAATAAATTCGTTATTGCAACAAAAAGGCCTGTTCCAACTGCGCCAAAGTATAGCCGCAGCAAAAACCTTTTCCGGTTTCTCGTATGCTTTACGCTTTCCGTCAGGGCAAAGAAAAACAACGGAGCGGCAATCCGCCCGATGATGCGCAGCATATCAAAATGTGCCCCAAATACGGGAATTTCAAACCCATAGGCCGCCAGATGGTCAATGGTCATAAAAATCAGCGCTATCCATTTTATCTGACTGATGGAAAGGCCTCTACTCCGGCTTTCGGCAGGCCCATAAGTTTTTAATTTGTCCACTAATCTCTTCATAACTCCACAACCTCTCCGAATTTTCTTTACTGTTTGGATCGTTTACTATAAATTTTCCGTCATCCAGTCCCCGAAGCACAATAAAATGCCCCGCCGTGGTAAAATCCCCGGGACCCATAATACAGATAATCGGGTTGCCCTGCTCCAGATTTTTCTTCATACGGTTTTCGTCTAGCGGAAGCTCTGTCACATCCAATCCTAACGTTTCTCCGCCCTCGGAAATCAGCGCCCATTTGCTGCCGCTGCCTTTAGCGTAATACCGGTGGTCTTCTGCAAAATCCGCCACATACCGGGGTGTGTAGGTGGCATCCTGCAAAAGATGCACCAGCACCATAGAAAGACAGGTAGGGCCACAGCCGGTTACTTTCATCACGTCACTTCCGTAAATGGTGTAGCCCCAGCGCTCATCCCACTGGAAAAAGAGGGGCACGGTTTCGCTGCCCAGATGCTCCGACAAATCAATTTCCACGGTTTCCCGGGGATGAAATATATTGTTTAAAGCAGATTTACCTCCGCCATACCAAAGGCGTTCCCCGAAATTAATAACCCCTACAATGGAAACTGCCAGTACTGCCAACGCCAATGCCACCAATATGTATTCCCAAATACCGCCTTTCCTTCTTCTCATAAAAATACCCCCATCTTTTGTTTTGATGAGGGTATTGTAACTTTATTTTCTTTTTTCTGTTTTAAGCTTGTCTGTCAAATTTCTTACGATTTTCTTAAGTTATCCACAAAGAACCGGTATTTCCGGTCAAATTTACACCGGAAGCACGATGCGGAATTCCGTCACTCCGTTGTTGCACACTGCCTCAATGCTGCCGTCATGCAGCTCCACAATCTGTTTGGCGATGGCAAGTCCAAGGCCAGCACCGCCGGTAGAGGACTGACGGGAAGTATCCAGCCGGTAAAACTTATCAAAGATATGATTTAATTTTTCCTGCGGAATTTGGTCTCCTTTGTTTTTAATGTTTACCAAAATGCAGCCGTTTCCTTTTCTGGCGGAACACACAATCTCTGTACCCGCATAGCTGTAATTTACCGCATTGCGGAACAAATTATCAAACACCCGGGCCATTTTATCCGCATCGGCAGAAAGCATCAGCTCCGGCTCAATTTCCTGCAGCACCGTAATGTTTTTTTCCTCCATCATCGGGAAGAATTCATTAATAATCTGCACCAGAAGAATTGTCAGGTTGACCGGAGCTTTGTAGGCCGGCAGAGTCTGATAATTCATTCGGGTAATGTCAAAAAATTCGTTAATCAGCTGTTCCAGACGATACGCCTTGTCTAAAGCAATACCAATGTATTTTGCCCGCTGCTCCTTTGGCAGCTCCGGAGCTTCCTCTAACAGCGTCAAGTATCCTACCACGGAAGTCAGGGGCGTTTTTAAGTCGTGGGCCAGATATACTACCAAGTCATTTTTTTGCTGCTCGGCATGAATTCTTGCCTGCTCGTTTTCCTTAAGGCTGGCTTTGAAATCCTTTAACTTCTGACTGAACTCCAACAGTTCCTGGGGACAATTTTCTCCGAAGATTTCCGGTTCCTCTTCACTAATGGAGGCACCCGCCAGCATGAGCAGCCGGTTAAATTTAAATACGTAGCAAACCGATAAAATGAGCATACCAAGACAGTAAACGATAAACACTGCCAGCTCCCGGTTGGCATTAAGAAACCAGAAAGATTTCGGATTCATATGTTCATACAAAAAGTCCAGCACCACCCCGTTAAATATGTTATCTATCACAAAAACAGAGGCAATGCAAATCATTGTGTAAATTAGTACCCAGATTAAGTACCGCTTCAAAATATTATTTTTCAACCTTGTATCCCACTCCCCATACTGTTTTAATTATCTTTGGATTTCTGGCCGGCTCCTTCAGTTTGTCACGGATGCGGCGGATATGTACCATAACCGTGTTATTGCTGTCAAGATATGCTTCCTTCCAGACGGTTTCGAATATTTTCTCCGAAGATACCACACTGCCTGCGTTTTCACAAAGAAGCCAGAGAATATCAAACTCTGTCGGCGTTAAAATCACCGGTTCTTCAAACAAGGTTACAGTATGCTCCTGCTTGTTGATGCAAAGGCCGTGTCCTTCGAACATTTCAGCATTTGCCTGTCCCATAACGGAATACTGCTGATAGCGGCGCAGTTGGGCCTTCACCCTGGCCAACAGCTCCAACGGATTAAAGGGCTTAGTCACATAATCATCTGCCCCGATGGTAAGCCCGGTAATTTTGTCCACATCCTCCACCCGGGCAGTTAACATAATAATCGGATAGGTATATTTCTCCCTGATTTTGGCACACAGGGTGAATCCGTCGATGCCTGGCATCATCACATCCAGAATTGCCAAATCAATATCATTATTTTTCTCTGCTTCCTTTGCCGCCAGACGGGAATCATAAAACTTTAAAACCTCATAGCCCTCGTTTTTTAAAATGACTTCCACCAGGTCTGCAATCTCCTTTTCATCATCTACAATTAAAATACTCATAGATCTTCCCCCAACATGTTTTGCTGCATTTTCCCGATTCTTCTCCCGGCACCATTATACCACAGATTGCGACAAAATATCTTAAGAAATTCTGACAAAAATAAACTCCCTGATATCACTATCAGAGAGTCTATATCTTATAACACTTCCAATACCTTGGCACCTTTCCGTACAAAGGCAATGAACTCTTCCAGTTTTGCAGAAACGTTGTGGGTTCCTTTGGTGTAGGTTTTTTTGTCTTTTAATAATACCCATTCGCCCTCCGGAAGATATACGTCTCTCTCGGTTTGTCCCTGTTTTACGATTGGGGCGAAAATAATGTCTTCGCCGAAGAAATACTGGTCTCCCAGAGTATAGCAGATTTCGTCCTCCGGATATTCAAAGAACATCGGACGCATCACCGGATAACCCTTTTCGGATGCAATTTTCATCTGCTCACTGATATACGGACGAAGCTTCTCTCTGAAAAATACAAGCTCTTTTAAAATTTCAAAATTCTTTTCGCCAAAGCTCCAAAGCTCATTTGGGTCACCACTTGGCTCGATAATCGGACTACGTTCTCCGTGCTTGATGCGGGAACCATGCAAACGCATTACCGGACTAAATACACCAAACTGGAACCAGCGCACAATCAGTTCTTTGAAGTAGTCACTTTCAATATCTGCGCCGTAAAATCCTCCGATATCGGTATTCCACCAAGGAATTCCGCACATGGCCATATTAAGGCCGGCTTTTACCTGGCAGGAAAGGCTTTCGAAGGTGGAAGGAATATCTCCGGACCACACTAAGGATGCAAACTTCTGGCTTCCCAGGTAAGCGCACCGGGTCAGGGTTACAATATCGTCCCGGCCCATGGATTTAAAACCGTCATAAGCCAGCTTGGAATAATAGTACGGATACAGTAATGCCACCTTATCTGCCCGTCCGGCATACCAAATCAGGTTATCAAACTGCTCCGGATGAACTTCCGGCTCCGCTTCGTCAAACCAAAGAGCATCCACGCCGTTGTCGATGTAATTTTCCTTTAATTTGCTCCAGACATATTCTCTGGTGTCCGGGTTGGTCACGTCAATTTCCGCCTGCCAGCCATAGAAATCAAATACCCGGTCGGAACCCCGGTTCGTACGCATCAACATGTTGTTGTCCGACATGTAACGGTAGTTCTCACTCTTTTCGTTGATGGTCGGCCACATGGAAACTATCAGCTTTGCCCCCATAGAATGGATTTCATCCGCCATGGCCTTTACGTCCGGCCAATACTTCGGATCAAATTTGTAATCCCCCTGTTCTGTCCAGTGGAAGTAATCCACAATAAACGCAGACACCGGAATATTCTCTTTTTTATATCGTCTTACTACTTCCAACAATTCCTCCTGGGTTTCATAACGGAGTCTGCTCTGCCAAAATCCGGTGGCCCACTGCGGCAGTTCCGGCGCATGTCCGGTCAAATCCGCCAAGGTGGCGGAAACTTCCTTTGGCGCTCCTCCAATCACGATATAATCCACTGCGTGGCAACAGTCACTGGTAAAACGGGTTCTGTTATTAGAAAGTTCTGCTAAGCCCGTGGACGGCACATTCCAAAGCAAACCGTAGCCCAAGGAAGAATACACAAACGGGATGGTGCATTTTGCATTAATATTCCGGATATCCACCGTAGAGCCCTTTAAATCAAACTCATTGTCCCAACTATGGCCCAGGCCGAAGAAATGCTCTCCCTCGTTTGGTTCGAAGGTCACTCTTGCACCCCAGAGCATACTTCCTTTGTTTTCGTACCGGCGGAAGCCCATACCAAAGGTCATCTCCGGTTTTTCTTCTAATATTTTGTTACCGTTGCAGTAAAAGGTAAGTTTTCCGTTTTCCCACAAATCTGCACGCATAGTACCGCATTGCATGGAGATGTGGCGTTCTCCTTCTTCTATTTCAACCTGCGCACTTCCCGGCAGTAACGTATAATTTTCTTCTATCTCTTTTCCGTCCGGAAAGCCTTGAAAACGGATGGTATTTTCTCCGCAGGAAGACAGTTTTATCAATTCCCCCTGTCTGGAAAAATAAATTTGGTTATCCACAATTCTGGTATTCTTCATATTTACACCTCCAACCCTTGATGATATAATTATATTAGACAATAAGTCATTTTTTCTATAAGATAATTAACAGCTTTTATAACAATATTGACATTCTTCAATAAAAACGTCAAGTCAGGAGGACCTATGGAGAAAGAAACCTTCAAAGAATCCTTGCAGCATGGAACCACAGCTTTTCCCATTGCTGTTTATCCCATGAAATTTCCGAAAGACCAGCAAGTCTTGGCACATCTGCATTATCATAATGAGTTTGAACTTCTGGTTGCCACCAAAGGCCACCTTCTTGTCCAAATGGAAACAGAAACCTATTCCCTGTCTGCCGGAGAAGGTTTGTTTATCAACTCCGGTATTCTCCATACTATTATATCTGCATCCCCGCAGGAAGAAACCGGTTTTATCGCAGTTGTCTTTGACTACTCCATTCTATGCACGGAGCAAGATATTACTTACGAAAACTACATCCGACCGCTTTTAAACGGTTCTTTGGAGCCAAATAGCGTTCTTTCGCCGGACATATGTATTCTTATCCATTCTCTCTTTTGCGCTTATGAAGCAAAAGAGTTTGGGTATGAACTCTCTGTCCGCCACTGTCTGCTTCAAATGTTTTATCTTCTTCTTAAAGATGCTAAACCGTCAAAACAGTCTGCCCAAAACACAAGAAGCACGGTAATAAAAACCGTACTGGATTATATGAAGCAACACTACAGGGAACAAATCAGTCTGCAGCAGCTGGCAAAAGAAACCCACGTCAGTAAGGAATACCTTTGCCGCCTGTTCCACCGGGTATCCGGCTATTCTCTCATGGAATACTTGAACCGGTACCGCATCCGACAAAGCACCTTTTTATTGCTTCAAACAGAAGAACGGATTTCTGATATTGCCCTTTCCTGCGGCTTTTCCCACAGCAGCTACTTTGGAAAACTGTTTCTGGAATACATGGGATGTACCCCAATCGAATACCGCAAGCAATACCAAAAATAAAAGAACCCCGGAAACGCTTCCTTCCGTACCATAAAATAAAATCAACCTGGGAACGCCTCACCATATAAAAGCGTTTCCAGGTTGATTTTCATTTTTTAACCCTTAACAGCACCGCCGGTTACACCTTCTACATAGTACTTCTGTAAACACATGAAGAGGATGGTAATCGGAACTGCTACCAGTACACCACCGGCACAGAACTTAGTGTAGTTTGCTGCTAAGCTGTTTGGAGAACCAATCAGCATCTGCAGACCTACAGCAACGTTCATACCCTTGCTGGTGTTGTGTGCAATGTATTTTGCAAACATGAAGTCGCCCCATGGGGACATGAATGCGGTAAGTAAGGTATAAATTACGATTGGCTTGGTCAGAGGCAGGATAATCTTAAACATAACCTGTGCTCTGCTGGCACCGTCTACTCTGGCTGCTTCGTCCAGAGACTTGGAAATAGTATCAAAGAAGCCCTTTGCTACGTGGAAGCCCATACCGGAGCTTGCGGTATATACCAGGATAAGACCGGGAACCGCACCCGGACCTGTCATTCCTAAATCACTTAAAATATTGTACAGAACGATAACGGTAACGAAACCAGGGAACATACCTAATACTAAGCTGATGTTCATGAGTACCTTTCTGCCGTTGAATCTCATTCTGGACAAAGTGTAGCTGACACAGAATACAGTAAAGGTCTGGATAACCGCTACAGCAAGACCGATGATTAAGGTATTCTTATACCAAATCAGGAAATCGGTGTCTTTTAACAGGGAAATGTAGTTACCAAGTCCCCATTCTTTTGGAATTACATAACCAACCTGCATGGTGGATTCCATACGGAAGGACTCCAGGAAAATGCAGATAAACGGAATTAACCATACCACGCACATGGTAATGATTACTGCATACGCAATAATATTTCCTAAGGTTGTTTTAGCCTTTAAGCCCATTTTATGTTTGGAAGTTTTCTCACTCATTACTGGAAATCCTCCTCATTCTTATTGGATGGCATTACGTTATATACAATTACGGACAGTACGGATACTACCACGAAAATCATAATTGCAAGAACGGCTGCCAGCTTGTAGTTACTTTCTGCACCTGTGGTTATCTTAAAGAGCCAGGTTACGAGCAAGTCGTAGTCTGTAGCACTTCCGGCGGCAAGACCCGTTGTGGTTAACTTTGGATTTGTTACTGCACCACCGGTTAACAGGTAAATAACGTTGAAGTTGTTGATGTTACCGATAAAGCTGGTTAACAGGTACGGACCTGTGATAAACAGCATATATGGTAATGTAATCTTTGTAAACTGCTGAACTGCATTTGCTCCGTCGATACGGGAGGACTCATACAGGTCTTCAGGAATATTCATAAGGATGCCGGTTGCCATTAACATTAAGTATGGAATACCAATCCAGATATTGATTAAGATAATCAATACACGGCCGATTTCCGGTGTGCCCCAGAAGTCGATGGCATGCTCCACTAAACCACTGTTAACAAGGAAACCGTTAATCAGTCCGTTTTTATCAAACATCTTACCTACATAAAGCAGGGATACGAACTGAGGAATAGCGATAGTTAATACTAAAATACCTCTCCATAACTTCTTAAGCTTGATGCCCTTCTTGTTAATAAGAATTGCTACCAGCATTCCTAAGAAGTAGTTAGAGAATGTTGCAAATACTGCCCACGTTAAAGTCCATTTTAAAATCTGACCAAACGCATACGGCAGGTTACTTGTGTTATCTGCACCGCCAAACAGCGCCTTAAAGTTGTCGAAGCCAACCCAGGTAAACAGGTTTGCGTAACCGTCCAACTCACGGCCGTAGTTTGTAAATGCAACGAAAATCATGAAAATAATCGGTAATACAGTGAAACAGATAATACCGGTTAAAGGAATAGCAAGTAATGTCTTGTGGAACTGATGGTCTAATAACTCTCTGATATCATCCTTTGCCTTAGGAATCTTTTTACCCTTGGCAACCAGCTCATCTAACTGCTTACTCTGCTTAATGCTCATTCTCCATGCAACTACAAAAGCTACAATGAAAATCATGGTGAGCAGACCATATAATAAGATAGTGAAGGAATTATCACCGTCTACACGGATGTAAGCGTCGAGGACAGGGTCATATGCCTCTCCCGGCGGAACATCACCCAGTGTTCTGAACTTTCCAAGCCAGTATACACCGTTGGTAATCATGTAGAAAATAAATACGACTTCCAAAACAAGGAACATAAGTCCTCTGAAGATCTGTCCTCTGGACAGATTGCCGAAGCCCATTATCAGATAGGAAACCTTGGTTTGCCAGGTACCTTTTCCGAATGTTTTTACTGTATCAACAATTTCATTTTTGATTCCCTTGCAAAATCCTTTGATTCCACCCCAAATGGCTTTACCAATGCTTGCAAGAATCGGAGGAATCGCACAGAAGAACAAATAAATGTTATACAAAAGCTTCTGTACGGCATTTAATTTAAAGTATTCCGATCTGGTAAGCTTCTTCACTTTAAAGACCTTCCTTCCCTTGCTTTTTCTTTGTTTCTTAAGTATGCCCGGGGAGCACATGACTCCCCGGGACATAAGTCTGACTGGTTTTTATTACTCTCTAAATTCTTATTACTGTGGAATAAGTTCTACAGTACCCTGTTCACCGTGAACGGTTAACTGAATCTTATACTTACCTGCTGTTTCAACAACATAGTTAGCTGCAGGGAAAGCGATATCCCAGTTAAGACCCTGACGAACCTTGAATTCAACACCTGCTGCTAAGTCATAAGCTTCCTTAGTAATCCAAACGCCATCTGCTGTGGATTCCATAGCGAAGTCTGTATCCCAGTTAGTGTCTGCTAATGTACCGATTACTGTGAATGCGTTCTTAACTTCATCAGACATGCTGAATAAGCCCTGAATGCTGTCTTCGTATGCCTGAAGGGCATCCTTTAATTCTGCATCTGTTGTAGCTGCCTTTGCTGCTACTGCGTATACCTTTGCGATATCCCACCAGGAACCGTGGATGTTACCCTGAGGAATTGCATATGGGCTCTGTGCTGCTAAAGCGGAGAGAGCTGCGTCATTCTTAACTCTGTCTGCGCCCTGAGCTGCAAGATTGGATGGACCCCAACCAACTAAGTCGAATCTTTCTAACTGACAAGCTTCGTTTGTTAAGAAAAGAGCTAACTTATGAAGAACTGCACCCTTCTTAGCATCAAGCTGTGGCTTAACACCCATGAGCTTGTTACCGGAGTAAGAAGCAATGTGGTAGGACTTACCATCAACTGTGAAGGATGGAAGATCTGTTGCTGCGTAGTTGTCGCCAAGAGCTTCCTTAGCTGCGGAGGATTCCCATGTACCGGAAATAACAACTGCGGATGGGATAGCTGCTGCGAAGTCAGCACCCTTGGAGGAACTTACGTATGCAGGGGACTTAAGAAGCTTCTGCATACCCTTTAATGCGATGAGACCATTATCGGAATTGAAGGTATCGTTTACGGAAGTGAAGATACCATCCTGGTCTGTTGTCCATTCGGAAGTACAACCGGTAGCGAAGAAGAACGCTGCGTTGTACCAAGCGGATGTTTCAAGTTCCATGGAGAAGTTTCTGCCAGCTGCTTCACAGTCAGCGATGATGTCTTCTAAGCTGTCAAGGTGTTCAGCCTTAACAACGCTCTTATCATAGTACATGTAATAACCGTTATCGGAAGTAAGTGGATAGCAGTAAAGGTCGCCTGCTACGGAAGCTGCCTTAACAGCACCTGCATCGTTTAATTCCTTAACGCTTGCGGAAGCTGCTGCACCAAGCTTGTTTAATGCGCCTGCCATAACAAGACGGGAAAGCTGGTCCTGTGCGAAACAGAAAATGTCTGCACCGTCTTCTACGCTGTTGATCATCTGAGTTGCGGATTCTGCTTCGGATACACCTTCAACAGTTGCGTTGATGATGATGCCTGGGTTTTCAGCTTCGAACTTGTCGATCTGCTGTTCGGTTAATTCCTTAACGCCTGCGCTTTCGGATACCCATACGGTAATATCGTATGTACCCTCTAAGGATGTTTCTGTGCCTGCATTGTTGCCTTCGTTACCCTTGTTGTCGTCTGTCTTACCGCCACATGCTGTTAAGCAAAGCATGAGAGCCATAACGAGAGCAAGGATAGATGTGAATCTCTTTTTCATTTTTGTCTCCTCTTTCTTTTAAAAAATTTTTTTATTTTAAAGATTTCTTTTATTGAAACCTTTAAGTACGTTATTGAATGATGACGCTGGTCTGAGGTCCCAGTGTTAATGTGGAACCCTTAAGACTTGCTTCGCCCTGTCCGATGTAGGCGGCAATCTTTTTTAATTCTGCCGGGAAGTCGGAGCAGGAAGTTAAATCAATTACTACTTCTTCTGTGGAAGTATTGTGGAGCAGTACGGTTTTTCCTTCGTTATAAGTGATAAGGAAGCCGCCAAAGGTATTTTCCCCGAAATCCAGCGCTTTATAATCGCCTCTTGCTATTTCCGGATACTGCTTACGCAAACTCATGAGTTTTCCGTAGTGATGAAGAAGACTTGTTTCGTCTGCCAGCTGGTCTGCTACAGTGCCGTTGGTCTGCTTCTTTTTATCGTAGGAAGTTCCGATTGGGTCCCTTACCGTATCTTCGTCACCCCAAAGCATTGCCAGACGCCGGTTTGCATCGGTATTAGCACCGCCGCGGGTTCCCTTTAAACCGATTTCCTCACCGTAGTAGATAAACGGTGAACCGGAGCATAGCAGATAAAGATTTGCTGCCATGTGAGCCTGCTTGGTGGACGGAGTGAGATATCCGGCCGCACGGTCCATGTCGTGGTTGGCAATGAAGGAAGTCATCATGCCGCCCTCGGCATTGGCCGCCAGAACCTGGTCCTGATACTTTTCCACATATTTTGTATAAACGTTGATGTCACGGCCCTTTGCGGCGTTGGCAATATAACCTTCGCCCTGGGCAACCTGGAAATTGAAGCAGTTTAATGCTTCTACATACTGTAAGGTTTCGCCGTCGCCTGACCAGCATTCACCTACACAGTAGATATCCGGCTTGTATGCGGTTAATTCGTCCATATACCACTTCCAGAAGTCAACACTGCGTTCCGTATCGTTGTAGTATATATATTTAATCGCATCAAAGCGGAAGCCGTCAACACCCAAATCCAGGTAATACTTTGCGACCTTAAGCATTTCTTCACGGACTACCTTGTTGTCGTAATTTAACTCCGGCATGTCGGTGGAGAAGTTGCACTCGTAATACTCTAAGTTTGCCCCCGGGATTCCGGTGTAGGCAATTCCTGCGGTGCGTTCATCGATTGGCGCCCAGGAGTAAATGTCGTAATACGGGTCGTTTTTGTTGCCCTCTTTGTGGGCATTACTGAACTTCATGAACCATTCGTGACTGGTGGCAGTATGATTGATAACCAGGTCCAAGATAACCTTTACGTTTCTCTCGTGACAAAGCTCAATCAGCTCAACCAGGTCCGCTTCGGTTCCGAATTTTTCATCTATTTTATAGTAGTTGCTTGCATCGTATTTATGATAAGACGGAGATGCAAAGATTGGGGAAAGCCAGATGCCCTGCACCCCGAGGCTGTTTTCGGAATACATGTTGCCGTCGTTTAAGTAGTCCATCCGGTTGATGATACCCTGTAAGTCGCCGGTGCCGTCGCCGTTGGAGTCGGAGAAGGAACCTACGAAAATCTGGTAAAACGCTCTGTAGTTATCATCGGTTGGGTCCGGTGCCGCTTTAGGTTTGCCGGAGCATCCGCCAAGCAGCATGGTCGCCATAAGAAGGACTGCAACACTTATTTTTCCGATACGTCTCATAAAATCCGCCTTTATCTCTTAGTTTCTATTTTGTACCCGGTTATTTTGCTACGGAGTTTAACAGAGCGTCATCAATTTTGCCCCATGCTCCGGCACCTTCACCGCTGCACTTTACATGAATACCGACAACCAGCTTATCTGTGCCGTTGTATTCAAATTCTTCGATTAAGCCGGTGTCCCAGTTGCCGTAACCGCTGATGCCCAGAGGAGCTGTTGCAACGATTTCGTCGTTAAGCTTTACATAAGCGTAAATGTCTGTTTCACCGCAGTCACCGCCCATGATGGAGATGGCGTACTTGTAAGTTCCGGCCTTTAAGTCCTTTACTTCCTGCTCTAAGTCGAAGTCGACGGTGTCAGGATTTGCACTCCAGAAATGATAATGGAGGGAACCGGTTAAGGAGTCTGTCTTCTTATCTTCTACATAAAGCTCATCCATGGTGCCCCTTGCGGTTGCTACCCACACCGGACTGTTTTCTTCAAAGCTGTAGTCGGTTAAGAAGTTATATTCAACCATGGAAACGTAACAATGTGCTTCCATGCCGTCTGCTTCACCAACGATGTCGTACTTTGCTACGCCGCCGTTGTACATTTTATCGTAGTCAACATCCTTCCAGGTAACAGGAACTTCCTGCTTGGAGTTGTCTGTCATGAAGGCATTTACCTTTTCCGGAAGAGTGATGGTGCCGTTTAAGTCGAACATTACGTCAACAGGTTCGATGGAGTCAGCCTTTAACGGAACATTGTTACCGGTGCCGAGTAAGCTCCAAACCTTTAAGGATTCTAACGGCTTACCTTCTGCATCAAAGAATGCCTGGTTGTCACATGCACAGCCGCCGTAGTACTTGCCGGCGTCGTTAGGGTCATATTCCTTAGCATAGGAGGATGCCCAACCTGCACCGTACTTTTCCCAAAGGGCGGAGTTTTCTTCCCAGGAGTTGGTACCTACGGAAATCCAGGTGCCTTCCCAGTAGAATACGCCGATACCGTTGTGAATGTCGTTAACCACGGTATCTACCACGTTGCGGACGTGATTTGTCTGACCCTGGACTGTCATTGGATAGTCGAGGGTTACACCGCCGCCACCGGAAACGGAGTTGCCGGAGAAGTCGGTGTCGTTTTCTGTATAGGTATATGCTGTTTCTGCAATCATAACCTTTTTATCATAAGTATCTGCCACATGGTTTAAAACCTCTGTAAGGTTTTCCAAAGTGCCATGCCAGAACGGATAATAGGAAGATGCAAATACATCATAATCTAACTGATAGTAATTTAACTTCTTTGCATAGTCGGCATAGCTGCCTGCCTTTTCAGGATTTGCAAAGTGTACTGCTACCAATGCGTCAGGGAAAACTTCTCTGGTTGCCTTGGAGCCTGCTGCCATAATCTTGTAGATGTTCATCCAGATTTTTTCGCCGCAGATAGCACCGTTGGATTCGTTACCAACCTGTACCATACCAACGTCAACCTTAGCATCTTTTAACTTCTTAAGGCTTTCTACCGTATAATCATAAACAGCGTTTGCCTTGGTGTCGATGTCCATACCTGCCCAGGCCTTTGGAACCATCTGCTTTGCAGGGTCTGCCCAGAAGTCGGAGTAGTGGAAGTTCACCAGAAGCTTCATACCGTACTTGGTTGCTCTTTTACCGATTTCTACTGCGGTGTCGATGTTACAGTTACCGCCGCCGTAGCCGTTGCCCTCGGAATCAAACGGGTCAACCCAGACACGGACACGGATGTAATTGATGCCGCTCTTTGCAAGAGTTTCGAACACGTCTGTTTCATTGCCGTCGAAGTCGTAGTACTTAACGCCTGCCGCTTCTAATGCAGGAACCTGAGAAGAATCCATACCGAGAATGAAGTCTTCCGGCATGTTTTCTACCTTTTCCACAAACAGTGTGTCGGATGGAATCGGTTCCACTTCGATTTTTTTGCTGCCGCAGCCGGTAAGTGCTGTCAAGGCACATGCCATAATTGCTACTGCGCAAAGAGTCTTTACTTTTTTCATTTGCTTTTCCTCCCGAAATTGTTGTACAAGGTTTTCATTTCCGGAGGAGACCTGTGCCAGACTGTTTTAAGCGCAACATTAGCGCAACTTGTTGAATAGTACACATTCAGTCTACCAAAGGGGGTCTCCGGTGTCAATGTTTATTTTGTACAGTTGTTATTTATTTTTTTGTGCATGTTGCACAATTTCTAGAACGTCCGTTCTGTGTTTTTCGAAAATTTCGAAAATTTTAGCGTTTTTTCAATAGTACTATTGCACATTTTTTTCGCGTTGTTTCGTCTTTTTCTTTATTTAGCATAGTAAAGTGTTATATTGTCCGTAACTTGTACGGCAACAACTGCTTTACCGCAATCTGCTTTCCGTCAATCACATCCAAAAGAGTGTTGCAGGTAACAAATCCCAGCTTTTTGGCATCAAACTCTACGGTCTCTACCCGGCCGGCCAAAATGGAACCGGATACTCCTCCGTAAAAGGAAGCCACCTTAACGGTATTTAACAGATTGACATCTACTTCCCGCAGTTTGTGGATAACATGGTTGCATATCATATCGTCCATGCAGACAATACACTCTGCTTTTTTCTCCAACAGTTCTTCCACTGCCTGTTCTATTTCAGCTACCTTTTCTGCACCGAAATATACAAGGCTCATATCCACCGGCAGGTTCATCAACCGGAAGGCATCTGCAAATCCGCCGAAACGGTTTCTGGTTACCACATGGGTTTCGTTTCCGCCAATCATGCCTACCTTTCGGATTCCCTGCTTTAGCAGATGCATCGTCAGTTCCAGACAGGCACTTCTGTGGTCATGGTCAATTTGGATTAGTTCCGCATCTGCCGAGCTGCCTACTGCAACCACCGGAACGTTCCGGTTTTTTAAGTAGTCTGCTGCTGCATCCTCTACCAGCGTCCGGGTAAGAACCACTCCGTCCACCTTCTGGTTTGTAACAATCCGTTCCAAACCGCCTAATCCGCCTGCTGTGGTATATACCGTAAGCACATCATAATCCCGTTTGGCTGCCGCTTCACATATTCCGCACATACAGTTTTGGAAAAACGGAAGCTCCTGCATATCACAATCTGCCGGCATCAGCACCGCAATATTGAAGGTTTTAGACTGGGCCAGCCCCTTAGCAATGACATTTGGCTTATAATCCATCCTGTCTATGTACTGCAAAACCCGCTGCCGGGTTTCCTCACTGACTCTTCCTTTTCCGGAGATAGCACGGGACACTGTAGTTTTAGACACGCCAAGGTATTCTGCCACATCTGCAATTGTTAATTTCTTTTCTACGGTTTCCACTTTTCTCGCTCTCTTTCAAATTGCACAAATTGCGCAACGTCTGCGCAATCGGTTGCTCATTACATTTGCATAATAACACCTTTTTTTTCGTTCGTCAATAGGTTATTTTGCACAATTGCATAACTTAAACGTTTACTTTATAATAAAAATAGAAACACATTTGCGCAAATTATTATCACAAAGGAGGATTCACATGGATACCATTCGTTTGGGACGTACAAACTTAGTAGTCAGCAAAAACGGCTTCGGTGCCCTGCCGGTACAGCGCGTTGGCATGGAAGATGCCTGCCGGCTGCTTCGCAAGGCATACGAGAACGGAATCAATTACTTTGATACTGCCAGAGCCTATTCCGACAGCGAAGAAAAACTGGGCAGCGCCCTTTCTGATGTCAGGGAAAAAATAATTATCTCCACAAAAACCGGTGCAACCTGCGTGGAAGATTTCTGGAAACACTTAAACCAGAGTCTTTCCTTATTAAAGACCGACTATATTGATATTTACCAGTTTCACAATCCGGCCTTTTGTCCGAAGCCGGGAGATGGTACCGGCCTTTACGAGGCAATGCTGGAAGCAAAAGAAAAAGGAATGATCCGCTTCATCGGTATGACCAACCACCGCCTTTCCGTGGCGGAAGAAGCCGTCCGCTCCGGTCTTTACGATACCCTGCAGTTTCCGTTCTCCTACCTTGCCAGCGAAAAGGAAGAAGCACTGGTCCGCCTTTGTGAAGAGCTGGATATCGGTTTTATCTGCATGAAGGCACTGGCGGGCGGTCTGATTACCCGTTCTGACGTAGCATATGCTTACCTGGCTAAGTTCCCGGTGGCACCAATCTGGGGTATCCAAAGAGAACACGAATTAGACGAATTTCTTTCTTATAATGAAAATCCGCCGGAGCTTACCAAGGAGCGCCTGGATTACATTGCAAAAGAACGTCTGGAACTGATTGGCGAATTCTGCCGCGGCTGCGGCTACTGCATGCCGTGTCCTGCAGATATCGAAATCAATAACTGCGCCAGAATGTCCCTGCTTCTGCGCCGTGCCCCATCCGCCGGATTTTTAACCGAATACTGGCAAAACGAAATGAAAAAAATTGAGAATTGTTTAGAATGCGGACAGTGTGCCGCAAAGTGTCCGTATGGTCTGGACACTCCTGCACTTTTGAAGAAAAACTACGAAGATTACAAAACCTTTTTACAGTAAACCAAAAGAGACTGCTGCCACAAAACGTGGTAACAGTCTCTTTTTCTTACTCTGTTTCAAATTCTAACCGGTTTCCCGTGCAGTTAAGTACAAATCCTGCCGGGAATTTATTTTTCAAAAGCGCCATTCCCGCCTCTCCGGTGCAATGGGAAACCGCAATCGTTTTTATTCCATGTTTCTTAAATTCTTTCACCGTTTCCTGTAACCGTTCCTCCCCGGCTTCCACTAAATGGGTGCCGCCAATGACTGCTGCCACCGGAATGTTTAACTGTTTTTTCACATGCTCTAAGATATTCACAATTCCCACATGGGAGCAGCCAACAAGTAACACAAGGCCCTGCTTTGTTTTTACCCCAAGCGCAATTTCATCCGGAAACAAATCCTGTTCAAAGCCGGCGTCAGTTTTTACAAAAAACTTTGGATTAACCGTTTCAAACGTATTCGTCCTTGCAAAATTTTTAAATAGGAACAGATTTTCCGAAAGTCTTGTTACATCCTGCCCTACAAAATGAATCTCCGGAAGCAGTTCTTTTTCAAAGGGATTTCCGTTATACTTCCATGTACCGTCTTCCAAACGCTTGTATTTTGGTAAAAAGAATTCCTTTCCGGCATAGACCGGTGTTTCCTTCTTTATTATAGAATGAAGTGCCGGCACTCCGCCGGTATGGTCGTAGTGCCCATGGCTTAGAATAACAGCGCCGGTTTCAGATAAATCAATTCCGAGGTGTTTTGCGTTTTCCGCAAAAGCACCGGTTTGTCCCGTATCAAACAGGACACGGATTCCATCCGCTTCAACAATTGCAGAAAAACCATGCTCATATTTTAATTTTCCTTCCCGGTCCGGTAAGTTTTCAATAAGTGTTGTAATTTTCAGACTCATAAAACAATTTCTTCCCCCGCCATTTATCAATATCTTCTATACTAATAATAGCATATTTTGTGCTTATTCTCAATTCATTTCCCTTATTTTGTGAAGTGAAGAAAAAATTCAAATTTTTTTAAAAAAGTACTTGCAATTTATCGAATCATGGTATATAATCAATTTCGTGTTCAAGAAAAACACAACCAAATTTGCGCGATTAGCTCAGTTGGTAGAGCACCTGACTCTTAATCAGGGTGTCCAGGGTTCGAGCCCCTGATCGCGCACTATGAAGTATCGGTTTTGACGCTTAGCGTTGGGGTCGGTGCTTTTTTTTGCGCAAAAAAACAGTTCTTACCTCATGGACGTGCCTTTATTTTCAATTGACGAAGCGCAAAAAATAGAGTATCATTAGTAGTCAGAGCAGAGTATTGCTCTGCCTGGCTATTTTTATTTCAATCCGCCCGGCAATGCTGCGGCAGAATGTGAGGAAGCATGAGACTCAGAAAAGTAAAAGGTGCAAAAGAGGCCATTGACGCAAGCAGCCTCGTCATCCACAATGCAGTCACCCAAAAAGGACACTGGCAGGAGGTGTTCGGCAATAACAATCCAATCCATATTGAAATTGGTATGGGAAAAGGCCGTTTTCTTACCGCCCTGGCAAAACAGAATCCCGAGATTAACTACATCGGTATCGAGCGCTACGACAGCGTTCTTGTACGTGCCCTGGAAAAAAGGGAACAGGAAGAAGAAATCCGCAACCTGTTCTATCTGTGTGAGGATGCAAAAAACATTACCGAACTATTTGCGCCGGAAGAAGTGGACCGTATATATTTAAATTTCTCCGACCCATGGCCAAAGGACCGTCATGCCAAGCGCCGTCTTACTTCCACCGAGTTTTTTGCCAGATACCATCAGATACTTGCAAAAGACGGAGAAGTCATGTTTAAAACGGACAACCGCATTTTGTTTGACTTTTCCCTGGAGCAGGTGCCCCTTTCCGGCTGGCAGTTAAAGGACGTTACCTTCGACTTACACCACAGCGAATATGCGGAGGGCAATATTATGACGGAATATGAGGAAAAATTCTCTTCCATGGGAAATCCTATTTTCCGCCTGGTAGCATACCGTTAACCAAACGAATATACTAATAGTATCAAATTTGGGAGCGCCTCTATGTCATATCCCATCAAGCGCAGACTTGCAGACTTTTTTGCCGACCGGCCGGCATTAAACTGCAGGGCACTTTGTATCTACCGGTCACTGCAGGAGGTCATCCGGTTGATTAACCCGCCGGAAAACGTGCATACTAAAAGAAGAAACTGTAAATAACTTATTGAAAACAAGGAGGATTACAAATGGCAATTCATTTTACTGACGAAAATTTTAACGAAGAAGTACTGGCTTCCGACATCCCTGTATTAGTAGATTTCTACGCTGACTGGTGCGGACCTTGCAAAATGCTGGCACCGGTTATCGAAACCCTGGCCACAGAGCAGGAAGGCAAAGTAAAAGTCGGCAAATTAAATGTGGATGACTCTCCGGAAACCGCAAGAAAGTACGGTATTATGTCTATTCCAACCCTTCTTTATATTAAGAACGGCGAAGTAGTAAATAAAACCGTAGGTGTTGTTTCCAAAACAGAAATCGAGCAGATTTTAAGTTCCCTGTAATATAAGAGGATTTTATGAAACACAAATTGAAATCAATCCTGTCGGCACTCTTAACCCTGGCTTTGTGTATTGCTTTGCATCCGGTTACTGCTTTGGCAGAACCCACTCCGATACCTTCCGCCGAATGGCCGGAACCACCGGAGCTTACCAGCGAAGCAGCTGTTGTTATCGAAGCCTCCACAGGATCCATTCTTTACAACAAGAATGCCTACGAAGCTTATTATCCGGCCAGCACCACGAAACTTATGACTTCCTTACTTGCCATTGAACAGTGCCCGTTATCCGACGTGATTACCTGTTCCAAGGCATCCGTAGAAAGCATCGGGTGGGATTCCAGCCGCATCGGCCTGGTGGCCGGCGAATCCATTGATATGGAAAATGCCCTGTATGCCATTTTGTTAGCTTCTGCCAACGAAGTATCCTTTGCTGTTGCAGAACATATCGGAGGCACTGTAGAAAATTTTGTTTCCCTGATGAATGAACGGGCCAAAGACCTGGGCTGTGTCAACACAAATTTTATCAATCCCCACGGTCTGGACCACGAGTCCCATTACTCCTGTCCGTATGACTTAGCGCTGATTGCAAGGCAGGCAATGGAATATACCACCTTTCGCCGCGTTTCCGGCTCCTATAACCACAAAATACCGGAAACCAACAAAAATGAAGCCCGGTGGATTTCTAACACCCATCCGTTTATCAAGAAAAATGTAGTATACGAAGGCGTTTTTGCCGGAAAAACCGGCTCCACCTCCAAGGCAGGAAACTGTCTGGTTACCTGTGCAGAGCAAAACGGTATGACCCTTATTTGCGCCGTTATGAAGGCACCAAATTCCGCCGCCGTCCAGGAGGATACAAAACTGCTTTTAGACTATGCTTTTCATAATTTTAAACCTACACCGATAGCCGCCGCAGAAGCCTCTGTAAAAAACGCCTTTCCGGTTTTATTTGAAGATGAAGAAGCGCTGATTTCCGATGTTTCTTCTCCTCTCTCCGTCAGCGACACCTCCCTGGTGCTTCCCGGCGGAATATCTTATGAGGATTTGACAAGAAAGGTTACCTTGTCTCCATCGGTTTCCTTTTCCGCCGGTGAAAATATTATTGGTGAAGTAAAATATTATTATGGCGAAAATTTTGTCGGCTCTGCCAATATTATTTACCATAGTAATTCTGACACTATCGTGGTGCCTACTCCAACCCCGGTACCAACCGCCACCCCGGTACCGGCCTTGTCTCCGGACGGAACCGGTAATTCCACCGAAACAAGCACCGGAACCGGTTTGTCCGATACCGAACAGGATAACCGCCCGTTAATCATCGGTATTATCGTCGGTGTGGTTATACTGGCAGCAGGACTTTACATTGTTCTTGTAGAAATTCCATACCGTAAGAAAAAGAAAGCCTACCGCGAAAAATATGGCAGAAAATAAAAATAACCCTGAAGCTCCGCAACAAGATTTCTTGTTTTTCGGATTCTTCAGGGTTTTCTTTTGTTTTACTGACCCATTGCCTCTAACAGCTTTGCAATATCTTCCGGTGTCATCATGGCATTCGGATCTGCCGAAAGACCTGCCAACGGATCTGCTGCCGGTGCCGGCTCTTCCGGTACAGTTTCTTCTACCATTGGTGCCTGCTCTGCAGGTGCGTTTTCTTCTGCTGCCGCCTCTGCAATGTCCTCAAATAATGCGGACAGGTCCAAATCATCCGGAACCTCCGGAATCTCCTCCGGCGCAGGCAAATCAGGAATCACAAATTCTTCATCTGCAGGCAAATCGGATACTTCAAGCAGTTCTGCTCCGGATACTTTCTCCAATACCGGTGTCATAGGTTCTTCTGCACCAAGGAAAGAGGCATCAAAATCCGGTGCCGCATCTTCCTCACTCTTTACGGCAGCCGCTCCCACATTATCTTCAATTGCTTTTTTCAGCTCTGCCATTACATACTCTAACGTTTCTCGCTCACTGATAGCAAGCTGTCTTGCATTTTCTTTATTATACTTGATAATAGACTTTGCCTGGTTAATCTGTTTTTCGGAAAGAAGATAAATTTCATGTTCCACATTTTCAATTTCAGTCTGAATCAGCGTATTCTGTTTTTTCACTATCTCAACCAGTTCCTTCTGGGCACGTTCGGTTTCTTTTAAATACTTTGCCAACGCCAAACGGAACTCTCCGTCACTGAAATCTGCCACTGCTCCCAACGCCTTTTCCTTTATTTTTGATGTTCTTTTAATTCCTTTGCCAAAAAATGTCGTCACAAAGTACAGAACTGCAGATATCAGCATCAGAACTGCTGCCACAGTCATCAAAATTGTATTCCCGTCCATAAAAATTCCTCCTTATCCTTTGCAGAAATCTTGACTTTGAAAATCGTATACCCTATAATAAAACAGTGGTAAACCACCGTGCTCTCATAGTTAAATGGATATAACGGGCCCCTCCTAAGGGTCAGTTATAGGTTCGATTCCTATTGGGAGCACTTTTTATTTTTAAGAAAAGATTACAAAATACATAAAACAGGCATTTCCAATGCCGATGATGCTTCCTGCAAGTACCTGCAGCGGAGTATGTCCCACAAATTCTTTCAATTTTGTTTCCGGTAAATCTTTTTTTGTCAGTACTTCCAAAAGTTCCATCATTTCAATAATAATGGTTGCCTGCTTACCGGTTTCACGGCGTACTCCCATGGCATCATGACACACGATGATAGCCAGTGTTGCTGCAATGGCAAACTCAAAACCTCCTAACCCGAATACCAGGGCACTCATAGTAGCCAAAGAGGTTACAGTTGCAGAATGTCCGCTTGGCATGCCTCCGTCACCGAATAACCGCTCCCATTCCAGCTTTTTATAAATTGCTGCATGAATAATTGTTTTTAATACTTGCGCCAATGCCCAGGAAGACAGGCCTACTATAAAAAACTGATTTGATATCAGATCAAAAAACCAATTCATTGTTTTTCCCTCATTTTTCCCATAGTATTTGTTCTTAACAAGAATATCATACCATTTCTTTTACACAAGTTCAACAATTTGTTCTTTTTCTTATCATAAATTAATTTATGAAACCACTTTCAAAAAGTTCTTCCCTTTGTCGTAATAATGTGATAAAATGTATTTAGTTGCATATACAATATACGCTAATAGCAAAATTAGGAGTTTACATTAGGAGGAAATCATGAGTAAGCAACAAAAGACAGTCAAACAAAACAAAAAGCTTTTAAACGCTAACATTGCAAAGAAATTCGGTATTGCCTTCACATCCATTACTTATGGTATACTTTTTACCGTTATCTTGGCAGTTGCCGATATGTTTTTAATTGCTAAATCCGCAGGCGGCATGTTCAATTCCCCTGCAAGAATTATTGGTCTTGTTCTTTATCTGGTTGTATCCTTTTTGGTTATGGTTATGCTTCGTGCCGTTGCAAAGAGCCTTTCCGTTGCATTAACCGAGCCTATTTATGAGCTTCAGGATGCCATGAAAAAATTAAAGAACGGTAATTTTGATATTGAACTTACCTACGAAGGCCAGGACGAACTTTCCGATTTAGGTTCCGATATTTTGGCAGCTTGTAACCAGCTCCATATTATTGTGGCAGATACCGGAGAAGTTCTCGACAAAATGGCAAACGGTAATTTCAAGGTATCCACCGGCGCCAGAGAAAGCTACGTTGGCGATTTCCAGAACCAGTTAAACGCTATGCGTACCTTAAAATATAACTTATCCGACACCTTACGTCAGATTCAGGCAGCAGCAGCTCAGGTTATGATTGGTTCCGAACAGCTGGCCGGCAGCGCCCAGGACTTAGCAGAAGGTGCTACTAATCAGGCCAGCGCAGTAGAAGAACTTACCGCTACTGTAGCAAACGTAACCAGCATTTCCGAAGAAAGTGCTAAAAATGCAGCCTTTGCCGCAACCAGCGCATCCAACGCTGCAGAAGATGCCAAGAAGAGCAGAGAAGAAATCAACCAGCTCACCGAAGCAATGGACCGCATCACTGCTACTTCCAAAGAAATCGAAGATATTATTGCAGCCATCGAAGACATCGCATCCCAGACAAACCTGCTTTCCTTAAACGCTTCCATCGAAGCTGCCAGAGCAGGCGAAGCAGGCCGCGGTTTCGCTGTAGTTGCAGACCAAATCGGTAAACTCGCCGCAGACAGTGCCCAGTCCGCAGTAACCACCCGCGACCTCATCAGCAGATGTCTTGCAGAAGTACAGGCAGGTAACCGTATCGTAGAAAATACCATCGAATCCATCGGAGCCGTTCTCGCCAACATGGAATCCTTCGCAGGTATGGCCTCCGGCGCTGCAGAAGCTTCCAAAGAACAGGTTGAAATGTTAAAGCAGATTGAAGTAGGTATGGACCAGATTAATTTGGTTGTACAGAGTAACTCCGCTACTGCGGAAGAAACCTCCGCTGTCAGTGAAGAACTCTCCGCACAGGCTACCGGCTTAGACGAAATGATTGCTAAATTTGAATTAAAGTAAATTGTACATAAGTGTAAAAGAAAAGCAGGAAACTTTACAGGTTTCCTGCTTTTTATTATGCCTGAACATCTTTTGATTTCTTATACCAGATTACCGCAAAAATACTGCCGCCAATCAGGGCAATCAAGCCACCGATAATCATGATATTTGCCAGTATGGAAACCGGATTGCTCTGCATCATGCTGTTCATGGCACCCATGCCGGAATTCATGAATCCGTCCATAGTTCCCTGAGATGCAAAAATATTTTCTCCGCTGTCCGCAAACAGCTTTGCTAATTCTGCACTTTCTTTGGCACTGAGCGGATTTCCGCTTTCATCATAGAAAGTGACCGAACTGCTGCCCCAGCCGCCAAACCCGCTCATCATGCTGTTCGCCGCATTGTTAAAGCCGTTCATCATACTGTTTACTATAGTTTTCATGATTGCGCCCAGTGCAGTAAATCCTGCACCAACCGCCGCAATGTACACACCGGCAATCCAGCCGAATTTCCGAACCATTTTTCCAAGGACACCCGGCACCCGCTCCATCCAGTCATCTGCCGAGCTGTTTCCCCAGTTCACAGTTTCCTGATAATAATTTGTATTCGCATTATTATCCTCCGGCTCCTCTTCCGATAACAGCCAGTCTGTGGTTACATCAAAGGTTTTTGCCAATGCCAACAGCTTGGAAATTTCCGGCACCGCATCCCCGGTTTCCCATTTGCTGACCGCCTGTCTGGAAACACCAAGTTCCTCCGCCAACGCCTCCTGGGAAAGACCTGCCTTTCTCCGGCAATAAAAAATCTTTTCATTTAATTTCATTTTTGTATTCTCCTGTTTGGTAAATTCAGCCGGGTGTCATATCGGATTTTATCCGCACCCTACTGTAACTTTACCATATAAAATTCTGTCAAAAATTACTACCAAGTCCGGCTTGAACTTTCGCAACCAATAGTTGCAAACCGCATAAACAAAGGTTTTTTACTTTATACTGTCTGCCATAATCTGTGCCCACTCTTCCATGGTAAAATAGTTTTCCTGCCCTCCGGCATATTCGTGGAAGGTTCCCTGAAGCACCTTGTTTCCATGCACCAAAACTATCTTTTCCATGTGGATGTCATCGATATATGCCATGGCATAGTCCACGCCCAAATCCAGCTCACCGATTATTTCAAAGTCCCGCTCCTTATCCATCCGCATGTAGTCCTTTGCCACAAGCTTTGCCATCCACGGCCACCTTACTTCGTGATAATTTACATCCCAAAGCCCGTAAACACTTCTGTCCTCTGTTACCCAGACTTCCGCCACTTCTTCCCAGATATAATTCACCGGTGCCAGCACATCAGACCATTCCACCACGGTATTAGAATACCCCATCGGCCTTATTTCATAAGTTTTTCCCGGTGCAATATCTGCCATAGTAGCAAATGGCGGATTTCCGGTATAGTCTTTTAAAGGAATTTCATCCTCAAATAAAACGTTGCGGTGAATATTGGCAAGCACCAGACATCCCCAGGCACAACATGCCAATATCACAATAATATTTTTTACCGGCTGAATCCACGCTTTCTTTTTCCAGTCTTTTTCCCGATTCAGCTGCTCGCCTTTTTTCAATTTCTTCCGGAGTTTTGTATAATATACAAACTTCCACACCGGACTGAGAATGAAATATAATATCAGCGCCAAACTAAAGAAATAAAACCAGGTTTTCATATAAAGCATTGGTACAAGAAACGCCCCGTTCTTCTTAACTAACGGATACAAAACCAACCAAATTAAACAAGTCGTAACGGAAGAAAGCTGCCGTTTTTCTACCATCTTCATAGTAATGGCCTGTATCTCCGGATCGGTATTCATCTCCCGCACATCTTCCCGCATGGAACGGTAAATATAAAACTCTCCCCGTCTGACCACAAACTCCCAACCAAGAGCTTCCGAAATTTCCCGTTGCTCTTTTTCCGGACCATCGCCATCCGCTAGAATATTGCCCGGGGTTTCGCCTGCCTGCAGCCGGTACTTTACCTTCCTCGGCTCTTCCTTGTGGAAAAAACCAAATCCGCAAAAGAAACCGTCGCTTGTTAAAAACAAACCTTCCTCCGCCAAATCCTCCAGCCAGCTTTCCATTCCCTCCACATCATAGGAAGGACATGGTGCCAAACGATAATAGGTCTTCTGTTCCTCATTATTTCCACTCATCCAGGTCACCCCTTTCAAACGCTGCCGCCTTGGCATCCTCCACACACTGTTTCAAACGCGCCACTTCTTCGGTATAAGCCAACCGCCCCTTTTCTGTAATTTCATAGGTGCGCTTCCGGCCTTCCACCTGTACCTCCACAATATATTTTTCCTTCTCAAACTTTCCCAAAATAGTATAAAGCGTTGCCGGTCCAATCAAAATACGGCCTTTCGTCCGCTTCTCAATAAACTCCGCCACATCAATGCCGCACATAGCACCCTTGCAAAAGGCCATCAGCACATAAAACATGGTTTCTGTCAACAATTCCATGGATTTCTTTGGCATGTTATCCCCACCTTTCAATATCATCAAACGATATCATCTAACGATATTATATAATATATACCTATACCTGTCAACTTATTCCTTTTCGTCTCAATCCATCGCCTCCGCACCGTATTATCACCCGGCTGTGGAGGCAAATTTATTTAGACTTCCGCTTTTTACAACATAAAAGGGCTATTGCAAGATGCTTATATTTCATCCAACGGTATCCAAGTGTCCGACCTCTCAGCGGATTGACGTTTGTTTTCGGCAGACATGGCAATCTTTTGCCGTGTCTGACAGAAACAGACGGCAGTCCGAGGAGGCAGGCGAACACGGATACCATTGGATGAAATATATCTTTGCAATAGCCCTTGTAGCCTTATAAAAAAGCTGAAATATTATAAATTTGCTTCCACAGCCAGTGCCAGCTGGTTCGGACAGGAATTGTCACCGCGGCACTCAATGCCCTTTAAGCGCTTTACCAGTTCGGTAGCTTCCATGCCCTCGGCAAGTCTTGCAACACCCTGTGTGTTACCACGGCATCCGCCGATAAACTGTACATTGCGAACGATTCCGTCCACAATGTCAAATTCGATTCCTCTGGAGCATACGCCCTGTGTCTTGTATGATACGTGCTTTTCCATATTCTCTCTTCCTTTCTATACTTCTACTTTGCCCTGCATCCACACATTGCCGCGGAAACGACGGCCCACCGCCGGCTCACCCAGTAAATCGTCTACATGAATGCACACATCGTAGTTCATCTCGTTGCACTCTACGTTCATTACGTAGAATTCTTCATTTGTATAAATATTTCTCTGCCGCTCCACGCTGTTGATGTAACCCAGAATGGAGTAATTGTCCGACTCCGAACCATAGGGAATAAAGCTGGTTTCCACAATAGAGTAAATATCCTCTTTGCGGATGCGTCTGCTTACAACCGCATACTGGTCGATATCATCAAAGGTCAGACTCTGCATGGCCTCCTGATTTCCCTGCTTTGCCTCTGCAATCAGGGCAGAACGGTTCTTCAGATCTGTTTTAACCTTTTCGGCTTCTTTTGATGTTTTTTCCACCGGAAGAAGTATTTTTCCTTCCGATGCCAGTGCCGCCAAATAAACCGGGCATTTTCTGCGTTCCTTCTTTTTGATTGGATTTTTTAAATAATCCACCACATTCTGGATATAGAAAATCAAAGAAACACCCAGACGGTAATCGTCACACATACCGGTATAAGCATCTGTGTCTACCCGCTTGTTTACAAACAGCGGTTCTTCCGTTGTAATAGCATTGCCCCGGCGGAACGGGAAGTAATGTGCCACATGAAACACACCATGGGCATCAGTTTCTCCACGCACCACCACGCCGGTATCCTCTGTCACCTCCATTATGAGCTCCACAACGGAACGTTCTTCTGACACACGGAATACCTGCTTTTCCGTGGCATTATCTATTACCAGACTAATTAACTTTTCTTCGTCGTTCCGGCTTTTAATACTGCCAAAGCCGACTGCTCTTAAAAAACTATGCACTATAAATCCTCTCTAACTATGCTTCTGTAAAAGAAGCCGGTTCTGTTTCTTTCTTGTTGTTTCGGATAACAGCAAGAAGAATGCCCGCCAAAATCAATAACACAGCGGCCATTAGACCTATCTTACCAACCTTTTCGAATCCGGTCAAGCACCAACCTGCGATTTCTTCAAGCATTGGCATAACAAATTCCGGAAGTTCCGTACCTGTGCCTCCCTCTGCCATCATCTTGGAAAGCTCAGAATTCAGTAAATTCAGGGCAATTCCCGGAACGGCCTTCGCAACGGCAAAAAAGCCTCCACCGATAATCAGTGTAAAAGCACCGGCAGTAAAGAATCCGGACGGACGGAACCAGTGACACACCAGTAAGAGCAGCAGGAAAAAGGCTGTAACCCCAAGTAAAATATATCCGGCCAGACTAATATCCTTGCAAAGTAAGGTTCTGTCAGTCAGACTGTATCCGTATTTGGTTTCCAGTTCCTTCAGCTCCTTATACTCCGGCATATCATAGATGCTGTTAAATGCTTTGGATACTTCCTGCTCCAATTCTGTCACTTCCGTATCCACCATCGGAATTACTTCCGTATCGAAAACATTTCTTGCTTCTTCCATGGCAATATTGGTTGCTTCCTCCTTTGCCTTGGTCATAATTTCCTGTCTCTCGCTCTCAGACAGTTTGTCGTAAGTCTCTCCGTATTCCTTTTTTACTTCCTCTTCCAGAGACTCTTCAACGGTTGCTTTTATTTCTTCTGTTACGGTAGTTTCAAAATACTCGTTTAACATTGTCTTTAAAAAGTTTTTCTGATGGGACAAATCAACCTGATATTCTTTGCCCTGTACAATGGCATGATAAACATCAGAAAGAATGGTCTCTGCCTGCTGCTTTGGTAAAATCTCCTTTGCATCCAATTCCGGCAAAGCAGCTCCGTTACCCATGCCTTCCGGCATACCTTCGGCAAGCCCCTCTTCCAGTCCCTGCTCCAAGCCTTCAATTATCAAATTGTATCCCCAATCTACGCCTCCGTTTCTTACGAAGGACTGATACAGTTCTTCCTCTCTGTCCGGAGCAATCACCGATTCCAAGGTAAATACTGCACTTGCTCCTGCTCCGCCTGCAAATATAAACGGAAACAAAATTATACTGAATATAACCGCTATCACAATTGCAATTGCACTGGTCTTCTTTTTCATTTTACTCGTCCTTGCCTTTCTTTATGTATAAGACACCCATTGCACCCAAACCACAGTTACTGGAAATAGTAGCAGATGCCTTCTGAAATTCAATCCGCTCAAATTTCTGATATTTCAAAACTTCTTCCTTAAACTCCTTCAACTGCTTAGAGCTGCAGCCTGCATAGGTAATAAACAATAATCTTGTGTCGATATTCTTTTTACCCTTAAAGTTTTGGCGGATATAGTCTGTATATGCAGTCTTCATGGAACCGCATTTTACTCCGGCAAAAGAGAATTTACTCTTTTTCAAATAGATAACCGGATGCAGATTAAATACCTCGCAGATTCGTTTTACATTATTCGAGATTTTACCGTTCCGGTACAAAGATTCTGCCGAAGGAACAATGAAACTGGTCGCAATCTTATTCTTCATTACTTCCAGATCTTTCACAATTTCATCCACGGTCAGTCCTCTGCTTACCAAATGGGCAGCCCGCATTACCATAAGACCAAGGCCACTGGATAAATGCCCGGAATCCACTACAATAACATTATCAAAGCCCTGGGCAGCTGCCATAGCAACCTTATATCCATTACCGACCTTTTGTGCTGTAGTTACATGAATTACTTTTTCTCCGACACCAAGCGCATTCGAGAAAAACGTTTCAAATTCCTCCACCGATGCGGTCTGGGACTTCGCCTTGCCTTCATCTGTAGCAAGATATTCCAGTAAATTATCCGATGTAATTTCGTTAATATCACAGAAACGGCCCTTGTCGGTATGTACATAACAATACATCGTACGGATATCGTAATGGTCCAAAAATTCCTTTGGTAAATCACAAACACAATCGGTAGTAATTTGAATCTTTTTTCGTTTTGCGCCTGTAATATTTTGAATCAGTTCCGTCTCTTCCTGGGTTTCCACAGCATTATATTCTACCAATTCCTTCGGAAGGTATTTTAACAACACTGCTTCCAGTAGGGAACTGCTGATTGGCTTTGCGAGGTAATTTTGGAAGCCCTTTTCCTGATAAATCTGCTCAGCTCCTGCTGTAACATTTGCTGTCAAAGCAATCACCGGAACTTCGCGGCATAAGCCGTTCTCCTGCTGACGTACACGGTTTAATGTTTCTACGCCATCCATTTCCGGCATCATATGGTCCATAAAAATTACGTTATAAAAATGCTGTTTCGTAAGTTCCAGACATTCCTTGCCGCTTTTTGCAAGATCTACCTGAATTTTTGTTTCACGTAACAGTTTTTTTGCTACCAGCAGATTCATCTCGTTATCGTCTACAACCAGCACATGCGCATCGGGAGCTTCAAAAATCTGCTTATATTTCTTTCTTTTATGTGTAGAACCTCTGGTCATGAAATCCATATGTCCCATTGGATTTTCATTAACAATGTCCTGTTCAATCTGGATAGTAAACACAGAACCCTTCTGATAAATACTGTCAACGGTGATTTTACCACCCATCATCTCTACCAGTTGGTGGGAAATGGACAAACCGAGACCTGTACCTTCAATTCCTGCATTGGTTCCTTCATCTACACGCTGGAAGGACTGGAACAGTCTGTCCATGTCTTCCTTTCGGATGCCGATACCGGAGTCACGAATGGAAATAGTTAACAGAATTTTGTTATTGTCCTTCATTTCACTACGGGCAGATAAAGAAATAAAACCTTTTTGTGTATATTTTACCGCATTAGACAACAAATTTATAACTACCTGCTTAATACGAACTTCATCACCATACAGCATCGATGGAATTTCCGGAGAAATATCCAGTTTAAATTCCAACTTCTTTTCATGAGCTCGAATCCAGATTAAATTTACCAGTTCACTGAACATGGCACCGGTTTCGTACTGAATCGGAACAATTTCCATTTTACCGGACTCGATTTTTGACATGTCTAAAATATCATTAATCAGAGCCAGCAGCATTTTACTTGCATCCTGGATATGAATGGCATTTTCCGCTATCTCTTCTGAAATATCTTCTCTGAGAATCATTTCATTTAAACCGATAATAGTATTAATCGGTGTGCGGATTTCATGGCTCATATTGGCAAAGAAGTTATTTCTAGTTCTTGACAAACGCTCCAGTTCATGGTTTTGTTCCACAACCCGCTGCTGCTCTGCTTCGTATACTTTGTTTTGGAACCGGACAATCAGACCGATAATCAAAGTAACAATCAGAATACTAAAAATAATATCTTCATAGGAAGTCCACTCGTCCTTCAACGGAACTACCGCCCTTGGATGATGATACGAATAAACATAGCAAAACAACACGCTGGACAAGGATATCAACAACATGGTCCAAAACATTTTACCCCGGATTAACAAAAATACAATAAACAATCCAAGAACGAACCAGGCACTGATGCCACTTTTTACACCACCACTGGTAAAAAAAGCAAGCGGAAGAATGACGCAGTTTAACAGGAAAATCAGAATGCAACTGCATAACTCTACTTTTTTTGTCTTTTTTGCAATAAACATTAATGCACAGGCAGCAACACCACCAAGTAATGTAACCAATACTACAATAAACGGAAGATTGGAAAACATGGAAGTAAAACTTCCCGCAAAGGCTGCCATCATACCTCCGAAGGCTGCCACCTGGAATATTTTTAATTCAAACGGGCTATCCAGATCATAAAAATACTTTGATAATTTACGCATCTGCATTTCCTCCTTCTTCCAAAAGCTTTGTCACTTCCTCTGTCGCACTCAGGAAGTCAAACCGGCTTACCTGCTCACTTATCGGCTTTAATAAGTCTTTCAGATTCTTTCCCTTGAAGCAGTATTTTGATAACTCCTGTATCTTGGCATCCACTCCGCCTTTTTCAAAGGTATTAAGAAGCTCTGTCAATTCTTGCAAATGAAAAGCAAAGCGTTCTTCCGTAATTTCTTCCACAACAATTTGTTCTTCCGGCTCCTCTGCTTTTGTATCTACCGGACCCTTTTCAAATCTATCGCGGATAGTTTCTCCGCCGATTTCTAATAACACTTCCTCGTATTCCTGCATAACTTCCCTGTGATGTGCCTGTATAAAAGAAATATTTCCTTCCTTGCCGGCCATCTCCAGTTCCTTTGCCATTTCACCAAGATGCGTAGCACCGATGCCAATGGATGTGCTCTTTAATGCATGCACAAGGATAGTATAATTTTTCCAGTCCTCTGCCTTATATTTTTCCCTGATTTCGCGGATTTTCTGTAAACCGGAATTTAAATATACCTGCAGAATTTCTTTATAATCCTCTTCGTTTCCGCCACAATACTGGATACCCCGGCGACGGTCAATGCGGGACTCTTCTTCACTTTCTACAATTTCCGGTTCCTGCTCATAAGGTTCTGTTGCATCATCCATCCGGATAATCTTATCTTCCGGAATATACTTTCTAAGCACTCTTTCTAAATGAGACATTTCGATTGGTTTTGCCACATATTCCTGGAAACCTTCCTCCAAGAACATCTCTCTCGCACCACCGATAGCGTTGGCTGTTAATGCTATAATCGGTACATTCTGGAAATAGGAACCTGCCTTTGCCCGAATCTTGTGCGCAGTTTCCACACCATCCATCTCCGGCATCATGTGGTCCATAAAAATGATATCATATCGGGAACTATCCAGCTTTTCCAAACATTCCTTACCGCTGGACGCAACAAACACCTTAATTTTGTATGGACGGAGTAATCCTTCCACCACTCTAAGATTCATCAGATTATCATCTACTACTAAAACAGTTGCCTCAGGAGCAATAAACTTCTTCTCCTGATAATGGCTTCCATCCAGACGCTGCAGGGAATAATCGCCGTTTAATACTGTTGCGATAGACAAAACATAGAACGGCTTGTACAGGGACTTAATATTTCCTCCCGCTTTTATGCTGTTTTCCCTGTTCTGCAAAAGGATAATTACCATCTGATCCGAAATTTCATCAAAGTAATGCTTATCCTCCATGTACTCGGAAGTGGTAATAAACGCATGGGTAAAAATCTCTTTTTCCATACGGCGCTTGAATTCACCCAAATTACGGCACTGATGATAACGTACCTCCAGACTCTCTACCATATGGCGTATATTACTCATGTAATCATCATGGATTTCCGTGAATTCATACTTTTCAGTATTTATGTATGCAATAATGTTGATACTCTCCGCATTTCGTACAGCAACCATCGGACGGTCATCCACTACCTTTTGCGGAATTACAAACTGGAACTCACTTCCCTTTCCAAAGGTACTTCTTACGCTGATGAAACCACCCATCTTACTGATGATTCGTTTCGAAATGGCAAGGCCGATACCAATACCGCCTTCCTGACGGTTTCTCTTGGTGTCCACCTGGTTAAAGCTGGAAAACAGCTTCTCTAAGTTCTCATCTTCGATTCCGATACCGGTATCTTTTACTTTTACCGAAAGGTTAACACCATACTCTTCCTTTCTCGCAGAAAAAACAAGAGTAATACATCCTGCCTCCGTAAATTTAATTGCATTGTTCACAAAGCTCAAAATAACACGACGAATTTTCTGCTCATCTCCCAACAGAGTATAAGGAATCTTTGCATCACAATCCACAATCAATTCCAGATTCTTTGAATCCTTTTGGGCAATTGCCATATTAATTACGTCGTTAATTGTGGAAGTTAAATTATACGGTTCTTCCACCAATTCCATTTTTCCGTATTCCAATTCGGAAAAATCCAAAACGTCACTGATTAAAGATAAGAGATTTCTGCCTGCTGCCTGAATATTAAAGGTGTTTTCCCTTACCTCTTCCGGAATATCTTCTCTAAGAATCATCTCGCTCATACCGCAAACCGTATTTACCGGTGTACGGATTTCATGGGAAATATTCGCCATGAAGTCCGTCTTGCTTCGCTCTGCTACCTTTAATTCTTCGATTACTTCCTGCATTTCCCGGTTCATTTCACCATTTCGTTTTACCAGATAATGGGCACCGATTTCTGCTATAAAAACAGAAGCCAGCTGCACAAACAAACGGTACTTGTCCATTCCTGTTTCCAGAGGAATAGACTGCTTAAACAATAAATGATACAGAAAAATTATCAGGCAAAATCCCATTTCCAAATAGACCAAACGCGGAACACCAAGAAGACCAAGCAAAATAACCACCGTAGTGAAGGTAATCATGATACTAGGGAAGGAATCCGACATAAAGGCATATAATGTGAAAGTAATTAACGTAGAGCCGGAAAATAAAAATGCTCTGGTCCGATAATCGTTCCATTCTTTGATATATGCCATCCACGAAATCAGCATGATACCGATAATCGTAGGAGTAATCCATGCCGGCCACTGTAAAACGGTAGCAGCCACAGACATTGCCAGTGTATATGCAGAATATGCAATTACTATGATTCTTTCTACTTTTTTTGTATTCACAGTAAATCCCTCCTTATAAAAGTTCACCCAGTAAGTCCTTTATCTCCTGCTCCAAACTAGTAAATACATCTGTAATCAGCGGATCAAACTGCGTTCCCCTGCCTTCTTTTAAGGTTTGCATTATTTTATATACCGGCCGAATCGGTTCTTTGTAACAGCGTTCCTCATATAAAGCATCAAACACATCTGCCAGTGCCATGATTCTTGCACAAAGCGGAATATCCTCTCCCTTTAGTCCAATCGGATATCCGGTACCGTCCCACCGCTCGTGATGATACATCGCAATATCCTCAGCAATTTTGACATAAGCCGGATCTTCCACACCGCCGATAATTTCATTAATAATTTCCCGGCCGTACACCGTGTGCAGCTTCATCGCATTATATTCTTCTTCTGTTAATCTGCCCGGTTTCCGTAATATAGCATCGGAAATCTTAATTTTTCCCACATCATGCAATGGTGCTGCTTTATAGACATTCATAATATAATCTTCTGTCAGAATGTCCGAATAAATATTCCTGGCTTTTAATTCCGAAGCAATCATTTTCACATAAGTCATAGTATTCTTTACATGTTTTCCGGTACTGTTATCACGGGTTTCAATCAGCGTAGCCATTCCCATGATGACCTGCTCCTGAATCTGGCTGATACGTCTTGTTCTTGCCGTAATAATTCTGGTCTGCTCCTCCACCATATGTTCCAGATTTGCACGGTATATTTCCAGTTCCAGCGTCTTTTTTACACGGCTCATAAGTACATCCGGAATAAATGGTTTTGCCACAAAGTCTACAGCCCCGGTAGCAAAGCAACGGGTTTCTGTTTCCGGATCATTATCAGCTGTCAGAAAGATAACCGGAACATGAGAAAATCTTTCCATTCGCTGAACTTCTTCCAGCACCTGGAATCCGTCCATTTCCGGCATGTTAATATCCAATAAAATAAGATCCGGACAGTTATTTTCTAAATACTTTAGTGCTACCTTTCCCGAATTTGCTGCAGCAATCCGGTATTCCTTTCCCAGTATTTTCTGTGCCAGTGCTAAGTTAGAAGTATCATCATCTACAACTAAAATAACCTGATTCATGCTGCCCCACTTCCTTTCCCGTTACTCCTCTATCGTATCTACAATAAAAAGTGCCAGTTCTTCTGCCAAATCCTTATCTTCTTTACGTATCCACTCTCCATTTTTGTTTTGTTCCACAATTCTTACAATCGGTCGGGTTGGATTGTCCGCATTCTGCCGAAGAACAATTGCTTTTTTTCCCGTATTCAGACTCACCATGGAACCGGTAGGATAAGTTGCTACGGAACCCAGAAAAATTTTTACCAATTCAGCATCAAATTTGGTACCCGCATTTTTTGTTATTTCATCCAATGCCTCATGTACCTTTTTTCTTTCTTCCAAATTACCGTAAACCATATTATCGAAAGTATCACAAATAGCCACAAGACGAACCTGTGGCTTAATTTTGTCTTTCGACATATGAAAAGGATATCCGCTGCGGTCCAACCGCTCATGGTGATATAAAATTATCTCTCTGGATACGGACGGAATCCAGTCCTGCTGTTCCACCTCTATATATCCGTATACCACATGCCGCTTGATTTCCTTTTGAATTTTTTCTTCCTGCTCTGACAGAATTAATCCCTGATATTTTTCCTTCACATTCGTAAAACCAATATCGTGGAGTAATGCACCCATTGCAATTTCTTTTGTCTCTGTCTGTGTATAACCGGCGCGGACCGCAATCAAAATTGCAAGTGCCGCCACGCTTAACGTATGTTCATATAAACTTTTGGAATGATTTCTTACATTGGAAATTGTATAAATCACCTCGTCCTGCAGAAGTACACCTTCCATAACTTCTGTTGCCACTCTGGAAAGCTCCCTCCGCTCCTCTCCGGAGGCATAAGAAAAACGTTCCAGTGTTTCTTCCAGTTTGTCTGAACACTGCTCTCTGATTTTCTCTTCTGTAATATCCTGTACTTGTATTTCTCTGGATATTTCATCCTCAACAAAAACATCGGTAATTTTTAGTTCCAAAAGTTTTTCTACATAGTCCCTTTTTAAAATGGTTCCTTCCGAAATCAGAACAACTCCGCCGTCACTGTAAATATCTTTTGCCAAAATTTCACGGCCTTTGATTTGTTCTGTCTTTATCCTTCGCACGTCCTTGTACCTTCTTTCTGTCTGTAAAATTTGGTAATTTCTGTCAATTATTCCGGCAGACTCTGTATATATTGATGCATTGATTCCGCTACCACCTTACTGTGTGCCACTGCTTCCACCACAGTTCTCGCTCCGTTTACCACGTCCCCGGAACCAAACACTCCCGGCAAAGAGGTATATCCCTTTTCATCCGCATCCAGCAATCCTCTTTCATTTGCCTTTAACCCCTTTGTTGTTCTCACTAATCGTGAAAGCGGACCCTGGCTAATAGAAATAATAACGCTTTCTGCATCCTCCAGCTTTTCTGTTCCCGGAATATCTTCCATAGAACCGTCTTCTTTTTCCAAGACATCGATAAAAATCACTCCGTCGTCTGTGATTTCTACCGGTCTGCGGTTGTATTCAAACTTAACACCTTCCAGCTTCGCATAACTGAACTCATATTCACTGGCTGCCACTTTTTTTGTAATAGAGAAGCAGGTAACATCCGAAGACCCTTTGCGGATTACCGTTCTTGCCACATCCATGGCAGCATTTCCCGCTCCGATAATTATAACTTTTTTTCCAAGCTTATAACTGTCCGGATTGTTCAGATAATTAATTCCAAAATGCACATGGCCTAAGGTTTCTCCTTTAATATGAAGAACATTCGGCTTCCATACACCAGTACCGATAAATACTGCTTTATATCCGTCCCGGAACAAATCATCAATCGTAATTGCAAATCCGATATTTGTATTCGGACGCACCTTGATTCCCTTCATTTCCAAATGACGATATTCAATATCATCAATCACAGACTTAGGCAGACGGAACTCCGGGATTCCGTATCGAAGCACTCCGCCAATTTTGTCTTTTCCTTCAAAAATGGTAATCTGATAACCATATCGGGCAAGAATAATTGCAATCGTAAGTCCCGCAGGTCCGGAACCTATAATGGCAACCTTCTTTCCGTTAGACTTTGCTGGTCCATGAGTCATCTGATTTGCATAGGTAGATGAAATATAATTTTCAATTACGGAAAAATGAACCGGTGCACCCTTTTTTCCAAGAACGCAGTGACCTTCACATTGTTTTTCATGATTACATACTAAACTACATACTGTGGTCAACGGATTGTTTTCAAACAACATCCAGCCTGCTTCGTTTAATTTGTTCTCTTTCAAAAGTCGGATTGCCTCCGGAATATTGGTGCTGATTGGGCAGCCCTTTTGGCACTGCGGAACCTTACACTGTAAGCAACGGTTTGCCTCATCCATTACATGATATGCCATTTTTCCTCCTATCTCCTGTTGCAAAGGTCACAGATTTTCATTATTCAGCATAAAGACTTCTTCTGTTTTTTGCTTCCTCTAATGCTCTTCTTTCTTCCGCTGCAAGAACCACAAAGGATTCACCCTTGATAATTTCCTTAACATAAGTATAGCAGCCTTCTCTTGTGTGCATGGACGTAAGAATGAAACCATTATTTTCATCATCTAACAGACAAAGGGAAAAACTTAATTTTCCTCCCATTTCTTTAAAGGCATCATATTTTACAATTCCAATTTTCTGATATGCGGTGATTAATGTTTCACATGCAATATTTAACTTTTCAGAAGTATATTTGCTTTCTTCCTTTAAAATATCAATCTCTTTAAAACGTGTTAAAATTGTACTCTCTAAAGTATGCCCATCGGAGCCCTTCATAAATGCATTGTATTTTTTTGTAAGAGCACTGATTTTAACTAATAAAATAACTGTAGTCGTCAATAATGCAACTGTTAATATTGCCATTACCAGCACAGCTATAAGCAGAAGCTGCTCTTGATTTAACGGTTGTCCGTTCATTACCTTTTCTCCTTAATTTCCAAATTTTTACTGTAAAGAATCCATCAATTCTACAATTCTCTCCAGCTCGTCCATGGAATAGTATTCTATTTCTATTTTTCCGGTATTATTTGCTTTATTTTTAATTTCTACTTTTGTTCCCAGAGTTCTCTTTAATTTTTCTTCCAGGTTTTTGTAGATAAAGCTAATGTCCTTTGCTTCTTCTTCCTGCTTAGCCGGAGCCTTTTTTTCTTCTTGTAGTTTTTTGATTAACTTTTCTGTTTCACGAACGCTCAGCTTTTCATCAAAAACCTTCATAGCCAGAGTGAACTGTTCCTCCGGATCTGTAATCGGAAGTAAGGCACGACCATGGCCTTCGCTAATCATTTCGTCGATTAACATTTGCTGAACTCTCTGGTCTAATTTTAATAAACGCATAGAGTTGGTAATTGCAGTTCTGCTCTTAGAAACCTTCTCAGCCACTTCATCTTGTTTCAATTTCAGTTCCTGTATCAACTTCTGGTATGCTACCGCTTCTTCAATTGGATTTAAGTCCTCTCTCTGAATGTTTTCAATCAGGGCAATTGTAAAAATTTCATCCTCAGAATACTCTTTAACTACAACCGGAACTTCCTTTAATCCCGCAATGCGGGCAGCTCTCCATCTACGCTCACCGGCAATAATCTCATAATGATCTTCTCTTTTTTGTACTACAATTGGTTCAATAATGCCATACTGTTTAATAGAGTCCGCCAGTTCCTGCAATGCATCTTCATCAAATCGTGTTCTTGGTTGTGCACGGTTTGGTTCGATTTTAATTAATGGAAGAAATGTTTCACGTGAAACATTTTCTTTTACTTCTTTCTTTTCAATTTCGATATCATCACTTTTGTCAGTAATCAGGCTGTCCAGTCCTAAACCAAGACCTCTCTTTTTTGCCGCCATATTATTTCTCACTTTCTGTTTACTTATCTACTATATATTGTACTTAATATGTTTTATATTACTATATATACTTAACAATTTAAAATTCAGAATACCAATCACGAACGCCACGTTCAATAACTTCATCCGCTAACTGACGGTATCCTTCTGCACCGGCAGATTTAGAGTCATACAAATTAATAGGAAGTCCATGGCTAGGTGCCTCCGCCAAACGAACATTTCTTGGAATAATTGTCTTATAAATATTCTGTTTCAAATTTTTCTTTACATTTTCTACAACCTGAAGAGAAAGGTTTGTTCTTGCATCGTACATCGTAAACACAACACCTTCCATTTCCAAATCAGGATTCAATCTTCTCTGAACCAAATCAATGGTATGCATCAGCTGAGATAAACCTTCCAAAGCATAATATTCACATTGTATCGGAACCAACACCGTATTAGCAGTTGTCATAGCATTTACAGTTAACATATTTAAAGATGGTGGACAGTCAATAATAATAAAATCATATTGGTCTCTAACCGGATCAATTAATTTCTTTAAAATAAATTCACGATTGTCTACGCCGATTAATTCGATTTCTGCACCGGCAAGATCTACATCGGAAGGAAGTACATAAAGATTCTTCATACAACTTTTCGCTTTACATTCTTCTAATGTACATTCCCCAAGCATCATATCATAAACAGTTTCTTTTAATTTTTTCTTATTTATTCCTAATCCGGAGGTGGTATTTCCCTGTGGGTCAATATCAATTACCAGAACAGAATTACCTTTTTCTGCGAGACAAGCAGCAAGGTTAATAGCAGTTGTTGTTTTACCAACACCGCCTTTTTGATTTGCTATTGCAATTGTTCTTCCCATGTTTATCCTTTCTATACAAAATATTGTTTCACGTGAAACATTTTATACTAATTCTAGTGATTAAAAAATGTAAATGCCCCGAAGAACATTTACATTTCTTATCTACGATATAATAATTATAATATAGATTTGCTTCAGTGTCAAAACGATTTAAGAAAATTAATAGATTTCTACGATATTATTTTTTATTGCATATACTGCAGCCTGGGTTCTATCGAACACTCCAATTTTCTTAAAAATATTAGACACATGGTTTTTTACAGTTTTTTCGCTAATAGAAAGCTTATAAGCAATTTCTTTATTAAATAATCCTTCCGCTAAAAGTTTCAAAACTTCTATCTCTCTTCTGGTAAGTTTATCTTCCTCTGCCTTTTCTTTTTCCTGAGCAACTCTTTCATTCATAAGAGGAACCATAGAATTATCAATATATTTTTCACCGGCATGAACTTTATAAATTGCTTTCTTTAATATAGAAGAATCTGAATCTTTAAGTACATATCCTTCAACACCTATATCAATTGCCTTCATTAAATATTCCACTTCATTATGTATTGTAAGAATCAATATTTTTTGATTCTTATATTTAGAACTGCGTAAAATTTCTAACATTTTAAGGCCATTCATTACCGGCATATTAATATCCAATAAAACAACATCCGGATTAACTCTTTTTAAAACCTCTAAACATTCTTCTCCGTTACCTGCCTCACCAACAACCTGAATATCTCCATCCAGTTCCAATAATTGTTTTAAACCTTCACGAATCATAGAATGGTCATCAGCAATTAGAATTTTTAAAACATTACTCATAAGACTCCTCTTTTCTGGTACTATCATTTAAAGGAACTGACACGTGAATTTTTGTTCCAAAACCAGGTCTCGAATTGATAGAAAAAGTACCGTATAATAATTTTGCACGTTCTCGCATAGTTGATAAACCAAAGCCATGTAAAAAATCTTCCTGAGCCCGTTCTTCAACCATAGGAAGATCAAAACCTATTCCATTATCATCCACATCAAGCTCAAATAAATCATCAGAAAAAGAAATACGAATATAAATTTTATTTGCTTTTGAATGCTTTAAAGAGTTATTGCATGCTTCCTGCAAAATACGATATAAAGTAACACTGGTAATAGAACTAAGTTCCTGTTCCTGGCCGGAAATTTTAAGAACTACATCTAAATTATCATTTCGTCGAAGATGCTGACAATAGGACTCTACTGCAGAAACAAACCCAATATTACTTAAAGACATCGGTCGAAGATCAAAAATAATTTCCCTCATATCGTTGATTATTTCTTTATTCATATTAATTAACGATTGTAACTCTAACTTTACTTTTGCAGGATCCTTATCAACCATTCTGGTGCAATACTCCAGTTTATGACCAAAGCTGGTTAAACTTTGAACTGTAGAATCATGAAGATCTCTGGAGATTCTGTTTCGATCCATTTCCTGGGTCTTTAATAATTTAGTACTGTAATTTATTAAATTATCATTAGAACCATTGCTGTAATTATAATCATGACTGATAGGACTGAAAAAATTATTTTTCTCGGGGATAGGAGGTTGTTTCTTATTTTCTATATCAGACACAAACCTTTTTAATCTTTCAAAGGAATCACAGATTTCCACTTGAGCTTTCCATTTTTCATCCAAGGAATTAATTTCAGAAATTATTTCCTGTAAATCATCCTTATAAGAAATATCATCCGATAAATCATCCGAAGACAAAGGAGAAAACATGGATAAATTAGGAATTCTGGCTTTTTCCCTTTCATCTAATAAAAATTCCTGCTGTCGCTTTTTATATTCCAATTCCTTTTTTTCGGATAGAATATCATCGGATTGCATCCGGGCAGTCTCTTGCATTCGACGGATAAAGTCTAATAATTCACGATATTCATTTGTGAAGGAAGTATTCTCATTATTCATATTATCACCTTCACTCATTATATTTGTATTGTTACATACAAATACATTTTAACACATTACTATAGTAGTTCACAACATAAAACTAATAAGTTTATTTTTTAACAGAAAGAAGCGGTTGCTTTAATGGCTTTCCTCCGCCGCGGGGATATTTCTTCGATGTCTGTTTTAACTTTTCAATCTGAATCAATGTCCGTTCAATATCAGAATTAGGAAGCTGATATTCATAAGTTTTTCTGTACTCACAACCAAGCTCTCTGATAGCAAATTTTGCTTCTTGTAATTCTTCTTTAATTTCGCCGGATTTGTAAGGAATAAAATATCCTCCCTGTTTAACAAAAGGAATACAAAATTCAGATAAAGAAACAAGTCTGGCTACTGCGCGTGAAACACAAAAATCATATTTCTCACGATATTCCGGCTTTAACGCTGCTTCCTCTGCACGGCCATGAATTGCTGTAATACCGGTTAATCCTAGTTCGTTAATTACTTCCTGAAGGAAAACAATTCTTTTATTTAAAGAATCCATTAAAGTAACTTTCAACTCAGGAAACGCAATTTTAAGTGGAATGCCCGGAAAACCTGCTCCGGTCCCCATATCAAGAAGTTTGAACTTCTTTCCGGAAAGATTCATCAGCTGGCTAAGCGCAAGACTGTCTAAAAAATGTTTTTTTAAAACATCTTCATACTCCGTAATTGCAGTCAGATTCATTACTTTATTTTTTTCCACCAGCATTTCATAATACTTTTCAAGCTGTGCCAGCTGGGTATTATTTAATTCAATATTCCATTCTTTTAAGTCTGCTAAAAAAGCAGAATTATCTCTTTGTTCCATAGTATCCTCAATTCTGTTTTAAATAAACAAGCAGAACAGAAATATCTGCAGGTGACACACCGGAAATACGGGATGCCTGGCCAATATTTTCCGGACGGATTTTCTTTAATTTTTGTCTTGCTTCAATACGAAGGGACGGTACGTCATCATAATTTAAGTCTTCCGGAATTCTACGGCTTTCTGTTTTCTTAAACTGTTCTACCTGACGCTGCTGGCGTTCAATGTAACCGGAATACTTTAATTCAATTTCTACTTGTTCCGTAACATCTTCCGGAAGCTCTGTACGTTCCGGATCAATTTCTGCAAGAATTTCATAATTAAGCTCCGGACGCATCAGTAAATCTGCCATGGAAACTGCAGTCTTTAACGGTGTACTTTCATGGGAAGCCAAAAATTCCTGCACCTTAGCATTGCCGCCTACCATTTTATTTTTTAAGCGTTCGCTTTCTTCGTAAATTAAACGTTCTTTTTCAATTAAACGGTTATAACGTTCTTCGGAAATTAAACCAACCTCATAACCGATTTTAGTTAAACGTAAATCTGCATTATCCTGACGAAGAAGTAACCGGTACTCCGCACGGGAGGTCATCATACGATAAGGTTCATGAGTTTCTTTAGTAACCAGGTCATCAATTAATACACCGATATACGCCTGAGAACGGTCAAGAACAATAGGTTCCTTACCGGTTAATTTTCTGGCTGCATTAATACCTGCCATAATACCCTGGGCAGCAGCCTCTTCATAACCGGAGCTGCCATTCATCTGACCGGCACTGAACAATCCGGAAATATTCTTAAATTCCAGACTTGGTTTTAACTGCATCGGATTAATACAATCATATTCAATAGCATAAGCATTACGGACAATTTTTGCATTTTCCAAACCAGGCACGGAACGGTACATGGCAAACTGCACATCCTCCGGCAAGGAACTGGACATACCGGAAATATACATTTCGTTGGTGTAGGTACCTTCCGGCTCAATAAATACCTGATGACGCTCCTTATCCGGGAACTTCATCACTTTATCTTCAATAGACGGGCAATAACGCGGACCGGTTCCTTCAATGGCACCGGAGTATAATGGAGAACGGTCAATATTACTACGGATAATATCATGGGTAGTTGTATTGGTATAAGTTAACCAGCAGGAAACCTGTTCTTTATTTAAAGAAGCTCTGTCGGTTTCGAACGAGAACGGTACTACCTTTTCATCACCAAACTGCTCTTCCATTTTTGTAAAATCAATGGAACGCTTATCAATACGTGCAGGAGTACCTGTTTTAAAACGGTAAATTTCAATACCAAGATTTTTTAAGCAGTCTGTTAAGTGATTTGCTGCCGGAAGACCGTTTGGTCCGGTGTAATGGCTCACATCACCGTAAATACACCTTGCCTTTAAATAAGTACCGGTACAAATAATGGCTGCTTTACAAGGATAAACCGCATTAGAATAAGTTCTAACACCGGTCACTTCAGAGTTTTCCACAAGAATTTCACAGATTTCTGCCTGTTTTACACTTAAATTTGGCTGGTTTTCCACAATTTTTCTCATAGATTGTGAATAACTCTGTTTATCAGCCTGTGCTCTGAGGGAATGTACCGCCGGTCCCTTGGAAACATTCAGCATTTTAGACTGAATATAAGTACGGTCAATATTTTTACCCATTTCGCCACCAAGGGCATCAATTTCCCTCACCAGATGTCCTTTGGAAGTTCCGCCGATGTTTGGATTACATGGCATTAAAGCAATGGAATCCATACTAACAGTAAATAAAATTGTATTTAAACCAAGTCTGGCGCAGGCAAGAGCTGCTTCACAACCGGCATGTCCCGCACCGATAACTGCAACATCATAACTTTCATAATAATAAAGCTTTTCGTCCATGTTATTCTCCTTTATTTCTGCAATCCTTTGACGAAATTACTTACCCATACAAAATTCTTTAAAAATAATATCCACTAAATCTTCATCCACTGCTTCTCCGATGATTTCTCCAAGCATCTGATATGCGTTCATCAAATCAATGGAATAAAAATCTTCCGGCATATCCATAGCAAGACTGTCCATAACCTTTTCCAAACTTTCTTTTGCTTCCAGCAAAGCCTGTTTATGTCGAAGATTTGTAATAAATACTTCTTCTTTTTTATCAATTAAACCGGAGTAAAACATTTCTTCCACAGCTTCTGCAAAAGCATCCATACCGGTTTCTTCTTTTGCAGAAATCAATAATACCTGCTTTCCGGTTTTTTCTTCTAATTCTTCTTTTGTAACCTTCATGGAAAGGTCAGATTTATTTAATAAAACGACTGCCTTTTTTTCTTTTATCATAGAAATAACAGCCTCATCATTTTCATCCAACTCTCTGGAAGCATCCGCCACATAAATTACAAAATCTGCACCTTCCGCCTCTGTTTTAGCACGCTCCACACCGATTTTTTCTACTGTATCCTGGGTATGACGGATTCCGGCTGTATCAATAATCCGAAGAACAATTCCTTTTACCTGAATCAATTCTTCCAATGTGTCACGAGTCGTACCCGGAATATCTGTAACAATTGCACGTTCTTCACCAACCAGCACATTCATTAACGTAGATTTGCCGGCATTCGGTTTACCCAAAATAACGGTACGGATACCTTCTTTAATGATTTTTCCATCCTCGGCATTTTTCAAAAGCACATTTATTTCTTTTAAGTTAGCTTCCGTATGTTCTGTTAATGTATCTGTAAAACCATCCAGGGAAATATGCTCGGGATCATCCAAAGCAGCTTCAATAAAAGCAGTATCCCGAAGCACAGAATCTCTGATTTCTTTAATCTTTCTGCATAAATTACCGTTTAATTGACGGACGGAATTTTTCACTGCCTGCTCATTCGTTGCATGAATTAAATCAATAACTGCCTCAGCCTGGGATAAATCAATACGACCGTTTAAAAAAGCCCGTTTGGTAAATTCTCCCGGTTCGGCAATTCTGGCACCATGACGTAACACCAGTTCTAAAATTTTCTTTGTAACAATAATACCACCATGACAATTGATTTCTACAATATCCTCTGTAGTATAAGTATTTGGCGCTTTCATGACAGACACCAATACTTCATCTACCATAAGTTCTCCATCAAAAACAGAACCGTAATGCAGCGTATGAGTTTTTACTTCAGATAATTTTTTCTTTCCTTTTTTTGAAACAAAAATCGCATCGGCAACGGAAATTGCATCGGTACCGCTGATTCGGATAATACTGATACCGGCATTGGTTGTTCCTGTTGCAATTGCTGCAATTGTATCTTTATTTCTCATAGCTGCATTCCCTTCTGATTATTTTTAAATAAAAAATGCGATATACAGAAAAAGGTGCCCCATCTCCTGAGACACCTTTATAGTACTATTCTTCTGTCTTCTCTACCGGAGTTTCTGTTTCTTCTGTATTTCCATACTGATAGGTCTGCTTGCGGTAATTTGACTTACCGTAGCTTCCCTTGCGGTAGCTGTTCTTGTTGTAACCATAGTTTCTGCTGTAGTCCTTAACACCCTTCTTTAAAGTAACTACAATCTTACGATATGGTTCTTCACCTTCACTGTGGGTTTCTACAAACTTGTCGTTCTGAAGAGCAGAGTGAATGATTCTTCTTTCATATGGATTCATTGGCTCTAAAGCAACGCTCTTTCTTGTCTTCTTAACCTTATAAGCAATATTCTTTGCCAGGTTTTCTAAAGTTTCTTTTCTTCTTTCTCTGTAATTTTCGGTATCTAACTTAACCTTGATATAATCTTCGCTTTCTTTGTTAATTACAAGACTAACAAGATACTGAAGAGAGTCTAAAGTCTGGCCTCTCTTACCGATAAGAACACCCATATCTTCACCAATAATGTTGATGTTCATGGTCTTTTCTTCTTCGTTGTAATCTACAGCGATTTCGGACTGGATTTCCATTAACTTAAAAATATCTTCTAAGAAATTTACTGCCTTATCCTGCATAGTCTCCTTTAAAGCTACACGAACCTTTGCAGGCTTCTTATTTAAACCTAAAAATCCACTGGTTTCTTTTTCTACTACTTCGATATCCACATTTTCTCTGGTGGAACCTAACTGAATTAACGCATCGGTAATAGCGTCTTCTACTGTCTTAGCTGTAACCTCAATCCAATTTCTCATTTTTCATCCCTCTTAATCTTTCTTTAACATGTTTGCATAACCGGAAACAGACTTTTTCTCTGTATTTGCGGAAGATGTCGTTTCCGATGTATAACTCTTACCTGTAGCATTTGCATAAGAAGAAGTAGAACTCTTCTTTGGCTCAGCCTTTGTATAAGAATCAATAGACTTTGTCTGCATCTTAGCAAGCTCAGCCATCTGATTACCGGATGCAATACCCATCTTTTCTCTCTTCTTATTCATTTTTTCAACATTCTGCTGAATCATTTCATCCATGTCCATTTTATCAATATGGCGATTGATAAAGAACTGATAAATAATTGTAACAACAGTACTAGCTACCCAGTAAATACCAACACAAATAGGGAACATCCAACACATAAAACCGGACATGAAAGGCATAATGTACATCATACTGTTCATACTCTGTACCATTGCATTTTCTTCGCCCTTTTTGTTGTTATTTTTTGTCTTTGCCATAGAAAGCATAGACTGGAATAACTGTGTTACGATAGCCAAAACAGGAATTAATAATGCTAAACTGAAACCATAATGCTGCGGTGTATTTAAAAGATTAAAACCCCATACAGAGTGCATTGCATTAATCTGCTCTGCATTTACATTAATAATATCAGCAACAGACGGAAACTGTTCTGCCAATGCTGTCCACTGGTCAGAACCGAATTTTGTCATGATATCAACCAGGTGAGCATTTGTAAAAACACCTTCGCTCATTTCGGAAAAGTTCTTTGTCTGAACAGCAAGAGTAGTTGCCATTTCGGACATATATGCAAAATAATCCTGATTTTTGATTCCTTCTGCAATTGTATTATACAATTCGTAAATATCCGGTACGTATGCCGGAATTGCATAAATAATACGATATAAAGCAAACATAAGCGGGAACATAATCAACATAGGAAGACAACCTGCTGTTGGGCTTGTACCGTACTTATCATACACAGCCTGCTGCTCCATCTGCATCATACGCATTGCTTTTTCGTCATTTTTCTTATTTTTATACTTCTCCTGAATTTCAGTCAGCTCAGGATTCATAATGCTGGACATTTTTGAAAACTTCTGCTGCTTAATAGTTAAAGGAGTCATAAGTAACTTCGTTACAACAGTAAATAAAATTACTGTAATTGCAACAATTCCACTTCTTTCATCACTGAATAATCCATATATTTTATCTAATAAAATATACAATAAATTAAAAATCCATCCGAAAATAGTTGCAAACGGTCCTAAAAAACCGCCAACCTTGGTCAATACTAATAATTCCAACTTATTGTTCCTCCTAAATTATCAAAAACGGGTTGTTTCGCTCTTGATTTCACTTTCATAAAACAAAAAAATGGCTAAGGTACAGGATCATATCCGCCCTTATGAAAAGGATGACAACGAAGTATCCTTCTAACGGCAAGATACGTGCCTTTTACCACGCCATATTTTTCTAATGCCTCGATTGCATACTGAGAACAGGTAGGCACATAAATACATGTTGGCCGACCCTTTAAAGGAGATATATACTTTTGATATATTCTAACTAATTGAATCAGTAACTGCTTCATTTTTCAAAATTTTGTGCAGCTTTGCCAAATGCAAAAATGCACTTTCTATATCACTGTAATTTTTTCCTTTTGCGCCCACTCGCGCTACAACAACCATGTCCCAACCACTATGGAACTTCTCATCATTCAACCGAAAACTCTCTCTTAACAGCCTGGCAATTCTGTGTCTTACTACGCTGTTACCGACTTTTTTACTTACGGATATTCCAAGCCGGTTTTTCTCCATGTTATTCCTGTGAATATACATTACCAGATACTTGTTAGCATAAGATTTACCACATTGATATACTGTTTTAAATTCGTCGTTTTTCTTAATTGACTCTGCCAATGCTAAGTATCTCCTTCACTCTTACAAAAAGGAAGAGAAAAGGTCACAGTTTCTGCGACCTTATGCGGAAATTTTATGTCTGCCCTTTGCTCTTCTTGCGGATAAAACCTTTCTTCCGTTAGCTGTGCTCATTCTGGAACGGAATCCATGAACCTTTGCTCTCTGTCTCTTCTTAGGCTGGAATGTCATCTTTGCCATGTCGTTACACCTCCTTCATTCCTATTAAAAATACACGTAAAACCTTGTGCATATTTCGTCTATTATAAATAAATAACATGCTTATTATAGTAGAAAAAAACCGTTCCGTCAAGCAATTTTTTAAGTATTTTTCACGACTACAAGATATAGATTTTCTTTTACTTTTTTATACAAATTATAGTCTATAAATTTTTCTTTTAAAAATTTTTTCTTTCCTTATTAATATATAACTTATATTGTTTGCATTTTTTCGATTTTTTTGATATAATAAATTAGGTATGCTATAAGAAAATGGAGGACTCTATGGAAAAAATAATTAAAGAAAAATGGAATGATATTTTAGAGTTCATGAAAACAGAATATAACATTACAGATGTTGCATATCGCACATGGTTGCTGCCATTGTCCGTGCATTCTGTTAAAGATAATACAATCATCATTTCCGTAGATGATACAAAAATTGCAGCTTCTATGCTGGATTTTATAAAAAACAAATACGGCCAGTTTTTAAAGACCGCTATTGCAGAAATGTTCGATCAGGAATTTGAACTTCAATATATTTTACTGAGTAATGCACCTGCAGAAGCTGCTCCTGTAAAGCCTAAAAATGAAAGCTATAATAATTTAAATCCAAAATACACCTTTGATACCTTCGTTATCGGTAATAATAATAAATTTGCCCATGCAGCTGCTCTTGCCGTAGCAGAAAGTCCGGCAACCGAATACAATCCGTTATTTATATACGGTGGCGTTGGTCTTGGAAAAACCCATTTAATGCATTCCGTTGCTCACTACATATTAGAGAGTAATCCGGATGCCAAGGTTATGTATGTCACCAGCGAAAAGTTCACCATCGAACTTATTCAGTCCATCCGTAACAATACTACCATGGAATTCCGTGACAAATACCGTAACATCGACGTATTGTTAATCGACGATATTCAGTTTATCAGCGGTAAAGAAAGTACGCAGGAAGAATTTTTCCACACCTTCAATGCTTTGCACGAAGCAAAGAAGCAGATTATTCTTTCCAGTGACCGTCCTCCTAAAGAAATCAAAACTTTAGAAGAACGACTCCGTTCCCGTTTTGAATGGGGAATCATCGCTGATATCCAAAGTCCTGATTTTGAAACTCGAATGGCAATTTTAAATAAAAAGATTGAGGCTGACGGAATTTATATTGAACCTCACATTTTAGAATACATTGCCACTAATGTAAAATCCAATATCCGTGAATTGGAAGGTAGCTTAAGTAAGTTAATTGCCTTATCCCGGTTAAAGAAAAAAGAAATCAATATGGACCTGGTTGTAGAAGCAATCCAGGATTATATCAGCGCAGATGCGGGACATACAGTGACCCCTTCTTACATTGTAGATATCGTGGCCGACCACTTCAGTTTGACACCACAGGAAATCTACTCTAAAAACCGCAGCAACAAAATTGCATATCCAAGACAAATTGCCATGTACATGTGCCGTAAGTATTTAAATATGGCTCTTGTCGATATCGGAAAAGCCATCGGCGATAAAGATCATACCACGGTTATGCATGCGGTTAAAAAAATTGAAGATGATATTGCCAAGAACGATACCTCTCTTCAAAACGTACTTGATATCCTTGTTAAAAAAATAAATTTATAATTATTATATTAATATAGAAGAAACACATTCTATATTACCCCCAGAAATGTGAATTTTACTTGTGGATAACCTGTGATACTATGTGAATAACTTATTTTTTAAATAATTTTAATTTTAATAACCCACATTTTATCACAACTATTTTCAATCTGTTTTCACAAGGAATTTTTTCAAATAATCCTTTATTTATCTGCATTATTTGACTTACTCACAAATTCACATTCCCTACTGTAACTTCTGTAATTAATTTATAAATATATATTACAGATTTCGCATCAAAAACGATATTAACAAAACATCCGAAGGGAGATATTCACATGAAAATTACATGTAAGAAAACAGAAATTTTAAATAGTGTAAATATTGCATTAAAGGCAGTACCTGCAAAGTCTACTATGCCTATTTTAGAGTGTATCATTATTGAAGTTACCGACAGTACCATTAAGTTTATTACAAACGATATGGAACTCGGTATCGAAACAGTTGTTAACGGTTTAATTACCACTGCCGGCAGTGTTGCTATCAACGCAAAGATTTTCTCTGATATTATAAGAAAGCTTCCTGACAGTGATGTTGTAATTGAAACAGATGCAAACTATATGACAACCATCAGCTGCGAAAAATCCGTATTTACTATTGCAGGTAAGAGTGGCGAAGAATTCCCGGCTCTTCCAAAGATGGAAAAGAATGAGCCATTAATTCTGTCCCAGTTTTCTTTAAAAGAAATTATCCGTCAGACTGTATTTTCTATTTCTGATAACGAAAGCAACAAGATTATGACCGGTGAATTATTCGAAATCAACGGTAATGAGTTTAAAGTTGTTTCCTTAGACGGTCTTCGTATTTCCATCCGTAAGATTTTCTTAAAGGATGAGTATAAGGATACTAAGGTAATTGTTCCGGGTAAGACCTTAAATGAAATCAGCAAAATTCTTTCCGGTGAATTAGAAAACGAAGTACGTATTTATTTTTCCGAGCGTCATATTTTATTTGAGTTTGACAATACCATCGTTCTTTCCAGATTAATTGAAGGCGAATATTACAAGATTAACCAGATGCTTTCCGGTGACTACGAGACAAAGCTTACCATCAACCGTAAGATGTTCTTAGAGTGTATCGACAGAGCAACCCTTTTAATCAAAGAATCCGAAAAGAAACCGATTATTCTTGCTATTACCGAAAGTTCCATGGAGCTTCGTGTAAATTCTTCTCTTGGTTCCATGAACGAAGATATGGAAATCGTAAAAGAAGGTAAAAACTTATTAATTGGTTTCAATCCTAAGTTCTTTATCGAAGCACTTCGTGTAATTGATGACGAAGAAGTTACATTGTATATGACAAATCCAAAGGCACCTTGCTTTATTAAGAATGCAGAAGAAAGCTATATTTACTTGATTCTTCCTGTAAACTTAGGTGTAGTCAGATAAAAGGAGCAAATAATTATGGAAGTTATTGCATTATGGGAAGAATACATTAAACTTGGCCAGGCTTTAAAAGCGGCAGGTTTGGTAGAATCCGGAGTAGAAGCCAAAATCGTTATTCAGAACGGTGAAGTAATGGTAAACGGCGAAACCGAATTTCAGAGAGGCAAAAAGCTCTACGACGGAGACGTGGTCTCCTTTAGGGGCGAAGAAATCAGAATCGTAAAATGATAGTAAAACAGATTGAACTACACAATTTCAGAAATTATGAAAGTTTAAATCTTCCTTTATCGGACCAGGTAAATATTTTTTATGGTGACAATGCCCAGGGAAAGACTAATATTTTAGAGTCGATTTATGTGTGTAGCACTACCAAATCCCATAAAGGCAGCAAAGACCGGGATATGATAAAGCTTGGTGAAGAGGAAGGACACATCCGGATGCATCTCGAAAAAAAAGGTGTTCCTCATCGTATCGATATGCATTTAAAGAAAAATAAAACAAAGGGTGTGGCAATAGACGGAATTCCAATCAAAAAGTCTACAGAACTTTTTGGACTTATGAATGTGGTGTTTTTTTCTCCTGAGGATTTGAGCATGATAAAAAACGGTCCGGGAGAACGGCGCCGTTTCATGGATTTGGAGTTGTGCCAGTTAAACAAGCTGTATTTATATTATTTATCCAATTACAACAAAATTTTAAATCAAAGAAATAATTTATTAAAGCAGATATCTTTTAACAGCAGTCTGCATGATACCTTAGAAATTTGGGATCAGCAGTTATGCGAATACGGAACTAAAATTATTGAAGGAAGAGAACAGTTTCTTTCCGAAATGAATGAACTGGTAGGAGAAATACATAGCACTCTTTCCGGCGGAAAAGAAAAATTATCCATCGGATATGAAAAAAATGTTTCTTCGGATGATATGGCAGAAAAACTAAAAAAAACAAGAGAGCAGGATATTTTCAGAAAAGCTACCGGCTGTGGTCCTCATAGAGATGATATCAGTTTCTTTATAGGAGAAGAAAATCTAAAACTATTTGGTTCCCAAGGCCAGCAAAGAACGGCTGCTTTATCATTAAAATTAGCAGAAATTGAACTTGTCCGAAAAAAAATCGGTGAAAACCCGGTTCTTTTACTGGATGATGTTTTATCGGAACTGGACCGTAAACGCCAGCATTATCTTCTAAACAGTATGGATGGAATTCAGACTATGATTACCTGTACCGGATTAGAAGAATTTGTAGGAGACAGAAAGAGATTCAATCATATTTTCCATGTAGTAAACGGAATAGTAAATGAACAGAAGGAAAACGAGGAGGATTAAGATGAGCAACGAATACGGAGCAGAACAAATTCAAATTTTGGAAGGTCTGGAAGCCGTAAGAAAAAGACCGGGTATGTACATCGGCAGTACTTCTGCAAGAGGTCTTCATCACCTTGTATATGAAATTGTAGATAATGCTATTGATGAGGCATTGGCAGGATACTGTGATAAAATTGATGTTTCTATTAATGCGGATAATTCTGTAACTGTTATTGATAACGGTCGTGGTATTCCGGTAGAAATTAATAAGAAAAAGGGTATTTCTACGGTTGAAGTAGTATTTACTATTCTGCATGCCGGCGGTAAGTTTGGCGGTGGAGGATACAAGGTATCCGGTGGTCTTCACGGTGTAGGTGCGTCTGTTGTTAATGCTCTTTCCAACTGGTTGGAAGTTGTGGTTGAAAAAGACGGCAAAATGTATAAACAGCGTTATGAACGAGGTAAACCGGTAACTCCGTTAGAAGAAATCGGTACTTCTGAAAGAACAGGTTCTACCATTACCTTTATGCCGGACGATACTATTTTTGAAGAAACCGTATTTGATTATGATACTCTTCGCCAGCGTCTCCGTGAAATGGCGTTCTTAACAAAAGGAATAAAAATTATCTTCCGTGACAAGAGAGAAGGCCAGAAAAAGGAAAAGACGTTCCATTATGAAGGCGGTATTAAGGAATACGTAGAATATTTAAATAAGGGAAAAGCTGCATTATATCCGGAAGTAATTTACTGTGAGGGTGAAAAGAATGGAGTTTATGTCGAAGTTGCCATGCAGCATAACGATGGTTATAACGAAGGCTGTTACAGTTTCGTAAATAATATTACAACACCGGAGGGCGGTACTCATTTAGTTGGTTTTAAGAATGCTCTTACTAAAATCTTTAATGATTATGCAAGAGAAAAGAAGTTCTTAAAAGATAACGAAGCTAATTTATCCGGTGAAGATATCCGTGAAGGTTTAACAGCCATTATCAGCGTTAAAATTTCCGAGCCTCAGTTTGAAGGTCAGACAAAGCAGAAGCTTGGTAACAGTGAAGCAAGAGGTGCGGTAGAAGAAGTTGTTGGTAAAAAGCTCCGCTACTTTATCGAACAGAATCCTGCAGTTGCTAAGGCAACCTGTGAAAAGGCGGTTCTTGCCCAGCGTGCTCGTGACGCTGCAAGAAAGGCAAGAGATTTAACAAGAAGAAAGTCTGCTTTAGACGGTATGAGTCTTCCTGGTAAGCTTGCTGACTGTTCCGATAAAGATCCTAAAAACTGTGAAATTTACATCGTAGAGGGTGACTCTGCGGGCGGTTCCGCAAAGACGGCCCGTTCCAGAGCAACACAGGCAATCCTTCCTCTGCGCGGTAAAATCTTAAATGTAGAAAAGGCAAGACTTGACCGAATCCTCGGCAATCAGGAAATTCGTTCCATGATTACTGCATTCGGTACCGGTATCGGCGAAGATTTCGATATCAGTAAGCTCCGTTATCATAAGATTATTATTATGACCGATGCCGACGTAGACGGTGCACATATTGCAACATTAATGCTTACATTCTTATATCGCTTTATGCCGGAACTTATCCGTCAGGGTTATGTTTACCTGGCACAGCCACCACTTTATAAAGTGGAAAAAAACAAAAATGTATGGTATGCCTACAGTGACGAAGAATTAAATAAGATTCTCGTAGAAATCGGTCGTGACCAGAATAATAAAATTCAGCGATACAAAGGTCTTGGTGAAATGGATGCAGAGCAGCTTTGGGAAACTACCATGGATCCGGAAAAAAGAATTTTATTAAAAGTTAATATCGACGAAGAATCTACTTCTGAATTAGACCTCACCTTTACTACATTAATGGGTGATGAAGTAGAACCAAGAAGAGAATTTATTGAAGCAAACGCAAAATACGTTCAGAACTTAGACTTTAATGCATAAGATGGAGGATTAGCTAAATGGATGAACATATTTTTGACAAGGTGCAGGAAGTTGATTTACGAAAAACGATGGAAACATCGTATGTCAACTATGCGATGTCTGTTATCGTTGCCCGCGCCCTGCCGGATGCAAGAGATGGTTTAAAGCCGGTACAGAGACGTATTCTGTACGCCATGATAGAATTAAATAACGGTCCTGATAAGCCACATCGTAAATGTGCCCGTATTGTCGGTGATACCATGGGTAAATATCATCCGCATGGTGACAGCTCCATTTATGGCGCATTAGTAAATTTGGCGCAGGATTGGTCTACTCGTTATCCACTGGTTGACGGTCACGGAAACTTTGGTTCTGTGGATGGTGACGGAGCCGCAGCTATGCGATATACAGAAGCCCGTCTTAGTAAGGTTTCTATGGAAATGTTATCCGATATCAATAAAGATACCGTTACATTCATTCCTAACTTTGATGAAACAGAAAAAGAACCTCTTGTTCTTCCGTCCCGTTTTCCGAATCTTTTAGTAAACGGAACTTCCGGTATTGCGGTAGGTATGGCAACCAATATTCCGCCTCATAATATGCGGGAAGTAATTGATGCGGTAATTAGAATTATCGATAATAAGGTAGAAGATAAAGAAACTACTATCGATGAACTTATGACCATTGTAAAAGGTCCTGATTTCCCAACAGGTGCTACAATTATCGGTACCAGAGGTATCAATGAGGCTTATCGGACCGGCCGTGGTAAAATCAAGGTTCGTGCGGTAACCGATATTGAACCGATGGCAAACGGTAAAAACCGTATTGTAGTTACGGAACTTCCTTATATGGTAAACAAGGCTCGTCTGATTGAAAAGATTGCGGAACTTGTTAAGGAAAAAAAGATTGACGGTATTACCGAACTTCGTGATGAATCCGACAGAAGCGGTATGCGTGTCTGCATTGAGCTTCGCCGTGATGTGAATCCGAATGTTGTTTTAAATCAGTTGTATAAGCATACCCAGCTGCAGGATACCTTTGGTGTAATTATGCTGGCACTGGTAGATAATGAGCCTAAGGTACTGAATTTATACGATGCGTTAAGTGTGTACCTTCGTCATCAGGAAGACGTTGTTACCAGACGTACAAAGTACGACTTAAACAAAGCAGAAGAACGTGCTCACATTTTAAAGGGCTTACTGATTGCATTAGATCATATTGATGAGGTTATCAAAATCATCCGTGCAGCAAAAAATGTGGCAGAAGCAAAGCTTCAGTTAATGGAAAACTTTGGTTTGGATGATGCCCAGGCCCAGGCTATTGTGGACATGCGTCTCCGTGCTCTTACCGGTTTGGAAAGAGAGCGCTTAGAGCAGGAATATGCTGATCTCATGAAGAAGATTGAAGAATTCAAGTTAATTCTTTCCGACGAAAAGGTTCTTCTTGGCGTTATTAAAGAAGAAATCGGTGTTATCCGTGATAAGTACGGTGATGACAGAAGAACTTCTATCGGCATTGATATGGATGACTTCACCGATGAAGATTTAATTCCTGATGAAAATACCGTAGTTGCTATTACACGCCTTGGATATATTAAGCGTATGACCGTAGATAACTTCAAGGCACAGCACCGTGGCGGCAAGGGCATTAAGGGAATGCAGACCATCGAAGAAGACTATATCGAAGATATGTTTATGACGACTACACATCATTATATTATGTTCCTTACCAATAAGGGTCGTGCATACCGTATCAAGGCTTACGAAATTCCGGAAGCAAGCCGAACCGCAAGAGGTACCGCAATTATCAATCTGTTGCAGCTGCAGCCGGGTGAAAAGGTAACCGCAGGCATTGCCCTGAAGGAATTTGATGAAGAACGTTACTTATTCTTAGCTACCAAGTCCGGTATTGTTAAGAAAACAAAGATTAAGAATTTTGCCAATATCCGAAAGACTGGTATTCAGGCTATCAACTTAAAGGACGACGACTTACTTATCGGTGCAAAGGCAACCAATAACCAGAAGGATATTTTGTTAATTACCAAACACGGTATGAGTATCCGCTTCAACGAGCAGGATGTACGTGCAACCGGCAGAAGCTCTATGGGTGTTATCGGTATGACACTTTCTGAAGGTGATGAGGTTGTTTCCATGCAGCTGACAAGCCAGGGTGAATATGTTCTGGTAGCTTCCGAATTTGGTTACGGTAAGCTTACCGATGTTAACGAATTTTCCGCACAGCGCCGTGGAGGTAAGGGTGTCAAGTGTTACAAGATTATCGAAAAGACCGGTGATGTTGTAGGTGCAAAGATTCTCAGCCTGGAAAACGAGATGATGATTATTACTAATGAAGGTATTATTATCCGTATGCTGGTTAGCGATATTAGTATTGTTGGCAGAAATACTTCCGGAGTTAAGTTAATCAACATTGATAACGAAAAGGGTATCCGCGTGGCAAGCATTGCAAGAGTAAAAGAAGCAATGAATACCGAACAGATGGAAGCCCAGCTTTTGGATGAAAATGCAGAAGTGGTAGATGATGAAGAAGTAACAGAAGAAAATGCAGAGAGCGAAGAAATAACAGAATAATAAAAGTAAAACCGGGACATTTAGTTTCCGAGGGCGTAAGGATGCTCCGGGGTTAGGTCCCGGTTTTGTTTCATTAGGAGTATGAAGTAAATATGAATGATAAATGGTATTTAGTAGATAATGAACCGGGACTATTTATACATGCTGCAAGAGAAGCAAAAGGCTATACCATGGAGGAAATATGTCGTGGTATTTGTTCAATTTCTACATTATCACGAATAGAAACTGGAGAACGAGTAGTAGACTATATTATGATAGAAGCTTTACTAGAACGTATGAAAATTTCTAAATCTGAATATGAGTTTGTATTAGATAACAAAGATTATGATGAATATATGCAAAGAGAAGAAATCAGAAATTTAGTTAACCTAAAAAAATATGAACAGGTAGAACAGAAATTATTAGTTTATGAAAAAAAACACGGAGAAAAGGATCTTCATCGACAGTTTATATATTTACAAAAAGGATATTTGGAAATATATAAAAATAAGATATCAAAAGATAAAATAAAAAATATATTTCATGAAGCTATTTCAATTACTGCTCCAGAATACAGAAAAGATGTAGAACAAAATGAAATTTTAAGTAATACAGAATTATGTTGTATAATAGAAATGATTGAACTTATTGATGAATCTATAAATAGAGAAAAAAAACTAAAAGAAATGTATGAGTATTTTAAGTGGTGTCGAAAAAAAGAAAAAATGTATCCGATACCATATCGTATAGCAATGAAATATTATGCGAATTGTTTATATGAAAATGGAAAATATGAAAAATGTATAAATATATGTAATAATGTATTGAATGAATTATATAATACATCAAAATTGGAAAATAGACATGATATTTTTGAACTTCGTGCAAAAGCTAGAGAATCAATAGGATTTAATAATGAGGAAGAAAAAAAACAATGTTTAAGAGATTATTTAACAGCTTATTATGTGGCAGAGTTTTATGATGGTCAATATGAGGTGTTAAATATGAAGAAGTATATTGAGGAGGCTTTTGGATGGCAGTTTATAGAATAGGAAATATACTCCGGATGAAAAGAGAAGCACTTGGAATAACAAGAGAAAAACTTTGTGAAATGAGTGAAGAAATTTGCTCTCCACAAACATTGTATCGAATGGAAAACGGGAAGGTAAAAGTAAAAAAAGAAATATTTTGGAGATTGATGGAATGCATGGATGAATTACCGGAACGAAACTATGCTTCTATTATGGTTTCAGATTATAGAGCATTACAATTAAAAACGGAGATACAAGCACATATATTTCATAAAGAGTATATAGAAGCAGAAATAAAGGTAGATGAAATAAAACAATATATGGAAAATAATTATGTGAGGAATAATCAATATTTACAAGAAATGAGTTCAAAGTTAGCTTATTATAAGCAGCAAATTTATGAAGAAGAGCATATAGAAAATTTATGGAAGGCATTGCGATATACTATACCAAATTTGGATAAGATTAATTTTGAAGAATGGCCTTATAATTGTGAAGAATTTGAAATATTAATTGCAATTTTAAGTATGTATCACACAACTAATAAAATAGAAAGCGAAGAAAAATTATTTCTACAAATAAAGAAAAATATAGAAAAAAAATATGTAGATGAAGATTATTATGTCTCAAGGCATACACTATGTTTAGTTGGTTTATCTCAAATAATGAGTATGACATATCAACATGAAAAATCCATTGGATATTGTAATGAAGGGATAGCTGAGTTTAAAAATCAAAGAATTTTAGGTATAATATATGATTTACTTTTTGATTTAGCTTGGAATAAGGAAAAAATGATACAAAAGGAAATATTAGAAAAAGAAGAACGAGAGTCTTGTAAAAAACTACTCGTTCAAGCATATTATATGAGTGTAGCACAAAATATGGAATATAGAGCAGGGAGGATAAAGAGACTTTGTGTACAAAATTATTCAGATGAAATTAATTTACTTTAATTATATTATTTTAACTTTTCTTTCTAAAGAATGAGGCTTAATAGTTCCATCATAAGTACTACTTTCATAGTCTGAATTTTTGTCAACAGAACAAACAAAACATAAATTAAGAGGATTGTTGTTTTGAATTTGTGTTGTAAAGAGTGAAAAAAGCGTAAAAGTAATAAAGAGGGTATTGGTTAAAATTTTCATATGTAATGGGTCCTTTCAAAAATATTATTTACTAAAATATATAATTTTATTAATAAGGAAGCTATACCAAAAATAGAAAAAGATTTTTTCCAAATTTGGTATGGTCTAAAGAAAACTTTATTAATAAAATGTATATGTACGTTGTAAATTTATTTATAAACTAGGAGGAGTAGATTTTATGTCATCGAAAATAAGAAAACATTTGTCAAGAGTATTATTATTTGTAATGATTTTAAATTTTTTTTCTGGGACGCAATATAAAGTTCATGCTAACCAAGAAACGGGAAATTTAAAATTTAATAAAGAATATATTAATGGAGTATACATCAATAATGACATTTGTAAAGAACTAGAAGAAAATGTAGAAATCTCTAATTTTAACCTGACTTTTAATGTAGATAAGGCATATCTAAGTTTTAATATTTTAGAAGAAGAATTACATTATGATTTTGAATTATTTCCTGGTATGGTTTTTTATGGTGAAAACAATGCTTCTATTATAGGTTTAACTGAAATTATTTCAAATAAATACGAAGTAATCTCTTTCAGAATTGAAAGAAAAGCTAGTGACATAGGTTTAATGAAGCATAAACTTGAATTACAAGGAAAAACGGTTTTGCATTTTGCAATCAAACAAAAAGAGTCTGGTAAAGTGATTTATATCCAAGAATTTCTAGAAAATATTAATTTTGACACTTTATTAGAACCAATACAAAATATCAAAAAGGAATATGAAAATAAAAAAATTTTATCTAAAGAATATGAGTATATTTTTGGAAATTCTTTTCTTAAAGGAGATAATACAAATACATATAGTATTAGTACAAATGACGGAAAGAATATAAATAATTTTGATTTAACTAATAAAGAGTTATCTGAAAAAAGTTTAGAAGTATTAGAATTACTAAAAACGAAAGAATATATTTATGGTGAAAAAAATCTATATATTGACCAAGCAAATACATATAGTTTATTCCCGATGATTGATGACTCAATTTTTCAGTCTATGACAAGTTATAATAAATGGTCACACAATAATGAAGATAAGCATAGACCATATAGCTATTGGCAATATTATTATATGGGAACAAATAATATAGCGACAATAATTGTGGTAATGAGTTGGATTCATAATTACAATGTTACAACAGGTCTTGTTAATAGTCTAGCAATTGCTTATAATGAAACAGTTGTATATAATCCTACGACAGGAGCATTAGGGTGCACAGCATTACAAGATACAAACCCTGTAACAGTTACGGATGCTATTCTTAATACTACAATAAATGACGATCCATCAGAAAATTGTTTTTTATCATTAACACAAGGAGAAACAAGTAGAGGGAAAACATATTCATTTAATTCAATTATTAGTTTAATGTTAAGATGGATAGGAAATAATACAGCAACAAAAATATGGAGTACTTGGAGTACTATTAGAGGAAATGCGTCAAGCTCAACAGCAGATACAATATATTTTTATGAATCTCCAGCATTACAAAAGATGTATTATGAAGACGGAGTAGTATATTCATTTAATACAGAAACAAAATACAATTTATATGAACCAGGAGATGGATTAAGTATAGCAGGTGCAACTTATATAATTCCTGTGGACTATACATGTAGCTTTAGTTATACAGTAACTGAATAACCTAATTTGGGAGAAAAGTTATATCAGAGGAAAATGTGCTTCCTCTGATATAACTATGTAGGAAAATGAAAAAAATATTAAGATTAATGATGTTTATTATACTAATATTTTTTTTTACTTATATAGTATGTAGCTATGTAAATAAGAAAAATGAAATATATATTAATATAGATGATAACAGCTATGGAGTTATAGATAACAAAAGAGAAATAGATAGAACACAATTATATTATTTCAATGGAAAATATAAAAAAACAAATTATAAATGTATAGAAGAAATTTCATCAATAGATAATATTAAAGTGATTTCTCTAAATGAAAAATACCATATTGATGAAATATATATTGTATGTCCGAAAATTAGAATATATGTCATTTATGATGAACTGATTTATGAAAAAAAAGAATATAAGAAAGAATTAATATCTTTAATAGTAAATTACATTAATCAATAAAAGACTTTTGTTATAAAATCAAAAAAATGATACAGTACAACATCTAGTATACTTTTTATATTGTGTCTACTATATAAACAATAACAAAAATTATTTTCAAAAAAAGCGAAAAAACCGTTGACAGAAAGGGCTTTCTTTGCTAAACTAGATTTTGCACTGGCGTAATAACTATGCCTGTTGCAATGAAAAATCAATACCTTGGTAGCGAATTTTCAGGCAAGGAGATGTACTCAAGTGGCTGAAGAGGCGCCCCTGCTAAGGGTGTAGGTCGGGCGACCGGCGCGAGGGTTCAAATCCCTCCATCTCCGTTCAACAATAAGAAAAAATATTGTTGACAAACCACAAATCCTGTGGTAACATAGCAAAGCTGTTTGAAATGAGCAAATCGTTAAAACAATTCAAAAAACTTTTTCAAAAACTTTAAAAAAGTGCTTGACAATGAAAATGAGTTGTGGTAAGATAAACGAGTCGCTTGCGAAAGCAGCACAGCAATCCGGCGAAGCCGATTGCAGCGGAATGGAACATTCCGCTTGGGACCTTGATAATTAAACAGTGAAACAACCCTGAAAATTCAATGAATTTTCATTCTAAGAACAGACAGTTATGTCTACCTTAGAAACAGTAAAACATCGAAAGATGTACGGAACGAACCTTTGCTTTTTAGGAATAAGAAGCCAGAGTGAGTTCTGAGAGGAAACAAACATTTCAACATGAGAGTTTGATCCTGGCTCAGGATGAACG
>JAGBCB010000034.1 GCA_017938145.1 Lachnospiraceae bacterium
CTTGTATGATGTATTTACACTGAAATACATCAATACGCTCCTTTCTTCTCAACTCTGATATAATCAATAGTAACACTGTGGACTTTTTATTTTTATCTTATAGCTTCGACTATTTAAAGGAGTGTATTGCCACAGTTTTATCTGAATCATTTATAGTTGGATAAGTCTTTGAACTTTCATGTCACGCAAGTTTATGATGATAAAACCAGGTGGACGAACACAGTGATTAACTGCAAAGGAGATATTTCTATGATTTACGTTGGCATTGATGTGGCCAAGCTCAACCATTGTGCTTCCTTCGTGGATTCTGATGGTGTAATCCTTGTGGAACCTTTTGAGTTCCAGAACGACCATTCCGGATTCCAAACACTTCTGAAGCACCTGACTTCCTTTTCTCAGGATGACCTGCTCATCGGCATGGAATCTACCGCACACTATGCAGAAAATCTGACCTGTTTTCTTTATACCAGAGGATTCCATATCTGCATCATTAATCCTATCCAAACCTCGGTTCTCAGAAAGGGTAAAATCAGAAAAACCAAAACCGATTCCGAAGACACCTACCTGATTTCCAAAGCGTTAAAGATGGAGGAATACCGGCTTTTTACCGAGCAGGACTATAATTCTCTGCAATTAAAAAACCTCTGCCGCTTCCGCCAAAAACTTATGAAGGCAAGGACAAAGGTTAAAATTCAACTTGTGACTTATGTGGATTTGTTATTCCCGGAACTCCAGTACTTTTTCAAGTCCGGCATTCACGGAAAGGCCTGCTATGAGCTGCTTAAAACTCAACCCAATCCCGACAGAATAGCTAAAATGCATCTCACAAGGCTCACCAACCTTTTATCTAAGTCCTCTCACGGACACTTTAAACAGTCTCATGCTGTACAATTAAAAGAGCTTGCATCGCATTCTGTCGGTATAAAGAATGATACACTATCTTTACAGATTTTTCAATCCATTCAGCAGATAGAAATGTATACCGAACAGCTTGCCGATGTAGAAAACTCCATTCGTGAGGTTATGAACCGCATGGATTCCGTTATCAAAACCATTCCGGGTATCGGTGCTTTAAACGGTGCCATGATTCTTGGTGAAATCGGCGATATTTCCCGATTCGAAAAGCCTTGTCAGCTTCTTGCTTATGCCGGTCTTGACCCATCTGTATACCAGTCCGGCAACTTCAAAGCTGCCAGAACCAGAATGTCCAAACGTGGCTCCAAGCTACTCCGTTACGCCCTAATTAACGCTGCCTGGCAGATTACTCTGGTCAATCGAACCTTCAAGGATTATTATGACCTGAAAATTTCTCAGGGACGCCGCCATTACGGAGCGTTAGGACATGTAGCTCATAAGCTGGTACGTGTTATCCACAAGATGTTAACCAATAATGTTGCATTTCATTTAGCCTAAGTCTTTACCTGTTCAACTATATTTAATTTTTATAAGCGCCCTTTGGGAGCTTTATTTCCTATACACTTTTTTAGTCATAAACTTTTTTGAAAACTATTTATTTTCCTATTGACTTTTCATAGTTGGTCTCCTTACCATACCATTTTTACGATTAAAACAATTATTATAGCCCAGATTAAAACCACAGGTATCGCATAATACCACTTCTTCGGCTTTCCGTCCTGCCACATTCCTTCTGCCTGCTTGCGGTGTCTTTCCAGCACATCTTCCGGAATAAATTTAAGTGTCAACGCCACTAACATCGACAACAAAATCACATCATCCAGATACCCCAATACAGGTATAAAATCCGGCACAAAATCAATAGGTGACAGCGCATAAACAACGGTAATTCCCGCAAAAATTTTTGCAATCCATGAGGTCTCTTTATCTTTCAATGCCAAAAAGATGGCGGGAATGTCTGTTTTTAATTTTTTTGCTCTTGCTTTTATGTCCATTACTATTTATCCCTGCATTCCGTTCGCCTGCCTTATCATATCTTCCACAACAATATCGTAAATTTCTCCAATAGAATTGCAGTATTCTAAAATTTTCCATGGTTCATTTGTATGAAAATGAATTTTTATTAAATCTTCATCACCTGCAGCAATCAAACTATTTCCCTCAAAATGTTCCAAAATATAGTCAGAAATTTCATCCTCATCTAAATCTTTGTCTCTTCTGTCAATTAACAGCTGTGTGTCATAACGATATGCAAACTGATCGTCCTCTGCATCAATTGAATTAATTGCCATGTTATATACCTCCTGAATCGATTATATTTTGTTAGTCTGTTCCGATTAACTACCGCTTTTTTCACTCCGCAAATTTCGCACATATATTCAAAAAAATAAAGGCTGTGAAAACACTTGTAAGCATTTTCACAGCCTTTATTATATCATATTGCTCCTTTATAAACAAGTAAAACTACTCTTTTACCGCACCTACGTTAACGCCCTTAACGAAGTACTTCTGCAGGAACGGATACGCAATCATGAATGGCAGGATTGCTACCATGATAGCCGCATTCTTTAAGGTTTCGGTGTTGGCACCTGCTACTGCGTCCGCACCGGAGCTGCCGTAGAACATGTCACGAAGCTTCATCTGGAAGTTGTGCAGCTCTGTGTTGGAAATGTACAGCTTGTAGTTGGTGTAATCGTTCCAGTATGCAACCGCAAACATCAAACCGATGGAAGCAAGTGCTGCCTTGGAAAGCGGAAGCACAATCTTAATGAAGGTTCCCATTGGCGTACATCCGTCGATGGAGGCAGACTCAAATAAGCTCTTTGGAATACCTTCGAAGAAGTTTCTCATGAGTACCAGGTTATATACGTTCATGGCAGGAAGTAAAATTACTACCCACAGGGAATTGTACAGACCAATCTTTGTCATTAACAGATAAGTAGGAATCATACCTGCCTGGAAAATCATGGTGAATAACAGCATGTTGGCAAGTAAGTTTCTGCCCGGCATTTCAAACTGGATCAGTACATAAGCACCCAGTGTAGAAAGGGTAAGTCCAAGGAAGGTTCCGCAAACGGTGGTTAATACGGAAATCAGGAACGGACGGCGGATTGCCACGTTGGTTACGATGGTTGCATAACCTGTCACGGAAAATTCCTTCGGCCACATTCTGAGACCGTATCCTGCCTGGGCATCCAGGGAGTCTACCAGTACTTTCCAAAGCGGTACCAAAATAAAAGCACATACTACCAGGAAGATAATTACGTTTACGATGGAGAACACCTTAAAGCGTTCTTTATCGATATATACGGTAAACGGTACAATGGCAGATGCAATAGCCAGTGCCAGAATGAAGAAGAAAAATCCGTCAATCTGGAGATTGCCCACATACTCGCCAAGCTTTTCGTTAAACACACCGTTCTGGCCCAAACCGGAACCAAGTAACAAACTGCTTGCTGTTAAAAGTACAGCCGCTGCAATACTGAACACCTTACGAAGCTTCAGATGACTCTTTCTTGCTGCCATTACAATAAATACTACCATGCAAACCATGGAAACTACAAGGAGTACGGTTGCAATGGTAATCCATGCCTGGTTCATTACATCCGGGTTTACGCCAAGAGTTACTGCTGTTGTTCTCATATCCAGTACCTTAGGCAGGGAGAATAAAGCAAACAGTACGGAAGTCTTGGTAAAGCCTGTTGTTAAACCGCTGGCATTAAAAATCGGATACAGAAGCAACAAGCCCAGAGTCAGACTCATTAAACCAACAAACATGCAATTTGCAGGAATACCGTTGTTCTTGTAGCCTTCCTTACTGCGCTCGGAATAACAGGTTCCTGCTAAGCATACCATCAGTACCACTGCAATAAAATAGCCGATACCGTAGGTAGAGGTAACAGAAGAAACCTCTTTTGTTCTCTGTCCGAAGTAAGTTGCAAATACCTCCTGCTGCTGTTCCACCGGAATCATTTCCAGTAACTCTTCCAAAATATGAGTATTGGCTTTCTTTTTATCAGCAGTAGATGCTGTATAATCAAAGCCTTCGGAATAGGTAGCCAGTTCGGTAAGCTTTGCAGTCATTTCATCCAGGTTCCCGCTTTCCGGAAAAACTTCAGGAAGCGCCGTAATAAACTTTTCAATCGGTCTCTTCCAGCTGTTTGGGGAGCTGGTTCTGGACTTTAACTGGATATCAAACAAAATCTCTTTTTCATAGAAATTGTTTGCTTCCTTTAATACCACGGAGCTGTCGTTTGCGTCATATACCGGCATGGCAATGCTTGTCATGTAGGAGTTATATAACAGGCCCATAAACAGGGTTACAAACAGGATGCAGACAGCCAGTACTCTCTTTACGCCGTTTGCTGCGCCGCGCAAAATCAGCACAATCATAACAATCAGGGCGATAAACGCCAGTACCAGACCGATACAGGACATCAGGAAAGGAGCTGTAAATACAAAGGTAGCCTCTCCGGTAAAAGTACCCGGATTAAAAATAATTTTTACAACATCAACAATGTTGAATGCATACTTTAAAGATAAATCCGTCATGGCACTGCCGGTACTCAGCGGAAGAAAAAATGCTGCTATCGCTAAAACACAAAGTACCAGGGAGGCAATGCTTACACGGGAAAGTTTATTCTTTTTCATGACTGCATACCTCCTAGACAATGCCGCGTCCGCGGACTTTTTTACTTGCATAGTTACATACAATAACCAGCAGACATCCTACAACGGAACGGAAGAAACCAACCGCCGTGGAGAAACCGTAGTCTGCGCCGGAACCGAAGGTCATATCGTATACATAGGTCTGTAATACCTGGGATACGTCGGTTACCTGGTTATTGGTTAATACGAATACGGATTCGAACAGATTCATAATCTTTGCCAGATTAAGAATTAATACTGTAATAATGGTATTCGCAAGGCTTGGGAAGGTAATCCATCTCATACGCTGCCAACGGTTGGCACCGTCAATCTGGGCTGCCTCATAAAGTTCAGGACTGATACCGGACAGTGTGGCCAGGAAAATGATGGTTCCCCAACCGGTATCCTTCCAGATGTTAATCAGATAGTAGGTAAAACGCCACCACTCGGTGGATTCGAGGAACTTGATTTCCTCACCGTCAACAATAATACCGAGGTTTTCCAGCACAGAGTTAACTAAACCTGCATTGGAATAGGACAGAATCAATGTAAACACGGATGCTGTTACTACCCAGGACATAAAGTGCGGTAAATAAATAATTGTCTGTGTGACCTTCTTGAAAATTACATTTACCATTTCGTTTAATAACAGGGAAATGATAACAGCCATAAAGGTGTTGAGCAGTAACTTAACCAAGCTCAACTCCAATGTATTCACAAAAGAGGTCCAGAACATTTTCTCGCCAAAGAGACGCTTAAAGTTCTCCATGCCGACCCATACAATGTTGTCCGCATCCGGATAGCTGTAGAACATGTAGCGAAGTCCGGCTAACGGCCAAAAGTTAAATACAAACAAAAATACCAGTACAGGCACGAACATCAGATAGAACCAGCGGTAGGTATATAAACGGGCAGACAATGGCTTATTGCTGACCGCATTTTTTTTCTTTTTCGCCTTTTCCATTTTACTACTCCCTCATACATGACAATCCGAAGCAGAAGCCTCAGATTGCCACGCGATTAGAATTTATTTGTTTAAAGAATCAAGAATTGCCTTTACGTTGGCACCCTGTTCATTCTGGTATCTTGCCATTGCATCTTCGATGGAATATTCACCGGAAGCAACCAGTTCAACCAGCATAATTCTTGCCGCCATTACTGTGGAATAGTACTTATACATTGCGTCGTTGGAAACCATCTTAGGTGCGCTTACGCTGTTTGCGTAGAAAAGGTTTGCAGAATTCACTGCGGATTCTTCAATTGCATTTACACCAACGTCCTTGCCGTCTGCCATAGCTACTACTGCTAACATTGGGTCGATGTGGTTCTTGTTGTATAAGGATACGCCGGTTTCAAGGTCTGCTCTGAAGTGGAACTCACCGTCAGCATAGGTAATGGACTTAGCCTTTCTACCTGTACCGGTAGTGATGGTTTCACCCTTTGTGCTCCAGTGTAAATCTTCTACACCGTAGGTCCAGAGGCTCTGGCCTTCTGCACCGTCTAACATGGTACCGAAGAATAAATCAAATGCCTGCTCCGGATTTTCGCATGCGGAAGTAATAACCCACATCGGAGCGTAACGCTCGATATAGTTGCCAAGCTCTGCGATTGGCTCTAAAGCTACAAGTTCGGATGGGGAACCGATTAAAGCAAGGTTTTCTTCCAGATTGCTTGCCCAGGTACCTGCCCAGTATGTAAATACACCACACTTATCTGCGTAGAACTTATTACGGCAGTCGGAAGTCTGGTTGGTGGAGAATTCAGGGTCAATCCAGCCGTTGGCAACACCGTCAGCAAGACGCTCTAACGCATCGTACATTTCAGGCTGTGTGAAACCGTCTACCCATTCGCCGGATTCTGTCTGATAGAAGTCTGGATATGCGTTCCAGAAAAATTCCGGTAAGTAGTTGGTGTAAGGAGCTTCTAAATTAACAAGACCGGAGGAAGTAAGTGCATAGCCTTCCGGACTAAGCTGAGCGAATGCATCTAACATTTCGGTATATTCCGCATAGGTCTTTGGGAGATCATTTAAGGAATAACCTGCTCTTTCTAACCAAGTCTTCTTTACATAAGTAACACAACCGTTACCTCTTGCAGGAGCAATACCGTATAATCTTCCGTTAATCATGCTGTCTTCGAAAATCTGTGGGTTGGTTACACGGCCGGAAGCCTTGATTTCGGAGTTATTCCACATATCAGTTACGTCAACTAAGATGCCGTTCTGTGCGTACTGAACATAGTAAGTGGAACCCATCAGTACGATATCCGGCCAGTAGGACTTATCCGGATTTGCAAAGGTCTGGGATACGGTGCTGTAGTAGCTGGAGTGGTCAGGCATAATGATTTCCACATCAATACCCATTAACTTTTCCAGTTCAGCTTCAAACTGCTTGCCGCCGTGGGCAGGGTTTGCAAACTGTACGGTACCGTCTACCATAATGGTTAACTTGTCTAAATCTTTCTTTTCTGTTGTGCCTGCATTCTCACTACCGCTTGTTGCAGGTGTGGTAGGAGTAGCATTTCCTGTTGTTCCTTCGTCGCCGCCGCATGCTGCCATACTTACAACCATAGTTGCAGCAAGCGCCATTGCAAGGAGCTTTTTGAATGTCTTTCTCATCTTTCATTCCTCCATCTGTTTTCGGGAATTCCGCTCCCGATTGATGCATTAATAATACCATATATATTATTATACAAACAAGCTACAATTCTTTGGATTGTAACCTCTTACATTTTTGTCCCAAATCATAAAAAATGCACTTTTCAAGTTGAAATACATGTCCCTTTTTGATATACTAAAGGTGCATTTTTATCGAAAGAATGCCTTTTTTAATTCCAACTGACAGTTACGGGAGATTTATTATATATGAAACAACCAACAAATGACAAAAACCGTTCTCTTTTATTCCGGCTTGTAACCTCTTACAGCAGTATTTTACTTTTCGTGCTGATACTTGGTTTATTTTTTATGCTTTCTCTCGGAAGCACCTACCGCAGCGGTTCTTACCGACAAAATACCACACTCTTTTTGAACAGCGTAAAAGAAACCGACACCTCTCTCCGGCTTTTCAGCACACTTGCCACACAAATCGGTTCTAACGAAACCATTAAAGCTCTGTCTTATTTGGAATCCGACGACAAAACATACAATTTTTATGCTCTTGGCAAAGAATCCATGGAATATCTGTCCAATCTGATGTCTATGCAGGGAATGCTACCGATTAACAGCTTTTATGTATATCTTCCGGAAACGGAGTACTTTCTTTCCCCGTCGCAGTTTGCATCCAAAGAAATGTTTTACTTTCAACGGACAGCTCTTTCCGAAGAATTAACTGCTAAACGTGACGCTTTAATATCCTCCTATGACAACGTAATGACCCTGCTTCCTTTTACGGAATATAACAGTACCAACGAACCTGTTTACTTATATAAAATTCCGTTGTCCGCTACCTTTTCCGAAAGCTTCCACCCGGGAATCGCATGCTTCGAGCTCAATGCAAACGCCCTTTTAGAAAACTTTGCAGAAGTTCTGACCGGCGAATCGTCCTGCCTGTATATTACAGACAAAACCGGTGCTCCGCTTATTTCCTTCGGTAGCAGTAATGACTTTTCTACAAAGATAGAATCATTGATAAAGATTGCAGATAACAGTTCTTCCGAATATCATCATGAAGAATTTGACCATAACGGGAAACAGCACACTATCACCAAAACAACATCAGAATTCAACGGTTGGAATTACTACTTAATTCAACCTACCGCATACTTGTTAAATGACCTTTCCGCATACCAGACCACCTATATTATTGCCATTTTGGCTGTGCTTCTTATCTCCTTTTTAATGATACTGTCCTTATCCAGGGTAAACATAAAACCATACGAACAGATGCACACAAAATTAGAATCTTCTCATCAGGAAAACATCATTCTACAAGAGAAGAATGAATCTCTGCAGGATACTTTGGCAAAACAGCATCCGTTGGTATACAGTGCATATGTCGCACGAATTATGAAAGGTGCCGTATCCTCCGAAGCAGATATCCGTGAAATCTGTGACTTCTTAAAAATAAAAGGTCTTGGGGAACTTAGTTTTGAAGTTTTACTGGTTTCTCTCCGCTTTGATCCGTCCGAGGACTTGAACCGTTACCAATTACAGGAATATGAGTCCTTACTTTACCGCAGTTTTTATCATTATTTTGGCAACGATATTTTAATTTATCATCCGGATGTAAACAGCTTTGCCCTGCTGTTATCTTCCGAAACAAAAACCGAAGACCCTGCCTGCATTGCAAAAATCCGGCAAACCTTTACAGAATTACATAATTATCTTTTGGATGAGCACTCTCTTTGGACCTATGCAGGTCTTGGCGATTCCAATACCAAGCTTCCGTATTTCTGGAAATCCTACCAGCAGGCATCTGAAGCAGTTTCTGTCATTAAAGATGACTGCTTTTTCCAGAGCTTCCGTGAGCTAACAAGAAGCAGCGAATCCTACTACTATCCTTACGAAATGGCCGGACAGCTTACCGCATTTATTAAAGATGCCAACACACTGCAGATTACTGAAATCTTCAAACTGATTCGGCGTGAAAACATGTCCTACCGTTCCATATCCGCCACCAACCTGCAATGGTTGTTAACGGATTTACGTACTACCTTGATTAAATTGCGGCAAACCATTACTAATGAAAATATTCTTCCGGAAGACTTTGATAAAAAACTTACCGAAGAAACCACATTGGAAGGCATGGAACAGTTAGCCCTTGCCCTCTCCTCCTGCTTTAAGCAGGAAAACACCGGAAACCAGCTGATTTCCACCATCCAAAATTATATCAGCAAAAATTATCATGACCCGGATTTAAGCCTGAAAAAGATATCCGATGTCTTTTCCATTTCCGAAAGCTATTTCTCCTATTTGTTCAAGGCAGAAACCGGCAGAAATTTCTCGGAATATTTGGAGGAAATCCGCATGCAGCAGGCTATGCACCTGTTAAAGGAAACCGACACTCCGCTGTCCGAATTGTATAGCCATTTAGGTTACAGTAATGCGAATTCCTTCCGACGTGCATTTAAAAAGGTTTATGGTTCATCACCAAAGGCGTTCCGCCGTACCGGTGACGATACAGAATAAAATTAGTAAGGAGAATATTGCAAATGTCAAGAATTTATTATGCTGCCGACTCCATTGTGGCGCAAAAAAACATTTTTACCTACCCTGAAACAGGCATCGGTCAGATGCTTCCCCTTTATTTAAAACGTACCGTACGCATTCAGAATCATGCAGAAAACGGTCGAAGCACCAAAAGCTTTATCGATGAATCCCGGCTGGCAGCCATTTACAATGATATCCGCGAGGGAGATTTCCTCTTTATCCAGTTTGGTCACAACGACGAAAAACAAGCCGATCCAAACCGTTATACCGAAGCTTACGGAGATTACCAGATTAATCTTGAAAAATTCGTAAACGTTGCCAGAAACCGCAAGGCATTTCCTGTATTGATTACTCCGCTCTGCCGCCGTCAATTTGACGAAAACGGTAAGTTGCAGGATACCCACGGTGAGTATCCTGAGGCCATGCGCCAGGTTGCAAAACGCCTTGAGGTTCCATGTATTGATTTATGCACCTTAAGTTTTGAGGCTGTACAAAAAGCAGGTGACGAAGCAAGCAAACAATGGTTTATGAACTTTCCTGCAGGCCAATACCCTAATTTTCCTGACGGCAAGGAGGACAACTCCCACCTTCGTCCGGAAGGAGCTACATATTTTGCAGGAATCATCGCAGCAGAATTAAAAAAACTTGGCGGAATTTATGCGGATTTACTCCTTGAGGCTCCGGATAAGCCTTTATCTTCCGCTATTGAACCATAAAAAAATATTACTGATGTTTCAGAAAATAGTTTGAAATGAGGCTCATCTTATGAACGAACCTAAACTTTGGTGCCCTGACCTTGGCAACGGCACCTTTCAAAATCCAATTTTATATGCCGATTATTCCGACCCGGATGTGTGCCGTGTCGGGGATACCTTTTACATGACTGCATCCAGTTTTAACTATATTCCCGGTCTTCCGATTCTTGTTTCCAAAGATTTAGTCAACTGGGAGTTAAAAAACTATGCCATCAAAGAGCGTATTCCATATACACAGTACGACTCTCCTGCCCACGCCAAAGGCATCTGGGCACCAAGCATCCGCTACCACAACGGAGAATTCTATATTTTTGTCGGTATGCCGGACGAAGGTATCTTTATGTTAAAAACCAAGGACCCTCTTGGCGAATGGTCAGAACCTTGCCTCGTTCTTCCCGGCAAAGGCTATATCGACCCGTGTCCGCTTTGGGATGATGACGGTAATGCCTATGTTATCCACGGCTATGCCAAGAGCCGCATCGGCTTTAAAAGCATTTTGGGAATCTTTCAAATCACTCCTGACGACGAGCATGCCATCAGCGATGATGTTTTTTTATATGACGGCACTAAAACAAATCCGACAATCGAAGGTCCAAAGGTTTATAAACGTAACGGATACTATTACATTTTTGCCCCGGCCGGCGGCGTAAAAACCGGATGGCAAACCGTACTGCGTTCTAAAAATCTGTATGGACCGTATGAGGAAAAGGTTGTTATGCATCAGGGAAGCTCCGATATTAACGGACCTCATCAGGGCGGATTGGTAGATACTCCTTCCGGTGAAGAATGGTTTATTCATTTCCAGGATGCCGGTGTATACGGTCGTATCACCCATATGCAGCCTGTCGTCTGGAAAAATGACTGGCCGGTTATCGGTCTTGATGTAGAAGGCATTGACTGCGGTGAACCACAGCATTCCTATCCGGTTCCTGACTGCCACTCTGCACCGGTAGAGCCTCTCTATTTAAAAGCGTCCGATGATTTTTCCTCTCCGGAGCTTGGACTTCAGTGGCAGTGGCTTGCCAACAGTAAGCCGGAGTTTTACTCCCTCACCGAACGTCCGGGAGTATTGCGGCTATACAGCATCAACCCTACAGGAAAACCAAACCCGGTTTTATGGGATTGTGCCAATGTCCTCACTCAAAAACTGGTTTGTCCTGCTTTTACCGCAGATTTTGACCTGGACATTTCCGGATTACAAAAAAATTGCCGTGCCGGCATTGTAATGATTGGCGGAGAATATTCTGCTCTGGCCTTTCATAAATCAGCGGATGGATTAACTTTAGAATATTTTGAATCAGAAACCGTAAAAGAAACGGCTCAGGTAAAAGATACAAAGATTAAAGAGTCAAAGATTGAAAAGATAGCTTATTCTACAATTGTAGACGTGTCAATCTCTACTGCTACACTGCGTATTTCTTTTGATAAAAACAAACTCTGCCGAATGTCCTATCGTCTGGAAGGCGAAACAGAATTCAAAGACATACCATTTACCTCCACCCCGAAGGACCACACCTGGGTTGGAGCCAAAACCGGCATCTTTTCTACAAACTTAGAATCATGTGGCAATCATGGTTTTACCGATTTTCTTCGTGTAACGGTTTCTATGAATTAATGCATTCATTCTACCGTATTAGAATCAATTACAAAAGGCTTCTGAACAAATTCAGAAGCCTTTCTCTTTTACAATAATCTGCCAATTATTCTCTTGTAAATTTGTCTACACCGTCCAGTGTAATTACTTCGCCGTCCTGACCGGTAATGGTAACATTTTTCAGTTCCAACACCTCCAGATTTTTTGCAAGCATGCCGGACTTAGTTGTCTTATCTGCGCCATCCATCATGGCAGGCACACCTGCTTTTGGATTCTCGGCATAGGTAAAGCTTACGTTTTCAAAGCCAACCTTTTTAATCTTCTGCTCAGGAAGACCAAACATATAGGCCGCTGCCGCATGACAATTGGTTGCTTTTATATTACGGAAATTCAGTTCCCCAAGGAACGGTGTTCTGTCATCCACAGGGAAATATTCCTTGGACTGCACATACTGACTGTGTCCGTCCGGGTCGCAGAAATAGAACGCATTGATAACCACAGGAGTCATAACATGGTCCATTTCAATGTTTTCAAATAAAACACCGTCGATAATGGCATCCTTACCACGGCCGCGTCTTGTTTTAATACGGAGTCCCCGGTCGGTATGCAGGAACTTACAATCCTTTACCACAAGATTCTTTACACCGCCGGCCATTTCACTGCCGATGGTAATGGAGCCGTGACCATCTCTCATACAGCACTGACGGATCATCAGGTTTTCCGATGGCTTTTTGTGCTTAGCACCCATGTAAATTTTTCCGGATTTAATGGCAATACAGTCATCTCCCAGAGAGAAATATACACCGATAATTTCTACATTTTTACAGGATTCCGGGTCTAAACCGTCGGTATTTGGTGAATCCTTCGGATTCAGTACCTTTAAATCGATAAACCTTAAATTATCGGAGAAATACGGATGCAGGTTCCAGGATGGACTGTTCTGGAACTGTACGCCATGTAAAATCACGTTATTACAGTGATTTAAGAACACAAGTCTTGGTCTCCAGGCAATTTTACGGGTCTTTGGATCTGCCCACCAGGTTTCGTAGGAAGAACATCCGTCAATCACGCCCTGACCGGTAATAATTACATTTTCTACATTAATACCGGTAATAATGCCGGCGAAACAGTCAATCGGGTTGCCTTCCCAGGTACCCAGGTTATATTCGTCCTGTTCGTCGTAGCTGGTAATAACACCCGGTAAAATAGGGAACTTGGAACGGTCTGTTGTAGCATACAAGGTTGCCCCCTTGGCAAGCTCCAACACCAGATTACTCTTTAAAAACAAAGTAGTAATACGGTAATTTCCGGCCGGAATATATACTCTTCCGCCCTTTGGACATGCATTGATGGCACACTGGATAAATAAGGTGTCGTCTGTTTCGTTATCACCCTTTGCACCAAATTCCTTTACATCTAAAGTAACAAATTCGTTTTCTGTGCAAACAGTAACCACTTCAGATTCTTTGTCTGCGAATTTTACCTGAACCTTATATGCGGTAGCCGGCTTTAAATCAAATACTGAAACCACATTTTTATTGCTGCGCTCTGCCTCTTTGCCGTTTACATATACCACATGCTCTTCCTCGGTACTATAACAGCCACAGTCTTTCAGTTCTAACACAAGGCTTCTGGCAGTTTTTAAGATGATATCAAATTCTAACTTTTTCATTCTTTCGTGCCCCCTGTATTAGTTTCTCTCAAAGCGTTTTTCCAAACGCTTGATGGCATAATATGCAGCCGGATATTTTTCATCTGCAAATACAGCTAAATCATCCTCATATTTTTCCAATAAGAAAGCCTTGTAAAAGCATGCCTTTGCCAGAGCATAAGCCACTGTTTCATCCGAATTTACGGAAGCTGCCACATACTGCTCCCAGAGAAGACGCTGTACGGTTCTGTATAACTCATAAATTTCTTCAGAAAAGTATTCCAAAACTTCAGCCAGCATGGAAAAAATCACTTTACTGCCGGGATATTTCTTTACTGCCGCCTTACACTGCTCTGTCAAATCAATGTAATTTTCTTTTTTATTACATTTGGTTTCATATAAAGTGTACAAAGGCATTACATCCAGAAGCAGTTCTTCCTGATTCACACCGTTTGCGACAAAAAGACCCTCAGCATCTCTTTCCAATGCTGCAATCCCTTTTGCAGCTTCTATCAAAGCTTCTTTATAAGTTTCCGGCTCAACTGTATATAAAAACGCAAGCGCCGCCTTGGAGGTTTTTGCAGCCTCTTTAAGCTTATCTAACACTTTATTATCTTTTGTAACTCTGTATTCTTCGATTTTTGCTCGAATCATAACATTCTCCTTTTAATATAATATACGGGAGGAGCCTTAGCGGATGTCCTGCATTGCAACGCCGTCCATATCGTCGAATGCCTGGTTTTCACCAACCATACCCCAGATAAAGGTGTATGCTCTGGTACCGCATCCGGAGTGGATGGACCAGCTTGGAGAAATAACCGCCTGCTCGTTCTTCATAACAATATGACGTGTTTCGGTTGGCTCGCCCATATAGTGGAATACTAAAGCGTCATCCTTCATATCGAAGTATAAATAAACTTCCATTCTTCTGTCGTGGGTGTGGCAAGGCATAGTGTTCCAAACACTGCCTTCTTCCAGCTTTGTCATACCCATAACCAGCTGGCAGCTTTCTACCTGACCAGGTAAAATGTACTTGCAGATAGTTCTGTGGTTTGCATCAGCCAGGCAACCAAGCTCTACTTTGTTTTCATCCTTAACAATAACCACGCCTTCTTCCGGTGTTCCTTCCGGCTTAATGAGCACGGTTGGGTAGGACTTGTGGGCAGGTGCGCTGTTCAAATAAAACTTTGCAGGATTTGCCGCATCAACGCTGGCAAAGGAAATATCCTTGGCACCCATACCGATGTACATGCCTTCCTTATATGCTACGTTGTATTCCTTACCGTCAATAGTAATAACGCCGGCACCACCGATGTTAATAACGCCCATTTCTCTTCTTTCTAAGAAGTAATCCGCACGAAGCTCGTCGCCTGCGGTAAGTACTAAGGTTTCCTTTACAGGCACTGCAGAACCTGTGATGATTCTGTCGATGTGGCTGTAAACTAACTTAATAACGTCTTTCTGGAACAAATCGTCAATTAAAAACTCCTCACGGAGTCTGTCGGTGGTATAATGCTTTACGTCTCTTGGGGATGCTGCTGTTCTAAGTTCCATAACTATGTACCTCTCTTCTCTTTATTTAACATGAGCCGTGGGATAAGCCACGGCTCAGGATTTGTTTTATTTAATTACGGGCTAGCGCTGTACTCTACCGGAACCGTCGCCGCCAACAAGGCCGTCAACGTCGCTTCTGGAAACAAGGTTGAAGTCGCCAGGGATGGTGTGCTTTAATGCGGAAGCAGCTACACCAAATTCAAGAGCATCCTTGAAGTTCTTTCCATCAAGGAAACCACAGATTGTACCGCCTGCGAAGGAGTCACCGCCACCTACACGGTCAACGATTGGAGAAATTCTGTACTCTCTGGAGTGATAGAATTCCTTAGTATCTCTGGAGTAGATGCAAGCGGACCAGCCGTTGTCGGAAGCACTGTGGCTTACACGTAAGGAGCTGATAACGTACTCGAAGTTGAACTTTTCAACCATCTGCTCGAAGATATCCTTGTAGCCTGCAAGCTCTAAGTCACCGCTGGTTACGTCTGTGTTACCAGGCTTGAAGCCAAGAACCTTTTCTGCGTCTTCTTCGTTACCGATACAAACGTCAACATACTGCATTAAGTTGGTCATAACCTTCTGAGCCTTTTCGGAGGACCATAACTTCTTACGGAAGTTTAAGTCTACGGAAACCTTAACACCAGCCTTCTTAGCTGCCTTTAAAGCAACTTCGGTAAGCTCTGCTGCTGCGTCGGAAACTGCAGGAGTGATACCTGTGAAGTGGAACCAGTCAGCACCTTCAAAAATCTTATCAAAATCAAAATCTTCTGCTGTAGCAGTAGAAATGGAAGAATGAGCTCTGTCGTAAACTACGTTGGATGCTCTCATAGCTGCACCTGTCTCTAAGAAGTAGATACCGAGTCTTTCACCGCCGTATGCGATGTTGTCTGTAGCTACGTTCATCTTTCTTAATGCTGCAACTGCACATTCACCGATTGGGTTCTTTGGAACCTTAGTTACGAATTCTGCATCATGACCATAGTTTGCAAGAGAAACTGCAACGTTAGCTTCGCCACCGCCGTAACATACGTCAAACTCGTCTGCCTGGATGAACTTTTCGTTGCCAGGTGTGGATAATCTTAACATAATTTCGCCCATTGTTACTACTTTTGCCATTGTTTTAATCTCCTTTTTAGTAAAAAATTTGTTTAAACAAGCTATCTCTATTTTACTATAGCTCGTGTAAAATTTCCAGTGTTATTTTACAGAGTTACCCCCTGCTTAAAGATTGCCATATCGTGGAATCCTGCCTCTTCTGCCTTTACCTTTTTGCCGGAAGCAACTGCCAGAACATAGTCAAACAGTTCTGCAGAAAGTACATCCATGGTTGCATCTTCTACAAGTACGCCGCAGTTAAAGTCAATCCAGTTATTCTTCTTGTTTGCAAGAGGAGAATTGGTGGAAATCTTTACGGTTGGTACAGGGGAAGCAAACGGTGTACCGCGTCCTGTGGTAAACAGTACAATCTGCGCACCGGAAGCCGCCAAAGCGGTAGCCGCAACCAAGTCGTTGCCCGGAGCACTAAGCAGATTTAAGCCCTTTGTGGTTACCGGCTTACCGTATGGAAGTACGTCACTTACATTTGCGGTACCGGACTTCTGGGTACATCCCAGGGACTTATCTTCCAAAGTGGAAATACCGCCCTTTTTGTTACCAGGGGATGGATTCTCATAAATGGTCTGGTTATGACGCTTAAAGTATTCTTTAAAGTCGTTAATTAACGCTACGGTTTTATCGAATAATTCCGGTGTAGCACAACGGTCCATCAAAAGTGTTTCTGCGCCGAACATTTCAGGAACTTCGGTTAAAATGGTGGTACCGCCCTGAGCAATAAGCAAGTCGGAAAATGCACCAACGGTCGGATTAGCGGTAATACCGGATAAACCGTCGGAACCGCCGCACTTCATACCGATAACAAGCTCGGAAGCCGGTGTCTTTTCTCTCTTAAACTGAGAAGCATAAGCAATCAGCTCGTCCATTAACTTGTCTGCTGCTTCCATCTCGTCTTCCACTTCCTGACAAACCAGGAATTTTACGCGGTTTTCGTCGTATTCACCGATATAATCCATTAAAACAGGGATATTACTGTTTTCACAGCCAAGACCAAGCACTAAAACACCACCGGCATTTGGATGGTTAATCAGGTCTGCAAGAATAGTTCTTGTATTTTCCTGGTCGTCGCCCATCTGGGAGCAGCCGTACGGATGAGGAAATGCAATAACATCTTCTACAGAGCCGGTAAGCTTCTTCTTTGCGGCCTCTGCCATAGCAGTTGCAATGTTATTTACACAGCCAACAGTAGGGATAATCCAGATTTCGTTACGGACACCCACTTTACCGTTAGTTCTTCTGAAACCTTCAAAATACTTGGTTTCTGCCTGAGGAAGTGTAACCGTTCCTACCGGATGGTATTCATACTCTAATAATTCCCCAAGATTTGTTTTAATATTCTGGGTATGTACGTGACAGCCCGCAGCCACATCCTCCGTAGTATGACCGATTGGGTCACCGTACTTGATAACGTTTGCACCAGCCGGAATGTCGCAGAGGGTAACCTTATGACCGCGCATAATGTCTTCCTTAACAATAACTTCTTTGTCTTTTGCCTTGATTACCGTGCCCGCCTTAAGGTCAGCCAAAGCTACGGCAACGTTATCTTTTTCATTGATAATAATATATTCCTGCATATAATTTTCTCCTATGCATTAACCTTCTTGATTGCTTCTCTCATACCTAAGGTACGGATATCATCCAAGTAACCTGCTACCTTTTCGGTAAGACCTGCATAAGCAGTTAAATCCTTGCCGAAGAATGCGGTGTTGCTAAGATAAGCCTTTGTAAACTCTAAGCTGTCCTTACCGGAATTTGCAGCAAAGAACTCTAATGCAGAAGCATCGTCTAAAATCTTGTATTCTTCACCGTTTCTGTTACCGATAAGTGCGCTGTCCTTAATTTCTGTACCTGTGTAGAAGTTCATCAGTGCTGCCAGGGAGAATGCCAGGTGAGAAGGAATCTCGCCGGTCTTCTCGATGTAGCCGGTTAAGGATGGCATACAACGGGACTTCCACTTGGAGGTGGAGTTTAAGGAAATGGATAATAACGCATGCTTGATGAATGGGTTTTCGAAACGTTCGATTACTGCGTTAGCGAAAGCAACCAGTTCTTCCTTTGGAAGGGTTAAGGTTGGGATGATTTCATCAAATACGGTTGTCATCATGAACTTGCGTACATCTTCGTCTTCCATGGATTCCTTAACGAAATCGTTACCTGCCATATAAGAAGCAAGTACGAAGGAAGTATGTGCACCGTTTAAGATACGAACCTTTCTTTCTCTGTAAGGCTTCTGGTTGTCGGTAAAGATAACCGGAAGGCCTGCCTTATCAAGAGGAAGCTCTGCGGAAATATCCTTGTCGCTTTCGATTACCCAAAGGGCAAATAATTCTGCGGTATCTACTAAATTATCCTTGTAGCCGAGCTTTTCCCAAATGGACTCTGCTTCTTCTCTTGGATAGCCGGTTACGATACGGTCAACTAAGGTGCTGCAGAAAATGCAGTCATTTTCTACCCAGTTAATAAAGTCTGCACCTAAGTTCCAAAGGTCAGCAAACTTCAAAACACAGTTCTTTAAGTTGCCGCCGTTATTTTCAATCAGCTCACATGGAATTAAAACAAGTCCCTTATCGGAAGCACCGTTAAAATGCTTAAATCTTTCGTACATTAACTTGGTTAACTTGCCAGGGAATGTCTTTGGAGGCAGTGCATTAAAATCATCTGTCTCATCATAAACAATACCTGCTTCTGTTGTATTGGAAACAACAAAGCGAAGTGTTTCACACTTTGCGTATGCCGCATACTTTTCATATTCTTCAATGCAGTCTACTGCATCTGCGATGCTTGTGATAACACGGGTTTCTACCTTTTCTGCACCGTCTTCTTTACCGCGAAGAACAACGGTGTACTGGTTTTCCTGCTCATGAAACATGTTTAAATTACCGTAAGCGATAGGCTTAACAATTGCTACGCTGCCGTCAAAAACGCCCTTTTCATTAGCCACGTCAATCATGTAGTCAACAAAACCTCTGAGGAAGTTTCCTTCACCAAACTGAAGAACCTTTACCGGACGCTCCACTGCTTTAGAAATAGATTTGTTTAATAATTCCATCTTTTGCTACTCCTTTATACCATAAAAATATGTAAGCATTTACAACTTCTATTTTACAATTCATTTTCATTATTGTCAATGTATTTTTATTACGAAAAGTTCTTGTAAATCAAAGATTTTCATAGTATAATGTCAAATAGGAACTTTTTTTATCGTTTTTGACTGGAAGCGCTTTCAGCTGTAAATGCTGAAAACCCTTTCAGCCCTACATAAACCAAAGAACGGAGAACGCATTATGAACATTTATGATGTATCAGAAAAAGCCGGCGTTTCCATTGCCACTGTTTCCCGCGTATTAAACGGCAATCCAAATGTCAGTGAACCTACCAGACAAAAAGTACTGAATGTAATGAAAGAAATCGGATATACTCCGAATGTCTTTGCAAGAGGTCTCGGTCTCAACACCATGCATACCATCGGTATCATGTGTGCCGACTCTTCCGACCCGTTCCTTGCAAATGCAGTTTACTATTTAGAGCAAAACCTTCGTAAGTGCGGCTATGACTCTTTCTTGTGCTGCACCGGTTACGATTTAATTAACAAACAAAAATATCTGCAGTTGTTACTCAGCAAACGTGTAGACGCCATCATTTTAGTCGGCTCCAGTTTTTTGGAAGCAACAAAAAAAGACAACGCCTACATAACCGCCGCTGCCGATTCCATCCCAATTATGGTCATCAACGGTTATCTCAATCACCAGAATGTATTCTGTACCCTTTGTGATGACTACCAGGCAGTTTACGATGTTACCAACCGCCTTATCGAGCAGGAACGCAAAAACATTCTTTATTTATATACTTCCCGTTCTTACAGCGGTCTTCAAAAGCTTTCCGGCTACAAGAGCAGTATTGCGGCAAACGATTTAACCATCCGTGACGAGCTGATGCTTACCTGCCCTAACGACATTGGCCAGACCAAAGAACTGTTAATCGAACAATGGAACAACGGTCTGCGCTTTGATGCGGTAGTCGCTTCCGAAGACCAACTGGCAGTTGCCGCTATGAAGTTTGCAAAACATGCCGGACTTTCCGTTCCTGAAGACTTAGCCATTGTCGGCTACAACAATTCCATTCTTTCCAGTTGTACCGACCCTGAAATCACTACCATCGATAACCATGTAGAAACCCTCTGCATGACTACCATCAACACCTTAATGCGGGTTCTCGATGGAAATGACGTTCCAAACAAAACCACCATTTCCAACGACCTGGTGGTACGCGAAACAACCAACTTTTAGAATGTGCGGGCCAAGCCCTTATATTAAATGACTTTATTGAGGAGGAATATCTTATGAAACCTTTTATGGATGAAGACTTTTTATTATCCAACGAAACAGCAAAAACTTTATATCACAACTACGCAAAGCAGGTACCGATTATCGACTACCACTGTCACATTAACCCACAGGAAATCGCTGAGGACCGTCAGTTTGACACCATCACTCAGGTTTGGCTGGGCGGCGACCACTACAAGTGGCGTCAGATGAGAACCAACGGTATCGATGAAAAGTTCATCACCGGCGATGCTTCCGATTACGAAAAATTCGAAAAGTGGGCTGCTACCCTTCAGAAGGCAATCGGCAACCCTCTCTATCACTGGAGCCACTTAGAATTACAGCGTTACTTCGATTACAAGAAACCTCTCTCCCCTGCTACTGCAGAAGAAGTTTGGGAAGTATGTAACAAGAAGTTAGCTCAAGCCTCCATGTCTGTTCGTAACATTATCCGTCAGTCCAACGTAGAAACTATCTGCACCACTGACGACCCCGTAGATTCCTTAGAATGGCACAAGAAAATTGCTGAAGATGAAACCTTTGACGTAAAGGTTCTTCCTGCTTGGCGTCCGGACAAGGCTATGAACTTGGAAAAACCGGAATATCTTGATTACCTTGCTAAGCTTTCCGCTGTCAGCGGCGTTAAAATCGATTCCTTCGCTGCTTTGTGTGAAGCATTAAAGGTTCGTATGGCATTCTTCGCTTCCATGGGTTGCTGCGTTTCCGACCACGCATTAGAGTACGTTATGTACAAGCCTGCTACTGCAGAAGAAATCGAAGCAATCTTTGCTAAGCGTTTAGCCGGCACTGCTCCTACCGCTTTAGAAGAATTACAGTTCAAGACCGCATTCATGAACTTTGTTGGTAAAGAATATCATCGTCTTGGCTGGGTAATGCAGCTTCATTACGGCACAAAGCGTGACAACAACGTATTCCGTTACAACCAGCTTGGTCCTGACACCGGTTACGACTGTATCAACTCCTACAGCTCTTCCGCTGAACTGGCTGCATTCTTAAATTCCTTAAATGCAACCGACCAGCTGCCAAAAACTATCATCTACTCTTTAAATCCGGTAGACAACGCTGCCATCGGCACCGTACTTGGTTGCTTCCAGGATGCTTCCTGCGTAGGCAAAATTCAGCAGGGTTCCGCTTGGTGGTTCAACGACCACAAGACCGGCATGACCGAGCAGATGACCTCTTTAGCAAACTTAAGCTTACTGGCTAACTTCGTTGGTATGCTTACCGACTCCAGAAGCTTCTTATCTTACACAAGACACGAGTACTTCCGTCGTATCCTTTGTAACCTCATCGGTACCTGGGTAGAAAACGGCGAATATCCAAACGATATCGAATTCCTTGGTAAGATGGTACAGGATATTTCTTATTATAACACCAAGAATTACTTTGGATTCTAAGAGTTACTGCGCAAGAAAAAATTAGGTTTAGAAAAGGTGTGTCAGCACTAAAAAAAGGGTGACGAGCGCTCTCGGAAAACACAGTTTTCCGTAAGACGCTTATCACCTTTTTTTTAATCGCGTCCTATGGACGCTTTCTAAACCTAATTTTTTCTTATGTAGTCATCAACCTCCATGAGGAAAACACAAGCTGCGTAGCAGCGACTGACGGCGCAGCCGGCAGGTTTTGCGAATGGAGTTCGCGGGGACGAACAGTAACTCGCTGAATCGGCAACCCTGTTTTTATTATTGCATGTTATTTAATCTAACTACCAGTTGTTTGAAATCATCGGTTTCCCTAAGACAATCAAACACTTTTCCTTGCAAGAAGTTTAAGAGCATACCTGTTTGCGTGCCTTCCCAATTCCGCCCAACTGTTTTAGGATTGAATGTACATCTGTTTGCTAATAATGAGTTGTATTTTTGTTCCGTTAAACTGTTGCAAGCATCATAATTGGTTGCGGTTTTTTCTGCTAATAGTAAGTTTTCCATTGCCTTTTCTGTGTCACCGTTCTTACACCACAGTCTTGCCAGCAAGCAGTAATTTCTGTGTAATCTACAGTTGTAGAATAAAATATTCTCATCTTTATTTAAAACTAACTTGTATAAACTATTTGCAATTTCAATGAGTTCTATTTTTTGAAAACCGGTTAAGTCCTTGCCCATTAGTTCGTTTGATACAAGCATACCGATGATTCCTGCAGAACTATCTATCATTGAGAGCAATAAATTTTGACATTGTTTAATTTGTTCTTCGCCTATATAGATATGAGAAAGTAAATGCTCCTTACTTAAACACATACCTGGCATTTCGTTTGCGAGTTTCAATGCTAAATCTTGTTTGCCAACATCTTTATAACTATAACATAAAATTTGTATAGCACTATGTCTTATTGAATCAGTGGTGCAATCTTCCAAAATCCGTTCGCATATACTGATTGCTTCTTCAACAAAACCATGCTCCAAGCTGTACTTAATATGTTCTTCCGTATCGTTGTATTGAATTAAAGGATAGGACAGATTCAACATCCATTGATAATTTCGTGGGTATTTCGCCAGCACCTCACGACTTAAAACAATGTTATCAAGCATTTTTCCAAGCCGGTTGTTTTCGCGGTAAATCTTCTCATATTCTTTTAAATCTTCTGTCTCTTTTACTTCTTTCATACAGAGTAATTCATCTGCAGATACACCAAAGAAATTTGCGATTTGCGGAACAAGTGTTATATCCGGTAGTGCGGTACCCTTTTCCCATTTGCTTACTGCCTGATATGATATGTTTAGATATGCCGCTAATTTTTCTTGTGTGATATCTTGTGCTTTTCTTAAAGATTTAATCTTATCTCCTATTTTCAACATAGAAAAACCACCTTGTAATATTATTTCAAAGAACTTAGTAAGTGTATTATAGCATAGTTTTCTTGTAATTCGTATAACATATCAGTTATATATAATGCAACTGTGGGTTGAGTAAAAAATGCAGAAAACAGATCTACTCCCCTATCACCGCTTTAATTCTTCTAACCCCTGCCGATGAAGCCTCTTCCTTCTTAATCTTAAAGGATACCAATTCTCCGGTATTCTTCGCATGAGGTCCGCCGCAAATTTCCTTAGAATAACCCGGAATCGTGTACACCTTTACAATTTCCCCGTACTTTCCGGAAAATACTCCGATTGCTCCTTCTGCATAAGCCTGCTCCGGAGACATTTCTTCCAAGATAACATCAATACTATTCTGAATTGCTTCATTTACAATTGCTTCTACCTGTTCCAGTTCTTCCTTGGTTACTTTCCGTCCAAAGGAGAAGTCAAAGCGCAAACGTTCGGAGGTAATGTTGCTGCCTCTTTGAGACACTTCATCACCAAGAACTTTGCGAAGTGCTCCGTTTAACAAATGGGTTGCGGTATGAAGTCTTGCGGTCTGTTCGTTATTGTCTGCCAAACCCCCGGCAAACTTTCCTGCAGCGCCCTGTCTGGATTTTTCCTGGTGTTCTTCAAATTTCTTTTTAAAGCCATTCATATCTACCTGCACACCCCGTTCCAATGCCAGTTCTGCGGTAAACTCAATCGGAAAACCATAGGTATCGTACAACTTAAATGCCAGATCTCCGCTTAAAGTTTCTCCCTGTTTCACATTAGCTAAATAACGATTCGCCTTTTTCAAACCATCATCCAAGGTCTTAGAAAACAGGTTATATTCCTTTTCAAGCTGCTCCAAGATAAATTCCCGGTTTTCACTCAATTCCGGATACACCGGGCTGTACTGGTCAATCAGAATTTCTACAAGCTCACACAAATAATTGGAATTGATGTCCGCTTTCTTGAATAACCGTATAATTCTGCGAATCAGTCTTCTTAAGATATATCCCTGCTCCGTATTGGATGGACTGATTTTCATCGGGTCACCAAGAATAAAGGTGGTAGTTCTCATATGCTCGCAGATAATCCGCTTTTCCCGTGTTGAAAGACTCTTTCCTTCCCTTTCGAGAATCTCTTCCAGCTTTGTCATCACCGGAATAAACAGCTCCGTATCGTACACATTGGTTTTTCCGTTAAAAATGGTAAGTACGCGCTCCAGACCCATGCCCGTATCCACGTTTTTCTGTGCCAGCTCCGTAAAACTTCCGTCCGCCTGCTTATTAAACTGCATGAACACGTTGTTCCATATCTCCACATATTTTCCGCAATGGCAGGACGGTCCGCAATTTGGTCCGCACTTCGGCTTTCCCATGTCATAAAAGATTTCCGTATCCGGTCCGCAAGGTCCGATCTGTCCTGCCGGTCCCCACCAGTTGTCTTCTCTTCCGTAGCGGTAAATCTGTTCCTCCGAAAGGCCGAAACTCTTCCAAATTTCAATTGCCTCCTCATCAGCCGGAACCAGTTCATCGCCTTCGAATACAGTAACTGCCAGCCGCTCCACCGGAATATTTAAGTACTTTGTCAGGAATTCAAAGCTCATAGAGATAGACTCCTTCTTAAAGTAATCTCCCAGTGACCAGTTGCCCAGCATTTCAAAAAAGGTACAATGAGTGTCATCTCCAACTTCATCAATATCCTCGGTTCTTACACACTTCTGTACATCAGTCAGACGTTTTCCTGCCGGATGCTTTTCGCCAAGTAAATACGGCACCAGCGGATGCATACCTGCGGTGGTAAACAAAACGGTTGGATCGTTTTCCGGAAGAAGTGATGCAGACGCGATTTCCTGATGCCCCCTTTCTTTAAAAAAGTTCACATACATGGTTCGCAGTTCTTGTGCTGTCATAATAATTTTTCCTCCTTTTCTTTTTTCTCCAAAACAAAAAGCCCCAGGTTGATACTATATCAACCTAGGGCGAACTTACTTGTCCGTGTTACCACCTAATTTCAGATTTCTCTGCACTCTGCCAATACGGGATTTCTCCGATATTGCTTCCTACGTTAACGGGGGAACTCCGTTGAAGCCTACTAAGTCATCTGTTCGGTTCACAGCTCAGAGGCTGCTTCAGCATCAGTTCAATGAAGATTCGCACCAACCATCTTCTCTCTGGGAAATTCCTAATACTTACTATTCCTCGTCAAAGCCTTTTTGTTTTGAATTGTTTGTGAGTATAGCACTGTGGATTTGATTTGTCAAGTAATTCTTTCTATTCTTCCAAATTCAATTTCCTGCGCCGCTCCATTTCCGCAATAGCAGCTTCCAAATCTATCTCATCCTCCAAATAGTCGTTAAAGACACCGGTAAACACCTCGCTATCCACACCGAAATACACGCTGCCACCAGCATATAAATCATACCACTCCTTTGTGAAAGGCGTATCTGTGTAGGAAGCTTTGTCTGCCAATATGAAGGAATCCTGCTTACCAAGCATATACTTGGAAAATGCCGAAATGTAATCTAGCACTGCCGAAAGATTTTGGGACTCCGGATTTACCGCCATAAAGGTTAAGGTTCCGAAATTTTTCATGCCATCTTCCAGCTTTGGCATGCCAAGCATTCCAAGCTCATCTCTCTCGCCTGCATTTTTCTGCAAAGCATCAAGCGTATCGGAATACACATTGTAAAAATAATAAAACTCCGGTAACTCTCCTCCGGTCAGCCATGGAGTCCGCGCCTCAATTTCAGGAGAAATATCACCACCATAGGAGAGTTCTTCCACCACTTTGCTTTCCATGAGCCATGTAGTATCCCCAATGCTTTTTAGCGTTTTAGCATAGTTCCGGAACAATTCCGTATCAAAGGTATCATACCTGCTTAGATACTGCCCAAATAATTCTTCTTTCAGCACATAGAAAGAAATATCTGCAAAGCTTTGGTTGGTTTCCCGTGTCTTGCGGGTAAACATAAGCATTTCTTCGAAATCCATGGAAGAAAAATCCACGTCCTGACCGGCGCAATACTCCTTATGATATACAATTCCCGGAACAGCCAGCATTACCGGAACCATCCAGATGTCGCCCTCCTCATTCCGGGCCAGCTCGCTTAAATATGGAAAACAGGCATCTATATATTCTTCCACGCCCTCCACCTCATTCAATGGATAAAACACACCATTTTTACGAACGCTGTCGGAGCTTGGGGAACGGGAGCTCATCAGAAACATATCAAAATCCTTATCCTGGGCAAGCACTTTCAGTGCCAGCTCCTGGTCAGTTACTATTCTCTTTTCCATCTGGAAGCCGCATCCATAAGGGAAATCCTGGGTAAGCTCCATCTGCAAAAACTGAATCGGCGGGTTGTCCTGTCTTGTTTCTTCAATACAGATGCGGTACACCTTTCCGTCTCTACGGTTCGCAAAAAAGACAAACCCCTTCTGATATTCTACCGGACGGTTCAAGCGTACCTCCTCCGGGTAAACTTGAGCTTCCGTGCCATCCGGTGTGCCATAATACAAGAATTCTCCATCTATCTGGAACTTGGAGTACACAAAGCCGGTGTCACAGCCTCCGAGCTCGTTAATGTTACCGTCTATGTTTTTCCACCCGGCCTCAGCAAGAGTCACCTCCTGCGGATCAAATTCCAGAAAACCAAAATTCACACCGTCCACATAGCGGTAAATCATCAGATTATCCCGGTCTGTCTCATATATAGCCACCGGAAGTTCCACATTCATCAGCTCAAGCTCCGGCTGGCTGTCCGCAAGCGAAACTCTTGCAATGCGATTATATGAATATTCCAGTGATGTATCATCCTCATAATCCATGCGAAGTGGTTTCTTGTAGCGGCCAAGTACATAGATATGCTCTCCCACCACCTCAAGGTACGCAATATCCGAATACCCCTCCAGCTTTACCTTTTCTGTTACGGTCCACTGCATTGTATCAATTTCATACAGTACATAACAACCATAGTTGGAATGGTATACCGCACAATATAGCTTATCCTCTCCTGCCAGCATACACCAACAGTCTCCGTTGCCAAATTCAAGCTTACGGCTTTCCATACAATTTCCTTCCAGATCATATACGGAAATCATCTGCTTTATCGGCTTATATACATACTCAGAGGCCGGCACCGGACCGGTATCTTCCTCCTCTTCCCATACCGCCTTACACACATACAGCAGGCCATTCGCGTCCACTGCCAAAGCGTCCGCCTCTCCGGCATTCTCATATGTAAACGGTGCAGTGTCCGCCTGGAGCAAGTCTTTATCCTGCTTGTTTTCCCGATTGCAGCCACAAAGCAACAAAATAACTATCAAAAATAACCAACTATAGCTTTTCTTCATTTTCGTCTCCTTTTACGGTATCAGCTTCTTTACCTTCACAATAGGTATCCGGGTAGTTCCCAACTCATACCATCCGTCTGGTTCCTCCACTAAAAGCTGCACCATCTCCTCTCCTCCGCCGAGACCGGCATTTAGAGTATACAGGGCGTACACATTTTTTCCATCCGTATACAACCGCTCTACCCGTAAGGTAGTATCTTCATCCATGAGCTGGTAGCTTTCGATTTCTTTGCTTTCCCTATGGATTCGGAATAAGTCAGACCCTATTGTACACCAAAAATACTTCTCTGTTACGGTAAAACACTCAAAAGAATAATATCCTTTTTTTAAAATCTCCTCTGTCACAAAATATGTTTCCATATAATAACCGCTACAGTCATAGACCTCCTTCTCTAAGGTGTCCAGGTCCACAACTATCATCCGTAAACCATTTACATAATACACCTTATTTTCCGTGAGACAACAACTGATGATTCTGCCATCTCCAATCTTTTTCACATCTTTTTTGCCATCGGCGTTACTAGCGTTACTAATAAGCACCTGTGTTGTTATACCTTCATGCTCTTGATAACCGAAATGATACTCCCCATAGAAGCTTAATGCCCTCTTCCCCTCATCCTTAACAGGCTCCGGATTTTTAAAATCCAGCATATAGTACTCACTTTCATAGTACGTCAACATCTCGCCGTCTATTTCAATTTCCCCGCCATCTACAATACATTCTACATAAATTCCATTCTCATCTACAAACAGTTGCGACACACTTTCACAATGCTTGCCCATGCTGTATACCAGCTCTACGGTTCCTTCTGCCGGATTATACGCATAGATATCTCCGTTTTGAACGCCTTCCAACGTATATATTTCATAATCGTCAACAACAAAATATAATATACCCTGCAGATAATACAGCTCTCTGGCCGGCAACGCCACTGCCAGCTCTGCCACCCCGTCCTGCAAGCAGTAAATAAAACCGTCCTGACCCTGGTTGACGAAATACACCATTCCGGTATCGGAAGCTATACAGAAAAAGGATTCTCTTTCGTCTCCATAATGCAAACGATTAAAATCATTGTATTCCGGCAGTATCACAGCCGCCTTTGTTTCTTTCCCTACTTTTTTTCCAACAACATTTTCTTCTGTAATGACCTTTGATTCTTCCTTAGCAGATGAAAACAGGTCATTTTCCTTGGTGGAATTATTTTCCTTGTTACAACCTGCCATACAGAATACAAAAAGAAGCAGAATACAAAGTGTAGTTTTCTTCATGATGTTAGTCTCCTCGAAATTGTGTGATTATTGAATATAAGCATCAGGCATAGTGTATCTATGCCTGATGCTTATATTATTTGAACTTTTATCTTTTTGGACAAGTTTTCTCCTCATGAGATGTATAATATGTATAACTGTATTTCCAATCCGACATGGCTTTATTACATGTATCACAGCGATATTTTACGTATACGTCAAATACTGCATGTCTGCAGTCATCTGTTATTGAATATTCTCCTTCATAATCACCGTCAATATCTACCCAATATGTATAGGTTATTGTTTCTGTGCCTTGAAATCTATGTTCCTCTCTTAATGACAGATGTTCATGCCGGCAAGTATCAGCGGCTGCCGCATGGGTAAATACCGGTGTACTTAAGAACAGACTAACTGCTACAGTAAGTGCAATTGTTGCTTTTTTTAATATGCTCATAAAAATGAACTTCTTTCGTTTTAATATTTGTCATTTGTACCATGCGCATCTACCTTTTGACAAGCTTATTTTACCATGCAATATTTTCTCCGTAAAGTGACATTTCTGTCCCGAAAAATAGTGAAATATCAGGACAAAAATGTCACTTTACGGAATAGTTTCCTTTTGTTATGTTTATAGTGTAACAAAGTTCACAAAAGAAAGGAAGACCAGTTATGACAAAGCTTTTCAAAAAAATATCCATTATCACAACCGCAGTATTTTTATTTTTGCTTACCACAACACCCAATGTAACACCACTGCCTCCATTACCGGGCATTCCTGTAGAAAATCCTACGGATGAAGAGCCGGAAACAAAACCTATGGCAGATGATGATGATAATACCGAAAATGATGTTAATATCTATACTTATTAACCCCTTTACATTTCCCCCATCCTTTTCCTCATAATAGAGCCATGTTGCTTATTTTTACAATATATATCTATTGTCAGGCACTTTTTCACATTCTGGCACCATTCCGGGTCTTCCGACACCATCGGAAGACCCTTTTGTTTTCTTTCGTTCCAAACTAGTCCATACATATTTCGGCTTAAATAGCTTGCACTTCCGGCACGCAAAGAGTCCCTCATGATTTTTTGATTCAATGCGCTGGATTCTTCATAGCGCCCCTCATTACCAATACAGCTTGCATAGGAAGTCATTACAAACCCATACATGCTTAATATAGGAGCAACGGTACATTGCTTATCCAAAAAGTTAAAATAGTCTTTCAATATGCTCCAATATGTATTTTCTTTACTCATCCCTGTAAAAGTAGCAATATTTTTAAGAATCGTAACCTCCATATTTGTCAAATATTTTTCTGCCTGCCGCTTTTTTCCGTTTTTAGAAGTATGGGGGGGCATTTCTGCCATTGCAACCTCCATGGAAATCGTCAGTTCCAAAGCATTTTTTGCATGTTCAATAAATTCTTCTTTACTCAATTTTTCCTGCTTATACATTAGACATGCTTCTTCAATACAAACATACTGTTGATTTATTACAATATCCATTGGAATACTTTGCTTTATGTTCTTCAATAAAGCTTCTGCATCATTAAATCTCCTTTGGTTTAATGCCTCTCTATACTCCTCTTCCCAGCGTAAAACCTCCTGTTTTTCTGTAGCAATCCTACCCCGGTGCAAGGCGGAAGATAAGTTCAAGCGTTCAAACAAACGTCTTGCATTTGATGTATGAATATTATTCTTTTTGTTTTCCAACCGCACCAGATTCCTTTTGGAACAATAACCTTCTTCCTCCAGCTCCGTTGCGGATATACCAAGCATTTTTCTCCTTGTCCTTATAACATCATTAATACAGTATATTTCCCACTCCCTGTAAAAGCAGGTATAGCCATTGGTGCATTTTGAAATACCATAACTATCGTACTGCTCACCAATTACCGCATAGAACTCCCCGGTCTGCTTCATCTCCTTTTCGTATTCTTCTGCCTGCTTTGCCGAAAGCAGCATCCGGTTTTCTAACAGCCAGCACAAATAGTTCTCCTTTTTTTCCAGCAGTTCCATGACAAAAAACAATTTATTGGCATCACGCAGCCAATCCAGAACAAGGTTAATGATTTTTAAGTTGCTCTCCGTTTTATTTTTAATATCCGCCAGTCCATATTCTGCCGGATTGTACTTATCTGTCTGCCTGCAATAATATAGTACAATTTTAGCCCCGAGCATAGCCCTGCTCAACAGGTCAAACCGGTTTAACTGCACATAATCCAACAACTGCAAATAGCGGTCTTCTGCATCTACAGGAGTACTGTAGTTCCAGTACTCCAACACCAGATTTAGTTCCTGCACTGAGAGTGCTCTATCACAAAGCGGTCTCTCTTCCACCTTGGGAATTGTCAGCGAAACTGCCTCTTCCAGCACTTCAAACCGTTTCTGCTCCGGCGCCTTAAGTATTTCCATCCACTGAAGACGCATCACCAGAACAAACTGCCCGGAAACCACATCCCTTTTACCATATTTCTTTTCATATTGCTCCAGCAGTGCCGCCGCATAGTCTGGCTGCATATCATCCAGACTGTCTAAAATGCGCTGCCGTTCCAACCAGTCCTCATATTCCTCCGGTTGTAAAAAGCATTCATAGCTATATCCGGACTCTCCCAGCCTCGCTAACAACCTGCTTCTTACCATATAATCCGGATATCGTTCTCCGCGCACCACTTTCCCCATAAAGCTTTCATCATAAATGCCATCTCCCAGTGCATCTCTGTCAATGCTTCTTTTTTCTCTTTGCAGTTCTAAAAACTTGCCAAACTGTTCTGCTTCCAATAACATTTCATTCTTCTCCTGTACATTCTCCAAATCAAGAAAATTTTATATTAATTATACCAATTTTGGAAATGTTGTAAACAGTAACCATATAAAAATAAGACAGAAATGTCACTTTACACCATATTGTTTTCTTGGTAAAATTTTATTGAATATCAGCAATCCAGAGGAGGTTTTATTCCATGAAACAAAACGTATCAAAAAAAGAACGGCTTTCCTGGAACCAAAAGTGCATCCTCTGCCTGGTGCCAAGTCTCCTGGGCTTATTGTTATTCTATATTTTCCCGTATCTGCGGGTACTATATTATTCCCTGATTAACAATCAGTTTGATAAGGATTTTGCAGGCTTAAAAAACTACATAGACGCCATTCAGAATGAGTATTTCCGGCTGGCCTTTAAAAATAGCATCCAGCTCATTATCACCTGCATACCGGTACTCATTGTACTGGCCATTCTGGTGTCTCTTGGCCTTACCTTTTTATTAAAACGCTTTAAAATGGTGCGGGTAGCCTTTATTCTGCCTATGCTTATTCCAACCGCCAGCGTGGTACTATTTTTCCAGAAGGTATTTAGCGGCATAGAAAACGAACTGCCTCTGTATCTTATGTTTCTCTGGAAGAACATCGGCATCTGCATTATTCTGCTGACGGCAGCCCTTACCACCATTGAAGAGGACATTTACGAGGCTGCCCGGTTAGACGGTGCCGGAGGTATGATGCTGCATTTCCAGATTACGCTGCCCCTCATTTTGCCAACCATCTCCTTCTCCACCCTAATGGCCATTGTTAACTCCTTTCGGATTTTCCGGGAAAGTTACCTGTATTACGGCGGCAACTATCCGCCAAACTACGGGTACACCCTGCAATATTACATGAACAACAACTTTTTAAAATTTGACTATCAGGCCCTGGCCTCCTCCTCTGTGCTGACCTCTTTTCTGGTGGCAGCCATTGTTGCGGTCTTTTTTCTGATAGAACGGAGGTACCAGCGATGAAGCATCTATTGCGTTTTCTCTTATATTTGCTGGCGGCGGTATTTTTTCTTCCAACCCTTGCCACCCTTCTGCTGTCCTTTTTCCCGGAGGGTGAACTGTCACTGTCCGGCTATGACGACCTGTTCTTTGACTGCTTCAGTTTTTATACCATGTTCTGGAACTCCGTCATTTATGCATACGCTATTACTGCTCTGCAACTGGTAGTCATTCTTCCTGCCGCCTTTGCCTTTTCCTTTGCCCGCTTTAAGCACAAAGAGACTCTGTTTTTCTTCTATATCATCCTAATGATGATGCCGCTGCAGGTTATGATTCTGCCAAATTACATTGGTCTCAGGGATATGGGTATATTAAATACCAGAGCCGGAATTATCCTGCCTATGATTTTCTCTCCCTTCGGCGTGGTAGTACTGCGCCAGTATATGAAAAACATCGATGCCTCCGTTATTGAGGCTACCCGTTTGGAAACCAACTCCATGGTGCGCCTTTTGCTTCATGCCGTGGCACCTCAAGTACAAGTATGTCTGTATGCCGTGGGGATTTTTGTTTTTGCAGAAAGCTGGAACATGCTGGAACAGCCAATGCTCCTTTTACAGGACAAAAACCTTAAAACCTTAACCATATTTTTCAACAATAGCACTTCCTACGGCGACCAAATTCTTTATCCGGCCTCCGTGGTGTTTATGATACCTATTTTACTGCTATACCTGTTCTTCCACCGTGAACTGGAAAGGGGGCTTACCTTACATGACTCATAAAAAGGATACTACCAATAAGCCGTTATTCTTCTTGCTGCTTCTCTCCCTGTTGTTTTACGGAGGTATGCTGTTTTTGTCTGCTTTTGCAGATGACATTCATTATGCAAGGTTGCCTCGGGTTACGGCCGAAACGCCAAAGAAGCAATCCTTTTCTTACACGATAACCCTTAATAACGGTGCTTCTTCCTCTCAGACCAACCTTTTTCCTGCCCTTCCAAAGGATATGGTAGACTCCGGTCAGGTCTTTATTGTCAGAACCTCCGTGCAAGACGATTTCACCTCCTATTACGCACAAAAGGTCTCCATTGTCATTGACACAGAAAAGAAAAACGACGATTACTATGCCATTACCGACGGCATTTCCAGCCGGGATTTGGTCATTCTCACCGGCTATGAAGCCCTTTCTGATGGCGATGAAGTAGCTCTGCTAAAAGAAAAAAAGGAAGCATCCAAGGTACAGACAGACACTCTGTTTCAGAAATAAAAAAAATTAAAATTTCCTCTTGCAATCTTGACAATCCTGTTATACAATAGAAAAAATGCCTGAATGCGGACTTTAACCGCCAGGGTAAAATGAAGGAGGCAAATTATGAGACACTTAATTAGTCCTGAGGACTTATCTTTCGAAGAGTTAAATACCCTTCTCGATCTGGCAAATGATATTGCCCACGACCCTAAAAAATATTCCAATTGCTGCCATGGCAAAAAAATAGCCACTTTATTTTATGAACCAAGTACTCGTACCCGACTCAGTTTTGAAGCTGCAATGCTCAATATGGGAGGTAGTGTCCTTGGTTTTTCTTCTGCCGATTCCTCCTCTGCATCTAAGGGAGAAAGCGTTGCAGACACCATCCGCGTAGTATCCTGCTATGCAGACATCTGCGCAATGCGCCATCCTAAGGAAGGTGCTCCTTACGTAGCTTCCATCAACTCTCGTATTCCTGTAATTAACGCAGGTGACGGCGGTCATAACCATCCAACACAGACACTCACCGACTTACTTACCATCAAGTCCTTGCATGGCTCCTTAGAAAACATCACCATCGGCTGCTGCGGCGACTTAAAGTTCGGTCGTACCGTGCACTCTCTCATTCATGCCATGGTACAGTTCCCTAACGTAAAGTTTGTGTTCATCGCTCCGGACGAGCTAAAGATTCCTACCTACCTGAAGGAAGAGGTTCTTGACCCTCACGGCATCGAATACAAAGAAGTAAAATCCTTAGAAGACGTTATGCCGGAACTTGATGTGCTCTACATGACCCGCGTTCAGAAGGAACGTTTCTTCAACGAAGAAGATTACATCCGTTTAAAGGATTCTTATATCTTAGACACCGAAAAAATGAAGCTTGCCAAGGAGGACATGCTTGTTCTCCATCCACTGCCACGTGTAAACGAAATTTCCGTAGAAGTAGATAACGACCCTCGTGCCGCATACTTCAAACAGGTACAATTTGGTGTATACGCAAGAATGGCACTCATTATGACACTGCTTGGCGTAGAAAAGCCGGAATAAGGAGGAAAAACTTATGTTAAACATTGGTGGATTAAATGAAGGTATCGTTCTGGACCACATTCATGCCGGCGGTGCCATGGAAATTTACAACTACTTAAACTTAGAAAAGCTGGACTGCAGCGTTGCCATCATCAAGAATGCAAAGAGTAATAAGATGGGCCGCAAGGATATCATCAAAATCGACCAGCTCATCGATATCGATTTCAACATGCTTGCCGTATTAGAGCCAAACATGACCATTAACTACATCAAAAACGGTGAACGCGTTGAAAAGAAGCAGTTAGCTCTTCCGGAAAAGATTTACGGCATCATCAAGTGTAAGAATCCTCGCTGCATCACTTCCATCGAGCAGGAGCTTCCGCACAGATTCAAATTAACCAACCGCGAGAAAGCAATTTACAGATGCGAGTACTGCGAACAGTCCTTTAAGAATAAAAAGTAATAAAACGGCTGACATTCTCCTATTATGGTAAGGAATGTCAGCCGTTTATTTCTTTTTAGTACGATAACGGTAGGAACCCGGCGCATTTATTATTTTCTTACTACTACGTTTCCGTTCACTTCCATCACCGGATCATCCCAGATAACTTCCCCAATAGTATCTGCGGTAATGGTACCGGACTTTGGATTTTTAACGGAAATGATGTGACCCTTTACGTCTGCTTCCACGTCGGAATATTCAAAGGAAAGGTCAGTGTCTTCCATGGTACAATTAATAAGCTTTAAGTCCTTACAATAGCAAAGCGGCTGAGTGCCGATAATTTTGCAGTTGATGAGTGTAAGACCCTCTGCAAACCAGGCAAGATATTCGCCCTTTAACACAGAATCTTTTACAGTGATGTTTTTACCGTGCCAAAACGCATCCTTGGTATCCAAATAAGAGTTTGTGATGGTCATGTTCTCCACATACTGGAAAGAATATTTGCCCTTCATTTTCAGTTCATCGATGGTAACGTCCTTACATTCGAACAAGAAGTACTCGGACTCCATTTCGGAGCGTTTGATTGTTAATCCGTTGGTACGCCAGCCAAATTCCGGAGACTTGGCAGTACTGTTTTCAATACGGATGTTTGCGCATTCACGCAGGGCCTTAATGCCACCCATGTTAGTATTTTTAATAACGCCATCATAGGAATACCAGATAGCTGCTCTGGTAAGCTCATCCATGGTTACATTATCAAGTTCGAAGCCTCTGGCATGCCACAGCGGATACCTGAGGGAAAAGTCACAATTCTTTACTAAAACGTTTCTGGTTTCCTTTAAAACGGACTCTCCGTCTGCCGGACCGGCAAAGGTACAATCCCTAACTTCTGTGTTTTTTATGTTGTATAAGGCGCGTTCTTCATCAAAAGTAAACCCCTGAATTAAATGTTCCATTAGACTCTCCTATTCTTTCTCTTCATGTATACTTATATGATTCTACCATATTATTCTGTTCATAACAAGCACTAAATACAGAAAGAGCAGGTTTCTCAACCTGCTCTAAATGTGTTTGTGTTTGTGGGTTTTTCTTAAATTATTTGTACTGCTAACTACTTTCTTAAGCCTAATCTAGCGATTAAGTTACGGTATCCTTCAAGATCTGTCTTCTTAAGGTACTCAAGTAAGCCACGTCTCTGACCTACCATCTTAAGGAGACCACGTCTGGAATGATGATCCTTCTGGTTGTTCTTAAGGTGCTCTGTTAACTCGTTGATTCTTTCTGTTAAGAGAGCGATCTGAACCTCTGGAGAACCAGTGTCGTTAGCTGTTCTGCCGTAAGCTGCAATGATTTCCTGCTTCTTTTCCTTGCTAATCATGATAATTACCTCCTGTTTTTAATAATATCGCCTGAAACTAAGAACCGGTTTGTTTTCCAGGAGTAACCCCGTGCTCTGAGTAACGGCTGCATGGTGTATATGCACACCAACCACTACACTATATCATAAAAGAATTCATTTGTAAAGTGTTTTTCGAAATTAAAATTCATGTAAGAAAATTCCGCTACGGAGCTTTGGCTCAAACCAGGTGGACTTTGGCGGCATTAAAAGTCCTGCATCGGACACTGCAAACAACTCTAAAATAGAGGTTGGACAGGTGGAAAATGCTACTGTCATGTCGGTATGCACTCTTCTTTCCAGTTCTCCGAGACCACGGATTCCACCAACGAAATCAATGCGCTTATCAACTCTTGGATCTGCGATACCAAGTACCGGCTCCAATAAATTGTCCTGTAAAATGGATACATCCAGTGCCTTTACCGGATCCGGATTTCCCATAAGTTCAGGCTTAGCAGTCAGGCGGTACCATTTTTCTTCAAGGAACATACCGAACTCACCCTTGTTTTCAGGGCCTACCGGTGCCTTTGCTTCTTCCACCGTAAACTTTTCGGAAATCTTTGCAAGAAATTCTTCTGCAGTATTACCGTTTAAGTCTTTCACCACTCTGTAGTATGGAAGAATCTTTAATTCATTTTCAGGGAACAGCACGGACAAGAAGAAGTTAAATTCTTCCTCACCTGTATAAGAGCCAGCCTCGGCCCTGCGTTTTAAGCCAACCTTAACCGCAGACGCTGCACGGTGATGACCGTCTGCAATATAAATCTGCTGAATACCGTCAAAGGCGGCTGCAATGCCCTTTACTGCGGCACTGTCGGAAACAATCCACACTCTGTGACCGATACCGTCTTCGGAAATAAAATCGTATACGGGAGCCTTTGCCTTTTCGGAAGCCACAATATTCTCCACTGCTTCATCCCTTCTGTAAGCAAGGAAAATCGGACCGGTCTGTGTGCTGCAGGTATCTACGTGGCGGATACGGTCCTGCTCCTTTTCTTCTCTTGTGTTTTCATGCTTTTTAATTACCTGGTTCTGATAATCATCAATGGATGCGCAGGCAACCAAACCGGTTTGGGAACGTCCGTCCATGGTAAGCTCGTAAAGATAAAAGCATGGTGCATTTTCCTGTACATAAATACCTTTTTCTCTCTGTTCTTTTAACATAGATGCCGCTTTTTCATACACCTCTGTGGCATACATATCGTAATCCTCCGGGAACTGGGTTTCCGGACGGTCAATATTCAAGAATGACACCGGCTCTTTCAGGGCCGCTTCTCTTGCTTCTGCACGGTTGTAAACGTCGTAGGGAAGTGCTGCCACCTTATGTACCAGCTCTGTGTTTGGGCGGATTGCCCGGAATGGTTTGATTGTTGCCATTGATATCCTCCTTTAATAAAATAAAATCTTAGTTTCCATTTAATGTATAGTTAATGAATTTTATAAAATCTTCATTTTTCCGTCACAAAGTAAACACAAATAGAAGGTATGATAGAGACATCAGATGAAGCAATTCATTTGATACTCTCTCCCCTACTTATTTACTTTTAGATTTTTCATAACTCCCCCTCGAAGGCCTGCCACTCCCTATGGCGGGCCTTCTCCCTTTATGAGAAGAGTTTGTCTTTGTAACGTAATAAAGCCAACCGTATTCAGTTTAACACAATAAGGTTGGCTTTTACAAGTATTTATTCTTTAATTTTCAGGGATTTTAAAAATACTTTCTGCTCCGGCAATATCCGATAGCTTTCCACTGCTTTCTGGATGGTTTTATTGTGTGTCCATGCATCCAGCCGATGCTCCTCAATGTACGGTAAAACCGCATCATACTGCTTGGCCAGCGCCGTGGCAAAATACCAGGCCACCACCATTTTTACATAGTATTCTTCGGACTGAATCGAAGCCACCAACGCCGGATATTCCGGCAAAAATGTCTCATCCAGATAATATTTCATCAGCATATTTACCCCAAACCGGACGGTATAGGTTTCTCCGCTTGCAATCCAGACTTTTACCCACTCATAAAGCTCTGGCAAATCCGTTTTCATCACCTTTGGTGACATCATATCACAGGTTGCCCAGTTATCTACATAGGGTAAAAACTGATTTAACGCTGCAATGCAGGCATCAAACTCCTTGATAGATTCAATGAGAAAGCCATGAAGATTATTTTCCTCATAATACCGGTGCGGAAGCTCCTGCAAAAAGAGTTCTACATCTGTAGACTTCGCTAATTGCTTTGCAAATTTTCTAAGCTCCGGTGTACGGACACCGATAATCACATCCGGGTTAATGGTTGGCATCAGCTTACTGTGAAATTGTTTATAATCTATGTCCTGTAGGGCAAATAACTGCTCGGTTATACTCTGCATGATAACGCCTTTCCACTAATCCCATGTCTTCCAAACTTCCGGCTGATAGCCCACGGTGGCCTGCTTGCCGTTTCTTACAATCGGTGTTTTTAACAACTGCTGGTTTTCCAGAAGCTTTTCTTCCTTGTCTGCATCAGACAGGTACTTTAGCAGTACCAGAGTGTTCTTGTCTTTATTGTTTTCATCCAGCAGTTTGTCCAAACCTCCCACCGCCTGCTTCACGCTGGTAAACTCGCCCTTGCTCATACCTTTTTCCTTCAGGTCAATGAACTGGAACTTTATGCCCCGCTCCTTAAAATAGCGGTCAGCTTTCTTTGTGTCAAAGCACTTTTTTGTGCCGAAAATTTGAATATTCATATAAATTCAATTCATCCTTTTTTCTTATTCTACCTTGAAATACCAGGTTTTTGATGTGGAACGTTGCTCTGTGGTCGGGTTACCGGTTAAAATATCCGCTGCTTTCACAGTATAGATACAGGTAGCCGTTACTTTGCCCGTTCCTTTCTTCATGGCTGTTACTTTACAGGACCTGCCGGTACCATCCGCATAAATTCCGTCTCCGCCGGAGATACTCCAGCTGTAAACCTCGGACAATGCACCAAATGTACTTGGATTATAAGTAATGGTATAAGTTTCTCCTACGGATAAAACAATCGCGTTTTCAGCATCATTCTCTGCTTCTTCCACATTTAAGCCAACCGCACACAGCACCTCAATTTCAGACGGTGTGCCCTTGGTTTTTGCATAAATGTAATAAACCGCTTCCACGCCTTCTTCGTAATGCATTACCCGGACGGTTACTTCCTCAAATTCATTCTTTGAAGTTACCAACGGACCGGTAAACTTATTATCTACCGTCATTTCAAAGATTGGCTGGTCGCCCCATTTATAGTAATAAACATCCTTATCATCATTATAATACTTTTCGCGTTTTAAATCCTGGTACTGATACAAATCACCGGCCATGGTATAATCCTGGAGAACTCCGAAACAAATGGCTTCGTTGCGGTAATAATCTTCTACCCATATCCATTCCCGGCCATTTTTTATTTCACTTTTGGCCGTACAAACATCTTTCTTTCCGTCCCGTATGATAGTGGCCTTATTCATGGAGGCAGAAAGTCTTCCGTCTGTTGTAGTGTATACGCCGTCTGCCGAACGGTACAAGCCTGCTCCTGCAGACGGTCCATTGACAATCACTTTTTCTACCGAACCGTCTTTACGAAGGCCTAAATCATATTGGGTCAGGTCGGAGGAATAGTTAAAGGTATAATCTCCCTTATAAGTAGAAATACACAAATGACAGATGGTAGAACTTTCATACTGCATTTCTACTTTTCCTGCATCCGGTACATAATCACAATTTAATGCCCAGGAAGCAAACGGGTCGCTTTGATACTGGAAAAAATATTCATCCACTAAAGTAAATCCGTTCTGCAACAGCATTTCTATGTAAGCATCCACGGTTGCCTGACTTGCCTGATAATCCAGATACTGCACACTGCTGTCAGACTGCTCCGCGTCCGCTGATACAACCGCACCCATTCCCCAGGAAGCAAAATCCTGGAACGCATTCTTTGGTGGCTGTACTGCTGTTGCTACATCTATTTCCGGTGCCACCAAATCTTTCGCTGCAGCCTTGGTCGGAACCGGCGTTGGTGTCTTGGTTGGCTTCGGCGTTGATGTCGCCTTTGGTTTTGCCGTAGGCATTGGTGTAGCAGTAGCCTTCGGTTTTGAAGTAGGTTTTGGTGTTGTCGTTGACTTTGGCTTAATAATGGACGCCGGAGGTGTTGTTGGTTCAACTATCGGTGCGTTCGAAGCTTTCTGTGTTGGTGCAGGGGTTGATGTTGGCTTAGCTTGCGGCTTTAGGTTATCGGGTACCTCCGAAGTCGCGGTTGGTGTAGGAGTATTCTCCCCTGCCGCTTCACTTACATAAGGAGGTGCATCAATAAATTCACAGTTTTGGTAGCCATGAATATCGATTGATACTTCGTATTTTTCATAATACATATCATACTGATATGAAATACCTACATCGAACAATCCTGTATTGCTTAGAGAATACTCATGCCAAAAAAACTTATCCTCATCAACACGCCACTCTACAGAGCGCCATCCTTCCGTATTATCTAACGTGTTATCATATACCTCTAAGTCCGGATTCAATATTTCCACACAGTCTACATATTTCAGTACATTCTCAAAGAAATCCGTTTCTGCTTCAAACTCCAGCTCTACCCAGCTTCTTCCCGGTGCTGATCTAAATATAACATAGTCGGTACACTCTCCGAAAAACATCTCAGGATTAATAAGGTAAAATAACGTTCTATTCTCCAAATACACAAAAAAACCGCCTACTACTACCGCAAGCATAACAAATACACCTGCAATAATACCCAGCAGTTTTTTCTTAGACTTTTTATTTTCCTTTTTCAGTTTTTTTACCGGTAAGTTAACCTCTGTTCCGCAATTACTGCAGAACTTGGCATTATCCGGTAATTTCATTCCACATTCCTGACAATACATCAAAAAAAACTCCTCTTTGGTTCTTTTGATACTATTATAAAGCACACAAAAAATGTTTGTCAATAAATAGGGAATTATCTGTTTACTGGAAATCATACCTTGTAATACTACAGTTTTCCACACCAAACTCCGCATATTCCGCATTGGTCATTTCGTAAAAGTAGGATTGGATGACTCTGGCGATACCGTTATGCGCCACCAGAATATAGGTCTTTTCTTCCGACTCTGCCTTGACATCATCCAAAAGATTGTAAATGCGCTGCGCTAAATGCAGCATGCTTTCACCGCCCTCGTAACGGCACACAAACTGCTTCTTTGCTTCCTTAAATTCTACCCCGTCTCTGGCAGTACCTTCATACTTACCAAAGTTCTGCTCCCTGAGACGTTCCTCCACCTGCATTGGAATGCCTGTCATTTCCGAAATATGACGGGCAGTTTCCGCCGCCCGCACCAGCGGAGAATACAAAATCATATCCGCAGAAAGTCCCTGCTCAATAAACTTTTTTCCTGTTTCGATGGCCTGCTCATGACCTTTTTCCGTAAGGGCTATGTCTGTTGCACCACAAATTTTATTTTCTACATTCCAGGCGCTTTGGCCGTGACGGATGAAGTAAAAGTGTCCCATGATGTTCTCCTCTCCTTGTTTTTCCTTTTACCGATTAGACGCAAAAAAATGATAGAAAAGGTTTCATTTTGCTGTAATTATTCTTCTGTAATCAGCGATGTCAAATAATCTTGTAAGTTAATATCATTTACAATGGTATATTGATTATCAGCACAATCTATACGATCTCCACCAAGAACAACTGAAATGATTTCAATTTTACCTCCATCCTCATTTATAAAGTGCAACTCATAGCTTACATCATATGGTTTACAATAACTCTTATATTTTTTTAATTTCAGTTCAGAGAATACATCACAAATTTCCTCTACAGTTCCTGCATCTGAAATCATATAATCTTTATAAGTGTCACCTGTTATGCTTGAAAACACTCTGATTTTTATTTCTTTCGTTTGCGACAAATCGCCGATAATACTGCGCTTATATATTAAAAACAGAATTACTCCCACAAAAACAACCAATAAAAATACAATTATCCATTTTTTTGCAGTAATCCTCTTCTTTTCCATATGTTTTTACTCCTCTGCTACAACCCGTTCTTCATTCTCCAGACTTTCACTAAACACATCCACAACCCGGTCCTTTTCCTTAAGCCCCCTTGTGACCTTCACATAGTCCCCGGTTTCTCCGGCCGTTTCCACGCCTTTTAAACGCACCACCTCATAACTTCCATAAGGCACTTCCACGGTTTCCAGTACATATATCATATTATACTGCACCGCTTCTTTGGGAATCAAGAGAAAAGTTTCTTCCGTGATTATCCGATGCTCTTCTCCGTTCTTTTCCCAGGTTTTTGTGACCTTTTCCTGATGAGGTTTCGGATTTACCACCGTCACATGCTCACGGAACATGCAATCTATTTTTTGATGAAACAACGTGCCCAACAACAGCAGTCCAAAGAACAATGCTGTCAGCAGGCATAAAACTTTTTTCCTCATTACACATCTCCATTCAGCCTTTTCTACGCCTTTAAATGTCCCAGTCCCTCCGTCAGCTCTTCCTCATAGAAACCGTACAAAAGAAGCATTGGTATCATACAGAGAATGCCCACAGCAAAAATCAGGTGACTGTTGGCGGATGTCAGGCTTTCTGCCAGCACAGACAGCGGCTTTAAGGTTTCCTTTTTTACAAAGTACAGCGGCTGCTCCACCATGTTGAAGCCTTCCGCAAACATAAACACAAACACTGCCGCAATGCAGGCCCGCATCTGGGGAAGTATTACCGAGCACAATATCCGGAATACCGAACCGGTTTCCAGTCTTGCCGCCTCAAAACCCTCGTATGGCACGGAATCCATGTACTGATACATGAGATAAATGGCGAAGGGCGAAGCCAGCATCGGAAGTATCAGTGCTTCCGTTTTGTCAAGCAGGGACAAATCCCGAAGGCCGATATAATTTGGCAGCAGTGTGGTCTGTAATGGCATCATCATCAGAAGCAACAGCACAAAAAGGATGCCCTTCACATGTTTTATCCGCCCAAATTTTAAGCCCACTGCCGCAAGCACCGCTACAACAACGGAACCGATGCCAATGGCTGCTGCGATTCCTAAAGAGAACCAGAACTTCGGATAAAACCAGAACTCCTCCACCAAAACCGAGAAAAAATCCGCCAAAGTCGCTTTGGTAACGGTAAGCACCACCGGCAGCAGCAGACAGACGGCGATAACAAGCTGAAATATATGTATTAAAATTTTTCCAAAGAATTTCGCCATTTGGATGCTCTCCTTCCTGCCGTATCGTTACTCTGCGCCGTTCTTCCTTCCACTGCACAACGCCACAAAGCCCGCCAGCAGCAGCGTAATCATCACGGATGACGCCGCCATGGACTGGTAATTCAGTTTCAAAAACTGGTTGTTCATGTAATATTGCAACGTATAACTGTAATCCGGCGGATAGTTTGCACCGTAGTACAGGTAGCTTTCCCTGAAGGTACGGAAGCAGTACACCACACCCAAAATCATCGTAAACTGAATCGGTTTTGCACAAACCGGCAGCGTGATATACGCATGCATGGTCAGCGGTCCTGCCCCGTCCATGCGGGCTGCCTCGTAAATTTCCGGTTCCACCGAAGAAAAGGCCGCCACAAGAATTACCACGCCCATGCCGATGTATTTCCATAGGAAAATGCTGTAAATAGGAAGCTCCGATTCCACCTTCTCAAACACCAGAAGAAAGGCCGCCACTACGCTGACCGAAGGCAGAAACAGCGGTAAAATCGACAATTTCCGCACAAAACGCCCCATCCGTCCCGCATATAAACTGAGCAGGGAAATTAAGATTGCCAACAACAGAAACAGCGGTACGCAGATTGCAATCAGCTTTAATGTATTAAAACATGCCAGCTGGAAATATTGATTTGTCAGCACGTTTTTGTAATTCCGAAGCCAGACAAATTCCTTCTGGTACTGCCCCTTCAAAACGGAATAATAAAGCACCTTTAGAAAGGGCAGAAAGTAAAACAGAAGAAGTCCTGCCGCTGCCGGTAAAATACATAATTTTAACTTGGTAAAGAATTTTAGTTTCATGTAATTGCACCTTATTCCCCGTAATACATATTCACCACACGGTTCAGTTCCTTTATCACTTCTTCTGCATCTGTCACCTGACCTGCCGCATACAAATAATAGCTGGTAAACAGCCCATCCGGCCATCCAAACACCATCTCACCCTTACGGAACAGTTCACAGACATCCCGCATCACAACATCCTGTGCATAACGCTCTGTGTTGGAAGACAAGAACGTGGCAGGATTGGCAATATAAAGCTCGGACATTACTTTCACAAAGTTAAGCAGTTCTTCCTTGTTCTCTGAATTTGGATTCAACACCAGAAACTGACTGCTTACCTGCACAGTTTCCTCCTCGCCAAACATACCGGGCACGATACACACACGAATTCCTTCCGCCCCTAAATATTTCTCAAAGCTCCAGGTATCACGTGCACCGGTTTCATCCAGAAACACCCTTGCTGCACCGCGCCTTTTTCGGGATGCCTCCCGTTCCGCACCGGAAAGTGATTCCTCTTCTTCCAGACGTTCTACTCTTCCAAAATTTATATAAGAATTCCGGTAAAAGGCATCGCTATAATCCTCATTTACATTTCGTTCACTATATAGGAAATTAAGAATTTCCCGAAATTCCTTCGTATCAAAATTGATGGTATCCTCATTGCGGTACTTCCATAAATAATTCTGCAACAAGGTTCCCTGCATCGGCTGCAAGTTATACCAGCCGAATTCGCCGTTTGCATGAAGCACCTTAGCCGCCTCGCATAAGTCCGGCATGGTTTTGATATTTTCTATGGACAGCCCATACTTATTCAGATTCTGTTCATTGTAAACTAAACCGCCGGCATATGCCTCCAATGGCAGCATCCAGATATCCCCGTTATAGGTGGCCCCCTGCTTTACACATGGCCAGCACTCCGCCCAGTAGGTTTCAATAACCTCCGCCGGAATCGGCAAATAAGCCATGGCATCCCGAAGCGCCGTCGCCTCCGCCATGTCGGTATTCATAATCACAAAGTCATAATCCTTGTCCTCTGCCAACACCTTTAACGCCAGCTCCTCCCAGTCGATGACCTCTAAATCAATGTTATAGCCTGCCCACTCTGTAGTAGAAAGTTCACTGGTAACATAGCCCTTTAACGGTTCGTTCCAGGTTACGTAGGCTTCCGTGTCAAAATGATAAACCTTATCCGTATCGCCCTCCGGAACATACAGCCTTCCCCCGGCTATCTGCGGATTTGCCGGGGTGACATATACCGGCTGTGCCGTAAACCGGGACACCTTCTTTGGTTCCCTCGGATGAAAACAAACATACTGTGCACTGTACAGCATGCCATACATCAGGTCCGTTTTATCATCATACACCAAATCCGACAGCTCGTAGGTGAAATTGCTGGCATATTCTTCGGACAATTTTCCCGTATCCGCATGATACTCCTGAAAATAATAGGAACCGTCCTCATCCTGCACATTCAGCCAATACAAATCTCCCGAACCATGAGTCATATTTTTCATTCGTTCTACCGGAACCGTCTCCAGCACAGCGGTATCAAGATGATATACAAAAAACTGCTTTCCGGCTTCCGTAAAACAAGGCATCATCAGGGTATGTTCCCCCGCCGCCATCTGAAGCACCGTATGAAAACCATCCAGCGTAGCCACCAGACGGCTCTCTCCCGTGGTAACATTAAGTTCCAGCAAAGAACTTTTCAAACCACGAAAGAAATATAACGTATCTCCATACATACATAGAGCAGAGAAATTTAACGCACTAAGCGGCGGTTCTTCTCCATAATACCCATAGGTTTCCGGTGCTTCCACATCTGCCGTTATCAAAAACTGCGCCACAGGCGTCCCATCCATAGCACACTTATAAATGGTGGAATCACCGTTGGCTGCATAGTAGTAAAACTCTCCTGCTTCATCCACACAAAAGGAGGACAACCCGGGAATGGAAAGTTCTGTGATTGTTTTGTCTTTTTGTTCTATCACTTCCTCCTGTGGCTTGTTACAGCCGACAAACAGCAGGAAAAACACCAAAAATACTACCAGTCTTTTATAGTTCATTCGTTGCCACCTCCGTAAGTTCTTTATTGTTCATGCAGAATATTTAAGTTTTATTACAAGGATTAGTAAATTTGTCCGGTTTCGCCGATTTCTAAGTCATAATAAAACAAAGTATATTTAGATTTTCCGTCTATATATATTTTATCCTCCGCATAAATTGCCTTTGGTGTCAGGAAGATATTATAAATTCCATTGCTTGCTTCCGTTGGAATCCAAAAAAGTTCCGGTTCTTTCATGGTCTCATTCCACCGATAAAAGAAAGTATACATTTTATCTGACTTAAGTTCTTCTCCGTTCCACATACGACCACTCTGATTGTTATATCCATCTCTGGAAAAATAAATGGTTTCTCCATCACTTACCACTGTCTGGTCCGCATAAAGTCCTAATTCATACTCCCGATTAGTCTTCAAATTCCAGACACGGAATTTTGTTGATAAATCCCGTGCATTGCCTGCATCTGACATGCATAAATAATTTCCTGCCAGAAGAGGAAATATTCCACGTTGTTTTAATACTTTCGTGCTTTCTCCATCGAACACTAAAAGATATCCCTTCCACCGTAGTTTAAAATTCGCAATATGACTAATTCCATACTCTGTGCTATATGAAGGAAAATCACTATATAAAAAAGTATCATCAATTATCACTTCATTCTTTCCGTCTAAATCCATAACAGAAAGTCCATTCCAACTCAAATGTATTTTTTCATCTTTAATCACAAATGGACCGGAATGTTCCTCTGCTACCTGCTCTATTTCTCCGGTTTCCACATGCACCCTCATAATGGCAGTATGTTCTGTATTATAATATAACCATTCTCCACTTAACTGTAACATGCTGGGAAACTTATCATTTGTCTGACAAATCAGTCGTTTATTTTCTCCATTATAATCACTCACATAGATGGCATTTTCATTTTGGTCAACATAATACAAATTTCCTTCCTCATCATAGGTCACATACCCATAATTCATCAAATTGGAATTACGGATGGAATCCTCTTTGTCTACAAAACCGTTAAGCTCTGAAATATCCATCCGTTCCAAACCGTTTATGTACCTCTGCGCAAGCACATCTGCCGTTGGCGTTGGTGTTGCCGCCGGTGTGTTCGTCGGCGTAGGAAGCGGCGTTTCTGTTGGAGCAACTGTCTCGGTTGGTGTTGGTGTCATATTTGACGTTTCGCTATTATCCTTTGTAGTACAGGCACATAACAGCGCAAGTGTCAAAGCACTAATATACAATAATTTCTTTTTCATAGACTTCCTCCTCCGTCTACAGGCATGGTTTATTCCTAGTAAATCACCCCGGTTTCGCCGGTTTCTAAATCATAGTACAAACAGTGATACACCCACTTGCCCTCCTCTTTCATCTGAGGCATAGCATACAAAGCCTTTGGCGTAATGTACATCTCATAAAAATTGTCCGAATCGATACACCAGATTTCTTCCGTGGTTTCACCATTCCACTTAAAAATAACAGCGTCCCGCTCAGGCGCAGCTTCACCTTCTTTTATTGTTGTGTCTTTATACATCATTTTTTTATAATAAAAATTCTTTCCGTCACTCACTATCGTCTGATCCGTCCGTGAATTTATCACGAAGCGTTCCTTTGTTTCCAGGTTCCAAACATAGCGCACCTCTGCATTTTCTGCGTCCACTATACTGAAATAGTTTCCGGCCAACAACGGAAGATATCCTTTTTGCTTTAGAAGCATCAGTTTTTCTCCATCCACTTTTACGATATAGTCCTTATGTTTTTTGGTCGTCTGGTTTTCCCTGCTTACTGCTTCCATCATCCAATAGCCATCACCCTTTGTAAAAAAACCGGTGTAAAACCCTGAAGTATCCTGTACCAGCTTACAATCCTTTCCGTCCAAATCCGAGGAAGAAAAGCCTCCATTTTCCCTATCCTCCCAGTACAATTTGCCATCCTCCAGCCGGAAATGTCCGGAATATTCCTCACAAATTTGTTCTACTTCTCCTGTTTCTATATGTACTCTCATAATAGCGGTGTACTGGGTACCATAATAAAGCCAGTCCCCTTCCAACCGCATCCAGCCCCAGGCATCACTGCCTTCGAAAATCAGCCGTTTATTTTCCCCCTTATAATCACTGGCATAAATAGAATTGGTATTCCGGTCTACATAGTAAATGTTTTTCTCCGCATCATAGGTCAGATATCCATAATTTAGAAAGTTGGAATTCCGCCGGGAGGTTTCCGCATCCACAGAACCACGAAGTTCTGTCCAGTCCACGGTTTCCAGGGAATTTATGTAGTTCTCCGCTCTTTGGTATGCCTGTTGATACTCTAACTGCTTCATCTCCAACGGCGACGGCGTACCGGTTGGCGCCGGGGTGTTTGTGACTTCCCTCCACTCCAGCGGAGTTGGGGATAATGTATCATTCCCAGTATCTGTTGTATTACATGCACATACCATTGCTAATGACAGCATACCTATGCATAATATTTTCTTCTTCATAAATGTCCTCCGTTTTCTTATGTGTTTTCCCTGGCACCGCTTCCCACAAACTAGTATATCTTCCCGGTTTCGCCGGTTTCCAAATCATAATACCAAAGCTCATACAGCCAGTCTCCGCCGGCACTGTCCAATATCCAATACAGCATATTTGGTGTCAGAAATTTATTTCGTGCATACAATTTTGATTCCATACAAAACAATTCTGTTTTTTCAGCACCGTCAAATCGATACATTATTTTTTTCTCATCCATTCCGGCACAGGCATATAAATAAATTCCGTCACTGACACAATTATCATCATGAAAATTTAGTTCGGTTTCTGTGTCTCTTTCCAAATCCCAAATCTTTTGTCTGCCGGAGCCAAAACAAATCCACTTTCCGGCAAGTAACGGTTCTCTGATTCCTTTTTCGATATAACACGGTATGTTTTTTGTTTCCTCAAAGGTGAGCAGATGTCCCTCCATCATAAATGCATAGTCATCCTTGTTGTAAGCATTTCCCAGCCAAAGTCCGTTTTCTGCCACCTGCAGACAATGCAGCATCAGCTCCTGTTTATGTAACAATGTTGGATTACCTCCATCCGGTTCTGCTACATAAAATCCGTCAAACCCGTTAATATAAAGCTTTTCCTGCCAGATAAGAAATGCTTCGCAGGACTGCCCCCACACTATTTCTGCCTCATGAGTTTCCAAGTGGATACGTTTTATGTAGTTATCCCCGGTGCTTAAGTAATATAGCCACTCACCTGCAATTTGCAGGTTTTTTCCACTGTCTGAGGTTAGCTGCCACCGGTTTTTTCCGTATCGGTCAGCAACAAAAATTCCACCGATATTTCTGTCTGCAAAATAAATGGTACCAGCCCCATCATAGGTCAGATAACCGAAATTATGGAGCACATTGGAATTCAGCAAAGAAGCTTCTTTTCCCGCATACAGCGAAAGCTCTGCCAGTTCCATCTGTTCACCTGATTCCATTGCTTCTATAATCTGCGCCCGCTTAGTTAAAATCCTGTCTTCCTTTTCAGGGTCTCCCTGCCCTGTAGCAGATGTCCATTGCTCCGGTATCGGAGTTGCCGTAACACACTCTTTGGGACTGTTTTCCTGCTCCTTTCCTTCCCCGCAGCCACCGAGTAAGCCTAAGAAAGCGAACAGTATAATTACAGTTGTAATTCTTTTCATTTGTTTCCTCCAAACTCTTCTACTGACTGATATGGTAACCTTCTTCCATGGTTCCTGTCAGGGTATAGCGGTATGTGTATCCAAACTGCGCCGGAAGATTTACATGCTCTACGCATTCTCTGTAGCGTCCATCCTTATCCCGGATGCCAATACGGAACATCAAATCTTTCGATTCGGACCAGTTGCCGTCAAAATCCTCCGGTAAAAATTCAAACCCGAAAACCTCTCCCTTGTCCAGTTTGCTTCCATTGGCATTGGATACCACCTGATTGCTGTACAATTCACCATTCATGTAGCAATACAGCGATATCATAGAAAGCTCATCCTCCGTCAGGTTCGCCAGCTCAATACCTATTTTCTTTGTTGGAATCCACTGGCTGTAGTCCATGACATAAGCAGTATCAATTAACTCCGCCTTTTCCATAAGCAGCTGAAGCTTTCTTACATTCTTTCCTACCGCCTTAATGTCTTCTCCGGCAAACGAACTTGCCATATCCGTTGTGATGGTCCGATATGCCGGATATCCTCCCCAGCTGTATTCGTAGGTTACTTCTCCAAGATTGTCGATGACTGCCATCAATACATAGGCATAGCCATCCATCGCATCTATTTTTTCAATAACACCATCATAAGAATCCCCACTGACCTTCCAATCCAGTAAAAACTTCCAGCCGTAAGGCTCTGCTGTGGTTTGAAGTTCATTGGTAAAGCTTCCAAGGGTTGTACTCATATTTAAAGCATTTGCGGTTTTATTATTTGCCGGCATATCACCCACATACAAATGGGCTGTCTGATAAACCGCAGAAGTAATGGCAGAAATATTTTTTCCGTCTGCCCAGAGAATCCGGTCTCCCAAGCGAACCTCCATAATAGGCGCATCCGCAATATAGGTTTGTTCCATACTGTTTTCATAAAAAGGGTTTGCTCTCACGCTTTTAAAGGAAATGGTGACAATGCCGCCCTCTTCTTCTTTAAATTCCACATCGGAAATGCGGTAGCGGCTGTCCATCAGGGCACCGTTGACCATAAGCACATTGCCCTTGACATCCAACTGACAGGCCACATATTCACCGGAAATGGCGGTTCCCAAAAAGGAGCTGCTGATTATTACTACCAGTAACAGCATAGCCAAGGCTGCCACAACAGCCACGATTATCTTTTTCCGGTTGCTTTTTCTTGCTTTCTTTAAAAAATCGATTTCTTCTTTTTCTTTTGCATCTTCCACAGGCTCCGCCTCCGGGTCTTTCATGAAAGAAAGTACCTTACGGCAGTTTTCGCATTCTTTTAGATGTTCTTCTATCATATGATTGGTGACTTCATTTGTCAGTTCATCAATGTAAGACGGGAACAAATCCCGTACCACTTCACAAGGCAATTTAATCATCTTGCTCCACCATTCCTTTCTTCAGCTTCTCTTTTCCTCGATAAAAGGTAACCCGGGCCCAGTTTTCCGACTTTCCCATAATTTCACCGATTTCCTTAAAGGAAAGATTGCCGAATATTCGTTGATACATAACCTCTCTGTACGGCTCCGGACAGGAGTGTAACTGTTTCATTAAATCCACCCTGGCAAGGGTATCCATTGCATTCTGTTCTGCCGATTCCACCGAAAATTCGGCCTGCTCCAGTTCTTCCAACGTCTTCATTTCCGGATGCTTCCGCCGATAACTTAGAAGCTGGTTCTTTGCAATGGCACACAGCCAGGTTGAAATTTTACAGCTTTCATCAAAGCGGTCAATGCTCTTTAACGCCTGATAAAAGGTTTCCTGGGTGAGTTCTTCCGCCAGGTCTTCGTCATGGGTTTTACTTAGCAGATATTTAAATACCGTCCGGGCATATTCCTGATAGATTTCCTCCATGGGCTGCATCAGACCGCCTCCTTTCTTGCTGTTCTAATTCGTTAATGCTAAATTTTCAGGATTCGTTACAAAAAATTCAAAAAAAATTGCCGCACAACTTTGTACGGCAATTTTATATTTACTGTAATTCAGTTTTTGAGCATTATACTCTCTTCATGTATTCACCAGTTCTGGTGTCAATCTGAATTCTGTCGCCCTGCTCTACGAATAATGGAACGTATACAGTTGCGCCTGTTTCAACTACAGCCGGTTTGGAAGCACCTGTTGCTGTGTCGCCCTTGAAACCTGGTTCTGTGTCTGTGATTTCAAGTTCTACAAAGAGAGGTGGTTCAATAGCGAATACCTGACCTGCGTGGGAAAGCATCTTAACCATTTCGTTTTCCTTAACGAACTTTAAGGAATCACCAATCTGGTCTTCGGTCATAGCAATCTGGTCATATGTTTCAACGTTCATGAAGTGGAACATTTCGCCATCGCTGTATAAGTACTGCATGTCAGATCTTTCGATGTGAGCAGCCGGGAATTTTTCGGTTGGACGGAAAGTCTTTTCAATAATACCGCCGTTCTTGATGTTCTTTAATCTGGTTCTTACGAAAGCAGCGCCCTTACCTGGCTTAACGTGCTGGAATTCGATAACCTGTACTACGTTACCTTCAATTTCAAGTGTGAGACCATTTCTAAAATCGCCTGCAGAAATCATGTATAAATCCTCCTTAAAATGCATATAAATGCTGTGTGCATAATAAACTTATCATAGTATAACCTAAAACAGGAAATTTTTCAACATATTTTTTATAATTCTATCAATTCTTTCTTAGAATATGTCAAATTCTCGTATCCGTTCTCAGTCATAACCACCATATCTTCGATTCTGACGCCGCCAAAGTCCGGAATATAAATGCCCGGCTCCACGGTCATAATCATGCCTGCTTCAACAATATCCTCTTCTATCATGGAGAACCTTGGATTTTCGTGAATTTCCAAACCAACGCTGTGACCGAGGCCGTGGCCGAAGTAACCTTCATAGCCTGCGCCGTAAATGACATCTCTGGCAACCTTATCATATGCCTTGCCAGGCATTCCCGGCTTTAACATATCAAGCACCGCCAGCTGTGCCTTCAACACGGTATTATAAATTTCCTTCTGCTTCTCATTTGCCTTGCCAACCACAACGGTTCTGGTCATATCGGAGCAATAACCGTTATACATGCAGCCAAAGTCCATGGTGACAAAATCACCGGATTCAATCTTTTTGTGACCCGGCTCCGCATGAGGCTTGGACGAATTAACCCCGGACGCCACAATAGACTCAAAGCTTAACTTGTCCGCACCGTTCATCTTCATGATGTACTCTAACTTTGCAGCGACTTCCAGCTCTGTTACACCCGGCTTTAACTCCTTTAAAATTTCCTCAAAGGCAATGTCACCGATGTGCTCTGCCTGACGGTGAAGCGCAATTTCTTCAGCAGTCTTAATTCGACGGAGGTCTGCCAGCTCTCCGCCCAGAGGAACCAGCTCTTTTACCGCAAGACGCGCCTTTAATCCTTCATATGTGCTGTAACGCACCTGATTTGCTTCAAAACCTAAGGTTTCAATGTTTTCTGCGGTAAGCACATGATTCAGCACCTTGCAGTAATCTCTTGCCGCATCCACTTCCACCACGGCATAATCCGGTGCCTGGGCAGTTGCCGCAATGGTGTAGCGGGAATCGGTAAACAACGTTTTTGAGTTCTTTGTAATTAAAAGATAACCGGTAGCTCCGGTAAATCCGGAAAGATAGCGCATGTTATAACCGTCGGAAACCAGTACCGCGTCCAACTTTTTTTCTGTTAATAGCTTTTGCAGCTTTTCATATCTGATTTGCATGAAAATAATCCTGCCTTTCTTACTTACATAATTCCTTCATGGCGTCCATGGCAAGGAAGTATCCGTTTAAACCAAGACCCAGGATTTCACCGGTACACACCGGAGTAATCACGGACTTGTGACGGAATTCTTCTCTCTTATACACGTTGGAAATATGCACTTCAATCTTTGGCACCTCGATGGAAGCCAGCGCATCCCGGATGGCAATACTGTAATGGGCATAAGCACCCGGATTGATGATAATGCCGTCGGTTTTATCAAAATATGCCTTCTGGATGCGGTCGATGATAGCGCCTTCGCCGTTATTCTGGAAACACTCTAACTCAATACCGTCCTGCTTTGCCTTTTCCTGAAGGCGTTCTACTAACCCTTCATAAGACTCGCTGCCGTAAATTCCTTTTTCCCTGATTCCAAGGAAATTTAAATTTGGTCCGTTAATTACTAATAATTTCATGGCAATCCTCCTGTTTATATTTTCAAAAACTTATTTCAGTAATTTTTCAATCTGACAAATGATTTCATAAAAGGACATGTTGTCAGTCTGCAGTACTAAATCTGCGGTAGCCTCATATACCGGACCGCGGATGGCCAGCATAGTTTCAATTTTTTCCCGCAGGTCACCGTTTTTTAATAATGGTCTGGCAGTATCTCCGGATAAACGCTTCATCAAGGTGTCGGTCTCGGCTTTTAAATAAATAACTGTTCCCAGTTCCTTTAAAAGCTCTGCATTGCCTTCCTTCATGGGAAGTCCGCCGCCGGTGGCAATAATATTGCCCTTTGGTTCCGCAATCAATTTACGGATGGTCTCGGTTTCTTTTTCCCTGAAATACTGCTCTCCCTTTTCTTCAAAGAGCTTGGAAATGGTCACGCCCTCTTCTTTTTCTATTAAGGCATCCGTATCCAGAAAGTTGTATTCCACCGCTTTTGCAGCCTTACGGCCAACCGTACTTTTTCCGCTGCCCATATATCCGATTAGTATAATATTTCTGTTTTTATCTGGTTTCATTCTTTTGTTTCTCTTTCCGGTAAAAATAAAGGATTGGCTTTTCCAAATAGCGTTTTAACACAATCTGGATTTCTTCGTGAAGGTCGATTGGCTCCACCAGCCAGGACTCAATGCCGGTGCGCTTGGCACCCCATACATCCGTAAAGAGCTGGTCGCCCACAAATACGGTAGTTTCCTTTGTGGAACCCATTTTTTCCATGGCCCGCTCGTAGCCTCCCCGGCCCGGTTTCCCAGCCTTATAAATATAATCCACTCGGATTTTTTCGTTAAACATTTTCACCCGTTCTTCTTTATTGTTGGAAAGAAGACACACACGGAATCCGATGTTTTTTAAACGTTCCATCAAAGCGATGGCCCGTTCTGTTGCCGGCTTTCCATGCTCCGTTAAAGTGTTATCGATATCAAAAATCAAAGCCCGGATGCCACGCTCATACAGCTCCTCGTAGGGAATATCATAAGCAGAAACACTGGTTTGGTCCGGATAAAAGGTCTTTAACATAGTAGTCTCCTGTTGAATTTATTCTTACAACACAGTAATTCTAACACAATCTTTTTCCTCATTCAACCTCTGGTTTTTCATTTGTTAAAACATAAACAATTTTTCCTCTTGTCTAAATTGAAAAATACTGTTATAATGCCTATGTAAACACTTACATAAGGAAACAAGGAGGATTACCATGGATTACTTAAAACAGTTTTCCCTCGAAGGAAAAATCGCTTTAGTTACCGGTGCTTCTTACGGTATCGGTTTTGCAATCGCCAGTGCTTATGCTAAGGCCGGCGCTACCATTGTATTCAACGACATCAAGCAGGAGCTGGTTGACAAGGGCTTAGCAGCTTATGAAGAGCTTGGCATCAAGGCTCACGGTTACGTTTGTGACGTTACCAACGAAGAACAGGTTGCTGCATTAATTGCTCAGATTGAAAAAGAAGTTGGCGTTATCGACATCCTCGTTAACAATGCCGGCATCATCAAGAGAATTCCAATGTGCGAAATGACCGCTGCTGAATTCAGACAGGTTATCGACGTTGACTTAAATGCTCCTTTCATCATGGCAAAGGCAGTTCTTCCTAGCATGATTAAGAAGGGCCACGGTAAGATTATTAACATCTGTTCCATGATGAGTGAACTTGGCCGCGAAACCGTTTCCGCATACGCTGCGGCTAAGGGTGGCTTAAAGATGCTCACCAAGAATATCTGCTCCGAGTACGGTAAGTACAACATCCAGTGTAACGGTATCGGACCTGGTTACATTGCAACTCCTCAGACTGCTCCTCTCCGTGAGATTCAGCCTGACGGTTCCAGACATCCGTTTGACCAGTTCATTATCGCTAAGACTCCTCAGGAACGTTGGGGCGAAGCTGATGACCTTGCAGGTCCTGCAGTATTCCTTGCTTCCGATGCTTCCAACTTCGTAAACGGCCATATCCTTTACGTAGACGGCGGTATTTTGGCTTATATCGGTAAGCAGCCGTAAGTAAAAAATAATAATCCGGCGCTTGTTCCCTTTTAATGGTAAGGAACAGCGCCGGATTTTATTTTTTATGTACGAAAAGGCTTCTTGATTAATTCTTCATATGCAATAGGTTTTCGGATAAAGATTAGAACACCTTCATACCGCTAAGGATTGCCTTCTTAGGACCAATGTATCGGTCATGGACTGCTGTTTCTTTTGCCAGGCGGATACTACTTAACACCTCGCTAAGCTTACCGGTAATGGAAATTCCGGTTACCGGGGTAATTGTCTGACCGTCGTTATAGTATGCGAGACGAACCTCGCCGCCGATGTAGTCATTATAAGCATCTACCTGCAGGCCGGACATGGATACTACTTCAAGATAAGGTGCCTTTGTTAAGCACTTTGGGCAAGCGGTTCCCGGTTCTACGGTAAGACATCCGAGGCTGCCGGTTGGCTTTTCTCCGAGGTACTGGCCAAAGCGGTTGGAACCGAAGTAATTGATTGCCTTTCCTTCTTCGATAATCTTAATGTCTGTCAGATTCATACCGTCGGCATCAAACTTTGCACTGGCAATGTTACCTTCTGCCTCGCCTTTCATGGTAATGGTGATGGCATCGCCGGATAAATCCTTCTGAATCATGTCTCCCTTGCTATGTACGTTGGACTTTGCATACACTCCGTAGTAGCTCAAATCGTAGGCTAATGTGGAAAACAGCTCTGATAACTCCAGTTTATTTAAAATGACACTGCCTGCAATTTCTGTTTCCGGTTTCTTTGCTTCGTATCTTGCCTTTACTTCCCGGAGTTTTTCTTCGATTTCCGCAGTAATTACCGCTTCATCCAGAGTACTGAAATTATACTGCTGATACAGTTCCACGCTTTCTTCCTTGCCGTTGTAGGTTGGAATTGCTTCTACCATGGCACTGTACTTTACCTGGATCTTATTTACGCCGTTACTGTTTGCCACAGTAATGGTGTTGCGGTTTACAAACACTTCCACGGAATTTAACGCTGTGCCCTCTTCTGCTTCTGCCTTAAATACGGCATTTGCAACAGTTCCCGCAATTTCATTTAAAGAATAGTTTGAAAAATTACTCTCTACCTGATACTTGCCCTCTCCCGCTTCCGGAAGCTCGTAGCTTTGATTTTCAATAAGCAAGGCCTTTTCCACTGCGGTTTCAATCAAGGTATCCAATTCCTCTTCGGTAGTGGACGGATATACGATAAAGGAGGAATCTCCCTTAAACTCTCCATGCTTTACATACACGGTAACTTCTTTATCGCAGGTATTGGTTCTTCTGGTGGTTTCCAGCTTGCCCTTTACAAAGAAAAGCTGGTAGCTTTCTTTCTGAGTCAAATTGATTTTGTACTCATCCACCCGCTGATTCTTTTTTAAACACTCAATAATTTTAATCATCCTAACTTCACCCTAACCTTTAAAGCAGGACCGCCGTCGCTGACGCGAACCCACTCCTTATAGCCCTTTCCGCAATGTCCTAAACCACTGATTTCAAAATCATCGGAAACCATGGAGATTGACTTTAATAAATCCGGCACATAACCGCTCATAACCACCGGAGACACCCAATTGTCGGTAAGCTTGCCATCCACGATTTCGATGCCGTATTCCGCCACGCACTGGATTGCCCAGTTCTTTGGGTCCTCCATGCCGTTGTTGGTTTCAAACAGCATATAACCGTGGTCGATGCTCTTAATCATATCTTCCAGCTTATCGGTACCCTTTTCAAAGAAGGTGTTGGTCATTCTTGCGTATGCTTTTTTGCGGGTGGATTCTCTTCGGCCGTTACCGGTTGGTGCTGTGCCAAGCTGGGTTGCAGATGCCAAATCAGAAAGTCCGGTAACTAAAATACCGTCCTTAATAATCTGGGTATCGCCCGCCAGTACGCCGTCATCATCAAAGAAGTAAGAAGCCACGCTTAAGGTGGAGGCAGCTCCGTCTCTCATGTTGCAGATTGGGGATGCCACATAATCGCCCACATACTTCTTTGCCAGTGCTCTGTCCTTTACAAACTGGTCCATTTCCACACCATGGCCAAAGGCCTCATGGGCAATTAATCCGGTGATGGACGGAGCTGTAATTACATCATAAATGCCCGGTTCAATTGGCTTTGCCAGAGTCAGCATATGTGCCTTTTTCACCAGCTTATCCATCTTGCTCGGAAGCTTCTCAAGCACCGCCGCAAGTGTAGGGTCGCCTTCGCTTTCAAAGGACTGGATAGTCTTTTCGTTCTCGTTATAAATGGCTACGATAATTCCGCTTGCCCAGGTATAGTTCTGGTCCAGTTCACGGTTCTCAGAGATGAACAGCTTGGACACTTCCATTTTGCCAAGGCGCACCATAGCATTTAAAATATGCTCCGATTTACCCGCCAATGTCTTACAGGTTTCCTTACAAAAATCAAGAAGCTCCTTGTCAGTATAGTTCTCGAAATCGCCCTCTCTTACAAAGGATTTTACCAAAGGCTCATCCGTAAGAATCACCTCATCAATGGTATTTGCCTTTAAGGAATCTTCCAGTTCCAGGGAACTTACAATTTCCTTTGCAAGCGCCGGAATATCTCCGGAAATATCATCCAGGGAATACTCGTAAAACTCCCGTCCGTTGCTCATTTTGATAACAAATCCGCATTCCATATCGGAACCCGGGTCAATGTTGGAGGTATTACTGTCTACGCTGATATCCGTAGCTTTAATATCCACACCAAGCACACTGACATACTGATAATTTTTCTTTAATTCCGCCACAAGTTGCTTAATTTCACCGCGTTTGGAATCAAGATACTTTGAAAAACCCATGTCTTTAGTTTCCTTTCTGCTTTTAGATACATATAGAATACTGTTATTGCCGAATCCTGTCAATCATACAAACCTACCATGGCGTCATTTTAACTTTACTGTTTCCTGGTATATTTCGTCCCTTCCCTCTTCATAATCCCTTCAGAAATCATATCACGTCGGATGGTGCAATAATCCTCAAAAAATGCTTCAATCTTCTCGTTTACCTCAGTTTCGTCGTAAGTCTTCCCTACTTCAAACACCTTGGCAATCTCTTCTAAACAAATACGCTCCTTCTTCCGCTGTGCCGGAATCGATTTTAACTTACCATATTCAAAGAACGCGGAAATCACCTTTTTGCGGTAGGCTTCTTCTCTCTGCTTCTGCTCATCCGCTTCATCGGATTCCTCTTTAATGATATCCAAAATGTTGGTCATGAAGACCTCTTTGCGAATGGAGTACATGGTATAGTACTGCTCTTTTCTGGAAGTAACCGCCCCTGCATCCTCCAGTTTCTTTAAATGAAAGGAAATGGTTGCCGGAGTGAGGTCAAGCCGCTCTGCCAGCCGCTCCACATACATTTCCTCTTTCACCAGGGATTTTAAAATCTGCAGTCTGGACTTATCTGCCAGACATTTAAACAATTTAATTGCATCTGCTTCTAACATATTCTCACCTACCCTCTCACAAATTCTGTATCTTTTCTTTTACTTCGTTTAATACCTGAAATTTGGTTTCTTCAATCAAAATCTTTTCCACATCGTTATGCAGCTTTGCTTTCTCATAAGATTTTACCCAGTTCTTTGCAATGTTGTCAAGACGTCCTACGTACTCTTCCCAAAGCTCCTTACCGCATTTTTCTTTTGCCACCACTTGAACCACGGTCAGGCAGATACCATAGATATTTGCCCGGATTTTTTGTAAGTTGGCCTCATCCTTACACTCCGTGGCAATCAGCTCCTGCTCCTTTTTGTTGGCAGCTTCTATGGATTTGTTTAAATACAAAATAAAATCATTCATTTTCATTCTCTCCTTTGTTTTTTAATTTGATATTCTTCTAATTAGATTAATTTTACTATACCATCGTGTTGCTCCTTTGTCAACATTTATTTAGATGTCTATCAAATTAATTTTCAACGTTCCTATTTTTAATAAGCCATAATAATTACATAATAAATCACACACACTATCCATTATGGAGGTGATTCTATGTATTCGCTTTGGTCGGAAACTGTTACGTTTCCTTCTTTTGAAGCATTAAATAAAAATATGAAAACCGATGTACTCATCATCGGCGGCGGCATTACCGGTATCCTTACCGCCCACTATTTGCAGCAGGCAGGTGTAAACTATATTCTGGTGGAGGCAGATACTATCTGTAGCGGCATTACCAAAAATACTACCGCCAAAATCACGTCCCAGCACGGACTGATTTATCATAAAATCGCTAAAAAATACGGGATAGACGCTGCCGGATTGTATCTGGAAGCTAACGAAGCAGCTCTTTGGGAATACCGGAAGCTTACAAAAGAATTTTTATGTGACTTCGTAAATGAAACTAATTATGTTTATACGCTGACACGGCCGGATAAACTGGAACAGGAACTGGATACGTTGAAAAAGCTCCGTTTCCCGGCAGAATTTGCCCAGAACCTTCCCCTGCCTTTTCCTACCGCAGGGGCTGTTGCTTTTCCGAATCAGGCGAAATTCCATCCGCTAAAGTTTTTGGCAGAGCTTGCAAAACCTCTGCATATCTATGAGCACACCAAGGTTCAGGAGCTTGTTGAAACTCTTGCCGTCACAAATCATGGAAAAATTCAGGCAGACAAAATCATTGTCACCACTCATTTCCCGTTCCTTAATAAACACGGCAGCTATTTTCTGAAACTGTATCAGCACCGCTCCTATGTGTTGGCCCTTAAGGACGCCCCAAAGCCAAAGGGAATGTATGTGGACGAAGCTGATAAAGGGCTATCCTTCCGCACTCACCAGAATCTTCTTATACTCGGCGGTGGCGGACACCGTACCGGTAAACAGGGCGGAAACTATAATGAATTGCGATGTTTTGCCGACAAACACTTTCCGGATGCCAAAGAGGTATACCATTGGGCCACCCAGGACTGCGTGACGTTAGATGGCATTCCTTACATTGGTCAATATTCCAAACACACGCCAAATCTGTATGTTGCCACCGGATTTAATAAATGGGGAATGACCTCTGCCATGGTGGCGGCCCTTTTGCTTCGAGACCTGATTACAGGCAAAAAAACGCCATATGCCGACGTTTTTTCTCCGTCCAGAAGCATATGGCATCCTAAATTATTTTTAAATGGCTTTGAATCCTCCGTTAATTTGCTGACTCCTACCCGCAAGCGCTGTCCACACTTAGGCTGTGCCCTAAAATGGAACAAGGCAGAACACACCTGGGATTGTCCGTGCCATGGGTCCCGGTTTACAAGAAAAGGCGAGTTAATTGACAATCCGGCAACGGATGATTTAAAAGAATAAAATATCCAGTCCCAGCTCCTGTGGCTGGAATCTCGGACAAACATTATCAGAAGAAACAATTACGGATGCCGCCAGCGTTGTTCCTATTTCTACAGCTTCCGCTAAAGTTTTTCCGTAAGTTAAACCTGCAGACACCCCGGCGCAAAATGCATCTCCGGCGCCGGTGGTATCCTTAACCTGAACCTTCTTTGCCGGGCAAATGCCCTTATTTCCGTTTAAATCAGCATACACCGCTCCTCTGCTTCCCATGGTAACTACCATAGCCGGAATTTTAGCACGTACTACTTTTTCTGCCAGGATATCCCGCAATTCCTCCGGCGTCTTATCGCTATAATCGTCTAAAAACAGCATCCCCGCCTCCTGCTCATTACAAATGAAGCAGTCAAACTTTTGGAAGAAATCCCTTCGTTCAATGGCGATACTCATGTTGGAAACCACAGCATAAGTCTTTACATCGTGCTTTTCTGCCAGTTCAAATACTTTTTTTACTGTAGCCTTGTCAATATCTACTTCTAAAACAACAGAATCCGCCTGAGAAAAGATTTCATCTCCCTTTTCTTCCAGCATGTCTAAAATAGGCAGCAGGTTCGGGCGCTTGGAAATGGAACCTGCCACATTTCCGTCGCTGTCAAATACTGCAAGCCAGGTTCCCATGCCATCCGGGCATACCTGAACATAATCCGTATTTACTTTATGATTTTGCAGCTTATGCACCACATCCGCACCCATTGGAGTATCATCCACAATGCCAAGATAAGTAGGTCGTAACTCCATGTTGGCAATATCTTCCACCACATTTCTTGCCACGCCGCCGTGAATATATTCAATTCTTCCGGCATTTCTGCCGTCCGGTATATATGTGTCATTCGGAAAACCTTTGATGTCCACAAAAGTGGCACCGATTACTACAATTCCCATACAATTTCCTCCAATATCTATTTATATGTAGTTTGATTCGTGCTATAATACTTTAAACCAGTATACTACATTTTTGTTGATTCGTATATAAATACTTTGATTTACATAAGGAGAACAAAACTCATGCCTGTTATAGAACTCACCGATTTTAACGCCCCGGAGCTTGATATTTACGCAAGACTGAAAGAAAACCAATTGCAGCACTATTTTGAGCCTGCGCCGGGATTGTTTATTGCCGAAAGCCCAAATGTGATAGAACGGGCCTTAAATTCCGGTTGCAAACCCTATTCTATTCTTGTAGAATCCTCGCGGATTGAAAAAGAAGCTAAAGAAATTATTGCCCGCTGTGGTGATGTTCCGATATACTCCGCTTCCTTTGATGTTTTAACCAAGCTGACCGGTTTTCAGTTAACCCGAGGTCTTCTCTGCGCCATGTACCGCCCCGTATTACCATCCGTAGAAGAAATCTGCAAAAATGTCCGCCGCATTGCAGTACTGGAAAACGTGATGAACCCTACCAATGTGGGTGCCATTTTCCGCTCTGCCGCTGCCCTTGGCATGGATGCTGTACTTCTCACCTCCGGCTGCAGTGACCCATTATACCGCCGTGCCAGCCGTGTCAGTATGGGTACGGTATTTCAGATTCCATGGACGTATTTCGACAAAACAGAGCTTTCTACAGGTGCAGAAAGCTCTTCAAATAACTATGTTATGAAATTAAAACAACTTGGCTTCACAACAGCCGCCATGGCTTTAAAAGAGGATTCTACTTCTGTAGATAACCCTATTTTCAAAACCTGTGATAAGCTTGCGGTTATCCTTGGTACCGAAGGTGAAGGTCTTTGTGAAGAAACCATTGAGGCCTGTGATTATACCGTCATGATTCCAATGGCTCACGGAGTAGATTCTTTAAACGTGGCTGCAGCCAGTGCTGTAGCCTTCTGGAATCTCGTAAAATAAAAATATACCTACGTACAGAACGTACTTTCAAAAATATGCCCACTTCAGAACCGCTTAACGCTAACGTTCTGTACGTGGGCATACTTTTCCTATCTATTTTTTCTTGTGAACATTCCGAATGGTCTTTTTCTTCTTTGGAGCATCAGCCTTTTTGCTTCCTGTCGAATTCTTTGCAGAAACCGTCGATTTTCCGTTCTTATTGCTTCCGCCCTTTCCGGTACTCTTATTTCCTCCGGCGTAATTCGGACCACCATAACCGCCTCTGCCCTCTTTCGGACGAATCAGGCAACGCTTATCATACCCAATTAAGTCTTCTCTTCCTGCAAGCTTCAATGCCTCCAGAACCAAGTCATAGTTCTTTGGATTACGGTACTGGATTAAGGCACGCTGCATGGCCTTTTCATGCGGAGACTTTGGTGTGTAGACCTCTTTCATAGTACGTGGGTCCAATCCGGTATAATACATGCAGGTGGAAATGGTGGATGGTGTCGGATAGAAATCCTGCACCTGCTCCGGCATATAGCCCAGGTCTCTTAAGTACTCGGCAAGCTTTACTGCTTCCTTGATGGTGGAACCCGGATGGGAAGACATCAAGTAAGGCACCACATACTGCTCCTTTCCAAGCTTTGCATTGGTCTGCTTATATTTCTTAATAAACGCCTCGTAAACGGAGTTTTCCGGCTTACCCATCATAGATAACACTTCGTCGCAAATATGCTCCGGTGCCACCTTCAACTGACCGCTGATGTGATGCTCACAAAGCTCCTTAAAGAAGGTATCGTCCTTGTCCGCCATCAGATAATCGAAGCGGATACCGGAACGTATAAAAACCTTCTTCACCTTTGGAAGCTCCCGAAGCTTACGGAGAAGCTTTAAATAATCGGAATGGTCAACTTCCAAGTTTTGGCATGGCTTAGGGAATAAACACTGCTTATTTGGACAAACGCCTTTGGTTAACTGCTTTTTGCAGGCAGGAGCCCTGAAGTTTGCGGTAGGACCACCTACGTCGTTAATGTAGCCCTTAAAGTCCGGATCCCACTGGAATGCCTTCGCTTCTTCCAAAATGGATTCGTGGCTTCTGGTCTGGATAATTCTTCCCTGATGGAAGGTCAGGGCGCAGAAGCTGCAACCGCCAAAGCATCCACGGTTGCTGACCAGACTAAACTTTAATTCCTGAATTATCGGAATACCACCCTTTTCTTCATAGCTTGGGTGATAATTTCTCATATACGGAAGGGCGTAAATCCGGTCCATTTCCGCCTGGGAAAGAGGCTTTGCCGGAGGATTCTGCACTACATATTCGTTGTCCGCATACTTTTCTACCAGGCGCTTTCCGGAGAACGGGTCGGTGTTGCAATACTGGGTATAAAAGCTTTTTGCAAAAGTCTTCTTATCTGCCAGAATTTCCGGAAAAGACGGAAGCTCCAGCGCATCATATACGGAATCCAAAGAACTTGTTTTATACACCGTTCCATTAATAAAAGTAATGTCTTTTACATCCAATCCGCTGTATAAGGCATCTGCAATCTCCACGATGGACTTTTCGCCCATACCATAAGAAATCAGGTCTGCCTGGGAATCCAGCAAGATAGAACGTTTTACCTTATCACTCCAGTAATCGTAATGACCCAGACGGCGCAGGGACGCTTCGATACCGCCGATAATAATCGGCATCTGCTTATATACCTTACGGATTAAATTACTATATACTATAGTTGCACGGTCCGGGCGCTTACCGATTTCTCCGCCCGGAGTGTAGGCATCGGTCTGGCGGCGTTTTTTTGCCACTGTATAATGATTTACCATAGTATCCATATTACCGCCGGAAACCAGGAAACCCAGGCGCGGTTTTCCAAGAATGGTAATGCTTGTTTCGTCCTTCCAGTCCGGCTGGGAAATGATTCCCACCTTATATCCGTGGCTTTCTAACATACGGCTGATAATGGCTGGTCCGAAGGAAGTGTGGTCTACATAGGCGTCTCCGATAACATATACAAAGTCACACTGCTCCCATCCTCTCTTTTCCATATCCGCTTTACAAATCGGTAAAAAATCTTTCATAGTTCCTCTTTCTCTGCCGGACTTCTCCGGCCCAAAACTTATCTATCGGTTACTCATTACTTACAATATTATTCAGCCAAATGCCCTTCTTTAAAAGGATAAAACCTACAATACTCTTAATAATTTCAATCCCCTGACAAAGTGCGTAAATTACTTCAATCGGCCATACGGTGTAACGGCTGATGACGAAGGCAAACGGAATGGAAACCGCCCACATGAACCCGCTGTCAAACAGGAAGGTAATCACGGTTTTTCCGCCGGAACGCAGGGTAAAATATGCCGCATGTAAAAAGGCATGCTGCGGCATAAACAAAGCAGCAATAATAATAAAGTTTCTTGCGTATTCCTTTACATCCGCTTCTGTATTATATAACTCAGGGAACAACGGAGCAAGGAAAATAACAATTACCGCAATGACAATACAGCTTGCCACAGAAAACGCAATCAGCTTACGGTCGGTATCCCTGGCTTCATCCATCTTTCCGGCACCAAGCAGCCTGCCCACTACAATAGCTACTGAATTACCAAGAGCCATAAAGGTTACATTAAACAGGTTTACAATGGTATTGGAAATATTCATACCCGCTACAACCCCAAGGCCGCGGACGGAATAACACTGAAGCAGGGTTGCCATACCAAGAGACCACAATGCCTCATTCACAAGTAACGGTGTTCCCTTTTTGATGATTTTTACCATTAAATCACCCGGAATTGCCAAGCTCTTATAAACGCCCACAATATATGGGTTTCTTTCTTTATGACGGTGAGTCCACCAAACTACAATAAAACATTCCACAAATCGGGAGGTTACCGTGGCAATTGCTGCACCTTCAACGCCAAGAGCCGGTGCGCCAAAATTACCAAGAATTAAAATATAGTTTAACACCAGATTAACAAACACTGCAACTACGCCGGCAACCATCGGAAGCACTGCTTCACTGACTTCCCTAAGGGTACTGGCATAAATCTGTACAACTACAAAAGGCAAAAATCCAACCAGCATAATTCGAAGATACTGCATGGCATACATAAGCGTCTCTGCATTAGCTGCTGCGGAATTGCCTTCATCCAAATATAAAGAAATCAGCGGTTCTCCGTACATGGCAAAGATTACACCACAGATTGCGGTTAACACAAAACCGATAACCAGCTTAAACCGGAATACATACCGTAAACCATCGTTATTGCCCTGTCCGAAGAACTGGGCTCCGAAAATCCCCGCACCGGACATACCACCGAAAATGCATAGGTTATATACAAAAATCAACTGATTTGCAATGGCAACGCCGGACATTTGGTTGGTACCAACTTGTCCTACCATGATATTATCCAGTAAACTTACAAAGTTTGTAATACCGTTTTGTACCATAATCGGCACTGCAATCAGCAAAATCATTCTATAAAATTTTTTATCACCAACATACTTTCTAATTAACTGTCTCATAACTCTCTCCATCTTCTCTTAAAAGTATTTGCGCACTAATTAATTAGTATACACCGAAACAACAACTCTTTCAATCAAAACTTCACGCTTCTTTTTCACTTTAAACCGCAACGCTTTAAAGCAATCCAGTATTGACAAACAAATTCTCATGAACTAAAATAAAGATAATGTAAAAATCTCAATTGAAAGGAGCTTTTGTTCCATGCAAGCTAAACATTTTGGATTTATTGGTTTTGGATTAATCGGCGGCTCCATTGCCCGCGCCTTAAAAGCATTTGTAAAAGACACACCTGTTTTATCCGCATTTCAATACGGTGACACCCCATCCCGGTCTCTCACTCTGGCAAAGGAAGACGGAGTTCTTGATAACATCACCACAAATTTAGAAGACTTTTCTTCCTGTGATATGATATTTTTGTGTGCTCCAGTACAAAAGAATATTGAATACCTGTCAAAATTAAAAGATATCATCTCCCCATCCTGCCTGCTTACCGATGTGGGCAGTGTCAAAGGTAATATTCACGAGACAATATCCAAGTTAGGCTTAGACCACTGCTTTATCGGCGGCCATCCTATGACCGGTTCCGAAAAAACAGGTTATGAGCATTCCAGCACCTTATTACTGGAAAATGCTTATTATATTTTAACGCCTACCGCCGAAACTAAAGCAGCAGATTTGGAAACATATACCGGCCTTGTAAAAACCATGGGAGCCATTCCTATCGTACTTGACCCTGCGGAACACGATAAAATAACAGCTGCCATCAGCCATGTGCCTCATATTATTGCTGCACAGCTTGTTAACTTAATTCAAAATTCGGGTACATTGGAACCAAAAATGCGGTTACTGGCTGCTGGAGGCTTCAAGGATATTACCCGTATTGCTTCCTCTTCTCCGGAAATTTGGGAAAACATCTGCATGTCTAATAAAGAAAGTATCTGTGACATGCTGACCCTCTACCAGAATTCCTTGGAAGATGCCAAACAAATGATACTCTCCGGAGACGAAGAAAATCTATATCAGATGTTTGATATTGCCGGTAATTACCGCAGCTCTATTCCTGCAAATTCCAAAGGAGCCTTAATGTCTACCTTTGAAATGTTCGTAGATATTAAAGACGAAACCGGTGCCCTGGCGCTGCTTGCCACCCTGCTTTCCCTGCACGGCATCAGTATTAAAAATATCGGCATCATCCATAACCGTGAATTTGAACAGGGTGTTCTCCGTATCGAATTCTACGATAAAGATGCTGTAGCCAAGGCAACTAAGGTCCTTGATACCAATGGTTACCACATTTATATTAGAAAGTAGAAAAATTATTGTATAAAATAGCAAAAAATGAGGATTGAATAGCTATTTTTTTGTAGAATTCTCCCAATATGTGCGATACACTTATATCACGGTGCAACACTTTACAATAACAAAGTGCACCAAATAAAAACATATTGAGGAGGAAGAAGATATGAAAAAATTCGTTCTTCGTGTATTGGCAGTTCTTATGGTAGCTGCTATGATGGTACCTTCCATGGGTAATGTTACTACAGCACTTGCTGATGAAGCAGTTACTCTGGATCTTACACAAAAGGGTCTTATTGTTGGTGAAGCACCAACCGATAATGCTGACGGTTCCGTTTCCTTTACCGGCGGTGTTACAATGAAGGCTACATTCCCACTTCCTACAACATTAGCAGCAGGCGAAAGCGTTAAGGTTAACGCAACAATTAAGTTTAACTCTGCTGATGACGCAGGCGTTCGTTTCTATCTTGTTAACGGCGTTGACGTTAATATTGCTACAGAAATCGCAACAGTTGCAAATGATGGCAGCGGTGTTGTTGAAGCAACATTTACTTTAACAGCAGCTTCTGATGCTACTGAGCTTTTATTTGCAAGCTCCGGCTATGGTGTATACATGAACGATATCACTCTTGTAGACATCACTTTAGGTGACAAGCCTGCAGAAGCTCCTGCAGCAACAGGTGACCTCTATGATGTTAACCTTGCTGAAAGAGTATTCGTAAGCGGCGCTGCTCCTGCAGACAATGCTGACGGTTCCATCACTTTCAGCGGCAGAACTTCCATGAAGGCATCCTTTGCTCTTCCTGAAGTTTTAGCAGCAGGCGAAAGCGTAACCGTTAATGTATCCGTTAAGTTTGATTCTGCTGAAGATAACGGCATCCGTTTCTACCTCATTGCTAACGGCGTTGACGTTAATACTGCAGCTGCAATCGAAACAATCGCTAACGAAAATACCGGCGCTGTTGTTGAAAAGACCTTCAAGTTAACTGCAGCTTCCGATTCCACAGAACTTTTATTAGCAAGCTCTGCATACGGTACATACATTGACAATGTTACTGTTTTAGATATCACTTTAGGTGACAAGCCGGTGGTTGAAGAACCAAAGGAAGATCCTAAGGAAGAACCTAAGGAAGACAAGCCTGCAATCGAAGTTACCGGTGATGAATACGTAGTTCAGGCTGGTGATACTCTTCGTGAAATCGCTAAGGCATGTGGTCTTACCGTTAAGGAATTAGCAGATGCTAACAACATCGAAAACCCTAACTTAATCCACAAGGGTGCTAAGTTAGTTATTCCTACTGTTGATACAGCTAAGAGACATATCGTTGTTAAGGGCGATACTCTTTCCAAGATTGCTAAGCAGTACGGTTGCACCGTAGATGATCTTGTAAAGGCTAACAACATCGAAAATCCTAACTTAATCCACAAGGGTCAGCTTATTGTATTACCATAATAAGAATACATAGTAAATTAACAAAGGGTGCAGGCAATGAAAACTGTCTGCACCCTCTTTTTTGTATCACGGAATCTTCTTACTTTTCTAAATAATTCTGCACCTTCTTTGCTGCCTTTAACATATTTTTCGGATGTTCTTCCGCCATGTCATACAACTGTTCCAACAAAGCTCTGTGAATATCTTCTTTTTCTTCTTCTTCCGGATCCTCTTCCAAAAATACTTTATACAGCATGCAAATATCTTCTACTGTTAAATCATCGTAATTTACTTCCAAATAGTCGGTAATGGTGTTAATATCCTCCTGGACAAACTCCATCATCTCTTCGTACTGCTCTCTTGTCATAAAATAATCCTCCCAAACTTATATTATCATCATCGCATCGCCAAAGCTGAAGAAACGGTAGCGTTCCTGTACAGCTTCATTATATGCAGCTAACACATTTTCTCTTCCTGCCAAAGCGGAAACCAGCATTAAAAGTGTAGATTCCGGCAAGTGGAAATTGGTAATAAGACCATCCAAAACTTTAAATTTATATCCCGGATAAATAAAAATGCTGGTATCATCTTCTTTTGCCTGTACCATGCCGTTTTCGTCCGCAGCAGATTCTACCGTACGGCAGCTGGTGGTTCCGACACAAATAATGCGTCCACCGTTCTTTTTTGTATCATTGATTTTTTTCGCTTCTTCCGGAAGCACCTGATAAGTTTCCGTATGCATATGATGGTCTAAAATATTGTCTTCCTTTACCGGACGAAATGTTCCGAGACCAACATGCAATGTTACATTGGCAATGGTAATCCCCCGCTTTTCCACTTCTTCGAGTAATTCCTTTGTAAAATGTAGGCCGGCGGTTGGCGCAGCTGCAGAACCTTCATGCTTGGCATACACAGTCTGATAACGGTTTTTATCCTGTAATTTGTGGGTAATATACGGAGGAAGAGGCATTTGTCCCAGCTGGTCCAGAATTTCCTCAAAAATTCCTTCGTAATAAAACTTTACCAGACGGTTGCCCTCTTCTACAATATCCAATACTTCCGCAACCAGCAGACCGTCTCCAAATCGTATTTTCGTACCAGGTTTTGCTTTTTTACCCGGCTTAACCAGTGTTTCCCAAATATCATTGTCTCTACGCTTTAAAAGCAGCAATTCAATTTGTGCACCCTTTGTTTCCGCACCGGTTCCGGCATTCTCCGCTAAAATTCTTTCCCCGATAAGTCTTGCCGGAATCACCTTTGTATTGTTAATTACAAGGCAGTCTCCCTCTTTTAAGTAGTCAAGAATATGTGTAAAAGTTAAATGCTTTGTTGTGCCGCTTTCTTTATCCAACACTAACAATCTGGAGGAAGAACGGTTTTCCAACGGATCCTGGGCAATCAGTTCTTCCGGTAAATCAAAATAAAAATCCTGTTTTTTCATCTTACACTAGCTCCCGTAAAATAATACTCAATAATTTCTTTATATGTAAAGCCGGCTTCCGCCATTCCTTTTGCTCCGTACTGGCTTAATCCCACTCCATGTCCGTATCCCATGCCCGCAAATAAGAGTTCATCTTCCTCCTTTGGAGCAGTTCTTGGATAATTAGATACATTATCTGCGCTCTTTACAATGTACTGGGAAAGACCGGAAGATGCTTTCTCCACGCCTTCTGCAGAAGCAATGTACATTTCACTGATGCGCCCGGCGGTTACACCATCTGCACTGAGTACAGATACCCGGTCCGGGACATCATCCTTCTTTACAATTTTAAACTTTGTACTGTACAAATCCAAAACCGTTCTGATGGTGGTACCCTGTAAGGTAATGGACTGCTTACCGCTTTTTAACCGTAGGGCATATGCCCGGTTGGTATCCGAATACTTTGAAACCGATAAATCATCGATTTCTCCCAGCACGATACCCTGCCGGACCAGACAGTCTTTAATCTCTGTCAATGTTAAAAGTTTCTGCCAGACTTCCCGGCTTGCATTGTGTTCATATGGGTCCGGAACACTTTGCAAATACGGAAAATCAACCGCCCAGACATCCTTTGACGACTCTGTACGGCCACCGCTGGTGGAAAAATAATAGGTTGACACCACCTTATTATTATAGCACACCATTTCACCCTTTGTGGCATCGACGGCAAGGTTACATCTGGCTGTCTCAACCAAATATCCTTTATACACCTGCGAAGACACCGTGTCAACTATTTTATAGCCTTTTTTTGCATCCGATGCATTTTTATATCCTGCCTTAATCAGCGCATAGCTTCTGGCACATACCGCCTGGGCCTTCAACGCCTCTTCATGCCACTCTGCTGGCATTTCGGAAGGAACCACTCCATACAAATATTCCTCCAACGGCACAATATTTACCGCAGTGAGGGAAGAAGAATTATATCTGCCGATTTCTATTCTTCCCCGATACACTCTGGTGCCCATATTAACGCAATATACTCCGTTTTCATAGGCAGTTAAGGGCCGCAGCTGAGGGTATGCGTACTGTTCATCTACATCAATCAACAAAGTACCAAAGCTTCCGGTCAGCAAAACCCTGTAATTATTTTCATCCAGTATTTCAAAATTCTTTTTTCCTGTAATATCCTTTAACATTTTTACGGTACGTTCTGCGTCCATATATTTCGATGCATTGCCAAAATACACATGCCAACAACACTGATAGCTGCTTCCCGGATAAGCCTCCACACCAAGACTGCGATAGGCTTCTGCCGCATGCAATGCCGCCTGATAGCTGCCGTACACTTCTTTTTCTGCAATGAAATAACCGTTTACCGGTGTGAAAATAAAGCCGGAGGAACTTTCTAAAACTGCCTCCTGCAAAAAAACATTGTCAACACAGTAACCGTATCCTAATTTATTATTATAAATTGTCAATGTTTCTTTACCTGAATATAAAGAAACAAGTCCAACCCGTATTTCCTGCTTTGTAACCAACAGTTCCGCCTGTACAGGAATCGTTCCGGCAATCTGAAGCACTACTAATAGCAGGGCAAAAAAAATCTTTCTCCGATATTTTTTCATTAGCATACCCTTCCTTTGAACTTATTTTACATGATTTTACTCTGAAGTTCTACCGTTTTTGTCAGAAATGTAAAAAATTTAAAAATTTATCGATTTTTCATTGTTTCTATGAACTTCGTGAGTTATAATAACCTCTGATGTGGTTTTAATTACTACATGCATCAATGAATATACATCTCTTTATATACAAATGACCTGTTTAAGAAAGGAACTTTGCTCATGTCTGAACAGAAAAAACTCTACCATTTAGGAATCGATATCGGCTCCACAACCGTAAAAACCGCCGTAATAAATCACAACGGAGAACTCATATTTTCCGCTTATGAACGTCACTATGCCGATATTCAGGGAACTCTTTCCAAAATCTTAGCTGCATTCCGGGAACAGGTGGGCGAATGCTCTTTTTCCGCCGCCATCACCGGTTCCGGCGGATTAACCCTGGCAAAGCATTTAAACATCCCGTTTATCCAGGAAGTGGTTGCGGTAGCTTCTGCCCTGCAGGCGGCTGCTCCTCACACCGATGTTGCCATCGAACTTGGCGGTGAAGACGCTAAAATCATCTATTTTACCGGTGGTATTGAACAGCGTATGAACGGCATCTGCGCCGGTGGTACCGGTTCCTTCATTGACCAAATGGCTTCTTTGTTAAAAACCGATGCTGCCGGGTTAAATGAATATGCGAAAAACTATAAAATCATCTATCCGATTGCCGCCCGCTGCGGTGTATTTGCAAAATCCGATATCCAGCCACTTATCAATGAGGGTGCTTCCAAACAGGACCTTGCTGCCTCCATTTTCCAGGCTGTGGTAAACCAGACCATCAGCGGTCTTGCCTGCGGTAAACCAATCCGCGGTAATGTAGCATTTCTTGGTGGTCCTCTGCACTTTTTAACAGAGCTCAAAGAAGCCTTTATCCGCACATTAAATCTTTCCGGTGAGCAAATTATTGCACCGGATAACTCCCATTTGTTTGCGGCCATGGGTTCTGCCCAGAATGCCACATCAGAAGCCTTTGAATTAGACGCTTTAATTGAAAGGCTTCAAACCGGTGTTGTCATGGATTTTGAAGTAACCCGTATGGAACCGCTTTTTGCATCTGAAGAAGACTATGCAGAATTTACTACCCGTCATAAGGTACATACCGTAGCAAAAATGCCGTTGTCCGAATATCACGGACGATGCTATCTCGGCATTGATGCAGGTTCTACCACCACAAAAGCTGCACTGGTAGGTGAAGACGGAACCCTGCTGTATTCCTTCTATCAAAACAACAACGGAAGTCCTTTAAAAACAGCAATTAAAGCCGTGAAAGATATTTATTCAAAGCTTCCGTCCGATGCATCCATTGTCCGCTCCTGTTCCACCGGTTACGGTGAGGCCCTCATCAAAGAAGCCCTGCTTCTTGACGAAGGCGAGGTGGAAACCATCGCCCATTACCATGCGGCAGCCTTCTTTTCCCCGGATGTGGACTGCATTTTAGATATCGGCGGCCAGGATATGAAATGCATCCGTATCAAAAACGGCACCGTAGACAGTGTACAGTTAAACGAAGCCTGCTCCTCCGGTTGCGGTTCCTTTATTGAAACCTTTGCAAAATCTTTAAATTATGAGGTTGCAGATTTTGCAAAAATTGCCCTGTTTGCAAAGAATCCGATTGATCTCGGAACCCGTTGTACCGTATTTATGAATTCTAAAGTTAAGCAGGCCCAGAAGGAAGGAGCTTCCGTGGCTGATATTTCCGCAGGCCTGGCTTATTCTGTTATTAAAAATGCATTATACAAGGTAATTAAGGTATCCGATGCCAAAGACTTCGGCAAAAAGGTTGTAGTCCAAGGCGGTACCTTTTATAATGATGCCGTTCTTCGCAGCTTTGAACGTATTTCCGGCTGTCAGGCCGTACGTCCTGATATTGCCGGCATTATGGGTGCTTTCGGCGCTGCGCTGATTGCCCGCGCCCACTATAACGGCGAAGCCACCTCCATGCTTTCCTTGGAGCAGATTACAGAACTTACCTTCCATTCTGACATGACCAGATGTAAGGGATGTACCAACCACTGTCTGCTTACCATTAACCACTTCTCCGGCGGCCGTAAGTTTGTTTCCGGCAACCGTTGTGAGCGGGGTCTTGGCAAAGAAAAAGCAAACAAAGATATTCCAAACCTGTTTGCCTATAAGCTGGACCGATACTTTAATTATAAGCCATTAGAAGAATTCGAAGCAAAACGCGGCACGGTAGGTATTCCGCGAGTTTTAAATATGTACGAGAACTATCCGTTCTGGTTTACCTTCTTTACGGAGCTCGGTTACCGGGTGGTGCTCTCTCCTCTTTCCTCCAGAAAGATTTATGAGCTGGGTATCGAATCCATTCCAAGTGAATCGGAATGTTATCCTGCCAAGCTTGCCCATGGTCATATCATGTGGCTGTTACAGCAAGGCTGCAAGTACATCTTCTATCCTTGCATTCCTTATGAACGTAAAGAGTACGCAGATTCCGGAAACCACTATAACTGCCCGATTGTAACCTCCTACGGCGAGAATATCAAAAACAACGTGGAAGAATTGAAAGATCCATCCATCGACTTCCAAAATCCGTTCCTTTCCCTGGAATCCGAGGAAATTGTACGCAATCGTCTGGTAGAAGTAGTCAGCAAACACAACAGAATTTCTCCTTATGAAATTTCCGCCGCCGTACATAAAGCTTGGGCAGAATTAGAAGCCGCACGCCGCGATATGCAAAAGGCCGGCGAAGCTGCAGTTAAGTATCTTGAAAAAAATAACGGCCTCGGCATTGTTCTTGCCGGCCGCCCATATCATATTGACCCTGAAATCAACCACGGTATTCCGGAAATGATTACTTCCTATGGCGTTGCTGTATTAACCGAAGACAGCGTGTCCCATCTTGGCACCATTGACCGCCCGACCATCGTAGTAGACCAGTGGATGTATCATTCCAGATTATATGCTGCTGCATCCTATGTACGTACAAACCCTGCCCTGGAACTGATTCAGTTAAATTCCTTCGGCTGCGGTCTGGATGCGGTAACCACCGACCAGGTGGCTGACATCTTAAACGGTTCTGGAAAAATATATACCTCTCTAAAAATCGATGAGGTAAACAATCTTGGTCCGGCACGTATCCGTATCCGCTCTCTTCTGTCTGCCGTAAAAGAACGACAGAAAAAACAGGTAGAAATTCAGGTAAACAATGCTGCCCATAACCGTGTCATTTTTACCAAGGAAATGAGAAAGGACTATACCATTCTCGTTCCACAGATGTCACCGATTCATTTTGAGTTATTGGAACCGGCCTTTGCCTCCTGCGGCTACAACGTAGAAATACTACCTGACCCGGCTCGTTCTGCGGTAGATACCGGCTTAAAGTATGTAAATAACGATGCCTGCTATCCTTCTCTGATTGTGGTAGGTCAGCTCATGGAAGCCCTGAATTCCGGCAAATACGACAAAAATAAGGTGGCACTGCTCATTACCCAGACCGGTGGCGGCTGCCGTGCTACCAACTATATCAGCTTCATCCGCCGTGCCCTGCAAAAACTGGGCGAGCCGCAGATTCCTGTGGTATCCTTAAGTGCCGGCGGTATTGAGAAAAACCCTGGTTTTACTCCGGATTTAACACTTCTTACCCGGGCTATGCAGGCTGTTATTTACGGCGATATTTTCATGCGGGTAGTTTTCCGCACCCGTCCTTACGAAGCAGTATCCGGCTCCGTCAATGAACTGCACCGTAAATGGGCAGAAATATGTAAAAAATCCGTTCAAAACGGTAAACAGAAGGAATTCCGCAAAAATATCAAGGGAATTATTGAAGCCTTCGACACCATTCCTTTGTCTGATATCCCAAGAAAACCTCGGGTAGGCATTGTAGGTGAAATTCTTGTAAAGTTCCTTCCTGCCGCCAATAATGACCTGGTAGGCTTACTGGAAACGGAAGGTGCTGAAGCTGTTGTTCCGGACTTACTGGACTTCTTACTTTATAGCTTCTACAATAACAACTACAAGCATGAGGCTCTCGGAAAAAGTAAAAAGGGCGCCATTATAGGTAATGTCGCCAACGGATTTTTAGAGTATCTGCGTAAGGATGCCCGGAAATATTTAAAGGCAAGCAATCGTTTTGATGCTCCTGCCCATATTGAGGAGCTGGCGGAATGTGCCGAACCAATCGTTTCCATCGGTAACCAGACCGGTGAAGGATGGTTCTTAACCGGTGAAATGTTAGAGCTTATCCACTCCGGCGTCAACAACATTGTCTGCGCCCAGCCGTTTGCCTGCCTGCCAAACCATGTAGTAGGTAAAGGTGTAATCAAAGAACTGCGTGCAAGACATCCTCTGGCAAATATTGTTGCCGTAGACTACGACCCGGGTGCCAGCGAAGTTAACCAGCTGAACCGTATTAAGCTGATGCTTGCTACGGCAGAACGTAATCTTAGTAAATAAAATAATTCGGCGCTTTATATAATCTTAAAAGAGTCGGCTGTAAAAATAGTACCTGGGAAACCCGCTCATCGCTAACGGTTTCCTGCGGTACAATTTTTACAGTCCGACTCTTTTTTAAGATTGAAAATCTGTGTTGAATTATTTTATTTGCGAAGTTCGTCGTTCGCCGGATACAAGCATTAGCTTAACACTTGTTCTATACGGTTTCTACCCGATAGTTTTCAGCTTGGGACTGGAACAGCTTGTAATATAAGCTCTCCGTCTTTTTCATCAGATTCTCGTGAGTATCATAGTCTGCCACGGTTCCGCCGTCAATAATAAGTATCTTATCGCAGAACACGGAGGAAGACATACGGTGGGATATGTAAATAGCCGTTTTGTCTTCTACCAGGCCATTGAATTTCTCGTAGATTTCTGCTTCTGCAATCGGGTCAAGAGCACTGGCAGGTTCATCTAAGATAACCATAGAGGCTTTTTTATAAAGGGCACGTGCGATGGCAATCTTCTGCCCCTGTCCGCCGGAAAGTTCAATGCCCTCTTGGTCGTAGTCCTTACCAAAACGACTGAAGATTCCTTGTGGAAGCTCTGCAATTTTTTCTCTAAGGCCTACTTCATCAACCAGATTTTCAATACGCTCCTTGTCTGCATTCTGCGCCTGACAGGATATATTCTCTGCAATAGTAAAGTTAAATAGGCGGTAATCCTGGAACACCGCAGAAATGGTATTCATGTAGGACAAATAATCATACTCGTAAATATTCTTGCCATTTACCAGAATTTCTCCGCTGTCTGCCTTGTACATTCGACAGATCAGCTTGACCAGGGTGGATTTTCCTGCACCGTTCAAACCCACAATGGAAATTTTTTCACCCTTTCTGATGGAGAAGGAAATATTCTTAAGCACCGGCTGCTCGGCATTTGGATAAGTAAAGGTTATATTTTTAAATTCAATGGATTCCACGTCACCGGTAAAGGTTGCACCGCCGATTTGCTTTGTTTCTTCAGCAAGGGACATGAACTCCATATAAGGGTCCAGGAAACCGAGGAACTGCAACATGCCTATCACGCTTTCACCAAGAGAAAGCACCATATTGGAAATGTTAATGGTAGCTGATACATACATAGTAAGCGCACCCAAGGACAACTTTGGTCCAAAGAAATCACTCAAAGTACGGAATCCGACATAAGCATAACTAAAGGCTGCAATTCCTTCGCTGACAGCACCCATCTGTCCCAATGCTTTTCCTGTCTTTATCTGCATTTTCTCAAACATATCACAGGTATCACCTGAAAACTGTAAAATACGTCCCGTAATCATGTCGGACATATTATATAAGCGGATATCCTTCTGGGCATCCTTTTCCGTACTCAGATTCATATAATAACCGTAGCGGCGGTTAATTGGAATAATCTCCTGCATTACATTCATCTGAAGCTTAGACACTCCACTGTAAATCCACAGCATCAACAGAGTTCCAACAATCAGAGCCACTATGAGTACCGGTCCTAAAGTCGCTAAAATGGCAATTAAACCGGTCATGGTGAGTGCCTGGGACAAGGTTTGAAAAATCATGGTTGTCATCTGGGAAATCGCTCCCTGATTATTGATGGCAAAAATTGCCCGTTCCTTCAAATCCAGATACTTTGGGTTTTCCAAATAGGAATATTCCAGATTCATTACCTTTTCCGACATCAGCTTCAGCATTTCATTACTGCTCTTTGTCTGTAACACGCTGCAAAAACGGTTTAAAATATTGTCCAGCAGGGTCATGCCCACATTATTTACCACGATAAGAGAAGCGAACAGTACCAATCGTTCCATCTGCTTTTCACCGGTTAATTCATTTACCAAAAACATCGGTAAAATAACGTTTAAAAGAATTTTTGCCGCACCGGCCACAGACTGAAGCAACAATAACAGCATATATGCCGGAGATACGGTCCAGGCAAGCTTCATAAAATGTACTAACTTTTTCATACTATGCCATCTCCTTTCCTGCTGCGGCTTCTTCCTCTGCATATTCTTCCTGATAATATTTTCCCTGGATCATAAACATCTCGTAATATTTGCCCTTCTGCTCCATCAGCTCTTCATGATTTCCGTACTCTGCCAGACCATCTGCATCAAACAACGCAATCTTGTCACAAAATCTGGTGCTGGCCAGGCGGTGGGATATATACACTGCGGTCTTTCCTTCTACCAGACTGCTGAAATTTTCGTAAATTTCCGCCTCTGCCAAAGCATCCAGCGCCGCTGTCGGTTCATCCATAATAACCATGGCAGCGTCCTTATATAATCCTCTGGCAATGGAAAGCTTCTGCCGTTCACCACCGGAAAAGTCAGTACCGTTTTCATCAATCACCTTTAGCATCATCTGGTCCAGACCGTTTTCAAAGTTCTCTACTTTATTCCATAAACCAACCTTATCCAGAGCAGTTTTTACCCGCTCATCATCTACGTTTTCAGAAGCACAGGCCACATTTTCCCTAATGGTGAATGCCAGCACATTAACCTCCTGAAATACCGCGGAATATAAGCTGTACAACTCACTTTTCTTAAGCGTTGTAATATCTACTCCATTTACATATATTGTTCCTTCTGTTGGTGCAAATAACCCGGTCATCAGTTTCACCAACGTAGACTTTCCTGCACCGTTGACACCAACAATAGCAAGACGCTCTCCCGAATGAATGGTAAAATTCAAATCCGTAAAAATATTTTTTTCCGTACCGGGATAACGGAAGGTCACATGGTCGAATACAACTTCTAATGTCTTTCCCTGCTTTTGCTTTTTATGTTTTGTTTCTACTCGTGTAGTACCAAGTACCTCTGCCACTGTTTTATTGCCTTCCACCACTAACGGAGCGTCCAGCAGACGGTAAAAGTCGTTTACATATTCCCCTTCATTCCAAATGAAGGCCAAATTCTTACCAAACTCCAACATCAGTGACATCAAGGACACCACCATGGCGGTATACATAGTAAAGGAACTGACCGGCATACCGTTTACTACCTGCTGTACCAAAATTCCATAGGTAAGAACATTGCTGATAAGCAGGGTGACAATACCGCATAAGCCAAGAAGAAATTCCCGGTTTTTAATTCCTGCAAATAATTTTACAAAAGCATTAATTTCTGCCTGATAATTGTCCATAATCCGGTTTCTTAAATTAAAAATCCGGATATCTTTTCCATAGGAAAAGTCCAATGTGGTTCTCTCATAATAACCAATGCGGCGCCATGCTCTTGAAGTTTCCTCTTTTTTAGAATATTCATAATCGTGGGTCAGTTTGGAGGTCCATAATATCACTGCCACATGCACTACCAAAGAAAGAAGCAGCACCGGGCTTAATGCTCCCGCCATAAGAACCATACCAACCAGAGTTAAAAAACTTGCTCCAATGGTCGTTAACTTGTTGTATAAACCTTCAATACCGTTGGCATTATTGTTTCCGGCATTCATTCCTTTTTGATATTCTTCGAAAAAGCCGGCATTTTCATGATGGCAATAGTCCATGGTCTGCAAACGATTGGATAACTGTCCCAAATAATTCAGACGAAGCCGCATATTTCTGGTTGATATGTAAGCAGACAGGTAACGCACTGCTGTAACAATACTGCCGGCTACCACAAAATACCCGGCCATGGCAATCAACAAATTTCGAACCGCATGTTCACCACCCTGCTCTAAGATGCCGATGGCGAGTTTCGGTAAAAAAACAGCCAGAAATGGTTGCAACGCCCCGATTACCGTATAAACCGCCATTCTTCCGTACTGTGCCCTGTCCTGTTTCCACATATGCTTCATCATCCGCTTGATGACAGCAAATACATTGTATGATTTTTTTGATTTTTCTTTGTTATTCTCCATGTTATCTCTCCACTAACTGTTTTCTTTTTTCACATGCTCTACTTCCAAATATTCACATACCCTGTGTTGGCAGTATATCACTGTAAGCAATAATCATTACACCCTTTTTCTGCTCCTCGGTTAAAGGCTGTAATACGCCTTGCTTCACCAGTTTTTCAAAAACCAGGTTCGGATTAAACGGTCTTACCCGATGCCAGAAATCCAGCATTTTATGCATGTGTCCCGGATAATACGGTTTTTCCAGTAATATTTTCTTTTGTACCAATTTCTCCACCTTGGCTGCCACTGCATCCGGAAGCTTTCTGGTCACAAACACCTTATTGGCAATAAATTGTTCATCAAACACCGGCGTCTTTTCTACAATGACATTTACCATATCCATACCATTCCGGTTTACAATAAATCCACGGTCATACAAACGGACATATTTGTCCAGAAGAGCTTCATTTTTTGGAAGTTCTCCTTTTAAAAACAGTTGAAAGGTTAATCCGTCACTCTCCAGATTATCCAACCATCCAAACACACGGCTGTCAAACCCGGTTCCGAGACTCCATGATCCGATTCCTTTTTCATCATTTATGTGCCACATAGGTCCGCATAGCAAATCCATGTCCGTAGAAATATCTTTTATTTCCTCATTTTCTACCGCTGCATAAGCCACATATTCGCCGCCATCCTTACGCTTCACGTAATAGTTATTTCTGATTAGTGTATCTACATCAAAAGGACTTCCCAACTCCATCAGACGTTTTCCTATTTGAGTCCAATACCAGTAATTCCTATCGTTACCGGGAACATAAAATTCTTCTCCCCATTCCTTAAATTCGTCCAAAAGACTTGGAATATACATATCACAAAGAACATCGGCAATCTCAAGGTTTATATCTTTTGACTGTCGATAAATATCTATTGGTACATTTTCAATAAAAACATTGGTACGGTACCGCTGTCCCGGTAATAAATCCAAATATCCGTAATCCGCAAGGTACTCTACCTCATCTTCAATAAATACCGGACTGACTCCTAATTCCTCTGCAATTTCCTCAATCGTTTTTGGTTCATAATAAGCAGCAAACGCAATATTTTGACGTAGTTTGGAGTCTAAGAAGTCTGAGGTATCTCCTAGTTCTCCGGGTGTACCCATATGACCAAATCCTGTCAGTTTAATCGGTTCTATTCCTAAATTACCTTTTCTCCTCATTTGTCTGATTCCTTCCTTTAACTGTGCTTTTGCATCGGATAAATGCCATTTTACCGTTCCTTCCGGAAGCTCCAGCAGTTCTGCAATTTCCTTAATTTTTTTGTTGTGATAATAATGCAACAGTACAATTTCACGATGCCGCCTACCAAGCCAGGCTACTTCCCGTTGCAAAAGAGCCAGTTCTTCCTGATTCGCATATTCTGCTGCATAGTCCTTGTGCTCTACCGGTTCTTTCTCAACCTCCGTTGTCCGGTGCTTTTCCAGCTCTTTCACATAATGAACATATACATTGTGGGCAATCCGGTATAAATATCCTTCCCAATTATATACATCCTCTACCGTTCGTAGCGTCATATATGCTTCACAGGTTATCCGTGAAGCCAACTCTTCCGCCTCATAAAAACTACCGCATTTACTTAAAGCAAATCCAAAAAACTTTTTCTGGTATTTCCCTATCATATCATCTGCAAATGCTTTATCCATGGTATTCTCCTTCATAAAATCATTTTTTCAAAACAGCATTCATATATATAGTGTCCCTTTTTCAAAAAAAGGTTGGTAAATTTTTATATAATTTTTTTAAAATAAAAAAAGACTTTTCATTACTATATGGAAGTATACCAATACAGTAATGAAAAGTCACTCAGTCTTGGAAATTATAATTTCATTTTAATTATATTTTAATTCACCTGAATAAGTTTTTTCTACGCCTCACCGCGACGAACAATTTCAAAATCTTCTTCGATTTCTTTGGATGGTGCCTTTGTTAACAAGGATACCACAACAATGCAAATGCTTCCAAAGGAATACCATTCCTGCGCCGCTTAACATACCGGCAATAGCACCCGGCTTGTTGATGCGCTTCCAGAAAAGTGAAAATAACATAAGCGGTCCAAAAGTAGCACCGAATCCTGCCCAGGCAAAAGATACAATCTGGAAAATTACCTGTTTTCATCTAATGCAATCACAATCCCAACTGCTGCAAGAACTAAAAGAGTAATACGGGATACCATCATTACCTGCTTATCTGTTGCATCTTTCTTACAAATTCCCTGATAGATATTCTTAGAAAGCGCAGAAGCTGCAATCAATAAATAAGAGTCAGAATTTGTTCATAATACACTCTTTTGTATATTACCACGTTAGCAGAGCAAAGTCAACCTTTTTCATATAAGTTAGCTGTTCCTATTATTTACATGTATAGTATGAAATAAATAGGAACAGCTAGCGTAAAATAATATATTTATTTTGTTACTTCCAACATATTTTCAATAAAAATACCATATCCTCTGGTTGGGTCATTAACCAAAACGTGTGTTACTGCCCCAATCAATTTTCCATTCTGTAAAATTGGCGATCCACTCATGCCCTGAACGATACCACCTGTTTTCTTTAAAAGTTCTTCATCGGTTATCCGGATTACCAAGCCTTTATTGTCATTGGTACGCCCCAGTTCAATACGCTCTATTTCAATATCATACTCCCGGACCTCGGAATCTATTTGGCAAAAAATTGTAGCCGCTCCCAGTTCAATATTCTGCTTTAACGCAATGGGAACCGCCTGTGACGCATCGACCATGCCCAGTTTCATCTGACCGTAAATTCCTCTACTGCAATTTTCATCAATCTCTCCAATCTGGCTAATACCGGACTGGCGGATAATTCCAATCAGTTCCCCGGGAGTGCCGGTTTTTCCTTTTACAATGCTTAATACCTCTGCGTCAAATAATTTTCCGCCTTCTATCTCCATCAAAAGTCCGGTATCCACATCTGTTATTCCATGCCCAAGGGCTCCAAACTTACCGTTACTGGTTATATACGTAATGGTACCGATTCCCTGGGCATCGGTACGTATCCATGTTCCTATTTTATATTTACCGGAATAATCCTGCACCGGCTGAATTTCCACTTCCACCAGTTCATTATTACGGTCTATCATCAGCCTCAACGGTTCTACACCAATAGAATGCAAAAATTCTTCCCTGGTGATATTCTTTTTCCCGTTAATTCCAACAATATAATCTCCGCTTTTTAGGATTCCCTTAGCCGGCTCTGCCACTGTTCCGTCCTTTAACGTCACTTCTCCTGTTCCAAGCACTAAAATACCTTCCGTCTCAATTTGCAGACCGATAATATCTCCACCGGGAATTACCTCCATTTCTTCCACTACTTCAACGGAAATTTCTTTAATTGGAATAATTCCAAAAAGTTTCAGCAAAACCTCATATTTACCAAGACTTTCCGAACTGACAGAAAACGGATTTAATAAATCAATATCAATTACATCTTCAGATAACGGCTTTTGATTTACATATAATACCCCGGTTGCCTCTTCACTCATAATACTTGCTTCCATCGGTACAGAAAAATCAAAGTTTTCTTCTTCTCCGAGCAGCAATTTTATTTCTGATGGTACATTGATTTTCATCCAATAATATCCGTATGCTCCGCATAAAACAAACGATACTGCTACTAAAATAATTAGCCAGCCTTTTCTCTTCCGTTTGCGCAACACCTGTTCCATAGCATCTCTCTCCCACTCATAATCCTCACCTTATTTTCCTCTGTTAGTATGGGTGGAAAAGAATCAAAAAAAACTGCAAACTCTTCCCATGGAAAAAACAAAAGCAGCGAGCATTTTCACTCACTGCTTTTATCTTACTGTGTTTAATAGGTTTTAATTTTATCTGCCAGTAATTTCATTTCTTTAGCGTTTTGAACTACTGCCGGAGTAATTTCAGCACCTCCCAGCATACGGGCCAATTCCATATAAATTTCTTCCGTAGCAAGTTCTTTGATGACTGTTTTTGTTCTGCCATCCTCTACACTTTTTTCAATTAAGAAATGGGCATCTGCCATGGATGCAATCTGTGACAAATGGGTGATGCATAAAATCTGATGTATGGCACCAATCCCAGCCAATTTTTCAGATACCATCTGGGCAGTTCTGCCGCTGATACCGGTATCAATTTCATCGAAAATCAAGGTTGGAATTTCGTCCTGCTCCGCTAATACCGACTTCATGGCAAGCATAATTCTGGACAATTCACCACCGGATGCCACCTTGGTTAACGGTTTTAATGCTTCACCTAAATTCAAGGAAATCATGAATTCACAGGAATCATATCCGGAAGCATTAAACTGCTCTAATTGTTCAAAAGGCAGTTCAAACTGTACATCAGAAAAATTCAAATCCTGAAGCGCAGTCTTCATGGCTGCTGTCATTTTTTCTGCACATTTTTTTCTTATTTCAGAAATCTGCCGGCACAACAACAAGCAAACATCTTCTGCTTTTTTATATTCTTTGCGAAGCTTTTCTAAATATGCTTCGTAATTATTGTATTTTTCAATTTTTAGGCTACACTCTTCTTTATATGCAAGAACAGCTGCAATGGAATCACCATATTTGCCTTTTAATTGATTTACTATATTAAGCCGCTGCTCCACTTCATAAAAACGTTCTCCGGCATCTTCTACACTTTCGATATAGTCTTCTGCCTGACTGTTGAAATCAGAAAGCATGTCCTGCATATTGGTTAAGATTTCTTCCAGATTCTGCAATTTTTCGTCATATTCCGATACTCTGGAAAGATAGCGCTGCGCCCTGGAAATCAGTTCTTCTGCATTATCATCAGCCATCTTGGTAACTCTAAGGCTGCCTGCCACCGCTTCTACAATCTGCTTACTGTTAGAAAGAACTTTGTATTCTTCTTCCAAATCAGCATCTTCTCCGATATGCAGTCTGGCACCCTCAATTTCTTCCACCGCAAAGGCAAGATAAGACATTTCACGGTTACGTTCTGCATCATCGGTTACGGCACCTTCCAACTCCTCTTTTACGTTCTTCCAGTTCTTATATGCCTCTTCCAGTTGTTTTGGCAACGTACCCAACTGTTCTTTGGCAAAACGGTCTAAAAACCTTAAATGGGACGCTTTATGAAGCAGGGAATGATGCTCCTGCTGGCCATGGATATCGATAAGGTATCCCGCCACTTCTTTTAAGATAGCAGCCGTTACTGTTTCTCCGTTAATCTTACATACCGTTTTTCCGCTGTCCATAATTTTTCTGGAAAGCACCAGCATGCCCTCTTCCGGATAAATATCCTTTTCTTTCAATAGTTCTACGGTTGTAGAATTTAGTTTAGAAAAGGTTAATTCCACCAGGGCGTAGTCTGCGCCCCGGCGGATGATATCTTTAGATACTTTAGCTCCGATTGCCGCATTCACGGAATCAATCAGAATGGATTTGCCCGCACCGGTTTCACCGGTCATGATATTCAAATGTTCACGAAAGTCCACTTCCGTCTCATCAATAATTGCGAAATTTTTCACATGAAGACTTTGTAACACGAAAAGGCATACTCCTCTCTATTTATTTCTTTTTATTTGGCAGTACAGTAACCTTACATCTTAATTTTCTGCCGTTTACTGTTGCCGTTACATAGGTTGTTCCTACTTTTCTGGAGGTAAGTTTACCGTTATTTACTTCTACGATACTGGAATTATCGGTATCCCATCTGACACCGGTGGTTGCTCCGTCAACATACAAAGTTACTCTGTTGTCATACAGGGACATTTCTACCGATGTTCTGCTGAGACCGATAACAATAACCTGAACCTGGGCGGTTTTGCCGGAAGTCGTCATTGCAGTAACGGTTGTAGTACCCGTTCTGTGGGCGGTAATTTCACCGCTGCCGTTTACGGTTGCAATGGTTTCTTCACCGGAACTCCAGGTTAACTCATCGGTAGTATTGCTTGGCTTCATTGTATAAACCATCTTCTTGGACTCGCCGGCAATCAATACAATCTGTTTATCGGAAATAGTAATTCCGGTTGCAGGAATCGGTTCAATAACCGTTACATAACAACGGGCATATTTGCCGCTGTTATCCTTTGCTTTTGCCCAAATCCAGGTAGTGCCCGGAGTTATGGCTGTAATGGTACCATCTTCATCTACCACTGCAACAGTTTCATCATCAGAAGTGAAGGTTGCCTCATTATAGGTAGCATTGGATGGTTTAATATCTGCCTTTAAGGACGCTGTATGACCCTGAATAATGGTTAAAGTATTATGGTTTAAACGGATAGATGTTACTTCACGTACCACACGGATTTCGCAGGTTGCATATGCGCCGTATTCGTCATCCACCTCTGCACGGATGGTAGCATAACCGTAATTCACGCCGGTAACCTTGCCCTGTTCATCTACAGTACAAATGCTTTCGTCGGAAGATTCCCAAATAATCGGCATATTCTTAACTTCTTCACCATGATTTGTTACCGTTGCTTCTAACATGATGGACTTTCCGTAACCCAGGCGGTAATTATCCGGAGTAACAGTAACAATCATTGCAGGATCCATAACCTGAATCAGACAAAACGCACGATATCCACCGTCTACGGTTTCACAGGTAACAATTGTGGAGCCACGGGAAATACCTTCTATTTCACCCAAAGCATTTACAGTTGCAATATCCTCATCATAGGATGTCCACTTTACGTCCTGAATAGTTGGTGCAACCGGCGTAAATACCGGGGTAATCTGGAAAATTTCACCTACATCAATAAGAATATCCGTTGGATCAAGTTCCAAAGAAATAACAGGTTCTAAAACAGTAACCGTACAATACGAAGTTACGCCGCTCTGTGTTCTTACCGCAACAATGGCAGTACCCTCCGCTCTTGCAGTGATACGGCCGGTAGAAGAAACGGTAGCCACCTTAGGATTTAAGCTTTCCCAAATTAAGGATGCTTCCGTACTGTTGATTGGAGTAATGGTTACTTCCATATCAAAGTACTCTCCACGGTCCATGGTAAGCTCTTTGTAATTCATTTTAACGCTGGTAGCCTTCTGTTTAACAACAACGGTACAAATATCATAATAAGAACCGTCTTCCACAGACATTAACATAATCTGTGTGGTACCCGGACCTTTTGCTGTTAACATACCGGAATCATCTACGGTAACAACAGAGGTATCAAAGGAAGTCCAGATAACCTCCGGATAAGTTGCATTTTCCGGATATACTCTGTAGCTTAATCTTCTGGTTTCGCCGGTGTACATTTCAACATCATGATAGTCAAGCTGTACACTGGTAACCGATTTTTCAATGGTAATGGTACAATAAGCAATTAACAAAGGATTATCTGCGGACTGGGCAGAAACCGTTGCTGTACCGGAATTTTTAAAGGTAATTAAACCGTTCTGGTCGATGGTAACTATTTTTGTATTCTGGGATGCCCAAATAATCTCTTTGTTTGTAGTATTATCAGGAGTTAAGGTTGCATATAACTGATATGTCTTCTGGGACATCGGCAGCTGGATATTTGTCTGGGAAAGTTTAATTCCCTGCGCCTCCTGATTAACAGTAACCTTACAATAACCAACAACAATATTTTCTGCATTTAATGCAGTTAAAACTGCAGTACCGCCTGCCTTAGCCTGAATAGTAACGGTTAAGTCAGTGGAATCCGTAATCTGGAATATACTTTCGTCGGAAGACAACCAGTGCAGGGATGTTCCCGAAATACCGGACGGACTTACGGAAGCCTTAATAGTTTCATATTCATCAATTTTTAAAATAATATTGTCCGGAGTCAGTTTTACACTGGTTACTGCCGGCTGGATATAAATACTGCAGACTACAGACTTTTCAACACCGTCAATGACCTGGGAAGCAATAATTCTTACAGGCTTTGTTCCCGTTGCCTTTTTAGCGGTTACCAAACCGGTTTCGTCAACCTCGGCAAGCTTTGTATCGGAAGACTTCCAGGTAACCGGCGAGGTTTTGTCGGTTGTATTGGCAATCAACTGATAGGTAGAGCCTGTGTACATATTGAGGCTGGTTGTATTAAGAGAAATCTCGTCAATTACATTAAATGTATAAGTAACAGACACATTACGGTTACCATACTTATCATCCGGAGCAAAAATACTGTCCTGCGGACTCTGTCTGTACTTTACGGAAATTTTAACTTCACCATTATTTAATGCGGTTAACAAACCGATTTTAGCATCTAAATCAGCAACATAAGGACCATCAATGGCATCCAAATAATCTACTTCCAATAATTCTGCAAAACGGGAAACCGGTATATTGGAATTACCTAAAATGCTGAAAGTATCACCAACATTTAAGTATCTGACCGTATCCTGTAACGTCATATTGACTGTAACGTCAAATACTACCTTATTCCAGTCCTGATCAGCATAAAGCTTGTCTGTAGAAGAATAACCGATAATCTGATAAGTACCGGCTTTTACGTTTGTAAACTGTAACAAACCGTCAATTTCACTAATCTGGTAATTCAGCAAGGTTGTATCTTTCTGGGAAAGCAAAGTTCTGGTTGGTGTAGAACCGTTATATGTAATAGTATACACTTCCCATACCATATTTGCCGCAGGATTACCGTTGGTATACAGAGTAAAGCTTTCGCTGGAAGTTGCAAATTCAATTTTAGACTTATACTCATCAAAACCTGCGCCGAATTTTTCTGTACCGGTCGGAGATACGATGACTGTAATTTCTTCTGCCTTCTGGCTGCCGGTAGTTGGCTTTAAGGATATTTTTGCAACGCCGGCACCCTTAGGGATAATGGTTCCGGTAGACTCATCCAACTCAATAACACCGTCGTTTGGCCAGTTCCACTGCATCAGTTCACTGTTGACGTTTCTATTTGCAACGCCCTTTAATAAAACCTGATAGGTTTCGGACTGATTTAAAACAAGCACCTTGGTATCGGTGGAAACAGTTTTCCAGTGAATATCAGAACGGTCAATTTCCATTTTCACGTTTACGGTACATGTGAAGGTATAGGAATTGGACTTGCCGGTTAAAACACCGTTTTCATCGTATACCGGTTCTTTTATTTGTACGTTAATGGAAGTCTGGCCCGGAGAAACTGCTGTGATGGTTACATTATATCCTAAATTACCGGCACCATCTCTTTCTACCTTGGCAATATCCTTGTTGGAAGACTCAATGCTGACAATTTCTACGCCGGAGTCGAATCCGATTGGATTATCCTCTTCATCTACTTTGGTAAGAAGGAACATGGTGGAGCCTGAAATGGTGATTTCATCACCGGTTCTTACTACTTCGCCACTACCTGCGGTTGGGTTATAGAATACGAATCCGCCTGCCGCATCATCTTCTGCCGCACTTGCCACGCGGCCGGTATGCTTTTCAAGATAAGTAAGCAGTCCTTTAGGAAGCAACGGTTCATGTGCTGCTTCTGCCTGTGTCCAGCCGGACATACTGACAGATGTGGTCGCTTCTGTGCTTACATAGCTGTTACCTGCGAGCAAACATACCGCCATAAAGAAACTGATTGCTTTTTTCATATGTTTCATCATATTCATTCCCTCTCTCAAAATATTTATATGCAAAATTAGTATTGTTCGATGGACATAGATATCCCTTACCCAATATATCGACACTTTATGACCGATACATTAGAGCATAACACATAATCTTGTGTTTATTTTAGAGGTAAATCTTGACAGTTATGTGTCACAAATGTTACATCATCCCTTTTTCTTTATTCCGAGCCTCCGATTTCATAATCATCCGCAATGCTCTTTGATAAATCATAGCGGATAATGTCACCGGGTATATAACTCCAACCTTCCGTTTTCGCATCCTCAAATAACTCTGTCTCCTGCCACTTATCGAAGTAATAAACCACTCCCTCATTACTTTCTACGTAAATGTCAAAATGAACAATCAAATAACCGTCCCGCAAAAAGAACTCCTCACTTCCGCTAAACGTATTTTTTTCTGCATACTCCTCCAACGGAAACTCCTTTTCCACGCATAATATATCAGCAGGGATAAAACCTGTTCCAATAAAACTTTGTAATATCACCTCATACTCATCATGCTGCTGAAGAACCGGTTCACCTTCCCATGCAAAACATATTTTACTGATATCTTCCGGAAGTTCCCCTGCATGATAAAGTTTTACCTCCCGGCGGATTGTACCGTCCTCCGATTCCCAAAAGAAGCTCGGAACAATATTGATTGCGGCACCGTCTCCGTAAAATTCCCCTTGCGTCAGGAGTTCAAAGGAAAATCCATAGCCTTTTTTTAATGTCAGCGCCTGACACTCCTTTTCTAATTGTTCTGCTGCCAACAGGTCATTTGCGGAAGTAATCCTAAAATCACGCAGATAACTCCTTACCTCCACCTTTATTACATCTGCTGCCACATAACAGGAAGGAGACAAATTAGCATGATACTCCTCTTCTCCAAAGATGAATTGTCCTGCATCATCTTTGGGGCAATTTGCAGCCACAGACCGGAACTTTATCTGATATTCGCCGTTTTTCATAGTTACCGGAACATAAAACTGTTGTTTTTCTGTTCCAATATCAAACCAGGTTCCTGCCGGAAGAAGAACATCTCCGTCCGTAATAAAGCTGCCGTCCGCCCGCTTTGAGTCATTTTCCACATCCACATAAACATCAAAAGGGAACTGTATCTGATTCATATAAGAGCCATCCTGTCGGGCTAAATTACTTTTACCACTGAGAGCAACAACATAATTTTTTGTGCCGTAACCAAAACTCATGCGATGAGTCCCCGTGTTGTCTACAGAAAGAGTAAAGAAGTTCAAAGCGTCTTTGAGCGTCAACACATATCCCTCTTCTGTTGATTCCAGTCCATCGTCAATCTCCCCCCGGCAGACCACCGGTGTATGAATTCGAATCGGATTAATCCCTGTTAATGCAACCGTCACGGTTTCCGGTGCATCAATATTTGACTCATCTCCGATGTAGATAATTTCCGCTGAGGTTTCATATTCTCCATTTGGTTTTCCTTCATCAAGTTCTATTTCGGACATATATGTCTGCCGGTAAGAAGTCTCTGCGATTTTCCCGGAATTTGCAACGTTTTCCGCAGCTTCCTTCCCTAACTCTGCCCCGCTTCCGGTCTCACGGAACTCATCAGAAAGTATTACATTACCATCTAACATAAATCTGTCGCTGCGTACCCGCGCCTGCCTTGTGTCGGTCCGGGCAGCCTTCCTGCACATTCCTTCAAGAACTGCGTCTATATCAGGCAAAGTATCAAGTACATCGGAAATAATATATTGCTCTTCTGTAAGTGTAATATCAAGAACCGGATGTCCGTCTGTATCATAGTTCTCCCAAAAAACATGAGCTGTTTTATCTCCGTATTGCTTTACATCATAGTCGGGAACAACGCCGGAAGGAATGCTATCCCGCTTCACAGGTATTACGACAGACGTGTTCTTTATCGCCTGACTGGTTACTATTACCTTTTCCGGATAATACATGCCGCTTTCTATTATTTCCCAATAATTCCATACCTTAGGAATGAGAAAAGTATAGGTTTTATTCTGCCGTGCACTGATAACCAGTTCTTCATCTTCGGAGCGCTCATACTGCGTACGATAAGGCACAGTTACATAGAACCGGACATAATCGGTACCGGTATTTCTATGCAGCTTATAGTGAAGCATCCACTCTCCCATCTTGGCCCGGAAAGACAGTTTTTCCGTCCCGGGGATAACGCCTTTGGAAGCATCGGTATCATATACAAGATACGGTTGAAGGTCCGTTAATGCATCTGTTGCATCATCGTAATCATCTGCATACAAAAGACCTTTTGCGTCATTTCTTCCCACATTTCCTTCCATGTCCTGTTCCGGCAAAGGCGTTGGTTCTGATATAGCATCCTCCTCAGGTACAAGGACTTCATCCTGTATCCAACAGGCAAAAAGCTCTGTGACACTTTCCTCCTTCCATTCCGTTACGCAGATACCTTTCCCACCATAATATATTTTTCCGGCTCCCCGGATTCCGGTGTAATATCCCTGAAAGGTGTACCCTGTCTTTGTTGGCGTAATAATGTCCTTCCCCTTCTCGCCATAAACCATATGTACCGTTTCCGTATGATTTGTACTTGTTGCACCACGGTCATTTAAAATAATATCATATTCCTTTGCCTTCCACTGGGCATACAGAGTAATATCCGCCGTTGGCGTATACGCATCCCCTGCTCCTCCTACCTTTGTACCTCCACTTGCAGCGGTATACCAACCTTTAAAGGTATAGCCTGTCTTTGTTGCGGTTGGAAGGGTTATGGCAACAGAAGTCCACTTTGCATAAAGTGTGGTGTTCTGTGCGATATTCCAGGTTCTTGCAGAGGTCCCATCTGCCTTATAGTACTGTGTGCCTGTGCCGTTCTTTCCACTAAAGTAGCCGCCAAAAATATAGGTGGAAGTCAAAGACGTGGTTGCACAGGTTCCGGTATTCGCATTGAAGGTTACGGTGTACTTTCTGGTCGGAACGTTAACCGATGGCATAGTTGCATCATAGGTTGGTTTTACCGTTGGTGCCGGGGTAGGTTGTCCACCATCAGGCTCTAAAGTAACCGTATAGGTGTTTGCCGTCCAGTGGGCATATAAGGTCACATTGCCGGCATATACCCACTTATTGTTCTTCCAGTAAGTACCGTCATTGGCACATACTCCGGCTGCGGTGTAGATTTGTGTACCGCCGCTTGCTGCCGTGTAAAAGCCGGTAAAGGTATAACCGGTTCTTGTCGGAAGTCCTGCAGATATATCGTAATAGTTATTTGCATTATACGTTACCGTATATGGCGAGGTGTCTCCGCTTCCCCTGGTACCGCCGTTATAGTTCAGGGTAACAGTGTAGTTATTCGGTACCCAGTGTGCATACAGGGTGGTAACACTTCCATCGCTAATCTGCCACTTTAACAGGCCGTTACCGTCCTTGTCGTAGTACTGTGTTCCCGCTCCGTCGGTTTCCGTAAAGTAACCTATGAAAATGTAGCGGGTACGGGAAGGGACCGTGACGGAAGGACACATGGCATCAAAGGTCATGGTAACGCTTGTCTGCGTATGTGTGGTCGCACTCTGGCCGTCGAGGGCTATGTCATAGGTAAGCGGCGTCCATGCACCATAAAGAGTGGTGTTTTTAGATGGGGTAAACGTACCGACGTTTTCAGCATCCTCCGGAGAATAAACCGGATATACGGTACTGCTTCCGTCCGCAGATTCACTCCAGCCGTTCAGCACATAACCGTCCGCTTCACTGTATGGCAGAAGCACATAACTTCCTGCCGTATTCCAGGTCGGATAAAGATAAATTACTTCCCCGCTCTTTTGTGTCAGTTTCGATATGGTATTTCCCTGTGAGTACTGTGAGCCCGCATAAATATATTCTCCGTTTGCATTCGCCCGATACAGTCTCCACTTGTTAAAGGTTGGAGCTGCTATCGTATCCGAAGTCTTGCCAAGCGTAGTCGGCATTGTACTCATGCCGGAAGGCTTATTTAAGTTATAGGTTACTGTATATCCGGATGCCGGTGTATACGGCTGTCCTTCCACGGTTTCTTTCGTTTCGTAGGCAAGTGTTTTTGATTTCCATACGGTATTATTTGACGAACCGTACGGATACATCATATACACAAGCTGATAGGAGAAAGCCGAGGTATTATCCGGGTCTGCATAATACGGCTCTACATCCCACTGGGCATACAGGGTTACGGTTCCCGTAATGCCGGATATACTTGCCTTATCCGCATAATGCTGGTGTCCGGATGCCCCTGCACCGGAACAGTTCTTATCCGTCCTGCACCAGTAAGCAAAGGTATGTCCCACTTTTGCAAAGTTGTTTTCCGCAAGTGTTGTACTTGTTACAGCATAATCCAGCACGGTGTTCGGCATGGTGCCGTAACCGCCGTTTGCATCATAGTGGATAATGTTGTTTGCCCTGCCCCACTGTGCATACACCGTTAAAGCATCGGAAAGCTCTACCGCATCACCCGGATAATAGGAAGTTCCGGTTCCGCCGGAAGCAGTGTTCCAGCCAGTAAATGCATAACCGTCATAGATAAACGGATTGCTTACCAAAATGGTGTCGTAATCGTAGCCGGTACGGAGTCTTGGAAGGGATGAAGATGACGGCCAGGTTTGTTCTTCTGCAACGTTAAATACATTTCTATATGTCCCACCCGTGCCGCTGGAAAAGTAATAACCGGAACGGTATATTACCCCATCCGTTCCGAGAGCATAAACCGTCTGTGGAACATTACCCAGGTATTGGTCCATAAATCGATGATAAACGTCCGTATAAGTTCTGTTCCCGGTCTTAAGCAGGTATCTGGAACAGTTTGAGGACGGATAATCGTACTGGTAGCTGTAATCTCCGGTGGAAGCATGGCCCAGCTGCCCATTCTTATTATCACCGCCGCTCCATAGGGTACCATCCTCCGCAATGGCAAAAATACTACGAACATTAAAATACACTTTTTCAAATTTTACGTCCGCCATTTTCCATATAGAATGCGAGAGCCAGGTTGTCTGCCAGGTTTGCCCCGCATCGTAATCCCATTTAGTTGTCTGCCCGGAACAGGCATACAGATACCCGTCGTCTGTCCAGATATACATACGCGGATGATAATAATATCCGTCCTCATATTCACAGCCGTAATAGGTACTGTCGGAAAAATCTGTTGTACCCGCATACCACATTTTCTTAATATCCACGCCGGCAGATGCCACCTTTTGGAACACAAGGCCATTAGAACTTCCCTCATAGCCAATATAGGTATTTCCAGCTGCATCTTTTAATTTCAAGCCGACATTGCCCATTACATTACTGCATGCTTCCATTTCAGTAAACACATAATTCGTATATGCATTAAAGTATGTATAGGTTAGATAATAGTAATATTTTAGTGAACCGTCTGCCAAAAGGACTGCCGTACATGGTGTGCTAGAATTATATTCCGTCTTCTGTACCAACGCAAGCTGAACAGCTCCCGTATCAGCAACAACATAAAAATCATCGTCCTCCAACGCATTGTAGGAATACTGTGATTCAAGATTAAATGCTGGATAATGTCCGTCTGAGGAGTAATAATAGTAATTTGTCCGGTATAAATTTCCATCCTCATCTATGGCAGCCAGATAACTGTCTAAACCATAATCAGCATCGTAAAGGTATGTGGTAAACATAAAGTCCACAAATTTCGCTGTCATGGTGGAACTTGTCAGTCTGACATTGGAATTTGCATACAGATTGCACAGCCAGATAGCTCCGCCTGAATCCAGGGCAAACACACCCCTGTCCGTAATCTGTGTTTTTACTATACCTGACGGCAGTGACATTTTCCGCCACGCAGTCTGACTGGAATAGTAGGAATAAAATGACTCGTCTCCCCAGGAATCCGTATATGTGGAAACATACCTCTGCTGCCCGGACACCCACAGATTGCCTTCCGAGTCATACGCAAAATGGGCGGAATCCTTTGCAAACAACTCCGTGAAAACTGTTCCTTCCGAAACCTTTGTCATGGTTTTGTTAGTGGTGTCCAGACGCCACAACACTCCGTCCGGGTCAAGATAGGACTGATACTGGCAGGCAGACGATGAATAGGAATACTGGTCACTGTTTGACTGCTTATAATTCGGATAGGTTAATCTTGTTCCGTTTTCATCATCCACTGTTCCGTAATGGATATTTAAGGCACTGTAAACCGTCTGTGCCTCTCCCTGGGCACCGTTTGGTTCGTAGGTAACCGGATAACCGCAGTACAGAACATAGTTGCCATCATACAAAAGACCGTATGACATAGCAGTGGAATCAGGCTCACAGTGAATCTGTGTGGTGTCTCCCGTTGTACTGTATCCCTTGGTGCCAAGGGTGCTTACATCGTTGCTTATGGACGTAGACATACCCGGTATCCTGATTCTATCCAGTTTACATTCAGCAAACGCCCCATCCTGGATAGAGGTAACCGTTGTTGACAAATCCACTTCGGAAAGATTGTGATGGTTGCAGAAGGCCCGCCTACAAATAGTCTGCAGTTTTGGAAACTTTGCCATTTCCAAACGGTCGCTTAAGAAAGATTCTGCCCTCCATGCAAGCATGGTTTCCGTATACTCTGTCTCGGAATAATCCTCGTTATAATATTTATAACGTTTAATATTTGTCAGACCCTGCTTGAGAATGGAAGTCAGTTCCACCTCAGGATATCCGTTTACAAAAAATGCACTTTCATAAATACTTGTAAGACCGGCACCGCCCTCGATGGACTCCAGTGCCTGGCAGTACATGAACGCATCTTCAGAAATATATTTTACCGTGTCGGGAATTACCACCTTCTTCAGGGTGGTATTATAGACATAATAGTTTCTTACATAGTCTCTGTGGTCATATCCTCCGGTAGTATAATACTCTTTATAAATTCGGCCCTCACTTCTGATATAACCATTGCCCATGATACCATAGGAATAAAGAATATATACGTTGCTGTCAGTAAAACCGGTTTCCACTCCGCCATCCATCGTAGACGACCAGGTACTATATATATACGAACCGTTGATAGCACCGTATTCTTCCGTAAAATATGTGGTGGAAAGGTATTTATCCGTTTTATACTTTGCGGTACCGCCACCAATATCCACAACCGTATAGGTTGTAGAACCACTTGTAATTGTGGATGGATAAACCAGCTCCGTTATGTACTTTATATCATCGCTGTATACACTATATCCGTTGTACTTTTTTGGATGTACCAGATTAGCTTCCGTTCCGTTTGGATAAAAATACCATTCGTTGCCGTTTGCATCCTTACCAACGGAATAATTATTATCCCTGGATAAATAAGAGCAGCTTGCCAGACCGGTTGCCGTTCCGCCGGTCAGGGCATACTTACGGGTGGTACTGTCTGCAATTTCCCCGATATGATACCCCTTGTCCGTGGAGTAATAATAAATCTCCATATCCACAACTTCCTTCTGCGTGGACGGCTGCGGTGTTGCAGTCGGTGGAGCAGGTGTTGGGGTTACCGTTGGAGTCGGCGTTGGTGTGGCCGTAGCTCCCGGCTTCTGTGTCGGTTCCGGTGTCGGTGACTGGAACGGTACTTCCGCCTCTACCTTTTCATACTTAAAGGTAAGCACTAAATCCGCGCCCTGAATATCATTATAATCTGCCAGATAGCTTACACTTGTGCCGCTTCCGCTCTTTTTAAAACTTCCGGCACTTAACTCCCAGCCGGTATATTTGTAATCCGTAATGGCGCCCGGATAATTGGTCGCTATGGTTTCCCCGTAAAATACTTCGGAATATGGAAATCCAAAGGTGGCAGTATGCTTGGCACTAATGTCGGTTTCATTGCCCTCTTCGTCTACTGCCACTACCCGGATGGTAAATGGAACCCAGTTTAAAGTAACAGACAGCGGAATGTCGTAGGAGGTCCGAAACGTAGTCCAGGAGTTTGCTCCCCAGTTAATGTGGTTCTTTTCCGAAAACTCCTCCATTTCCGGGTAGCTGTATACCGTACCGATTTTCGTCCCGTTTTTCAGGATATTTATGGCACGGCTGGCCTGCAGTTCAATACCGCCTTTTAATTGCTCTCTGGTAAAATACCCGGCATCTACCCAGCTCTTTACCTTACTCAAAACTACGGAGGCAGGATAGGTAAAAGTATCATAACGGAATACCGGGTCATCACTGTCTGTCTCCTGCTCTGCATTGGAAAGGGCAAGACCGTACTTACTGTAAAAGGATGCATTGATGGCAGCACCGGAATAATTGGATGCCGTATCGGAAAACGCTGCCCCTATTTCTTTAGGAAACAGGTACCATCCGCCAGTAGCGTACTTTACGGTTGCCGTGGAGGAAGCCTTGCTCTGCTTTATGACAATCTGAAGCTTATTGCCGTCCAGAACGGCATAGTTTTCAAAAAAACCCAGTGCGGTGACAGTTGTTGTAGCAGTAATAACAAGGGCAAGCACCAATAACCCCAGCTTTCCGAACCGCCGCTTTTTGTTCTTCTTCATTGCCACACTCTCCTTTCTTTTGTTTTTGGCTGAATATAATTTTCTATATAGTTAGATACTCTTCTGTTTCAATTTATGGGTATGTAAAATCCCGAAACTAAAACCAGGCAGAAAACAGATTGCTCTGCTTCCTGCCCGGTTCCTTTGAACCGATATTTTGTTTTTAATTATTCGTATATCACGGTATGCGGAACGGAGCTGCCGCTGCAGTACCATTCTTTTTCATAACCGGAGGTGTCTGTACCTGCTTCCACGGTGATAACCAGACCATAGTGGTATTCAAAGGCTGCATAGTTAATGAATTCCACACTCTTTGGAATAAACACTTCAAGTAGATAATTGGTATACTTGTTTGGCGACTGGGTGCTTGCTGCAAAGGTAGACATGCCGATGCTCTTTAACGTGGATGGAAGATTTACCTTTTCCAGCTGGTTGCACCACATGAATGCACAATCATCAATTTTCTCTACTCCTTCAGGAATGATTGCTTCCGTAAGTTTTGCCTTTTGAAAAGCACCTGCTCCGATACTCTTTAACGTAGACGGTAAAACGATTTCTTCCGTATATGATGTTGTAAGAAATTTCTGGATTTCCGTAATGCCTTCCCCGAACACAATCTTTCTTACCCTGTCACGCTTCTGTATGGCATCCCAGCTTCCGGTTCCGACTGTTTTATACGAAACCGTTCCTTCGCCATTCACAATGAGTACCGTATGAATGGAGGTTTCGCTTTCTGCCCAAAGTTCCAAGGTAATACCATCACCGTTCAGGGTTTCCACATAATACGGATATCCGTCTTCCACAGGGTCATATGCCTTTAATTCAACTTTAACACTGAGGGTCACTTCATCACAAACTGTTCTGTTGCCGTATTCATCCTTGCCGTATAAGGTAAGAACAATACCTGCTTTACCGTTTATGCCGTATGACTGCAATCTCAGTGTATACTGTCTTTCGGTAGTTCCCTGTTCCAAACGCACATTAAGAAGGTCGTTACGGGAAAGGGTATATTCCAATTCGGTAGCACCAGGGTCTCCCACAAGGGTAATCACATACTCCACCGGCTCCATGCTGATTAACGAAATATTTGTCTCACCACCGCCGATTACAATTTCACCGAATACCGGCTTTGCTGTCGGGCTTGGTATTGGTGTACTTGTTGCCGTCGGCACCGGAGTATTCGTTGGCTTTGGTGTCGGAGTACTTGTAGGTGTCGGGGTTGGAGTATTGGTTGGTGTAGGTGTCGGTGTGTTTGTAGGAGTTGGTGTTGGGGTGCTTGTCGGCACCGGTGTCGGAGACAGTTTAACAATATTGCCTCTGTTTACCACTTCTTTACATACACTGCAGCTTTCCTCATACTCTCCCTCTGTTTCCACGGTTGGAGAGGAAATTACAGTATAAATAAGTTCTCCATGCCCCAGGGCATTTAAGATAACTTCGTTCTGAATTTCTCCACACGCACATTCTTCCCATGTTCTTCCCCCTTCCGTACAGGTCGGCTTTACTTCCTTCTTCTCCCATACATGTACATGCACAGGAATTTCAGTCGGGGTCGGCTCTGCGGTCGGTGTTGGTTCCTCGGTTGGCATAGGAGCTTCGGTAGGCTCCGGTGTCGGTTCAGCAGTAGGAACCGGTGTGTTTGTAGCAGTAGGCTCAGCCGTAGGAGTCGGTTCTACTGTCGGCTCTGTTGTTGGCTCAACACTCTCGGTTGGTGCCACCGTTGCTGTCGGGGTAGGGGTTATGTCCCCTCCTGTTTCTTTTCCAAATCTGTTCCATGCCACCATTGCTCCTGCAATCAGAATGGCAAGAATAATTAAAGCTGTGATTAGTTTCTTTGGTTTCATAAGGTACTCTCCTTGTCTAGCAGCTCTTTCAATGAATTTACATCCATTTTAGCTTCCTCAGCAGCTTCTTCTAAGGAAATCAAGCCTTTTCTCATCAAAGAAATTAATGTTTCGGTTATACCTATAACCTTGCCTTCTGCTCTTCCTTCTGCTCTTCCTTCTGCTCTTCCCTCTGCTCTTCCGATTTCCATGCCCATTGCTCTGCCCTCTTTCATTCCGGCAGCTCTGCCTTCCTCCAAGCCTTCTTCCCAAGCGTCTTCTTTCAGACCTTGTTCATACAGTTCTTTGTTGAATTCCGTTAATACCAATTCAATCACCTCCGCTTTATGTAGCAGCAGAATTTCTTTTAAGACTCCATCCCTGATGCATTCGTTTACCGCTCTGTTAATTGCCGTTTCCAGATTAGTTTCCTGCTTGTATTCCTGCACCTTTTTGACAAACGTCGTGTAGTCCACCAAAACCTTACATGCCAAAAGTCGCGAATCCAATTCAGGGTGATTCAGGTTAATAACGGTAGCCGTCCATTCAAATGCGCCGGACCTGTCTTCATGAATAAATGCATCTGTTAATCTTAATTTTTCTACTGCAGGACGTTGTTCCACACCATTATAAAATACAACATATTTAGGTGTTGGAATTGTAACCAGTTTTTTGCGGTACACATTTTTATTAGTATCCGTAATGTATTTATCATACAATTTTCCGAAATACATTAGTCCCCGCAAGGGCATATTCGGATTATGGGTAGACTGCTGCTCCCATAAACTAAGATCGCTATCCAAAATAAATGCCACATCATTTTTCATGTCGATATAAATAACATCATCAATTGTGTAGATGGTTACATCATCGGCATTCGTATAAGTAGTCCCGTTTAATGCATTATAGAGTGCCAGGGTATTTTCCTTATAATTTTCATTTCCAAATAGTAAACGAAACAGTCTATCCTTATACTTTTTATTGACAGTTGCTGCCATACTATATTCCTCGCTTTCCAAATAAAGTCTGAATATCAGGTTATCGGCAACTATCCGCGCCTGTATTATAACATGGCCGGACGCGTTGCGTAAAGCATATTATTTGAGCTGCACAAACGTGCAGCATATTTTTCTATATTCATTTTTCAACGTACCGATTGCACTGCAGGCACAATTTTAGTGCCTGCAGCTCTTTATCTATGCCACCCGTCTCAGAGTCAATGTTTCTTTATCATAAAAATAAATACTATCCGACAGAACCTCTGTTGGATCCAACTGGGTCTCATTGATTTCTCTTACCATGCTCGCAAAATATTCAATGCTGAAATCTTTATTTTCCGGTACTAAAATCACCTCATGGACGCTGCTCGGTAAAATATAAAAACCTTTTCCTATACGCTTGGCGAAACACTCCAGTTCCACATCACAAGTCATCGACACTGAACCGAACATTCCCTTCGTATTGGTTAACACGAACATATACGGATAACATTCCTTCGACTCATAAATTTCCACACCGACCTTCCGGCCCAAGTCATAAAGTAAATCCTGCATACACCGAAGTTTCACCGGCTGATACCGTTGGCAATTGCTTTCTGCCGCCTGATGCAGCTCTTCTTCGGAAACTCCGAGCAATTCCAGATGTTCATTGGTAATAATAAGTGTCCCCTGAGCATCACCGTCTAAATTAACCGAATAATAATACACAATGGCCAAATCCATAAAATCTTTATATGGAACCGTCTCCAACTGATTTGCATTCCGCTCTTTATTTATCAAACGCATAAAGACCTTACGGCGGAATTCTTCCCACTCAAACTTAATTTCAGTTAACAGTGACCGGCTTTTCTCCACCTCGTCCCGATAAGAATTACATAATCTGTTGCAGATTTCTTCCAGTGTCTGAATTCCACGCATCCACTCTACATACTGGTTCTCCAGATAAAAATTCGGAGCAACTCTCTCGTTTTCTCCTTTTAAGAGCAGGCCTGTCACAGTAACTCCGTTATTTTTTACGGAGGTGCAGACTTCGCCTGTCACTTTTCCGTCAAAATATGCCTCTACGCGAACTTTCAGTTCTGTCAGAAAGTGAATATAATCTTTTTCTTTATTCAATTTTTTGTCCTTTCTTTGTTGAAAACTTACCGAAACCTTCTGCCATAAGGTTGGTACACAACGAGTTCAAGGAATCATAAGATTTTTTTGAAGCTGACTTAATTTTATCAAAAAGGGGAGCCTGCTTCAAGAGCAAACTCCCTTTGGGTTGTTAGAAATTTTACATACTTTTTTGTATACTTTGTACAAATTTATTTGGATAAATATTCGTGAATTCCTTGGGCTGCAGCACGTCCTGCACCCATGGCAAGGATTACGGTAGCTGCACCGGTTACCGCGTCACCGCCGGCAAACACGCCTGTGCGTGAGGTCTGACCGTTGGCTTCATCCGCCACAATACATTTATGCTTATTGCACTCTAAACCTTCTGTAGTAGAGGTAATCAGCGGATTCGGGCTGGTACCCAGAGACATAATTACGGTATCTACATCCAGTTCAAATTCGGAGCCTTCCTTAACAACCGGTCTTCTTCTGCCGGAAGCATCCGGTTCACCCAGTTCCATTTCCACGCAGGTCATTCCCTTTACCCAGCCGTTTTCATCCACCAGGATTTCGGTTGGATTTGTTAACAGCTTAAAGATAATTCCTTCTTCCTTTGCGTGATGTACTTCTTCCACACGGGCAGGAAGCTCTTCTTCACTTCTTCTGTAAACAATATATGTAGTTGCTCCAAGACGAAGCGCAGTTCTTGCGGCATCCATTGCCACGTTGCCACCGCCTACAACTGCTACCTTTTTGCCGCGGAAAATCGGAGTGTCATACGAATCGTCAAAGGCCTTCATCAGGTTATTTCTTGTTAAGAACTCGTTGGCAGAGAATACGCCGTTGGCGTTTTCTCCCGGAATTCCCATAAACTTCGGAAGTCCCGCACCGGAACCGATGAACACTGCCTCAAAGCCTTCTTCGTCCATTAACTGGTCAATGGTGGTAGATTTGCCGATAATAACGTTTGTTTCGATCTTTACGCCAAGAGACTTTACATTTTCAATTTCGCTCTTTACAACCGTACCCTTTGGTAAACGGAATTCCGGAATACCATAAACAAGCACGCCGCCTGCTTCATGCAGTGCCTCGAAAATAGTTACATCGTATCCCATCTTTGCCAAATCTCCGGCACAGGTAAGGCCTGCCGGGCCGGAACCGATTACTGCAACCTTTTTGCCCTTGCTTTCTGCCTCTACCTTTGGCCGGATTTTATTTTCTCTTGCCCAGTCGGCAACAAAACGCTCTAATTTACCGATAGATACCGGTTCCGCCTTGATACCGCGGATACACTTAGCTTCACACTGGGACTCCTGCGGACATACTCTTCCGCAAACCGCAGGAAGCGCGGAATACTTACTGATAACCTCGTAAGCTCCGGCAATATTTTGTTCCTGAACTTCTCTGATAAAGCCCGGAATATCGATATTAACCGGACATCCCTTCTGACACTGTGGATTTTTACAGGTTAAACAGCGGGCTGCTTCTGCC
>JAGBCB010000035.1 GCA_017938145.1 Lachnospiraceae bacterium
AATCGCCCATAACATCACAAAAATGGCACTGGAAGGATAGAAATCCAGTGCTGCTTTATTTTGAAAATACGTATTTCAAGAATAAAAAACGAGGATGTCCCTCGCTACGATTTAAAAATCATAGTTTTGGGACACCCTCTTCTTTTGAAAAAAGGTAGACAGTTGCAGGGGAAAAATGCTATAATATCTGCATTGGCAGAGTGGAAAATCTGCCGAAAGCACAGATAAAGGAGAAAGAGATTATGACAAATAAGTACGCAGGAACAAAAACCGAAAAGAATTTATGGGAAGCATTTGCAGGCGAGTCCCAGGCAAGAAACAAGTATACCTATTTTGCTTCCGTAGCTAAGAAGGCCGGTTATGAGCAGATTGCAGCATTATTCCTTAAGACAGCAGAAAACGAAAAGGAACACGCAAAGCTTTGGTTCAAAGCATTAGGTGAGCTTGGCACAACAGCAGAAAATTTATTACACGCTGCAGAGGGTGAGAATGCAGAGTGGACCGATATGTATGAGCGTATGGCAAAGGATGCGGAAGAAGAAGGCTTTACAGATCTTGCTGCACAGTTCCGTGGCGTTGCAGCCATCGAAAAGACGCATGAAGAAAGATACCGCGCACTGCTTCATAACGTTGAGGCAATGGAAGTATTCAAAAAGAGCGGTGTAACTATGTGGGAGTGCCGTAACTGCGGTCATGTAGTGGTTGGTTTAGAAGCTCCGACCGTTTGCCCGGTATGTAATCATCCACAGGCTTTTTTTGAAGTTAGAAAAGAAAATTACTAATTGATAAAGGGGAAATCCACCAATGAAAAAGATGTTAAATGAATTTAAGCAGTTTGCAATTAAGGGCAACATGATTGACCTGGCAGTAGGTATGATTATCGGTACTTCTTTCAATAAGATTGTATCTTCCTTAGTAAACGATATGATTATGCCGTTACTTGGTATTTTCACCGGTAAAATTGACTTTGCAAAGTTATTTATTGCCTTAGATGGTAAGACTTATGAAACTTTGGCAGCAGCAGAAGAAGCAGGTGCAGCATGCTTTAAGTATGGAGCGTTTTTAGCAGGTTTGCTTGACTTCATCATTATGGCATTTATCGTGTTCCTGTTTGTACGCGGCATCAACAAGCTTCGTGAAGCAAACAAGGAGCCTGAAGCACCAGCGACACCTGCAGAACCTACCACAAAGATTTGTCCGTTCTGTAAGTCTGAAATCAGCATCGAAGCAACCAGATGTCCTCACTGTACTTCTGAGCTTGAGAAGTAATTGCTTTTCGAAGAATAAAATATTTGAAAACACAAACCTCCCGTTGAGTTAAAATTGAGCAACGGGAGGTTTAATATTTTAGATACAATTCGAAAACAATTTGCAAACATGGGCAAGCTATATTATAATACAAATAATATGCAACCCATATTTTAGGAGAGGAACAATCATGAAATCAGTTGGTATTGCAACAGACAGCCATAGCGGAATTCTTCCGGCACGTGCCAAGGAGATAGGAGTTATGGTTCTTCCAATGCCTTTTTTCTTTGGAGAAGAGTGCTTCTATGAGGAGGTTTCCATTACAAGAAAGCAGTTTTTTGAGCGCCTGAATGCAGGAGAAACCGTGTCCACTTCCCAGCCATCTCCGGAAGCGGTAATGGAGTTTTGGAGAGAAGGCTTAAAGGAATACGAAAGCATTGTTTATATTCCAATGAGCAGCGGTCTTTCCGGCTCCTGTCATACGGCAATGATGCTGGCAAATGAAGAAGAATTCGAAGGTAAAGTGTTTGTGGTGGATAACGGACGTGTTGCTACACCTTTGCACCGTTCGATTTTAGATGCTCTGGAGTTAGTGGAAGAAGGGTATTCCGCAGAAAAAATCAAAGAAATTCTGGAAGCTGACAAAGAAAACATGACCATTTATATTGCGGTGGAAACACTGGAGTATTTAAAGAAGGGTGGCAGAATTACAGCAACTACCGCAGCTCTTGGTACCTTGCTTAATATTAAGCCGGTGCTTCGTCTGGGTGTGGGTGTGTTAGATACTTACAAAAAATGCCGTGGTATGAAAAAAGCAAAAGCAGAAATGCTTGCAACCATGAAGCAGGAAATGGAAACCACGTATAAGGAAGCCATCGAAAAGGGCGAGTTTTTCCTGATGGCAGCAACCAGTGCCGATGAAGAAACTACCAAGGCATGGGTAGAAGAAATTAAGGCATATTTTCCGGGAATGGAGATAATGTGCAATTATCTTACCATGGGAATTTCCTGCCATACCGGTGAAGGTGCTTTAGGAATCGGTTGTTCCTGTAAACCAAAGAGAATATAGAGATTACTGATTAGGAGAGAATTGTTTCATGCATCGAATTGTTATGATGTGCCTTCGGAATTTGTTTCTGGTTCCGCCGGCCTATATTAAGCTGTGTCATTACGCAAAACATACGGACAAATATCCGGAGCTTACAAAATACCGCCATATCCAGTATATTTTCAAGAGGGCCGTAAAGTCCGGCAACGTGGACTTACAGGTATTTGGAACAGAAAACATTCCGACGGAGGGTGGTTTTACCATGTACTCCAATCATCAGGGAATGTTTGATGTTCTTGCGATTCCAGCCACATGCGACCAGCCTTTGGGAGCTGTGTTAAAAAAGGAATTAAAGGATATCCCGTTTTTAAAGCAGGTCATTGCCTGCACGAAGTCATTCCCTATGGACAGAGAAGATGTACGCGGTTCCATGGAAGTCATTCTGGCAGCAACGAAAGAAGTGGCAAACGGCCGGAATTACCTGATTTTCCCGGAAGGAACCCGTAGTAAAAACGGTAACCAGATGAGAGAATTCCATGCCGGAAGCTTTAAAATTGCCAGCAAAGCCAAGGCTCCGATTGTGCCGGTGGCACTTATTGACTGCTATAAGGTTTTTGATGAAAAGGGCTGTAAGCCGGTGAGCATGCAGATTCATTATCTTCCGGTAATTCCGTATGAGGAATATAAAGACATGAAAACGCCGGAATTGGCACAGATGGTGCATGACCGAATTGAGGCTTGTGTAAAAGCAAATAGTAAAGGTGAATAATTTTTGAGAGAGGATGTCTGAAATATGACATCCTCTTGTCATATTTGTCGTGATAGGATATAGTAGAAGTTAGAGGAAGAAGGGATTTTCGGTATTGATTGACACATGGAGGAGGCTTACGTATGTTGGAACGCTTAATCAGCATCATATATATATATTGATGAACAAGGAAACTGTAACAGCCGGAGAACTTGCAGAACGATTTGAGGTGTCTACACGTACCATTTACCGGGATATTGAAGCGCTAAGCATTGCGGGAATTCCGGTATACTGCAGGAAAGGAAAAAACGGTGGCATCAGTCTGACGGAAGAATTTGTGCTAAATAAAATGCTGATTACGAAAGAGGAGCAGCAGGAAATTCTGGCGGCGTTGGTAGGGCTTAAAGAGACGGAAGTATCCGACGGAAACAGGGAGCAGGAAACCTTAAAAAAACTGGGCGAGTTCTTTCAGACAGAACCGGTGCCTTGGGTAAACATTGATTTGTCTGATTGGAGTGGTTTGCGCAAGCAAATGTATGAGGACATAAAGCGGGCTATTTTAACCCGTCATGTGATAGAGTTTGATTATTATGGGCAGAACCGGCCTATGAGTCATCGGGTGGTGGAACCGGTACAACTCCAATTTAAGGAGTATACCTGGTATCTGCGGGCTTATTGCAGGGAACGGCAGGATTTCAGGACTTTTAAATTATTCCGGATGCAGCGGTTATGCGTGCAGGCGGAAACCTTTGTACCGAAGAGGGAACCTTGGGAGAATGAGTGGGCGGAAGATGTGAGAGGTGCAGAAAGTACGGGAATAGACGGTTCTACTGCAGTAGAACTACAAGCGCCAGAACCGGAATTTCCGGTTACTCCCTTGACTATCTGGATTGATAAGAAGGAGGCTTACCGCATTTATGACCGTTTCGATGAATCGGAACTGGAGCAGTTGCCGGATGGCAATTTCCTGGCCCATTGTGCTTATCCCTTGGATGAGTGGGTATATAGCCTTATTTTGTGGTTTGGCCCGTCTGCCAAGGTACTGGAGCCGGAATTTATCAGAGAAGAGGTGCAGGACCGTATCAAAAAAATGATGGAAAATTATAATTAGTTTTTGAATATGACAGGCAGATGTCAGGTTTTCTCTGGTAGAATTGTGGCAGATAACATAAGTTGTCGACATTATTTTATTGGGAGGAAATACGTATGAGTACAAACACACAAAACATCGATTGGTCCAAGGTGAAAATTTGCCAGAGCTGCGGTATGCCGCTGATTCAAGAGAAACATTTTGCAAAGAATGCAGACGGCACAAAGAATGATAAATGGTGCTGTTATTGTTTTCACGACGGAGAGCTTGGCGAATGTACATTGGAAGAGATGATTGATATCTGTGCACCAATCGAAGTGAGGGACGGACGTTGCAAGACGTTGGAAGAAGCGAAGGAGCAGTTAAGACAGTTCTTACCGACATTGGAGAGGTGGAAAAAATAATGGAGGCTTGCGCATGTTAGAGTTACCGGAAAGCTATACTATTGCAAAACAAATCAATGAGCACTTACAGGGAAAGATTATCAGTTACGTAGAACTTTTACATACGCCCCACAAGTTTGCCTGGATAAACAGCGAGCAGGGAAGTGTGGAAGAACATTTGGAGGGTCAGACCGTAGAGGGTGCTGCATTTCACGGAGGTATGCTGGAAATTACCACAGAGGACAGTATGCTGTTACTCTCGGATGGCGCCTATCCAAAGTATTATGAGAATAAAAAGAAGTTTCCGAAGAACCATCAGCTGGCCCTTTATTTTGATGATGATACAGCGCTGTTTGTGTCGGTGCAGATGTACGGATTAATTACCGCATGTCCGAAGGGGGAATGTACTCACGGGTACTATCTTTCCTCAAGTACAAAACCGAATCCGCTGAGTGATGGGTTTACTTATGAGTATTTCAGAAGCTTATATTCGGCAGGAGGGAAGAAGCTTTCCGCTAAGGCATTTCTCGCCACGGAACAGCGTATTCCGGGGCTGGGAAACGGCGTATTGCAGGATATTTTGTGGGATGCCGGCATCGATCCACGGTATGATATGACGGTGGCTTCCGAGGAGGATTTTGAGGCTTTGTACGCATCTGTTCGTAAGATATTGTGGGAAATGTGTGATGCCGGAGGAAGAAACACGGAGAAAACCTTGTTTGGCGAGAAGGGCGGTTATGTATGCCAGCTTAGCAAAAACTCTTTGCATCAGCCTTGCATGCGGTGCGGTTATGAAATTCATAAGGCGGCATATATGGGCGGAAATGTGTATTTTTGCGAGAAGTGTCAAAAACGATAGAGACTGGTAATTAAATGGAGCGTGTAATAGTATATGATGATAAGTAAATGGGCATTGGTCCGCCGGAATGAACTGGTGGATTTGCCGGAGCAAATTACAATACATAAAGACTTTCTGGGAGAACTGTCGGCGGAAGAGTTTGAGGCTTCCTTCCGGCAGCTTCATGAGTTATTTTACAAAATGTATACAGATATGGCGGAACATCCGGAGGAATTTTGTTTTCCTACGTATACGGAAGAAGAATATGGTTACTTTTCTAAGGAAGCAAGAGAAATCAGAACTGCACCGTGGAAGCCGTTTTATCTTCTTTTAGAATTGTTTGCCTGGGGCGAATGGCAAAACGGTGCAGTAGTTGTAGATATGGCAACCTTCCGAAAACTAAATCAGGTAAAAAAGACCAATGCATTAATTCATGCACTGGAGAACTACGGATTTATTTTTGTGGGTCTGAAGAATGGAAAGCTTCCGACTGCGGGCAGCGTGTTGGAGATAGATTATCCGGATAACCGAAATATTTTACAAGTGTTGTCGATAGTGGCAAAAAAGGTAATGGCTACACAGCTGAAGGGTGTGAATAATTATTTTTCCAATAAGGTGGCTTTTGAAAATGGGTTTATCAGCTGGAATTATAAACTGCTCGAGGAAGGTTTAGAAAACTGTACTTTGGCAGAAGGGTGTGCTTATGTGGCAGATAAAATGCACGATGAGGCGGATCGGGCTGTGGTTGCAAAAATCGATAATATGTTGCGGGAGGAAGGATTTTTAGTCAGTAAGGGCGATGCAAATGAAGGTCCGGGACTGCGTTATAGCAAAGGAAAGGTTCCTCATGATTTTGCACTGGTTTCGCTGGAAGGTAAGTTGTTATTGGAACTTCGTATCCGCAATGCAGAAAAGTGCATGGAGTACTTGAAGGAGTGTCCGGAACCTATTCTTGAAATGTTCCGTCATACAGATGTGGGATGTCATAATAGGGTAAACGGTACTTGCAACTATGGTGTGAAGTATATTTTTGAAGGGGAAGAAAAGTGGCACTGCGGCTGCTGCGGTGCACCATTCAAACTGCATCCGGTGCAGGAGGAGATAGAGCACTATATGAGGCTTATGGAGTTGGGAAAGAAGAGGTAGTGGTAAAATGTATGAATGAATGTTGCAGATAGATTTTAAAAAATTTAATGTAAGGTGTAAGGAATGACAGAACGAGAAATTATTAAACACATCAATGACGGTGCAAAACACTACATTCGCATGTTTGCCAATGCGGAACATATGGAAAGCTATGAGAAAGAATTTTATAGTTACATAAAACCAAAAGAAGGCGAGCATGGAATTAGCTTTGTTTATAATATAAAAACAGAAAGGCTTCCAAGAGAAAAGCAACAGGAGCTTGTGGATGAAATAAAAGCACTTCGCATGCCAATTTGGCTGAATATAGATGCATCGGATGAAGTGTTTTGGATGTTTTTTGGCAGAGAAAAGGTGCATGGACAGAGCAAATTTGCAGAAGAGGATGAAATATACATGGCAGTTTTGGCAGAGGAATGGAAGGAGATGGCAAAAATCGATAAAACCGGTGATGCAAAAGTCGTTAAAGTAAGGTCTGCTAAAGAGTTTGCCGTTTGGGCCAAAATCAACAACGATGTATTGGCCGGCGGCTTCGCTGATATGCATCCGGAGTATCATTATCCGCTGTGTGAAAAGGGATTGTTGGATTGCTATATTGCCTATGATGGTGATATGCCGGCGGCAGTTGCCAGCATCATGAACAACGAGGGTGTGGCTTCCTTGGAGTTTGTAGCAACGGTGCCGGAAGCCCGCCGAAAAGGTTTTGCGCGGGCTGCATGTGAGCAGGCCGTGTCAGATACGTTTGCTAACGGAGCAAAAATTATAACGGTGAGGGCTGCGAATCTGGCAGCAGGAAGGCTGTATGAGAAGGTTGGGTTTAAAGCGTATAACTATGCGCTGTAAAAGGAGAAAAAGATAATGACAACATTAGAAAAAATCAGTCATGACACTATGGCATTTATGCGAGGAAATTACTTGGGGAATATTGCCGTATGTACCGATGAAGTATGAAAACAGGAGGGTTGGGAATGCAAAAGAATGATAACGCACACTCCCTGCGTTTGGCGGAGAGTTTAAAGAACAATCATTGCCCTGCATTGGCGGAACAATTGGAAAATCAATATCCTCTTTCTAAAAGTGCAACAATCGAAAAGAAATTTGAATGGGCAAGGCAGGCTAGCGCGCTTCTTGAAGCGAACTTGGCAGAAGAGGAGATTATAAAAGTAAGAAAAGAATGTCGGTGTAATGATGGAAAATCTATAGCGAAGAAACTGTTGAAGTATCTGAACAGGGCAGAAAGCATAGAAAGCTTTGTAAAAGAATTTAATCAGAATGAGAGCTTTGCATCATTGGAATACATATCAAATCACAAGCTTATATTCTGCTATCCGGAGTGCTACTGTCCTTGTGTGAAACGAGTGCCGGGAACTGTGTCACGAACCTGGTGCTATTGCACATTGGGAAATGCGGAAGGTATTTTTAGGGAAGTGTTTCAAAAGGATGTAAGAGTGACGCTGGAAGAAAGCATTAAAACCGGTGCAAAACGATGTGCAATGGTTGTGGAGTGGTAATATGCTGCACACGGAAAACTGAAATAGAAAAGGACAAAACCATGTTACATAGTTACAGAGAAAAACTTTATGAATTGTTATCAAAGGAATTTAACTGTACTCCTGCTGATTTCACCAAACAGGAAAACATACTGACAGTATCTGCATTACAAGACGGCCGCCGTATGTATAGTAAAGAAAAATATTTCTTTCACATGGTCACTTTGGGTGGCAATGCAGTGCTGACGGCAGAGGAATGCCTGCATCCCTTTTTAAAAGATTTCATGAAAGACCGCGCCGGTCATTGGCTGTTTGAACTGCCGAATCTTTTACCGCTTCAGCAGGAATTGAACCGCTTTGGATATACTCTGACTCAGACCTACCACATGTTTCTTCCGGCGGAGCAGACGGAACCCAAAAAGAACTATGCTGTGAAATGGTTTTTCGGCAAGGAAGAGATTTCACAATTTTACGGGGATGAACGTTTCCACAATGCTATCTGTTCCGAATATCTGCCGCACCGGCCGGATAAAATGGTGGTGTGTGCCTATGATGGTGAGAATATTATGGGCATGGCAGGCTGCTCCGAGGATGCACCGGGCTGGTTGCAGATTGGCATTGATGTACTGCCGGAATACCGTTCCAAGGGTGTGGCTACTTATCTGGTAACTTTGTTAAAAAATAAAATTCTGGAAGAGGGTAATATTCCGTTTTACGGCACCAGCCTGTCGAATTATCATTCCTGGAATATTGCGCTGAATTGTGGGTTTCGTCCGGCATGGGTGGAAATCGGAACAGAGAAGAGAAAATAACACTTGCAATTTTATTCTATCTATGTTACAGTACATTCAACATTCCGCAAGGAAAAGGAGTAACTAAAAATGAACAACCTTTATGTAAACAGCTTAAGATTAAGACGCAGATGCAGACGTAAGTTCCTGTAGCTCATGCAAAATTACCGCATGACTACAAGGTGTACGTCTTGTTTTCGTGCGGTGCTGTTGTTTATATAAAATAATGCAGAACCGCAATCAATTTGGCTTTCAGTCATTTTGAGGGCGGTTCTTTCTTTTTCAAAAAATAAGGAGGAAAATTATGAAAAATCAAATCTGTAACTATTTAACCACATTACTTCCGGAAACCACACCGGAACAGTTTCTTTCCCTATTGGAAACTCCGCCGGAGGCTTCCATGGGAGATTTTGCCCTGCCTTGCTTTTCTTTTGCAAAGGTGCTTCGGAAGAATCCAAAGCTGATTGCGGAGGAACTGGCAGCAGGACTTACAGAGCAGGCAGACAAACTGGGAATCGAAAAGGTGGAAGCAGTAAACGGGTACTGTAACATTTTTCTTGACCGTGCTGCTTATGTGAAGCAGTGTCTGGCGACTGCAAACGGAGAGAATCACGGGGTACAGCAGCCGGGTTCCGGTAAAACCGTTTGTATGGATTATTCTTCTCCGAATATTGCGAAGAACTTCCATGTAGGACATCTGCGGACCACGGTTATCGGTAATTCCTTATATAAGATTTACGAGAAACTGGGATATAACGTGGTGCGTATCAATCATCTGGGGGACTGGGGCACCCAGTTTGGCAAGCTGATTGTGGCATATAAGAAGTGGAGCAGCAAGGAGGAAATTGAAGAAAAGGGAATCGAAGAACTGATGCGGATTTATGTAAAGTTCAATCAGGAAAAGGAAGGGGATGCTTCTATGATGGAAGAAGCCCGGAACTGGTTTGTAAAGATGGAACAAAACGACGAAGAGGCTCTTGCTATTTGGAACTGGTTTAAGGATATTAGTCTTGTGGAATTTGAACGGGTGTACAAGCTACTGGGTATTTCCTTTGATTCTTACATCGGGGAGAGCTTTTACCGGGAAAAGGTGCCGGCGCTGGTGGAGGAATTGAAGGAAAAGAATCTTTTGACCGAAAGCCAGGGTGCCAACGTGATTGACCTTTCCGCATATGATATGCCACCTTGTCTGATTACCAAGAGCGACGGCGGTTCTATTTACCATTCCCGGGATATTGCGGCGGTGCTGTACCGGAAACAGACCTATGGGTTTGAAAAATGTCTGTATGTGACGGGCCTGGAGCAGTCGCTGCACTTTAAACAGGTATTCACAGCGGTAAAACTCATGGGAAATGATTGGGCGGAGGATGCCCTGGTGCATGTGCCGTACGGTCTGGTCAGCATGGCAGGAGCAAAGCTTTCCTCCCGGACCGGAAATATTGTGTATGCAGAGGATATTTTAAAAGAGGCCATGGAGCGGGCAATGACAGCCATTCAGGCGAAGAATCCTGATCTGCAGAACAAGGAAGAAACCGCAAAGCAGGTAGGCGTCGGTGCCGTAATTTTCCATGACCTGTTCAACCAGCGGATTAAGAACGTGGAATTTAACTGGGAGGATGTGCTGAGCTTTGAAGGAGCCACCGGACCGTATGTGCAGTACACCTACGCCCGGGCAAAGAGCATTTTGCGGAAGGCGGGATTTAAGAAAAACACAGGAAACAAGGCAGATGCTTCTGATACGACGGGAACCTATGACATAAACTATAAGCATCTCACCGATGAAACAAGCTACGCTCTGGTGAAAACACTGTCCGGTTATGAAGCAGCAGTACAAGGTGCAGCAGAATGCTATGAACCGTCGGTGGTGGCACGGTACATTATTTCCGTGGCAAGTGCTTTTAATAAGTTCTATCATGAGTGCCCGATTTTAAATGCTTCCGAGGAAGAAAAGCAGGCACGTCTGGCTTTGGTGGATGCGGTGCAGAAGGTACTTAAGGATGCCTGCGGATTGCTTGGTATGGAGTGCCCGGAGAAAATGTAACGGTGAAAAGTACAGTGCGGTAGGAATTTACCAGGGAGTTTGTTGCTAAATAAACATCTATGTGGTAAAATGTTCATAAAGAATAACGAAACGGAGGGCTTCCCATGGCAGATAAAAACTTCATTTTCTCCATGAAACCATATGAGACAGAAGACCTGGTTCCGCAGATGGCCCGGATGTTGCAAAAGCGGGTGGAGCTTGCCTCCAGAAAAAGACTTCCGGGTCTTTGGAAACTGACGGATAAATTAAATGCTGTACCCCGTGCTCCGGAAGCAGAGCTAAAGCGTCGCAAAGAGCGCCAAAGACGCTGGGGCGGATTACTTCTTGTGATGGGAATCTTCCTGTTTGTGCCGGGAGTCATGAAACCGCAGGAACTGCCGGTGCCGTTGGTGGCAGGTTTCTTTGTCATTGTGATGGGAATGCTGTATCTTCGTAAAGGGGACAGAAAGAAAAAATCTCTTGAAAAAAAGGCGAAGCAATTATTGGAGAAAATGAATGCCTCCATGGAAGGTCAGAAGCTTCGCCTGGTGTTTGGAGACACAGAATTTGTTATAAGCGGTGCCGGAGAAGATAAAAAGGTTTCCTATGCAGACATGGAATGCGCTTTGGAAACGAAAGATTTATTTGGACTAATTTATGATAATCAAATCATTATAGTACAAAAACAGAAACTGCTGCTCGGTAATGCGGAAGATTTGATAAAGGCGCTGAAGGAGAAAACAACATATGAAAAAATTCAACTGGGAATATGATATTCCGAAACTGAGAAATGTTTTAACGGTGATTGTGATTATTTTAGGTGTGGCTATGATTGCATTTCACTGGACAGCGGCAGAATTCGCATTTAGAATATTGTTTGGGGTAATCATTGGATTGAGTGCGGTTCAGGCTTGGATGGAGAAACATCGGGTGAGTGCAGTTTTGAGTTTATGTTTGACTGTAATCTGGTTTGTTCTTGCAGGTTTTTCTTACTTCAAATATAATGTGTAAAAGCAGATGAAATATGGAACCTCCGGTTTGGGTCCGGAGGTTTTCTTTTGTTAATAAATCTTGAGAATTAGTTGAAGTTTGGTTGAGGTTCCCTTTTTACAATAGAATCAACATTGTATTGAAAAAGGGGAATCATACTATGAAAGATTATGTTATTGTTACCGACACAGCCTGTGATATTTCTCAGGAAATTTTGCAACAGTGGGGCGTGCAGGAAATTGACCTTACATTTCGGTTTGAAAAGGACAACGTGGAACGGAAAGGTCGTGAAATGCCAATTAAAGAATTTTACGATTGTATGAGGGAAGGCGGCGTGGCAAAAACGGCTGCCATTAACCCGGATGTGTTTATCGAATCATTTGAAAATATTCTGGCAGAAGGAAAAGATATTCTTTACATAGGCTTCTCCTCCGGATTAAGCAGCACCTTTAATTCATCGCAGATTGCGGCAAATGAGTTACAGGAAAAGTATTCTGACAGAAAAATTGTGGTTATCGATTCTTTATGTGCTTCTGCGGGACAGGGGTTATGTGTATATCTTGCAGTACAAAAGCGTGATTCCGGTGCAAGCTTCGAGGAACTGGCAGAATATCTGGAAGATATTAAACTCAACATATGTCATTGGTTTACAGTAGATGATTTGGTATACCTGAAGAGAGGCGGACGTGTCAGTGCCACTACGGCATTTGTCGGTACAGTGCTATCCATAAAGCCGGTAATGCATGTGGACAATGAAGGTAAGCTGATACCGATTTCTAAATGCAGGGGACGTAAGGCGTCACTGTCTGCACTTGCAGATAGATATGGGGAGCTTCGTGATAAAAGCAAATCCGGCACGGTATTTATTTCCCATTCCGATGCTTTGGAGGATGCGGAATATTTGCGGGATTTACTAAAGAGCCGGTATGGCACGGAGGTTGAAATCATCACAGATATCGGCCCGATTATCGGAGCACATTCCGGCCCGGGCACCATGGCGTTGTTTTTTGTGGGAACAGAAAGATAAAATGGAAAATTAAGAAGGATCAACCGAAGGGAGCTGGTCAAAGCGCCTTATTGGTTGGTCTTTTTTTTGCGATTTTTGAAAAAATTTCAGAATACCTATTGACATTTGTGATTAAACTGTGTATATGTAATATATACAGTTGATGAACAGTTCATATACAGTTGGGAGAAAACAAACATAGTAACAAGTAGTAATAGGTTTCAGACGGAGGTTTGTATGGGAGTAAAAGTAGAACAGTTTACAAAAAAGCGTAATAATTTTACACTGGGAGAAATCGACTTTGAGTTACCGGAAGGCTACATACTCGGTGTGGTTGGCCGCAACGGTTCCGGTAAGTCCACCCTGTTTCAGTCCATGTTGTTTGGTGACTGCAAGGATGGCGGGGCGATTACCATAAGCGGCAGAAAGGGTGGCACAGATGGTGAGGAACGGATAGATTACCGCAGACAATGTGCTTTTGTATTGGAAGCGTTTCCGTTTACCGATACCGTAACCGCAAAGGATATTGGTGATATTTACGGTCCGTTTTATAAGGACTTTGATAAAGAAAAATACCGGGAATTACTGGAAAAACTGGAAATACCATTAAAAAAGAGAATGAAGAAATTATCCACCGGTATGAAGCTGAAAGTGCAGATGGCCTTTGCCTTCAGCTATGACTCCAAGGTGCTGTTCTTAGATGAGCCCACCGCATCCTTAGACAGTTTTGCAAGAAAGGATTTATATCATCTTATTGGTGAATACATGGAGTCCGGTAACCGTAACATCATCTGGACCACCCACTTAACCGAGGAGTTAGACCGCATGGCAGATTATCTGCTCATATTGGAAAAGGGCAAGCAGGTGGTGTTTGAAGAAAAGGAAGCACTGATGAGTCAGTACCGGATGGTAAAGGGTAGCAAACATCAGTTGGACTGCATGAAGAGCCGCCTGATTGGCAGACTTGACCGTGAGACCTACAGTGAGGGACTGGTAAAAACAGAGGATGGACCGTTCCCGTTTGCAGACACGGTGGAAGCACCAACCATTGAAGATTTGCTCTGTTACTTATACGGACAGAAAAAGAGTATTGCAGAATATGCGAATATTCAGAGCGGTATGGGCGCATAAGAGGGAGGATAAATTGTATGGATTGGACTGAAAAAATGGAACAAAAAAAGAAAATCAGAAAAATGGCATATCGCATGCTGTGGGCAGATTTTAAGGATTTGGTACTGGGTTGGAAGGTAATTTTGATACTGCTCATGTATTTAGGATTTTTTATTTTGCCGTATATAAATGAACCGGATGACTATAATGCGGCCGGTATGTATTATTTTGTAATTTGGGTGTTTATGTCATTGAGTGCTCTGGCAGAAGGTTCGTTTAATTATTTACCGCTTTCTACAAAGGACATTGTGTATTACCTGAAGGTACGTACGAATCATCAAGTGGCATGGATGGTACTGGTTTCCGGAGTGTCTGCGATTATCCTGGATGCTTTCGGTGTTGAGATATTTTGGGAACGTGGTGTGATTATTCTGCTGTTCCTTTTAGTTACGGTGGAGTGGTATTCTTTCACGGCACTGTACGGCTACAGTAAACCGGAGGGAACAAATTTTTTGGATGACTGTATTCCAAAGGGAAGAAAAGTGCGGATTGTTATTTACAATGTTTATAGTTTAGCTTTACTGTTTGCCGGCATGATGATAGGAATGTTTATGGACTGCAATGAACAGGCAAAAACAAAGGCTTTGGTGATTCTGTGCCTGTATCTGGTAATGTATATTTTTCGTGCGGATGCGGCACATTGGGTGCGCTTTAATGAATTTAGTAAAACACCACGCAGAAGTATGTGGGCCAATGCGGAACAGTTGAAGCAGCAGGTATAATGCAGTTAGAAGTGAGGAAAATTTATGAAGATATTTATATCGGAGCATAGCAATGCGGCGATTTATGAGCAGATCGAGCAGCAAATCAAGGATGCAATTCTTAGGCAGGAATTAAAGGCTGAGGAGCCCCTGCCGTCTATCCGTGGGCTTGCCAAGGATTTGCAGATTAGTGTGATTACGACGAAGCGCGCTTACGAAGAACTGGAAGAGCAGGGATTGATTTATTCGGTACCCGGCAGAGGCTTCTTTGTAAGCTCCAGAAAGCTGGAAATGCTAAAAGAAAAGAAAATCCAGGACATCGAAAAGCATATGACAGAGCTGATTAAAGAGTGTAAGTCGGCGGAGCTTTCCAAGCAGAATATGATGGATATGCTGGACTTACTTTATGACGAAGAACAGTAAAAGTTTTGTGCCGGGTATCCGGCAGAAATGAGGGAATATGGAGAATATATTAGAAGTAAAAGGCTTAACGAAAAAGTATTTCGCTTTTACCTTAAAGGAAGTATCTTTTTCGCTGGAGCCCGGGTATATCCTTGGGCTTACCGGAAGAAACGGTGCCGGCAAAACCACACTGATTAAGCAGCTGATTCATCCGGAAACCGCCAGCGGTGGAAGTGTTATCATTAACGGAATGGATGCCAAGGCGGACCCGATTGCGGCAAAACAGGAAATCGGTGTGTTAATGGAAGAACAGCCTTTTTTAACCGATGTGACATTGGAAATGAACGGTATCTTACTTGGAGCATTCTATGAGCGGTTTGATATGGAGAAATTCCATGAGTATTTGAAACGGTTTGAACTGAGCAGGGATACTACTTACCGGAATTTATCCCGTGGTATGCGGATGAAATTCCAGCTGGCTTTTGCCCTTGCCCATTCTCCAAAGCTTCTTCTGATGGATGAGGCTACCGGAGGCTTGGATGTGGTATTCCGCAGGGAGTTTTATTATCTGCTTCAGGAAGCGGTGGAAAAGGAAATGGTATCTGTGATTATTTCCACCCATGTAACGGAAGATTTGGATAAAGTGGCCGACTATGTGGCATTTATCGAGGGTGGCTGTATGAAGTTCTACGAAAGCAAGGAAGAACTTTGTGAGTTATACCGTGATTATATGAGGAACTTGCACGGGGAAGCGGCAGGCCGTGGCACCGTAAAACTGGAAGATGTAATTTACAATTATGATAAGATGATGGATAGAAAGGGGGCGGCAAAGGAATGATAAGTAATAAAAGCAGTATGGCGGATTTTTCCAAGGGCGCAAAAACGCCGGAGGAGGCCTTTGACCGTCAGATTCTTTCCGGTAACTATATGTTATTTTTAATTGTGGGATTATTCCTGGTGGTTGGCATTGTGGGCTTTGTGGGCTTAATGCCGGTACCGGCAGTGATTGCCGTAGCAGTTTTGATCGGCTGTTTGTCCGCCGGTGTTTTGGCAGGCCCGTTGTTTTGGGAGGTAGACAGTGCAAACCGTACCATCCGAAGACTTCGCCGGGCGGCGTATTTCCCAATAAGAACCTGGCCTTTTATTTTAAGTAAGTGGAAGCTGCTGGCTATGTACGGTGGCGTGCTCTGGTTGTTTTGCCTGGTTATTCAGCTGATATTCGGGGTAATATTCGGCTTTGGAAACATTTTGATGTTTCAGGGCGCACTGGCAGCAGTGTTTGTGGCAAATGTGATATTTTATACGGTACTTGGTACCTTGGGAGCTAAATCGGGAGAATAAGGGACACTTTAAAAGTGAGGAGAATAACAAATGGTATATTTTATTTTAATGGTGGCTGCGGGCATTGTGACTGTGATAACGGGTTTTGCGTCTAATGGGTAGAAAGTTAATTCATTAAAGGAGGAGGCAACCATGAAAAAAAGATTTTTAGCAGCAACTCTTTGTGTTACCATGATACTTGGTCTTACCGCATGCGGCAAAACCACCACAGACCCGCAAATCCAGAGCAAAAACCTCATGGTAGATTTGAACACACCAACGTCGGGGGTAGAAAATCCGGAGGGCAAAACCGAACCGGTTCCAACAAAAGCGGTTGAAGATTCTAAACCGGTTGATACTCCGGTAGATTACGAAAACCAGCATCCGATTTCCGGATTCGGAGTGAAACTGCTGCAGCAGACGTTAGAGTCTGCGGAGGCGGATGAAAACGTGCTGGTTTCTCCGCTGTCGGTATTGCTTGCACTTTACATGACTGCAAACGGTGCCGATGGTAACACCAAGGCGCAGATGATGGATGTGTTGGGTGACAACCTGAATGATTATTTAAAAACATATCAGGAGTCTTTACCTCAGGGCGAGGACTACAAGCTGCATATTGCCAACGGCATTTGGTTTCGGGATGCGGAATTTCTTACGGTGCAGGAGGAGTTCCTGCGGGCAAATCAGCAGTATTTTAATGCGGGGCTTTACAAAGCACCGTTTAATGATACCACCTGCAAGGAAATCAACAACTGGGTAAAAGAAAATACCGACGGCATGATAGACAGTATTCTGGACGAAATTTCCCCGGATGCGGTGCTGTATTTAATCAATGCATTGAGCTTTGATGCCAAGTGGCAGAAACCATACAATGAATACAGTGTTCAAGAAGATCGGACCTTTACCAAAGAGGACGGTACCAAGCAGAAAGCAACTCTGATGTATTCCGAGGAATCCACCTATCTGGAGGATGAAAAAGCAACCGGTTTTATAAAATACTATAAAGACAAAAAGTATGCTTTTGCAGGACTTCTTCCGAAGGAAGGTGTAACCGTGGCAGAGTACGTGGCGTGGTTGAACGAAGAACGTCTGCAGGAGTTGTTTGCAGGCGCAAAGAAGACGGTGGTAAATGCGGCGCTTCCGAAGTTTGAAACGGAATACGACATTTTGTTAAACGATGTATTGATTTCCATGGGCATGCCGGATGCATTTTGTTCATCGGCGGATTTTTCCAAAATGGCGACCAGTGAAAGAGGCGATATTTTCATTAACAGAGTGCTTCATAAAACCTTTATTTCCGTAGACGAGCTGGGTACCAAGGCAGGTGCGGTAACCGCAGTGGAAATGACGGATGAGAGTGCTATGATTCCGGCGGAGTATTACAACGTATTTTTGGATCGCCCGTTTGTTTATATGTTGATTGATTGCGAGACTAACCAGCCGTTCTTTATCGGAACCATGATGGATGTGGAAAAATAATTGTGACGGAAAGAAATGGTGTTGCTTTTGCCGGTGGAAAGTACTACAATAGATACGGATTATGAACAAATTTGAAATAAACGGAGATTAAGCATGAATATCGTATCCTTGGAGCGTAACACTGCCGGTACCGACATTTCTGTAGACTGTTGGAACGAGCTTGGCAATGTAACCATTTATGGCAACACCGTAACGGAAGAAGAAATCAGAGAGCGTGTCAAAGACGCTGATATCATTATCATAAATAAATCCCCGATGAACGAGCGCACCTTAAAGGATGCTCCAAATGTGAAGTTAATATGTGAGTTGGCCACCGGTTACGATAATTGTGACTTGGCTTACTGTAATTTACGAGGCATTAAGGTGTGTAACGTGCGGGACTATTCCACCGACATGGTGGCGCAGCATACCTTTACTTTAGCATTGGCTCTTAGTCAAAAGCTGATGCATTATGACAACTATGTGAAGTCAGGGGAATACAGTGCACAGAGCGGGTTCTCCAGCTTTTATCCTGCATTTTACGAACTGACAGGTAAAACCTGGGGTATTGTCGGAATGGGCAACATTGGAAAAAAGGTGGCAAAGATTGCCACAGCCTTTGGGTGCAAGGTAATCTTTCATTCTATTACAGGAAACAGCAATTGTACCGAATATCCGCAGGTGGATTTTGAAACTTTGCTCGCAGAAAGCGATGTGTTATCCCTGCACTGTCCACTCAGCGATTTATCGCGGAATTTGATTGACAAAAAGGCACTAAAGAAGATGAAAAAAAGTGCTATATTGATTAATGTGGCCCGTGGTCCGGTAGTTAACAATACCGACTTGTACGAGGCTTTAATAAACGGGGAGATTCAGGCAGCCGGACTGGATGTACTGGAAAAAGAACCGTTGGAACTGAGTAATCCGCTCAGTAAGTTAAAAGACAGCAATAAACTGATTATTACACCGCATCTTGCCTGGGCAAGTGTAGAGGCAAGGACCCGCTGCGTGCAGGGTGTGTACGAAAATATTAAGGCGTTTCTTGCGGGAGAACCAAGGAACGTGGTGAATCCATAAATCAGGTACAACCAAGACATAAGAAGAATAAGAGAAATCGAGGAAAGAAGAAATATGGGGTTTTGGCAGATTGCCGGTATAGTAATGGTTGCGGTAGTATTAGTTTTTGTTTTAATGTTTTTGGTAGTTAAAAAAATTATCGATAATATTTTCAAGCGGGTGGAACGTCCAAATTATTCTTCCCTGCTTCAGTTTAAGGATGTTAAGAGGGAATACCCTCAGGAACTGCTGCGCTTCAAGTCAGGAAAAAACATGCTGCAGGGGTATATTCTAGGTAAGGAGAATACCAAGGGGCTGGTGGTTGTGGTACATGGCCTTGGCGGTGGGGCCGAAGGCTATCTGACGCCAATCCTGTATTTTTTGAATCAGGGGTATCAGGTGTTTGCATACGATAATACCGGATATCATTTGAGCGAAGGAAAAAACTGTGTCGGTCTTCCGCAGGCGGTGGAGGATTTGGATGCGGCACTTTTTTTTGTGGAGCAGGAGCCACGGTTTGCAGGGCTTCCGGTGTATTTGTTCGGACACAGTTGGGGCGGCTATGCGGTAGGTGCGGTTTTGAACTTTAACCATAAAGTTAAGGCCGTGGTGAGTGTTTCCGGCTTCAGTAATCCAAACAAGATGATTGTGGAATGGGCAAAGCGTATGGCCGGAGTATGGGCGTATTTGGCGATTCCGTTTCTGGTACTGCATCAGCGACTGTCCTTTGGTAAGAAAATGGATATTATGGCGGTGAACGGAATTAATAAAGCCGACGTTCCGGTTCTTTTGGTGCATGGCAGTAAGGATACCACCGTCCGTTTGGACGGCTCTGCGACTTTTTCGCTCAAAGAGGAAATTACCAATCCCAATGTGCAGTACATTTTGTGGGATAAGGAACAGCAGGACGGCCATTTGGACGTACTGTATCAGGCAGGAGCCAAGGCCTACGGACGGCAAATCAGCAAAGAGTATAGTGAACTGCTGAAGAAAACGAAAAATAAGCTTACAGAAGAGGATAAAGCAGAATTTTTTGCTAATGTGGACAAAGAAACAAGCAGTGCACCAAATTCAGAGTTAATGGATAAAATCGTAAATTTTTTTGAAAAAGCATAAAATGTTCATAAAACTTATAAATATAAGCGGAGTATGGTTGACATATTCCGCTTGTTCTTTTATAATGAATTAGAACTCTAATTAGATAATGAATCAAGGAGACGGAATTATGTACGAAATTGAAATTAAGGGTGTAAAAGTACTGTATAAGCAGTGGGAAACCGATGGGATTTTGTATCTTCCAAAGAAAGGGGGCAAGGTCCCTGTAGTTGTGTTCAGCCATGGCTACAACGGTTTTAAAATGGATTTTGATGATACCGCGAAATATCTTGCAGAACGTGGCATTGCTTCTTTCTGTTATACCTTCTGCGGAGGCTCTACCAGAGATACCAGCGGTATGCCAACCACGGATATGACCATTTTTTCAGAGGTGGAAAATCTGGAGACAGTACTTGCCTGTGTAAAGGAACTTCCTCAAATTGATGCAGGTAATATTTTCACCTTTGGCGGTAGTCAGGGCGGTCTGGTTACTGCATTAACCTGTGATGAAAGAAGTGAAGAAATCAGAGGCATGATGTTATTGTTCCCAGCATTTTGTATTCCGGAGAACTGGACAGAACGATATGCAGATAAAGCGGATATTCCGGAGGAATTGGAATTTTGGGGAATGAAACTGGGCCATGATTTCTTTGAAAGTATTCATGGTTATGATGTTTTCTCTAAGGTTGGAAAATACGAAAACAACGTGCTTATTATGCACGGTGACAAAGACCCGATTGTGGCAATGGGATACAGTGAACGAATGGTAGAAAGTTATAAGAAGGTCCGTTTAGAAGTATTTGAGGGCGAAGGCCACGGCTTTTCTCCGGAGGGCAACCGGGTTATGACAGAAATGGTATATGAGTTTGTTAAAAATAACGTAGCATGAGTTAATGAGGAAATTTGATATGCAAAAAGAATTTGTAAAAACTCCAAATGATTATTATCAGCCGGCGGCAAAACAAGGTACTTTACAACGCATTTTTTACTTCTCCAAAACATATAACGAAGCCGCCGGCACTATTGAAAAAGATGCGTTGGTCTATTTGCCGTACGGTTACGACAGAGGAGACAGGGAATATAATGTTTTATATTTGATGCACGGCGGCGGTGGCAACTCCGACGAGATATTCGGTGGCTTGGAGGCAAAGACCGACTTAAAAAATATTTTGGACAATATGATAGCGAATCTGGACATGGAACCATTGGTAATTGTAGCTCCGTCCTTTTACTATAAAGGAACGGAAGATGCGTATATCAACAGAAAATCAGCAGGTGAATTAACCCAGAACTTCCATCATGAGCTGGTTAAGGATTTAATTCCTGCAGTTGAAAACAATTTCCGTGTAAAACACGGTAGAAAGCACCGTGCCTTTGGCGGGTATTCCATGGGAGCGGAAGCTACCTGGAATGTATTTGCTAAGTGCTTAAATGAGTTCCAGTACTTCATTCCGATGAGCGGGGATTGCTGGGCAGTGCGGATGCAGGGTGGTCTGTCCTGCCCAAAAGAAACGGTGGAATACTTGGAACAGTCTGTGCGGAAATTCGGTTCTCATGGTCAGGACTATCGTCTGTTTGTCTGCGTGGGAGATGAAGGAGTGGCCTATGATCCGTTAAATACCATGATGCAGGAAATGAAAAAGCATACGGATTATTTTGTTTTCGGAAAGTCTTTTTCCTCTGCAAATGTAATCTATTGTGTGGCTGAGGGCGGAACTCATTCTTATGAGTATTGCTACCACTATCTTTATAATGCGTTGCCGTATATCTTTGAAAACTAAGGAGTAATGTTATGCGGGAAATTTTATTTTTATCCTTAATGGATACGCAGAAGTCTCACTGGAACCGCAGTAGAAAAGGGTTCCAGGAGTTGGATTTATCTGACGGACAGCCAAAAGTATTATATATGCTCCGATTCATCGACGGTTGTGTACAAAAGGATTTGGCAAAGTCCTGTGATATTAAACCATCGTCTATGACAGTTATGTTGGACGGACTTGAAAAAAAAGGTTATATCCGGCGGGAAGAAACCAAGGTATCCGGAGGCAAGCGTGCGTTTAAGGTATGTCTCACCGAATCCGGAAAAGATATGGCAGAAAAGGTGTTTTGGCTGATGGAAACCATCGAAGACGAAACCTTTGAAGGAATAGCGGAAGAAGAAAGACTGCAGTTATTTGACCTGCTCCGGCGGGTAAGAGAGAATCTGGACAGGCATTGTGCAGAATAAATGGAGGAAATGAGCAATGAAGAGAAATTGGAGGAAAGGATTTGTTACCCTGGCGCTGCTTGGCACAGTGTTAGGTGCGGTGGGGTGCAACAAAGAACAGAAACCGGAAAAAGAAGAAATAGTAGTTCCGGGGTTGGTAACAGGGCAGGCGGAATGGAAGGAATTAAAAGAAAGCAGATTGTCCCGTGTATCCGTACATGACCCATCTATTTTCAGGGAAGAGGATGAAAACGGCAAGGTAACCTACTATGTGTACGGTACCCACATTACCTCTGCTAAATCCGATAACCTGGCCGATTGGAAGACCTTTACCAACGGTTACAAAAAAACAAACAATACGCTGTACGGGAATTTATCGGAAAACCTGGCAGAATCCTTTGCCTGGGCCGGTGAGAATGACGCAGACTGCAAGGGCGGTTTTGCGGTATGGGCGCCGGACCTTGTGTACAATGAAAACTATGTTAACGACGACGGCAGTAAGGGAGCTTATCTTCTGTATTATTCGGTGTCCTCTACTTATTGCCGGTCTGCTATCGGTTACGCCGTGGCAGATACGGTGGAAGGTCCGTTTACTTATAAGGGTACCATTGTGTATTCCGGCTTTACCCAGGTAAGCGCCAAGGATTCCAAAAGTAAAATTGATAAAATCTGGACCAATACCAATCTTGACGAGTTGATGGCAGCAGGCCGTATTGAGGGTGAATACAACACCACCTGGGGTGTTGCCAACTACAATACAAGCTATGCACCGAATGCCATTGACCCAACTGTTTTTACCGATACGGAAGGACGCATGTGGATGTGCTACGGTTCCTGGTCCGGCGGTATTTATCTGTTGGAAATTGACCCGGCCACTGGCGACGCTATTTATCCGGGCAAGGACGGCACCACGGAGGATGGCAGAGTCATTGACAAATACTTCGGTACAAGACTTGCCGGCGGTTTTGGTATTTCCGGTGAAGGTCCGTACATCTTGTATGATGAAGCAACCAAGTATTATTACTTATACACCACCTATAACTACTTAGATTCCGTCAGTGGTTACAACATGCGTCTGTTCCGTTCCGAAAAGCCGGAAGGACCATATCTGGATGCGGCAGGCAACAATGCGGCATTTGAAAACAGATTCACGAACCAGTTCCAGATTGGTATCAAGGTGATGGGCAACTATAAGTTTTCCAATAACAGTCAAGGCTACCGTTCTCCGGGTCATAACTCCGCATTCATTGACGAAGACGGTCAGAGATACCTTTTATATCATACCCGCTTTGAAAACAACGGAGAGCGTTTTGAACTCAGGGTGCATCAGCAGTTTATCAATGAAGACGGCTGGCCGGTAACTGCAGTATTTGAAAACCGCAACGATTTGATATCCGCTACCGGTTACGAAAAGAGCGACATTGCGGGTGTCTATGAATTTATCAATCACGGCATCAGCTCCGACGGCGCCGGCGTAAAATATCCGGATATCATTGTGCTTCATGAGGACGGAACCATCAGTGGTGACCATACCGGTACCTGGGAGGAAAAAGAAGGTACCTATCTGGCAACCTTTGTCATTGGCAATGTGACCTATAAGGGCGTATTTTTCAAGCAGCATGACGAAAAGTTAAAGAGTGGTCTGGTAATGACATTTACCGCCATCGGTAACAACAATGAAACCATCTGGGGCGTAAAGAGTGCGGAAGGTACTGAGTAAAAGCATTAGCAGGAAAATAACGGTATATAGAGAAAACGGCAGGTTTTGCGATATGCAGGCCTGCTGTTTTTTTGTGAGAAATTTTTTATAATGCGGGTATTTATTTTTGGGGAAGTGTGGTAAGATAGTTGCGGATGATAGCTGCATTTAAGAAAATAATTCAGTAAAGGGAAAGTAAGATGAAAGATAATAAAGATGTAATTGCAAGAATTCAGCAAATGGAACAGTATATGGACGAAGTTTCTGAGGCATGGAGAACCAAGCCGAATAAAATAAAAGATGATAGCGTTCTTTGCAAAAAAATAAGGATACTGACAGATTACATGGACAGCGGCCAGTGGCTTGCTGATTATGAAGCAGACGAACGCGGAGAACTGCCGAAAGACTTGAAACGAGGCGTATTGTCTCAGGACGGACTTTATAATCTGATATGTGAGATTGAGGAGTTGCAAAGGAAAACGATTACTTTCAAAGAAGTAGACAAATCCTGTTTTGAAATCTATGACAACATTCCAATGAAAGTGGATGTGCATTCTGAATACAAAATAAAACGAGTGGATAATGGTCTTGGCGGGCTTGCTTTTGAAGAAGTTCCGGTGGAGCCTTATATCAAGGATTTTGGAAAATATGACTGCGCTACCACCTACGAGGAGCGGTTTGATATTTCTACCTGGCGGTTTTATATGGCCTTTGATGGAGAACGGGCTATTGGTGCGGCGACGGTTGCTGGACCAACCAAGGGTATGAATATGCTGTACGGAAGAGAAGATGCCTGCGTGTTATGGGATATTCGTGTGGCTGATGGTTATAAGTATCAAGGAATCGGACAGACCTTGCTTGATATGGGAATTGCCGGAGCAAGGGAGTGTGGCTATCAACAGATGATTATTGAATGTCAGAACAACAATGTGCCCGCCTGCAACTTTTATCATAAACAGGGTGCGGTACTTTGCAAGGTAGATATGCATGCGTACTACATGGAACCGGAAGTCCGGAACGAGGTACAGTTTGTATGGTATTTGGATATTTAAGAGAAGGAGCAACTTCATGAACGACTTTTCTAAGGGTTCCGTTAAAAAAAGAATTATTGAACAGGCCATCCCGTTAACCCTGGCCCAGGTGGTGCAGATGCTTTATAACCTGGTGGACCGTATTTACATAGGCCATCTGCCGGACATCGGGGAGCTGGCGTTAACCGGCGTGGGGATTACCTTTCCGATTACGGTGTTAATCATGGCATTCACCGGACTTTTCGGTATCGGTGCGGTGCCGCTCTTTTCCATTGCCAGAGGCAAAGGCGAAGAGAAGGAAGCGGAATATATTATGGGAAATGCCTTCAGCCTCCTGATGATTTCCGCAGTGATTTTAACGGTGGCGTGTTATGTCTTCCGCCGGCCGGTTATCTTTTTGTTTGGTGCCAGTGAAGCATCTTATGTGTATGCCAACGAATATTTAAAGATATCCCTGCTTGGTACGGCATTTTCCATGCTGGTAACCGGCATGAACGGATTCATCAATGCCCAGGGCTTTCCGAAGTTTGGTATGGTGACCACAATTCTTGGTGCGGTTATCAATATTATTTTGGATCCTGTCTTTATTTTTGCCTTTGATATGGGTGTGGCCGGTGCAGCACTGGCTACAGTGCTTAGTCAGTTGGTAGCAGCAATTTGGGTGTTGAATTTTTTGACCGGAAAGAAGGCAATATTGCGGTTGCAAAGAAAATGTATGAAGCTTTCGGCAAAAAGAGTCACCTCGATTATGGGGCTTGGCGTTACCAATTTTGTAATGCAGGGGTCCAACTGTCTGGTGCAGGTGGTGTGTAACAATTCCCTGCAGATTTACGGTGGCGACCTGTACGTGGGAATCATGACGATTCTCAATTCGGTAAGGGAGCTCGTTATGCTGCCGGTTATGGGTATCAGTATCGGTTCCCAGCCGGTGCTCGGTTTTAATTACGGTGCAGGAAAAAATGACCGTGTCAAAGAGGGAATCCGGTTTATGACCTTGATTGGCAGTGTGTATACGGTATTGGCGTGGCTGATTGTTCTTTTATTTCCAAAGCAGTTGATTCAGATTTTTTCCAACGATGAACAAACGATTATGGAAGGTGCAAGGGCACTTTATATTTATTTCTTTGGTTTTGTGTTTATGGCATTTCAGTTTGCGGGACAGTCTACCTTCCAGGGGCTTGGCAAGAAAAAGCAGGCGGTGTTTTTTTCCATGCTCCGTAAAGTGGTTATTGTAACGCCGCTGACTCTGCTTCTTCCTGTACTTGGGTTTGGCGTGGATGGTGTCTTTCTGGCAGAACCGATATCCAATATTATCGGTGGTTTGGCGTGTTTTTTGACCATGTGGTTTACTTTGTATAAAAAGCTTTAAAGTTTTCGGAAATTTTTGTTGGAAAACAACTTCATAAATGGTATAATTGTTCATAATACATGATTATTTTCTATGTGAGGAAGAATGCATATGATTAATTCCAAAAAACACAAAATAATAATCAATAAAAAGCGCCTGGATGTAATTTCCGCAGATACGGACTTTTATGAATTTTTAGATGATACCAGATTCTATTATTCCTTTGACCGGTTGGTTATGGAAGAAGACAGACAACGGTTTGTTCAAAATGTGGAGCAGGGCTGTCGGGAATGGTTTGTAGTTCATATTCTGGATGCCAATAATCATCCGGTTCCGTGTTATGTCAGCCTGCAGGAAATATCTGCTTCTGATAATATGGAAGTTGTTTTACTGGATATAGAAAAGCTTCGGGAATCGGAGTCACTGTTAGATAAGCGTTGCCGTGTGAACGAGGCAATTCACGGATTATACGGAGATGATGCATTTGTATATTATCCGGACAGAGATGAAGTAGAAATCATTACCGGTACCGGAGCCCATATGTCCTGCATGCGTATGTCATTGGAACAATTGCAGAAAAACTTAGAACTTTTGACGGAAGACGGTAATTCTGTAAATGAGTTCATCACCGGATTGCGCAACGGTAGCCGGTATTTGTTTATCAAAGTGGACGGCAGCCTGCACAATATAAACAGTGGCAACGGTCACAGCATTATTAAGTGTGCCGGCATTTACGAGAATGGTGTTTATAACATGTCAGTTGGTTATATCCATGAATACATGGAACGCACCTATAACGACACCAGAAAAATTGAAATAGATTCGCTTACCGGACTTCTTGCCAAGGCGGAAATTACCAATATGGTAATCCGTACGGTAGATTTGGAAAAGAGACAGAATGTTACTCTTGCTATTGTGGATATCGACCACTTTAAGAAGGTAAATGATGAATTTGGTCATATGACAGGTGATAACATCATCCGCCAGGTGGCAGCAATTCTTGCCGATGAGGTTGGTGACAATGGTCTTGTGGGCCGTATCGGTGGCGATGAATTTATGATTCTGTTTTACGATGCTTTTGATATGGAAGCGGCCCGTCCGAGACTGCGCAGTATCAAAAATACGGTATGCGGTGTGTTCCCTCCGGATGTTCCGGGTCAGCCTACGGTAACCTTATCCATTGGTTGTGCGGCATTTCCGAAGGATGCGTCCAATTATGAGGAATTGTTTACGCTGGCAGATTTTGCTTTGTACCGTGCAAAAGAAAAAGGCCGGAACAGATATATTATTTACAGCAGGGAATTACACGGAGATATTACTGCAGTTAAAAACGCAACCATTTCCAAAACCAGAATTAATAACCGTGGCGATATGAGCAAAGCGGATATCCTCTGTGTAATTATGGATAAGGTAGTCTGCCGGGAGGATTATCCGGTAGAGCGTCTGTTAGATGACTATTTGGAAAACTTTGAAATACCTCGTATTACGGTGTATGATGCAGAAGCCGGTAAGGTGCTTCATATGGCCGGACAAAAGGTTCCGTCTAAAGAAGTAATTGCTGAAACAGAAAATTATATTCTCAAGGAATACTGGCAGTCTTTGTTTCAGGGAACAGAAGTAGTAATTAACGATGTTTCTTCCATTGCGCCGGTAAACGATGAAGTATATCAGCTGCTGATAAAGCAGGGAATGACAGCCTGCTTACAGGTTCCGTTTAAAGACCGCAAGGGCCATAAGTGTATTGTCAGTTTTGAGGCGGTAAACAAGCGGTATGTATGGAATACAGAACGGTTGCATTATTACCGTCTGATGGCAAAGGTATTGGCAGAATATATTTTAGTGTAAAAAATATTTGACAAATGGGAATTTAAGTGATAAACTCGGTTTCAAATTAAGAAACGAGGCTGCTATCATGAAAAATCTTCAGTTTGTAAACTTGCACAGGGACGACGATAGACAGCGCATGTAGCTTTGGAATAATATCCACAGGTACATGCGCTATTTGTGTTGTACCTGTGTGGCATAGGAAGTTTAGGACCACACCGGGAATAAGGAAACGGGTGTGGTCTTTCTTTATGTGTTTTTGTTCAGGGCCCGGGCAAAGGCACAATCATATCCTGTTTCTTTATCATATAAAATTTAAGTTAAGAAACATGGAGGAAAATAATATGAAGTATATCAGTGAAGAAAACAAAAACAATCTGTTACAGGTTGTGGAAGCAGAGCAGTTACAGCTGTACATTGGCAGTAAAGTGCAGTTACACGGCATGGTTTACAAAATCCGTAAAATGAGTGACTTTGCATTTGTACTCATCCGTACCAAGCAGGCAGTGGTACAGTGTGTGTACAGCAGTGAGTTCAGTGAATTCCCGTTGGAACTTTTGCAGGAAGAAAGTGCAGTACGCATTACGGCGAATGTAGTTGCCGAAGAACGCTCCAAAGTGGGATATGAGCTTCAGCTGCTTGCCGTAGAAGTATTATCCCGGCCGGAAGAACTGTCTCCGATTGTAATTAATAACAAGAGGGTGGACACTTCCCTGGAAAATTTACTAAATTATCGTCCGATTACATTGCGAAATGAAAAGGAACGTGCTATTTTTAAAATACAGGAAGGCATTTGCCGGGCAATTAGGGAATTTATGTACCGGGAGCGGTTTACGGAAATCCATTCTCCGAAAATTGTATCGGAAGGAGCCGAAGGCGGTGCCAATATTTTTAAGCTTGACTATTTTGGAAAGCAGGCGTATCTTGCCCAGAGTCCTCAGTTTTACAAGCAGATGATGGTGGGTGTGTTTGAGCGTGTGTTTGAAATAGCACCGGTATTCCGGGCAGAAAAGCACGACACGGCAAGACATTTAAATGAGTACACCGGCGTTGACTTCGAAATGGGATTTATCGAAAGCTTTGAAGAAATTATGCAGATGGAAACCGCAATGCTGAAGTATATCATGGCATTTTTACAGGAACAATACGGACAGGAACTGTCCCTTCTTAAGGTGCAGCTGCCGGAAATAAAGGAAATTCCTGCAATAAAGTTTTCGGAAGCTAAGGAAATGGTAGCAAAGGCTTATCACCGGGAGTTTAAAGAAAGCCACGACTTTGAGCCGGAGGAAGAAAAGCTGCTGTGTGAGCTTGTCAAGAAGCAGACCGGTAGTGAATTCGTATTTGTAACCCATTATCCGAGTGCAAAGCGTCCGTTCTATGCCATGGACAGCAAAGAAAATCCGGAAGAGACTTTAAGCTTTGACCTGTTGTTCCGTGGCTTGGAAATTACCACGGGCGGACAGCGTATCCACAATTACCGGGAGCAGGTGGCTAAGATGGAAGCCCGGGGTATGAATCCGGCTGCTTTTGAAAGCTACCTGATGATGCATAAAGCCGGTATGCCGCCTCATGGTGGGCTGGGTATCGGATTGGAGCGTTTAACCGCAAAGCTTTTGAACCAGGAGAATGTACGTCTTTCCTCGCTATTCCCAAGAGACATTAACCGGATAACACCGTAGAAAGGAAAATAAATTATTATGACAGAGCAGTTTTCGCGAATAGAAGCCCTGATTGGCGGCGACGCCATGGAAATCTTACAAAATGCCAAAGTGGCAGTGTTCGGTGTCGGCGGCGTAGGCGGCTATGCCGTAGAGGCACTGGCAAGAAGCGGCGTCGGCAAGTTTGATTTAATTGATAATGATACTGTTTCTGTATCCAATTTAAACCGCCAGATTATTGCCACGGTGGATACCATCGGCAAACCAAAGGTGGAAGTGATGCGGGACCGTATTCTTTCCATTAACCCGAAGGCAGAGGTTACCGTACGACAGGAGTTTTTTCTTCCGGAAAAGAAGGAAGAATATAATTTTTCAGAATATGCCTATGTGGTGGATGCAGTGGATACGGTAACGGCGAAAATTGCTATCATTCAGTTTTCCAAGGAAGCGGGTGTTCCTGTTATCAGCAGCATGGGCACCGGAAACAAATTGAATCCGATGGAACTGGAGGTTACGGACATTTCCAAAACCTCGGTGTGTCCGCTTGCCAAGGTCATGAGAAAAGAATTAAAGGACCGGGGAATTAAGGGCGTGAAGGTTATTTATTCCAAGGAGCAGCCGATTGTGCCGAAGGTGGCATTGGAGGAAGTAGACCCGGTGGCAAAGCGCCGGGGAACTCCTGGCAGTACCGCTTTTGTGCCGTCGGTGGCAGGACTCATTATTGCTTCGGAAGTAATTAAGGATTTGACAAAAGAAGTTAGAGCATAAATCGCAAGGAGAGACATAAGAAAGTATCATGAAAGACCTGACAAAAGGACCATTATTTAAAACCTTAGTATTGTTTGCCATACCAATTTTCTTCGGTAATCTGTTCCAGTTGTTTTATTCCCTGGCAGATACCCGTATTGTGGGCACCTATCTGGGAGAAGAAGCGTTGGCAGCTGTTGGCGGAACCAGCGTACTTTCTAATTTGTTGATTGGTTTTATGAACGGCATGACGCTGGGATTTGCAGTGCCGATGGCGAGATTCTACGGCGGTAGAAAGATGGAGAAATTGAAAAAAGCTTTTGCTCTTGCGGTGGGCATGGGGCTTTTGCTTTGTGTGGTTTTAGTGACACTGTGCCTGCTTTGCATGGACAGCCTGATGGCATTTATGCAGATAGAGCCTCATTTGCTGGCTGATGCAAAAAGCTATTGTACGGTACTCATTTGCGGACTGTTTTTTACCTTTGCCTACAACTTAGGTGCTGCAACCCTGCGGGCGCTCGGAAATTCTGTAACACCGCTTGTTTTACTTATTTGTTCCAGCTTTTTAAATGTAGTGATGGACATTTACTTTATCAACAGCCTGCATCTTGGAGTATTTGGTGCAGGACTTGCTACAGTTATCGCTCAGGGAATTTCAGCAATACTTTGTATTGGCTATATGCTAAAGAAATACGACATCCTACATTTTGCAATCAAAGATATGAAACCGGATGGTTCATTGATGAAGGAGCTTCTGGCGGCAGGTTGTTCTATGGCATTTATGAGCTCTCTGGTGCAGTTTGGTACCGTAATGCTGCAGACTGCCATCAACGGTCTCGGACAAAATATTATTGTAGCACATACCGCAGCAAGAAAAGTCACGGAAATTTTTATGATGGCCTTCAGTATTACCGGAGCAGCCATGTGTACCTTTACCGGACAAAATCTTGGTGCGGGAAAATATGACCGTATCCGCAGAGGTTTATTTGGAGCACTCATCTTTCTGGCCTGCTGGGTGCTGATGGTTATTCTGCTTGCAAATACGGTAGCAGAACATCTGATACATATGATTACCGGAAGTGACAACACAGAAGTGCTGAAAACCGGAGCTGCCTATTTGAAATTTGATACTATATTTTATATGGTGGCAGCCTGCGTGACTCTCTTTAGAAATGTACTGCAGGGCCTCGGCAACCACATTACCCCGATTGTGTCCAGCTTTGTGGAACTTGTGGGCAAGGTGGTGTTCGCCAAGCTCATGGTGCCACGCCTTGGCTACTGGGGGGTTATACTTGCAGAACCTGTGGTGTGGATACTGATGGTAATACCGCTGGTGGTGATGTTACTTAGAAGCCCATATTTAAAGAAAAACAAACTTGCTAATCCGTAATAAAAAACACATATCTCTGCGCGAACCGTTAGCGATAGCGGGTTCGAAGGAGATATGTGTTTTGTTTTTAAAGATACCCGCCGTCCAGATGAATTATCTGGCCGGTCAGGTATGCATTTCCTTTTGCAATCTGGAGCGCGAAGTCTGCAACTTCCTCCGGTGCGCCAAAGCGTCCGATTGGAATCTCTACCGCCATGGCTTCCAGTTCTTCATCGGAGAAGCAGTGGTTCATTTCGGTGTCGATGATTCCGCAGGCAATGGCGTTTACGGTAATGCCGCTTGGCGCCAGTTCCTTGGCAAGCGCTTTGGTGAAGGCATCCATGCCGCCTTTGGAAGCGGAGTAGGCAACCTCGCAGGAAGCACCGCAGGTGCCCCACATGGAGGAAATATTGATGATACGGCCGCTCTTTTTTTGCAGCATCATCGGAATTGCTTTGGAACAGCAGTAAAATACAGAGGAAAGGTTGGTGTCCATTACCATTTTCCAGTCGGAAGGAGTCATGTCGGTAAGAAGACCGATGTAAGAAATGCCGGCGTTATTGACAAGTACATCTAACGTGCCGAATTCTTTTTCGATGGAGCGGAACATCAGCTCTACAAAGGAAGGGCTGCCTACATCACCCACAAAAGATTTACAGCGCACGCCCAGGGATAAAATCTGTTTTTCCAGACCGGCGAGAGCCTCGGCGCTCTTTAAGCAGTTGATAATGACATCATAGCCGTTTTTGGCAAAGGTCAGGGCGATGGCCCGGCCGATTCCCCGGGAGGCACCGGTAACAAGCACAACTTTTCGTTCCATAAATATTGTGGCAGCAGAAATTGCTGCGCTCCTTTCCTCATAGTGTATGGGAAGGCTTCCGTTTACCAGTTGGCTGCATCCTGGGCCGGAGAGAATAATTCGTGGGCCATGGTCAGCAGGGCTTCTTCGGAAGCATTGGTTTCCATACTTAAACTATAAAGTAAACCGGGCACAATGTCAAACCAGATTATTTTTCCTTCGCCGTTTTCGTTAAAATAAAGCTTTGCCGGACACCAGCCGACTTCGGAGGCGGTTTGCATGTCATATTCGGTTCCGGTACCGGAAATGTCGGCAAAATCTTCCGCAATTTCAGAGGTTGCTGCCATACGGAAACTATAACGGATGTCTTCAATAACAAAAGAGGTTTCTGCAACGGTCAGACCGTTTAATAAAAATGCATTGTAGGTTATATTTACAGCATCAGCCGGAGCAACGTTTACATTATAACCAAGGTCTTGCACTATATCCATGGCAGTAGTAAGCAGGGAAAGGGTAGAAGTGTTGGCTTTTAAGCACCACTGGGTACCTTGATTGGCATCATACCAGCTGGCCCATGCCATGTCGTTCGTACTGCAAAGCTTAATTTCCAAGCCATCCACAACCCATACCAGTGGTTCTGCATCCGCAGCTTCCATGCCGGAAAGGTCGGCTGGTTCTGCAACGATATGAGAGAGTATGGTATATTCAATGTCCTCATTTTTTATTTCATCATATTTTGTAAACTGTTTGGTGATAAGTTCGCAGGTGTCCGGTTCACCTGAAATTTCCGGAGGCTCATTTGGGGATTGTGTGTCCGGTAAAAGACCCTGACGGAGTAAAAGACCGGTAGCGGCAAGTACAAGACAGGCAGCGGCTGCCATGGCAAAATAGCGGTAGTTTTTCTTTTTCATAGGAACAGCCGCTTCTTCTAAATAGGTATCATCGATGGAATTCATCCAATGTTCGAACTTCTTTTTGTTCATAGTGACACTCCTTCCTTTTCTAAGGCGGTTTTTAATTTGTTCCGCGTACGGAACAGGGACGATTTTACTTTTTCTTCACTGATATGGAAAGCAGAAGCAATTTCGGCAATGCTGCTTCCGTACCAGTAGCGTTGTACAAAATAGATGCGGTTTTCCTTGGACTGGTTAGCCAGAAAACTATTAATAAATTGCCGGAAGTCTTTTTCCTGCATGAGATGCTCCACGTTGAAGGAAGAGGCCAGGCAAAGTTCCAATTCTTCAAAGGCATCGGTTAATGCAGTGGAGCGCTTTTCTGCATGATGATAGGAAGAGCGGTCCAGTGCAAGATTTCGCGTGATGCGGGAAAGGTAAGCAGCCAGAGAGTCCGGACGCTCCGGCGGGATAGCGTTCCACACTTTGAGGCAGGCATCATTAAAGCATTCCTCCACATCACGCTCATCCGGTAGAATCCGGCGGGCAATGGAGAGACACAACCCATGGTATTTTTCTTTTAACTGTGTAATTGCCTGTTCGGAACGACAAAAGAACAGGTCGATAATCTGCTTATCTTCCATGGAGACACCTCATTTCGTAAATAGGATAGATGATTTTATTGTACCCTTTTTGGAAGTATTTGTATAGAAATTATTCCAACTCAAACACGTTTTCCGGAATGATATAGCCTTCAGGAAGAACAATCATGCAGACATAATTACCATAGGTATGTACCTGACCGTTGTTTGCCCAATGGATGGCTGTTTCCGGGTAGGTAGTATCGGAGGCCCCACGTTCAATTCGGGATTCAAAAATTTCTTTCATGGCTTTTACATCATCCTTGTTGGTAACTTCCACCAGGAGGATTTCGGTGGCAAAGCCGGTAACGGGTGCCATGTAGGCAACGGTCTGGGTGCGAGGAATGGAAGAAAAACCGGGATAAAACATTTCCAGATATTCTTCGTTGGATTCCGGGAACATAATCAGCGCTTCTTTGCCGGATTCTTCCTGTAATGTTAGAACAGACTGATAAACCTCCTCCATGTTTAATATCTTGGTTTCTTTTTCTTTAGCACAACCGGTAAGTACAAGGAGTGTTATTGCAATAATCGCAAAAAATAAGTTCTTTTTCATAGGTAAATCTCCTTTCAAATGAATTGATACAGTTCGCGTATCTATTAATTATGACGGCACCGCTGCGGCTTTCGTTGCATTTTTTTTAAGAATCGTTTAAAATAATGGTATTGTAACAAAAGAGGTGCGGTTATGGAACAAAAAACTTCCTTGAAAACAATATTGATTACTTTGGGAACGTTGTTCTTTCTTTTTTTGATAATAATTACGCTGGTTCCTGCTTTAAATGATTTATTTGCGGTAGAAGTTACGCAGGAAAACGGAGCTCCGGCGGTTACGCAGGCACCAATGCCCGGCAAACCGGAGGAGGTAACAGTTACTGCGTATTATCAGATGGAAGATAATTCAAAAAAGATTTCTAAAATTTATATAGAAGTATATCATACCGGAGGTAACAAAGTGGTTTATCTGGAAATTCCGGCAGATACCAAAGCAAATCTTTCGGAGGAGTTATATAAAAGTCTGCAGACCTATGCTCCGGAATTGCCCCAGTACTTAAAGCTTTCCAATATGGCGGAGGGTTTTTCGGAAAGCTATGCCCTCACGGGCTGCAACCGGATTCTTTCCGAACAGTTGGGCGTTTCCGTAACAGATTATGTCCGTGCCGATAAGGAAGCCATTGAAGCATGGTTTTTGGCGCAGCAGGAGGAAACGGAAAAACGGGATTTTTTCATGTTCTATACCGAATGGATGGAAAATTCTTCTTCCAACAAGTCGTTGGAAGAACGTTGGATTTATTATGAAAGTAAAAACAAGATTCAGGAGGTGCAGATAGAACTGGCGCCGGGTAACCGGGAAAAGGATGGTTATGTGCTTTCGGGAAAACGGACCGGTGAGCGGTTGAAGGAATTACTGCTTCGGGCAGAGACAGAAAACCTACAGGAACCATAAAAGTTTACATACAGAGGGAAGAAAAAAGATGAAAACGAAGAAAAATAAATTTTTACTAATAGGTGCGGCTGTATTGACGGGAACCCTGTTGTTTTGTTCCGGGATGCAGGTTGGTGCCGCAACCAATGAGCCCGGTTCCGCAGGGGATCCCCTGATTACCCTGAGCTATTTGGAACAGCGTTTGGAGCAAACCGGTAACGGTTACCAATGTCTTACATTAAAGAAGGGAGAAAATCTGTCCGTTAGCCAGGGCTCCCAAATTATTTTGTATACGGGAACGGCATCTGTACTGGAAAATCTGATTGATACCACTGTGGGAAGCTTGGTTTCCGGAGGTACAAAAGCAGAAAAATATCATTCCTACCTGGCTCCGGCAGACGGAAGTGGCTTTACAGCCGAAACAACTTGTGTTATCTTTTTATCCGGGGAAACCTATTAGAGAGTATTAGAAAGAGAGTAAATGAAACATGAGAAAACAGGATCTTGGAATCTGGAGGGATATTGCGTATATCTTTGCAGGTACCTTTTTGATGGCTTTAGGCATCAATTTGGCTTTTGACCCGATGGGACTGGTATGCGGCGGCGTAACAGGTCTTGCCATTGTAGTAAAATATCTGACCGGTTTTATTTTGGATGGCGGAATTCCGGTTTGGCTGAGCAATCTGTTATTTAACGGCCCGTTGTTCGTTGTAGCATTGATTAAGAAAGGAAAAAAATACATCGCCAAAACAATGTTTGCAACGGTAATGCTTTCGGTGTGGATTTATCTGGTCCCGATTTATCAGCTGTTTGATGACTATGTACTGGCTACTTTGTTTGGCGGAGTCATGACCGGTGCGGGAATCGGCATGGTTTTAGCCCGAATGGCAACTACCGGCGGTACCGACCTGCTCAGTGCCCTGATTCATGACAAATTGAAACATATTACCATTCCGCAGCTGCTGGCCATAACGGACGGTGCCATTGTATTGCTGGGTGCGGTGGTGTTCGGAGTGGAAAATGCCATGTACGCTATTTGTGTGGTGTATATTTGTGCTAAAATTTCCGACGGTATGCTGGAGGGCTTAAAGTTTGCCAAAATGGCCCACATCATATCAGACAAAGCAGAAGAAATTGCCGAAATCATTCTAACGGATGTGGACAGGGGGGCCACCGGTGTAAAGGTACAGGGAATGTACTCCAAGGAAGAAAAAAAGATGCTGATTTGTGTTGTAACAAAGAAGGAAATTGTAGAGCTTATAGATATTGTGCACAAAATCGATCCTTCCGCTTTTGTCATTGTGAATGATGTCCATGAGGTAAGGGGCGAAGGATTTATAGAAATTACACAATAAATACGCAGGATTCGACAAAAAAATAAGCAAAACAACCAGAAAACAAACGTTTTATACAAATTGAACAAATAATGAAAACACTTTTTGGTTATTTAAGATATGGTTTTTTTTTCAGAAATGTTGTATTATGTATACATGTTAAAAAATCCGCAGAGTTTCTGCGGTCAAAAATGAAACCAATACAAAATTAAAATGATATCAAATTAGGAGGATTCAAAATGGCTAGTTTATCTTTAAAGCATATTAACAAGACATATCCAAACGGATTTGTTGCTGTTAAGGACTTCAATCTTGAAATTGCAGACAAGGAATTCATCATCTTCGTAGGTCCATCCGGTTGTGGTAAGTCCACCACACTTCGTATGATTGCAGGTCTTGAAGAAATCACAGAAGGCGAACTTTACATTGGCGATAAGTTAATGAACGACGTAGAACCAAAGGACAGAGATATTGCGATGGTATTCCAGAACTACGCTCTGTATCCTCATATGTCCGTATATGATAACATGGCATTCGGTCTTAAGTTAAGAAAGACTCCAAAGGATGAAATCGACAAGCTCGTTCACGAAGCAGCTAAGATTCTTGATATTGAACATCTCTTAGACCGTAAGCCAAAGGCTCTTTCCGGTGGTCAGAGACAGCGTGTTGCCATGGGTCGTGCTATCGTTCGTAACCCTAAGGTATTCTTAATGGACGAACCTCTCTCCAACCTGGATGCTAAGCTCAGAGTACAGATGAGAATCGAAATCTCCAAGTTACATCAGAAGTTACAGACAACCATCATCTACGTAACACATGACCAGACCGAGGCTATGACACTTGGTACCAGAATCATCGTTATGAAGGATGGTGTTATCCAGCAGGTAGATACACCTCAGAACTTATACGACAGACCAGACAACCTCTTCGTAGCAGGTTTCATGGGTTCCCCACAGATGAACTTCATCAACTGTCAGGTAGAGCAGGCAGGCAGCGACGTAACACTCCACTTCGCAGAGCGTTCCATCAAGCTTCCTGAAGCACGTGCTAAGAAGTTAATCGAAGGCGGTTATGTTGGTAAGGAAGTTATCCTTGGTATCCGTCCAGAAGATATTAAGGATGAGCAGGTATTCATCGAAACTTCTAAGGACAGCGCATTTGACGCTACCGTAAGAGTTTATGAATTACTTGGTGCAGAAGTATTCTTATACTTCACAATCGCTGATACAGTAGATATCACAGCAAGAGTAAATCCTCGTACAACAGCAAGACCTGGTGATACCATCCAGATTGCACTTGACCTTTCCAAGATTCACATCTTCGACAAGGAAACAGAGCAGATTATCACTCACTAATAAGAATTTTAAACCGGGTACCCGTCGGGTGCCCGGTTTTTTATGTGAAAACAGCCTGTTTTTACGTGTGTTTACAAATTATTAATAAAATATTTTATTCGTATCGGTTGAATTTTCCTCAAAATGGTATATACTTAGAAAACGTAAATGTAAAATGTTCAGAACAGAAATGGAGAAGATGAATGCTTCAATTAAAAGATATCGTAAAAACATACAAGACAGGAGATACCGAGGTCGAAGCGTTAAAGGGTGTTTCCCTGTGCTTCAGAAACAGTGAATTTGTTTCTATTTTAGGACCTTCCGGTTGTGGTAAAACTACGTTGTTAAATATTATCGGCGGATTAGACCAGTATACCAGAGGCGACCTGATTATTAACGGAAAATCTACCAAAAAGTTTAAAGACAGAGATTGGGATACTTACCGCAATCATTCCATCGGTTTTGTGTTCCAGAGTTACAATTTGATTCCGCATCAATCCGTGCTTTCCAATGTAGAACTGGCTCTTACTTTATCCGGTGTATCCAAGAGTGAAAGAAGAAAGCGTGCTGTCGAAGTACTTACCAAAGTAGGCCTGGCAGACCAGATTCACAAAAAGCCGAACCAGATGTCCGGTGGCCAGATGCAGCGTGTGGCAATTGCCCGTGCTTTAATTAATGACCCGGAAATTCTTTTAGCGGATGAACCAACCGGTGCCTTGGATTCCACCACCAGTGTCCAGATTATGGAACTGTTAAAGGAGATTTCCAGAGACCGTTTAATTATTATGGTTACCCATAATCCGGAATTAGCAGAGCAGTATTCCTCCAGAATCATTAAGCTTTTGGACGGTAATGTAATTGACGATTCCAGACCATTTAAAAATACGGAAGAGAAAGTGCTTCCTGCGGTAACGAAGGAAAAGGGAAAAATGAAGTCCATGTCCTTTAAAACAGCATTGGGACTGAGCTTAAACAACCTGATGACAAAGAAGGGCAGAACCTTTATGACTGCCTTTGCCGGCAGTATCGGTATTATCGGCATTGCCCTGATTCTCTCCCTGTCCAGCGGCTTCCAGGCTTATATTGATAAGGTGCAGGAGGATACGTTATCCAACTATCCGATTAATCTGCAGGATGAAACCATGGATATGAGTGCCATGATAGGTTCCATGTCCGGTGAATTCGAAGAAGAGGCAGAAACCTACGAAGATGACGTGGTGCGTCCGATGGTGATTATGACCGAGATGTACAATGCCATGGTTGCTGAAAAGCAGGCAAATAATCTGGGTGAATTCCGCAACTATATTTTAGACGAAAATAATGGTTTCGGTGAGCTGACCAGTGCTATCCAGTTTGGCTATGATGCAAACCTGCGCATTTACGGTACGGACTTGTACGGAAAAACCATGCAGGTAAATCCGAGTACGGTAATGTCTACCATGGGCATGGACAGTATGATGTCCATGTACAATACCATGACTTCTATGAGTGCCATGGGCGCTATGGGCGGTACCGATATGGATGCTTTCTGCGAACTGCTGGATAACCGGGAATTGTTAGAATCCCAGTATGAGGTTGTGGCGGGTAAGTGGCCGGAATCCAAGGAAGAAATTATTTTTGTGGTTTCCGAAAAGAATTACATTACGGATACCGCATTATTCACCCTCGGTTTAAAAGACCAGGCATTGCTTAAAAACTTTACCGAATCTAAAGAAATTGCGGATGACGGCAGAACCTTTACGTACGATGACTTAATGAATCAAACCTATAAGGTAGTATTAAGCACCGATTTTTATTCCTATAATGAGGAGCTTGGCTATTGGGAAGATTTCTCCGAAAGTGACACATATCTGGAGAAAATTCTGGAAGATGCCCTGGAGCTTAAGGTGGTTGGTATTGTGCGTCCAAAGCCGGATGCGGTAGCAACCTCTATCACCGGTACTGTAGGTTATACCAAGGAGTTAACCGAATATATCATTGAAGAAACCGCAAAGCAGGAAATTGTAAAGGCCCAGCAGGCAGATCCGGAAACCGATGTGCTTACCGGCAAACCGTTTTCCGATTCTGCGGCAGCAGAAGATGCCCAGAATACTGCCTTTGATATGAGCACCCTGACACCGGAACAGCAGGCATATTTTGCAACTTTAACACCGGAAGAAATTAAGATGCTGCAGGAACAGTATGCGGCAGCGGCGGTTTCCCAGGCAACCTATGACGGAAATCTGGCACTGTTTGGTGTGGCAGATTTAGAAAAGCCAAGTTCCATCAATATTTATCCGATTGACTTTGCGTCCAAAGACCTGATTGAAGAAAAAATCCAGGAATACAATGATGCCATGGAGGCAAAGGGAGAAGAGGCAAATAAAATCACTTATACCGATTACATCGGAATTATGATGTCCTCCATCAGTACAATTATCAATGTAATTTCCTATGTACTGATTGCCTTTGTGTCCATTTCCCTGGTGGTATCCTCTATTATGATTGGTATTATTACCTATATTTCCGTATTGGAAAGAACCAAAGAAATCGGTATTCTCCGAAGCATTGGTGCATCCAAGAAGGATATTTCCAGAGTGTTTAACGCAGAAACCATGATTGTAGGTCTTGTGTCCGGTCTCCTTGGTGTTGGAGTAACTGTACTGCTTTGTATTCCGATTAATGCAGTGATTTACTACTTTGCAGAGATTCCGGATGTGGCAGAGCTTCCGGCAGTCGGCGGAACCATTTTGGTTGTCATCAGCGTGACTCTGACCCTGATTGCAGGTTTAATTCCATCCAGGGTAGCAGCAAAGAAAGATCCGGTAGAAGCATTAAGAACCGAATAAGAATTCTTGAAATTTCGTGTTTTTTGTGATATACTATGCTAAAGTGCAAAATTATGTACAAGTGATACTTTTTGGGGTACAGAATGTGAGGTAAGCGGTATGATTTCCAACCAGATTTTACAAAGTACAATTGAGGGTTTAAAAACAATTACAAGAATTGATATTTGTGTATTAGACACAGAAGGCAAGGTGCTTGCGGCAACTATTCCAAATGCAGAGGTTTATGAAAACGCGGTGCTTGCGTTTGTAGACTCTCCGGCCGACAGCCAGGTGCTGCAGGGCTTCCAGTTTTTCAAGGTATTTGACGAGCATCAGTTGGAGTATGTTCTTTTGGCAAGAGGCGACAGCGATGACGTTTATATGGTTGGTAAGCTGGCTGCATTCCAAATCCAGAATCTGCTGGTGGCATATAAAGAGCGTTACGATAAAGATAACTTTATCAAGAACCTGTTGTTAGATAATCTTTTGCTGGTTGATATTTACAACCGTGCAAAGAAGCTTCATATCGAAACCGAAGCAAGACGTGTTGTTTTCCTTATCGAAACTAAAAACGACAAAGACAGCAACGCTTTAGAAACCGTACGCAGTCTCTTTGCCGGCAAAACCAAAGACTTCATCACTGCCGTAGATGAAAAGAACATTATTCTTGTAAAAGAATTAAAGGCAAATGAAACCTACGAAGACTTAAACAAAACCGCAAAGGTTATTCTCGATATGTTAAATACGGAGGCAATGACCAAGGTAAACGTGGCATACGGTACCATCGTTAACGAAATCCGTGATGTATCCCGTTCCTTCAAAGAAGCTAAGATGGCATTGGATGTGGGCAAGATTTTCTACAGCGATAGAAACGTGGTAGCATACTCCAACTTAGGTATCGGTCGTCTTATTTACCAGCTTCCTATGTCTCTTTGCAAAATGTTTATTAAAGAAATTTTCGACGGCAAGTCCTTAGATGAGTTCGACGAAGAAACTTTGGTAACCATTAACAAGTTTTTCGAGAACAGCCTGAACGTTTCCGAAACCTCCAGACAGCTGTACATCCACAGAAATACATTGGTTTACCGTCTGGATAAGCTGCAGAAGACCACAAATCTTGACCTGCGTGTATTTGAAGATGCTATCACCTTTAAGATTGCACTTATGGTAGTTAAGTACATGACATACATGGAGAATGCAGAATAAATCAAAAGGCTGCCCGGTGGCAGCCTTTGCTTATATATAAAATTTTCAGAAGGAGAATATATGGCGGCGGATTTTGATATTAATAGAGAGATGAGTAAAATAGAAGCCCCGGTAATTTCTTTTGAGCACGTATCAAAGGAATATCAAAAGGGCATTGCGGCAATTGAAGACATCAATATCCGCATTTACAAAGGGGAATTTGTGTTCATCGTGGGTAACAGCGGCTCCGGTAAATCTACATTGATTCGGCTTATGTTAAAAGAAATTCTTCCTTCCAAGGGTAAAGTGTTTGTGGCAGGCCGTGAAATCGGCAGACTCCGCAAATTCCAGGTAGGTAAATACCGTCGCAGTATCGGCGTTGTATTTCAGGATTTCCGTCTGTTAAAGGACAGAAACGTTTATGATAATGTTGCTTTTGCACAGCAGGTGGTCGAGGCTCCGGCACGTTTAATAAAGCGTCAGGTTCCGAAGATGTTGTCTTTGGTGGGTTTAATCGATAAGGCAAAATCCTTTCCTAATGAATTATCCGGCGGCCAGCAACAGAGAGTTGCCCTGGCAAGAGCCTTGGTAAACAATCCGGTAATTCTTCTGGCCGATGAGCCTACCGGTAACTTAGATCCAAAAAATTCCTGGGAAATTATGAGCTTGCTTGAGGATATTAATAAACGCGGAACTACCGTGGTTGTAGTAACCCACAATCAGGAAATTGTAGACAGAATGCAAAAGCGTGTGATTACCCTGAAAAATGGCAGGGTAATCAGTGATGAAGAAAAGGGAAGGTACCGTTATGCGAAAAATTAGAACCTTGTTTTATTGTTTAAAGCAGGGATTCCGCGGTACTTGGAAAAACCGTGTGTATTCCCTGGCTTCTGCCGGAACCATAACAGCATGTCTGTTGTTGCTCGGCATCTTTTATTTTGTAATAGCAAACTTCAACCATGCAGTGGAACGTGCAGAATCCCTGGTTGGTTTTACTGTGTTTTTTGATGAAAATACTACAGAAGAGCGCATTTTAGAAATTCAGGAAGAAATCAGGCTCCGTTCCGATGTGGCGGAAGTGATTTATATTTCAGCGGAGGAAGCCTGGGAGAATTATAAAACAGACAGCCTCAACGAAGAATTATCCGCAACCTTCGGCTCGGATAATCCGCTGATTGATTCGGCATCCCTGGAGGTGTCTTTGAACGATGTGTCAAGACAGAAAGCGGTGGTGGGCTTTGTGGAGTCCATTCCGGACGTGCGCAAGGTGAACCATTCCGACTCTATTGCTGAGAGCTTTGAAGGCATAAAAACACTGCTTTGGGTTATTTCCATAGGTTTGATTGTAATACTGATGGCAGTAGCTATCTTCTTAATCCGGACTACGATTTCCACCGGTATTAATGTAAGAAAAGAAGAAATTTCCATTATGAGTATTATCGGCGCCACGGACTTTTTTATCCGGGCACCCTTTGTGGTGGAGGGAGCGATTATCGGTATTCTGGGCTCCATTCTTCCGATGGGAATATTATATGTGATGTACGGAGAAATTGTCCGTACGATAAAGGAACAGTTTGAGTCCGTGTTTACTTCCATGAATTTTATAGACAGAACAGAAATTATGCATCAATTTGTTCCGTTGGCGCTGGTGTTCAGCCTGGGACTTGGCATTATTGCAAGTCACATGACAGCCAAGCGGCAAATCAGAAAAATTGAATTACAGCATTAGGGATAAGGAGGATGGACAATGAAAAAGTATAGGAAAGTATGGTGTCTTGTGTTTATGGCAGCCATGCTGATGGGAACAAGCGGTTGTGCCCTGTTGCTTCAGAATTTGGCACCAAAGCATGAGGAGGTAGAACCGGGCCTTGAAGTGGGCTGGCCGGATGATTCCAAAACAGAGCAGGATAATAATGCATCCGAAACAAAAGAACCGGAACAGAATCCGGAAGGCAGTAAAGATGTTGCAGATAGTAAAAAGGATGAGGATGTCAAGGATACAAAGCCTACTGCAACTCCAAAGCCTTCTGCTGCAGATGAAGAATTGATGTCCGATTACTTTGTCAGCAAAATGGAACTGTTAATGCAGCTGATTGACCAATATTACATGTATGACATTTCCGTGGATGATATGCGTACCGGCGCATATAAGGGTCTTTTGGAGGGCTTAGGTGATCCATATACCTGTTTCTATACGAAGGAAGAGTTTGATGCGCTGATGGAATCCACCACCGGCACTTATTACGGTATCGGCGCAGTGGTACAACAGGATTTAAGGACCATGTATATTACTATTGTAAAGCCATATGTGGACGGTCCGGCTTATAATGCAGGCATGTTACCGGGCGACATTATTTATATGGTAGATGATGTGGACATTACCGGCATGGATATTAATAACGTTGTGGCCATGATGAAGGGACCGGAGGGCACGAAGGTAAAGGTTACCGTAGTCCGTGACGGAGAGCCTGACCCGGTAGAACTGTTCATTACAAGAGCAAAAATTGAAATTGAAACCATTGAATATGAAATGCTGGAAAATGATATCGGTTATATTCTTATTTCCGGCTTTGAAGAACCGACACCTAAGCAGTTTAAGGAAGCAATTGAGGATTTAAAAAAGCAGGGAATGAAGGGTCTTGTACTTGACCTGAGAGACAACGGCGGCGGTTTGCTGGATGCAGTTGTTGAAATGTTAGATTACATTCTTCCTAAGGGAATGATTGTTTATACTGAAGATAAGTACGGCAACAGAGATGAGTACAAGGGTACCGATAAGGATGTACTGGAACTTCCGATGACAGTTTTGATTAACGGAAACAGTGCCAGCGCTGCAGAAATTTTTGCTGCAGCTATGCAGGATTATAAGGCGGCCACTCTGGTTGGTACTACCAGCTTTGGTAAGGGTATCGTGCAGACAATTTTACCGTTAACCGACGGTACCGCTGTAAAGATTACAATTTCCCGCTACTTCACGCCAAACGGTGTATGTATCCACGGAGAGGGTGTTACACCGGATATTGAAGTTGAACTGAAAGACGAATTACGGCAGTTGGTTGTGATTCCGAAGGACCAGGACAATCAGCTGGCAGTTGCAATCAGTCTGTTATTAGATGAATTGTATAGAAATTAGGATATTTTCGCAGGAATGCCCCGTATTTTTGTGGGGCATTTCTTTTTTTTGAATTTTTTTGCTTTTAGCCTTGAAATCGTCTTTGGAATGTGGTAAGATAGTCCGCATACGGACAAGTGTATTTGTTGTACGAACACTTTAAGACTGTAAATAAGCGAAAGGATGTCAGAAAAATGGATGACGATAGCTTTTTTATTGTTAAGAAACGGGCAGTGCCGGAAGTACTGTTAAAGGTGGTTGAAGCAAAACGTCTATTGGATTCCGAACGGGCCATGACGGTGCAGGAAGCTACAGAGCAGGTGGATATCAGCCGGAGTTCTTTTTATAAATATAAAGATGATATTTTCCCGTTCCATGATAATACCAGAGGACGGACACTTACCTTCATGCTTCAGTTGGACGACAAGCCGGGGCTCTTATCCAATGTTCTTGGGATTCTTGCCAATGCAAAGGCTAATGTGTTAACCATTCATCAGGCGATTCCTACCGGCGGCATAGCTTCCATCACACTCAGTGTGGAAATCCAGCCGGAAACAGAAGATACGGAAACCATGATGCGGCATCTGGAAGCGGTGGAGGGTATCCACTATTTAAAGATTTTGGGATTTGAATAAAACAACTCTGGGAGGATAATATGAAAATAGCAGTTTTAGGTTATGGCACCATTGGTTCCGGTGTAGTAGAAGTACTGGAAACCAACAAAGAGAGTATCAGCAAACGAGCCGGAGAAGAAATTTCCGTAAAGTACGTACTGGATTTGAGAGATTTTCCGGGTAATCCGATTGAAGATATTTTAGTACACGATTTTGCAACCATCGCAGAAGATGAAGAAGTTGGCTGCGTGGTTGAAACTATGGGCGGTACAGAGCCTGCGTATTCTTATGTAAAGGAATGCCTCCTTCGCGGTAAGAGCGTCTGTACCTCCAACAAGGCGCTGGTGGCAAAGCACGGCGCAGAGCTCCTTGAAATTGCACGTCAGAAGAAGATTAACTTCTTGTTTGAAGCAAGCGTAGGCGGCGGTATTCCAATCATCCGTCCGTTAAATGAAAGTCTGACTTCAGAACAGATTTTAGAAATCAACGGTATTGTAAACGGCACCACAAACTATATTTTAACAAAGATGAGCCGGGAAGGTGCAACCTTTGAGGCTGCTTTAAAGGAAGCCCAGAATTTGGGCTATGCAGAGCGTAATCCGGAAGCTGACGTGGAAGGCCACGACGCAGGCCGTAAGCTTGCTATTTTAGCATCCTTGTCCTACGGTAAGCAGGTGGACTTTGAAGATATCTATATGGAAGGTATCACTAAGATTACCGATACCGATTTCAAGTATGCGGAGGTTCTTGGCGCGGAAATTAAACTTCTTGCCCAGGGTAAGATGGTAGATGGCAATTTCTATGCTATGGTTGCTCCGAAGATGATTAAAGAAGAAAATCCTCTTTACAGTGTCAGAGGCGTGTTTAACAGTATTTTAGTTAAGGGTAACACTCTTGGAGAGGTTATGTTTTACGGTAGCGGCGCCGGCAAGCTTCCGACAGCAAGTGCGGTTGTGGCAGATGTTATTGAGGCAACAAAGCATCAGGGTCAGAATATTGTTACCATTTGGAGCAACAAGAAGCTGGAACCTGCAAACCATGACGAAATGGAAAATTCCTTCTTCGTACGTGTACCTGCGGCAGATGCGGCAAAGGCAAAGGAAGTATTCGGCGATATCGCAGAGGTTTCTGCAAATGTAGCCGGAGAATTTGCATTTGTAACGAAGAAGATGACAGAAAAAGCGTTTGAAGAAAAAGCAGCCTGCATGACTGTACTTAATAGAATTCGCACCGAGTGGGAGGCATAATAAGATGAAGTATATTGTAGTTCTTGGCGACGGTATGGCTGACCGTCCGATGGAAGAGTTAAACGGAAAAACACCTTTAGAGGCAGCAAATACTCCTGTAATGGATGATATGGCAGGAAAAGGTATTGTGGGTCTTGCACATACCATTCCGGAGGGAATGAGCCCGGGCAGCGATACGGCAAACCTGGCAGTGCTCGGTTATAATCCAAGACTTTATTACACCGGCCGTTCTCCGTTAGAAGCGCTTAGCATCGGCGTAGATATGAAGGAAACAGATGTAGCCCTGCGCTGCAATATTGTTACTGTCTCCGATGACGATTTGCCATACGAAGAAAAGACCATCCTTGACCACAGCTCCTCTGAAATCAGTACCGAGGATGCGGCAGTGTTAATTGAAGCGGTTCGTAAAGAACTGGAAAGTGATATTTACAAGTTTTATGTGGGTACCAGCTATCGCCATTTAACCATTTGGGATGATGGTTCTGTTGTGCCGTTAACACCGCCTCATGACATTTTAGGCAAGGTGATTGGTGAATATCTTCCAAAGGAAGAAGCTCTTTATGAAATGATGAAGAAGAGCTATGATATCTTAAACAACCATCCGTTAAATGTTGCCCGTGCCGAGAAGGGCTTAAACAAGGCAAACTCCCTTTGGTTCTGGGGCGCAGGTACCAAGCCATGCCTCACTTCTTTCTATGAGAAGACCGGCAAGAAGGGCGTTATGATTTCTGCAGTAGACTTACTTAAGGGCATTGCAGTCGGTGCAGAAATGAAGGTTATTGAAGTAGAGGGTGCTGACGGCACATTACATACCAACTACGAGGGCAAGGCGCAGGCGGCCGTAGACGCTCTGTTAAAGGACGATTACGACTTTGCTTACATTCATGTGGAGGCACCGGATGAAATGGGCCATCAGGGCAGCTTAGAGCGTAAATTAAAGGCTATCGAGTTTTTAGATGAGCGCGTGATTAAGGTTGTGAAGGAGCAGATGGATGCTTCCGGCGTAGAGTACCGTATGCTGGTAACTCCGGATCACCCAACTCCAATTGAAATCCGCACCCATTCTTCCGACCCGATTCCGTTCCTTCTGTATGACAGCACAAGACAGCGCAGAAGAATCGGCTTCTACAACGAGAAGGAAGCCATGATGAGTGGCATTGTGGTGGAAGATGGCTACGAAATGATTGAGAAGCTTCTGGAGGATTAACACCCCGCCGGGGGGGCTTTCCCTAAACTTTCTTCTGACTCAGCCGCATTCCGCGAAGGCTTGCCAAGGCCGGCATTCCTTCCCCTGACGCGATGGCTGTTCCTCACCGGTTTACCATAACTCGCCGGTGGCAGGAGAAAGAAAGCATAAAATCTAGATTTTGTTTGTTAAACGTCCGATGGACGTTCTTCGAAAAAGGCATACAGGCACTCCTTGGAAACATTGGTTTCCGGAGTTGCCTGATATGCCTTTTTCATTCGCGCTAACGCGCTTTTTAACAAACAAAATCGTGGAAGTAGTGCCTTCCTGCCATCGGCTCAGACAGATGGCTAAACCGGTGGGAACATCCATCAGGGAAAGGAATACCACCCTTGGAGCCTTCGGGAACGTGCTGAACGTCAGGGCGAAAGTTTAGGGAAAAGCATTAGGACGGCGGGGAGCGAACTTGACGAAGCGAGTATGGGTTTACGGGAGCCGTGAGAGTATGGTATAATTGCAGGCAAAGGGAAATGATTTTACGGCGTACATGCGTGTAGACATTTAAGGAGAAACAAAAGAAATGAAGATATTATACGGTACCACCAATCAGGGGAAGCTTCTGGCAATGAAAAAGTCGGTAGAAGGGTTGGACATTGAACTCATTGGTTTGTGTGATGTGGAAGGTGAACTTCCTAAAGTTAATGAAAACGGCAAGACTCCGTTAGAAAACGCAGAAATAAAAGCGCGGGCTTATTTTGAGACATTTCATATGCCGGTATTTTCCTGCGACAGTGGGCTATATTTCGATGAGTTAGCAGAGGAGGAGCAACCGGGCATTCATGTGCGTAGAGTCGGTGGCAAAGAACTCACGGACGAGGAAATGACGGAGTATTATGCAGCTTTGGCAGCAAAGCATGGCGGCAGAATCACCGGGCGCTACCGGAATGCCATTTACTTTATTCTGGATGAGAATCACCACTATTCCAGCATGGATATGTCCATTGCCACGGAGCCTTTTATTCTGGTAACCAAGCCTCATACAAAGCGGGTTCCGGGATTTCCGCTGGATTCTTTGTCTGTTGATATTGCAACGGGAAAATACTATTACGATTTAGAAACAAAGGATGTAAGCACATCGGTGGATGACGGTGTACGGGCATTTTTTGGAAAGATATTCGGTTAGGGTGAGCAAAGTTGAAGTACGTAGAATACGGAAAAGAAAATAAAGAGGTTGTGATTTTGCTCCATGGGGGAGGAATGTCCTGGTGGAATTTTCGGGAGGTGGCGGAACGGTTACAGCTTAAATACCGTGTGATTCTTCCCATATTAGACGGACATGCGGACAGTGACCGGAATTTTACTACAATCGAAGCAAATGCGGAGGAAATTATTGCATTTATAGAAGAACAGTTTGGTGGTGAAGTATTTTTGCTGGGTGGTTTGTCCCTGGGCGGTCAAATACTTTTGGAAATTCTGTCAAAGAGGGAAGCAATCTGCCGTTACGCACTTATCGAGAGTGCCCTGGTTATTCCTTCAAAATTTACCCATGCAATGATTGCACCGGCTTTTGGCAGCTGTTACGGTCTGATAAAGTACCGTTGGTTTTCTAAGCTGCAGTTTAAGTCTTTGCGGATAAAACCGGAATTGTTTGAGGAGTATTACCGGGATACCTGCGGTATTACAAAGCAGAATATGATTGCGTTTCTGAAGGAAAACTCCCTATATTCCATGAAGAAATCCCTTGGCAGATGTAAGGCAAAGGTTCATGTTGTGGTGGGAGAAAAAGAAAGCGTTGTGATGAAAAAATCAGCAAGACTGATTCAGGAGAGAATACCGGGAAGCACGATTCAGGTACTTCCAAAGTTATATCATGGGGAATTTTCTATCAATCATGCGAGAGAGTATGTGAACTTGGTTCTTGACAATATTGTTACCATATAGTAATATCTTATATAGAAAGGATGTGCAGAATTGGAAACAAAAGGCGGATTTTTAATTTCCCGTATTAAGCAGACAGGAACCAGAATTTTTGACCGTATGCTGGCGGAATCCGGAATTGATGCGTTTAATGGGGCACAGGGGCGGATTTTATACGTGCTTTGGCAGAAAGATGAAATCAGTATCAGTAGTTTGGCTGCCCAGACAAGTCTTGCAAATACAACGCTTACGGCGATGCTGGACCGGATGGAGGCTACTGGTCTGATAGTCAGAAAATCTGATCCGAAGGATCGCAGAAATCGGTTAATTGCCCTGACGGAAAAAGCAAGGTCCTTACAGGAAGATTATACAAAGATTTCGGAGCAAATGAATGAAATATATTACATCGGCTTTTCGGAAGAGGAAATCATGCAGTTTGAATCGTACCTGCTTCGTATCCTGACTAATTTGGAGAAGGAATAAGGAAACAAGGAGGATTACTATGAAAAAAGTATCAGTACCTGTAACTAATGATGTATGCCCACAGACGTTGTTTGTCTACGGCACGAAAAATGAAGATGGAACACCTGATTTTGGATTGTTTTGCTGGTTCAGCTATTGCTGGTTTGATGAACTTGGTGTAATCTGCGCTATTGGCGGAAGTAAGAGAACCTTGGAAAATATCAGAAGAACGAAAGTTTTCTCTGCAAATCTTGTGGTGGAAGACAATTTGCCTCTGGCAGATTATTTTGGTACCGCAGATGGCAGAGACGGCGATAAAATGGATGTAGAGGTAGCATGGGAGCAGGGTGCAGTGCTGGATGTACCGGTGCTGTGTAGCAGTCCGTTCTGCTTCGAACTGGAAATAGATAAAGAAATTGCAACAGGGGAGCAGAACGAGGTTGTGCTTCTATGCCGCATCAGAAATGTTTTAAAGGACGAAAGGTTTGTGGATTCCTCCATGACACCGGAAGAACTTTATAAGGCTATAGCAGCGGTACAGACCTGCGTGGATTGCGACTACTGGTCCTGGGATGGCCGTCATCTTGGCAAGTGGCATGAAAGAGCAAAGGAAATTAAGGCAGATGTGGAAATTGGTGCAGCTGCAAGAGGAAATTAAAATGGTGGAGAAATTCATTTTGGGAGTGTAGAAGATGGAAGTACGATTGGCAAGAGAGCAGGATTACTTACAATTAGCCGAACTAAAGTGGTTACATGGCGAAGAAGATGACATGGACTACGGCGAGAAAAATTTGGCTGGAGCGGACAAAAAAATATTTACGGAAGAGTTTGTACGTTTTTTACAGGAACACAAAGAATACCTGATTTTTGTTGCTGCCGATGGTAATACCGTTGCTTCTGCTATGTTTGTTTATATGATTCCTAAGGTGCCAAAGCCAAACGGTAAGGCTAAGTGCATTGCTTACTTAACCAATGTTTACACTCGGAAAGAATATCGCAATCAAGGAATTGGGACAGAGGTGTTAACGTACATAAAGGGATATTTGGCTGAACAAAAATGTGAGTTGCTTTTCGTATGGCCAAGCGAAAAGTCCATGAACTGGTACGAAAGAAATGGTTTTAGTCCGGAAAATGAGATTTTTGAGTGTGGACTGGGCGAGGAGTGAAAAGTAATGCAGGAAATATCTATTGAAGAATATATTGACAAATTTGAAGTTGTCGGACTGGTAAGTCAAATAAGGTGATTTTGGGTTCGTTTGGGTATACAGATAGAAATCTGGTATATATTACCCAAGAAAATGTTTTTCTTGAGCTTTATAATCAAAAAATGGGCATAGAGAATAAAAATGCACTAGTCAACAAAAAGTAGACACTTTTAGTAGTTTCTTATACAGTCATTAAAGGGCATAATACTCCCTATACTGTTTTGGAGTCAGATAGTTTAAAGAATACGCAGGTCGTTCTTCGTTAAAGAACATGATGTAATCC
>JAGBCB010000036.1 GCA_017938145.1 Lachnospiraceae bacterium
ATGGTATAATCTTTAAATGTGAGCATGTCTTATTATATCACATAATAAGGCAAAAGTGGAGAATGGCTGGTAACCTTCTCCACTTTTTTTCTTGAAAAGAGGGTATCCCTCAAGTCAATTCATGACTTTTGGGACACCCTCCATTTGTATATGTGAGATTTTCCTCCAAATGTTGTGTATATAGGTGAAAGGATAAAGAAAGAGGTGATTTCATGGACGACAGCAAAATTGTAGAGCTCTACTGGAATAGAGATGAGTCTGCCATTCCTGCTACGGCAAAGAAGTACGGAACATATTGTACTGCCATTGCGCAAAACATTCTGGGGAATCGGGAGGATGCGGAGGAGTGCGTGAATGATACTTACTTGAGTGCGTGGAATTCCATGCCGCCTCACAAGCCGGGCAGACTATCCACTTTTCTTGGCAAGCTGACGAGAAACCTGTCCTTTAACCGATATAAGTACTACACGGCAAAAAAGCGGGGCGGTGGGGAACTTCCCATGGTGCTGGAGGAATTAGCGGAGCTTGTGTCCGGTCAGGAAGATGTGGAGCAGGAGATTTTACAAAAGGAACTGGTAAAAGCACTGGATGACTTTTTGGAGAGTCTGTCTTCGGAGAAACGGGATATTTTTGTCCGGCGGTATTGGTATACCGACAGCGTTTCTGACATTGCAAAAATGTATGGAATGCGGGCGGATACGGTATCGATGCTGTTGAATCGTCTGAGAAAGAAACTGCTTACCTTACTTTCGGAAAGGGGATTGGAACTATGACAAAGGAACAATTATATGAGGCATTTGCAAATATTAATGAAAAGCATGTGGAAGCAGCAGAACTGAAGCCGGGGAAAAAGCATCGGTGGGTAAAATGGGGAGCGTTAGCGGCTTGTTTCTGTCTGGTGGCAGGCGGCGCATATTGTTATAAGCTGGAGCATCCGTATCCGAAAAAGGAAGTAGTGTCAGGGCGGCCACAACCGGCACTAGAACATGGTACAGAGAAGACGGGATATACGGAACCGAAGTGGGAAGACCTGGCGATTTATTCAAAGTATCCGGAGCTTTCATGGAACGGCACCGGGTATCGTGCAAGAAAGGGAATTGTTTTGCCGGAGCAGTTGGGAGATATGCTTTCGGAGATTACTGCCTCTGCCATGGCGGAGGACAGCATAGAGACGGGCGAACCGGTGATTCGTGAATGTAAGGCAACCCTATTTGAAATCTCGGGAATTTCCACGGAATGTGCAGTGGCGGTCCGGTACGAGGGCGAGGAACAATGCTATGCAGCGGTGAACTACTTGTATTATCCGCAAACACTGGAGCAGTTTATTGCAGACTTAAATCTGCGGGAAAATCTTACCTTCGGAACGGCCTATTATTCCTACAAAAAACCGTTGTCGGGAGAGCGTGCCACCATACATTTTGAGAATGTTGACAGCGTAAAAATATGGGAACTGCTTTTAGAAAATCCGACTGCAGAAAATGTGTACAGCGAGGAACTGTTAAAACAGGAGCAACCGAAAAAACTTTTGGGAATTTCCATCAATATTCCGCTGCTGGGGTATGAAAATATCAGTCTTGCCATTATGGATAAGGGGTATATTCAGACAAACATCCTGGATACGGGCAAGTTATTTTATGTCGGAGAAGAATACACGAAAGGCTTTGTGGAATATGTGTTAAAGAAATGCAAGGGCTACGAAGTAATTACGGTTTACAGTATGGAAGATGCAACGGAGGAGTCTGCAACGGAGGCAGGTCCAACAGAGGCTCCGGTAAAATATATCATAGAAGAATAATATACTTTACTTGACAGAAAGTGTCTACTGATGATAGACTAAAGAAAAAGTCTATTAACAGTAGACACTTTTGCATTAATAAAATATCATCACCTACATAGAAAGGCAGGAAGCCCATGGAAGAAATCAAATTAGGCTTGGTAGAAGCCCGCTTTGCCGATATTATTTGGAATAACGAACCGCTTTCCACAAGGGAGCTGGTGGCTCGGTGCGAACAGGAATTAAACTGGAAACGTACTACCACATATACGGTATTAAAAAAACTTTGCTACCGGGGAATTTTTGCTATGAATGAAAAGCAGGTTACTTCTTTGATTTCCAAGGAGGAGTTCTCGGCCATTCAGAGTGATTCCTTTGTGAAGGAAAATTTTCAGGGTTCCCTGCCGGCATTTATTGCGGCCTTTGCCTCCAGAAACAAGTTAACGGAGAAAGAGATTGCAGAAATCCGCCGTATGATGGCGGAGCTGGGAAAGGAGTAGCGTATGGAACAGTTCTTTATGGAAATTGTAAACCGTGGTTTGGCTGCCAGCCTTCTGGTGCTGGTGGTAGTGTTACTCCGCATGTGCTTTAAGCGCATGCCAAAGTGGGTTCGCCCGGTGCTGTGGGGCTTTGTGGCGTTCCGTCTGCTTTGTCCGGTTTCCTTGGAAACCACGTTTAGTCTGATGCCGGATGTGGCGAAAATTTCCCGTACGGTGGAGGAAAACCTGGAGCCGGAGGTACAGATACTTCCAAAAGCTGATGTGTCAGAGAATCCGGTACCGGATAATTTTGTTGTGCAGGATAAAATAGAAGAAGGAAAAACAAACATTGTGTGGACCGAACCGGAACCGGACCGGAGCGTACAGGAGGAAGATACCATCGTGCTGCCTTCGGATAGTAATGTTGGTGATGTTGACAAAGAGAATCTTCCTGTCGTGGACTCAGAAAAGGAAACGCCGTTTGTCATGGACGCAGGAGACGAAAAAACGGAGCGGACACTTTCCTTCTGGCCTGTCATATGGCTTTCCGGTGTACTTTTAATGGCATTATACGGAGTGGTAAGCTATTTAAAGGTAAAATATCAGGTTCGAGTTTCCGTTTTGTATAAAGAAAATATACGGTACTGCGATGATATTGACGTGCCTTTTGTTTTTGGACTGATAAAGCCACATATTTATCTTCCTTCCGGAATGGAGGAGGGCACGGCAGAGCATGTACTTTTACATGAGCGGCAGCATCTCCGAAGAGGCGACCAGTGGTGGAAACTGCTCGGTTTCTCACTGCTTTCGTTGTTTTGGTTTCACCCGATGCTTTGGGTGGCCTATGTTCTGTTTTGCAGGGATATCGAGTTTTCCTGCGATGAAAAGGTAGTGAAAGCCCTTGGCGAAGAAGAAAGAAGAGAATATGCGCAGGCACTGCTAAGCTGCAGCATCGGAAGACGAGTTGTGCTCCTTTGTCCGACAGCCTTTGGCGAAAACGGAGTCAAGGGAAGAATACGCTCCATCATGACTTATAAAAAAGCAACCATTCCTTTGGTGATTGCCGCAGTGGCGGTTTGTTTGTTGGTGGGTGTACTGTTTTTGACAGACCGGGAAAATCCATATAAAATTGATCCCTCCGATATAACCATGGAGGGTGTTGCACTGAAGCAAAGTGTGGCAAAGCACATGGCAGAGGATGTCGCAAGACTCATGGGCGAGGCCGGCGGTAAACGTTATAAGTTGGACAATTTTAAGTTCAACTTTTATGAGTTGGAAACAGAATCAAAGCAGCAGTTGTTACGCATTTCGGTGGAGGCAGACAAAACAATGCTGCAAAGCCCGGAAGACAGTTCTCTCATTGTCGGCATGAAGAAGGCGCAGGCGGAGTTTTCTTACGATGCGGAGAAAGAATTTGCCCAGCGGATGATTGACAGCATGGTGGCACAGATGGAGTCTGAAAAGGAGCAGCACATCTGCGAACCGGCAATTTTTGCCACTCTGAAGGAAGACGGTGGCTATGAATTGACTTACGGAAATGCAGAAAGAACTCCGTTGAAAAAATATTTTGATAAAGAGAATCGGAAGCAGGAGGAGGTTCTTGGCTATCTTACAGTGTATCAGCGGGCGGGTAAGAATCCGCCGATGGATGCGGTGGGCAGCTATGGCTATATCTATAGTAAGGCTTTGAATAATCCGGAAACAAAAAAATATAATGAAAGGGCATATTATGTTTTTTCGCCGACTCTTTATTATAAAGAAGGTGTATACAGCTATCTGGAACGGTATGATGCGGAAGATAAATCGGAACTGCCGTGGGAACTTTTGGGTGAGGAATTGACGGAGGTCTATTCCAACCATGAAATGTACTGGTCAGAGCGGGATGCCCTGATGGAATGCACCGGAGGCGGCACCCTGTATCGGATAAAGGGTTATGAAGATACCTACCGGGTGGCGATAGTTTATGAGCAGAATCGTAGAAATGATGACTATTTGGAACTTCAATTTTTAACAACAGGTAGCCGGCCGGAGATGATTTTTCAGTCATCCATTGGTCAGGCGAAAGAAGATGAAATCCGGTCGGATGCAACTACTTATCATATGATTATCCTGGAGCGCATGAATGACCTTTGGTTCCATGAGGGCAGGGAAGTGTTTCAACAGAGAATGCATTTGGAAAATGCAGCTTCTGTCAACGGCCTGTCCACGGAGGAGGAACTGTTTTGGAGCCTTTTAGCAGAGCTTTATGGGGCAACCTTTATTCATCCGTCCTCCGGAAGCTTTCCGGAGTTTCAGGGGAAGGATTACCGGTTGTTGAGGGTTAAGGATGCCCTTGGCTTTGAGCATAGTCTTGTCCTATATGAAGGTGGCTATGTGAAGATGACAGTAAATGAAACCGAGCTGGTTGTGCAGATTGATGAGGCGCTGTGCCGTCTTGTAATGGAACGGATTGCATCCTATAACATAGAACAGTTTGAGGTGTCCTTGGAAGGTGCCATTCCGGTGGAAGCAATTTTAAATCAGGAGGAAGCTTACAGAGAAGTTTATGAAACGATTCTTGACAGAATAGAAATGCTGACAACTACGAAGGATTGGCAGTTTTTCGGGGAGGAGGGCTGTTATGTTTCCAGGGTTCCAATCCGGTATTATGAGGTGCCGGAGGACGAAGTAAGCGGAACGACAACACTAATTCTGTTTTCCAAGGATTTTAGTAAGGCGGCGTCCATATCACTGCTCCGCTATGCGGATGGTTTTTACAGTGTCAATGTAAATGATACATGGAATATCGCTATCCAAAAGGTAATGCAGGAGAATCCGAAAGAAGAGTTCCTTTTTATTGATGTATTAATGCAAGAAGATTTGACCTCAAGTATTATGTCAAGGAAAAGTCTTATACTGGATGAGCAAAATGAGGCACGCTATGTTTATCCACCGGGGGCGTATTATTTAGAGAACGACCTATATCAGAAGCTTTATTCGGATGAACTTGCAGTATCCTATGAGGAACTGACCGCAAAAGAAAATTTAATCTGGATTTCCGCAGAGAAGGCGGCAGCAGCTACACCAACACCAACTCCCATGGATACCTCACAGCGAGGCTATCAGCAGTATTACGAAAGCTTCTCCTATGCGGCATATCCGGCAGAAGAATGGATGAAAACCGGTCGGCTGATTGTTCCGTTTACCAAGGAAGAAAGTGCGGCAAAGGAGCATATCGGCGAGCGCTTTGCCATGTACTATATTCCAGAGGAAGCTATGTCGGCGGCTTCTACGGCGGATATACTCCGGGTGGCTTGCGAGTGGCCGTATACGAAGTACGACCTTTATAATTATCCGTCCTACTACTTGAGGTTTATCATAGATAAATTCAACGGAATGGATGAACTGTTCCGGCGACAAGACTTTGCTGTTGCCCTACTGAAGGAATATGAAGCGGCAGGTTTTTATGTGACATCGGGTAGAACGCCGGGAACCTCGGTAGAAGAATATAAAAAACAGGCGGATGTTAAGGAAAATGCCATTGTGTTCATGGAAATTCTGTTAGCTACCAACGAGGTATATGACCAACTGACCCACAATGAACGGGTGATGGTACTGGATGCCGTGTCGGAGAAAATGACGATGCGGAAATCCGGAATTTGTCTGGCAGATGAGCGGGTCAGCGGTTTCTATGCCTATGTGAAGGAAAATTCTCTGTTGGGAAACAAGTGGTATGACTTCATTATGAGTGGAAATAATAAGACCAATATTTCTTATCTGGATAATGCGGCGTATCCGATGGACCATGTTCCGGTAACTCCGTTAACTGCTGCGGAAGCAGACGCCATGCAGCCTATGGTGTTTGGTGCCGATGAAGTGTTAAAAACCGGGGGGCTTCAGGCAGGTGAAAAGATATATTTTCTGCAGGTCATCGGCAAGCGGCGTCTGGATGGGGAAAATATGTGCGGTATACGGGAAATACGCGTGTATGACGAAGACGAGCTTGTGCAGACCGTGCAGATGCAGGAAGGGATTATGACCGATGGTGCAGATGGTATTGCCACCGGCTACACCCAGTGCTTCACTCCGGCGGAGTCGGTTACCCTAAAGGACATCAACTTTGACGGCTATCCGGACCTGGAGGTGTTTGGCTGGATTGTGAACGGAAACACTCCATATTATTACTGGTGCTGGAACCCGGAAACAGAGCGGTTTGAGTACGCCTTCTGTTATCAGATAACAGGCATGGATGAAGAACGGAAGCTCTTGGTTGCCTCCCACTGTGCCGGTGGTGTTTATGATATGACGTATTTTACGGATTACTACCGTGTCACCAAGAATAACAAGCTGGAACTGATAGAAAGTGAAACTAAAGTGGAGCCGTTTAACGGTTACCAAGGCTGGAAGAAAGCGTACCTGGATTTGATATATTATGCCCCAAACAATTTGGCAAATCCGTATGTTTACCCGGATTATGTCAGAACCGATACCAAGTGGTATGCCAAGGAAAAGTATCTGTATCTGGGACTTCATGATTTTGATTCGGACGGAACGCCGGAGCTGATACTGGGAGATGCGGCCTCTTTAGCCGTGTTCACCTATAAAAACGATAGCGTGGAGAAAATGATGGATATTACCATGGAGTGCTGTTGGCGGGGTGTTTGCGGCGTAGCAATTAGAGACAACACCATCCTGATTTCTGACCACGGTTCTGATGGCAGCGGTTATGTGGCGTGGAGCTACCGGAATGGTGCATGGGTGAAAGCGGTTTACTGCGAATATCATCCAAAGCAGTGCACCATCAACAAAGAACCGGCCACTTACGAAGAATTTTGCGAGACGACCTCCTTTGACCCGAAGGACTGGGAAGGAAGCATCCGGCCTTACGGTATTGATTTAGTAAAGATAGTGAGGGAAGAGGAAACATTATTTTGGGAGCAGGAATCAAAAACGGTCTTGCTGGAAGATGCGTTAGACGTGCTTTATGTAGAGTGAAAATCAAATAAACGGGAAAATTTTCAATCCCTTCTGCGTCTTATTATTGAATTAGTGTGGTAAACTATGATATGATTAACGTAGGAGGGATTCTCTTACTTTTGCTACGGAAAGGAATTATAATATAATGGAATTAGAACTTGTAACAGGCCGCCCGACAACCAACGACGGCCGTCTGGAAAAGGAAATCCGCACCTATGATTTGCTGGATTCCTTAGGAATAGAATATGAACGTGTGGACCACGAAGAAGCAAACACCATGGAGGCTTGTCTTGCCATTGATGAGGTGCTGGCTCCGGCAGTTATCTGCAAAAATTTATTTTTGTGCAATGCCCAGAAAACAAAGTTTTATCTGCTGATGATTAGAGAGGATAAAAAGTTTCTCACCAAAGATATTTCCAAGCAGATTAACAGTGCCAGACTTTCTTTTGGCCCGGCAGAATATATGGAGCAGTTTTTGGATATCACACCGGGCTCGGTAAGTGTCCTTGGACTTATGAATGATAAGGAAAATAATGTGACGCTTTTAGTGGATGAAGATGTTTTAAAAGCAGAATATTTCGGGTGTCATCCGTGTATTAATACGTCGAGCCTGCGGTTAAAGACAGCGGATGTATTCGGCAAGTTTTTAGAAGCAGTTCATCATGAATATACGGTGGTAAAATTGTAAATGCATGAATATTCGTAGAATATAAAATACTAAAGAAGACAAGGAGGATGATATTATGCAAATGGTGTTACTTACAGCCCTTGGTATCGGTGGTGCAACTATTATCGGTGCAGCCATTGGGTTTTGTGTTAAAAATGTTTCCCATAAAGTTAATGATATGATTTTAAGTTTTGCAGCCGGAATCATGCTGGCAGCAGCGGTAAACGGTCTCATTGCGCCGTCCTTTGAACTGGTAAGCGGAGCGCAGATGATAATTCCTGTGGTAGGAATTTTTGTGGGAGCCCTGTTTCTTAATCTGATGGATAAACTTACGCCTCATCTGCATAAACTGGCGGGAACCGGAGAGGAAGAGAAACATGTAAATAATAAGAATTTAAGCCGGGCGCTGTTATTTGTAATGGCGGTGGCAATCCATAACCTGCCGGAAGGTATGGCAGCAGGTGTGGGCTTTGGTAATGATGATGTAAGTGCGGCTCTTACGGTGGCAGTGGGTATTGCCTTGCAGAATATTCCGGAGGGTATTGTAACGGTATCGCCGTTAGTTATGTCAGGTGTGAGCAGAGGAAGGGCGTTTTTGCTTGCAACGGCTACCGGATTTATTGAAGTGGCAGGCTGTCTTCTTGGATACTTTGTGGCAAATGTATCAGCTGCAATTTTGCCGTTTGCTTTGGCCTTTGCAGGCGGAACCATGCTGTATATTATAAGTGATGAAATGATTCCGGAAACCCACAGTCATGGATATGAGAGAACATCCACCTATTCACTCTTAGTGGGATTTACTCTGATGTTAATTATGGATATGCTTCTGTAAAAGATAGGGAGTGATAGATTTGAAAAAATTTGTTATAACAGTTTCATTGATGTTATGTTTATTCACGATTTGCGCAGTGGCGGTAACTTATACGGGTATTCAGAAGGCGAAGCAGGAAAGCAAAGACAATTCTTCGCAAGTGACCATTCCTGCAGAAGTACCAACTAAGGTGCAGGCTACACCAACGCCAAGTCCAACACCGACTCCTGCAGAACAGGGAATCGATTTGTATGGTACCTATGATGAGAATGATTTGATGATTCAGACGCTACTGGCACCTAGAACGGATGATATAGAAATAGAAATTCCACAAATAGAAGGTCTTAAGGATTTGGAGGTTCAGGAAAAAATCAATCAGGATATGTATAACCGGATTGGTATTTTGCTGCGGGCATATCCGGAGATTAACTACGGAAGTTTTTATGTCAGAGGAAACTTTGCCAATGTTCTTTCTATCAGTTATCATATGGGTGGTGGAGACAGGTATGACCAATTATTTCTTAACTACAATCTGGCAACCGGAGAACGGCTGACACTGGAAGATTTATTCTTAAAAGATGCTGATATCACCCAGTGTGTGCGACGTGCTTTTTATGATATGTTAGCTTTGCGCGATACATATGATATGGAGGGAAATTTCAATGAAATGGTTTCTCCGGATGAAAATGAAGTGTATAAGCTGGTAAAGGGATATATGAATAATGAGGAGCAGGAATTTGTGTTCTCTCCTGCTGAAATCCATTTTTATTATGAAGATTATGTTGCTACGCTGAGTATGTTGGAGGAGGCAGAACAGATTGCGGTATATTCCCGATTTGCAACGGAAGAAAGTCTATTTGTAAGAGATGATATTGGTTTTGACAACATCTTTACATGTGCAGATACCCAGTATGAGCCGTTCCAAAAAATAGAATACGGATATTTGGAACCGAATTTTTGGTATGATATCACTATCTGGGAGAGCTATTTAGAGGATGATTTTACAGGTGAAAAAAGAGAAAAGTATCTGGCGGCGGAAGAAGCTTTCTATGCTTCTGCAGAGGAGAGAATTGAGGAATACAGAGAAGTTGCAAAAAATAATCCGGATAAGTTCTATATTTTGCTATTAAAACCAAATGCATATTTACTGAATTGGTCCGGAAAATATCCCAACATAGCTGAGTTTAACGAACGATATGACATTTATGAAATGCCAATGGAGGTATATGAAGCCACCTATCGGGACAAATTGATTGCCGCATATCGTTATACGTATTTTGCCATGGCCGGTGGTGCTTACCTTGAGTGGGAAGAAGGCGATGGAGCTACCCGGCAGATGATAGAACATAGTATGACTTATAATTACATCGCGGGGAAAGAATTAACCGAGCTGGAAGAGGTTTTTCATAAATACAGCGGTTACATGGATGTTATTAGAAGCAAAACATGGGATACGTTGGCTTGGAGAGGTGATTATTCCTGGGGGGAAATTTCTGCACTGGTAGATACGCTTGAGTGCAGGCTGGAAGGAAGCGGTGTATACGTGACAATTCCATCCATAGAAGGTTTTTATTTGTATGTCTTTTTCAGCGAATTTGATGACTCTATGATGAAAATTTTTGACTAACGGAGGTGGCAGAATGAAAAAAATAATGATTATTTTAGTAGCACTGCTTGCAGCGGTCGGCGTTGTTTTTGGATGTGTAAACTGGTATAAATCTGCAACAGAAGGACTGGATGAGAAGCAAAAGCCTTCGGTAGCACCTACCGTACAGCCAACTGGGTCTGAAGAACCTGCGGTAAGTCCGGCACCGGAAGCAACGGTTCCGCCAATAAATGAAGAGCCAATCTTTACTTTAAAAGAATATCCAAAGGTGGATGCATCGCTGGCAATTCATCCACTGGTGGACAGTATTGCGGCAAACTTTTTGGGCATGAAGGAAAGTGAGTTGGAATTTGAATATACTACCACACGTTCCAGTGAGGTATATCGGAACCTGATTGACGGTAAAGTGGACGTAATCTTTGCGGCAGAAATATCGGAGGAAGATAAAGAATATGCAAAGCAGCAGGGAGTGAAACTTACCATTATTCCGACCACCAGCTCGGCCTTTGTATTTATTGTAAATACGGAAAATCCGGTATCCGGGCTGACCTTTGAGCAAATTCAAAAGATTTATACCGGAGAAATAACAAATTGGTCTGAAGTAGGGGGGAACAACGAGGACATCATTGCGTATCAGCGTCCTACCGGTTCCGGAAGCCAGACAGCCATGCTTTCCCTGGTTATGAAGGAGAAAGAAATTATGGTGCCGCCGGTAAATCAGATTCGGGGTGAAATGGGAGAACTCATTGATGCCATTGCAGAGTATGACAATGCAAAGAATGCGATTGGATATTCTTACTTTTATTATGTAAACACCATGTATAAGCGAGACACCATCAAAATGCTGGCAGTGGACGGGGTGACACCTTCTATCGAAAGTATTAAGAGTGGAGCTTATCCGATTTATACGAATGGATTTATTGTGTACAGAAGCAATGAACCGGAAGACGGAACCGTTATGAAATGGGTAAATGCGGTACTTTCTGAGAGAGGAAGCAGAATTATTGAAGAGGCAGGATATGTGCCGGTGAAGTAAAGAGCGAGTTATTGTTCACATCATCAAAGTGAATTTGCAAAACTGCCGGCGTTGCCGTCAGACGCTGCTACGCAGCTTGATTTTTGCTCATTTTCGTTTGGTGACGTTCTAAAATCAAAAAATAAAAACCGCCAGGTTTACGTGCAAGCACGCAACCGTGGCGGTTGATTTATTTTTCGCTTTTGGAACAGTAATTCTTAATCTGTAAAGTTGTCAAAGTATCCCTGAATTAAGATAATTGGGGTACCCTTATCGCCGGAACCACTGGTTAAGTCACATAAAGAACCGATCAGGTCTGTTAACTGTCTTGGAGTAGTACCCTGGGAAGCCATGTTACCAACGAGGTTGGAACCTTTTTCCTTGATGCTCTTGGAGATAGCGTCCTTTAATTCAGCACCGCTTAAGTTCTTGAAGTCGTTATCTGCAAGATACTTTAACTTTAATTCGTTTGGAGTACCAACCAGGCCGCTGGTGAAAGCAGGGGATACAACCGGGTCAGCCAGTTCCCAAATCTTACCCTGTGGGTCCTTAAATGCGCCGTCGCCGTAAACCATAACTTCTACGTGCTTGTCAGTCTTCTTTAAGATTTCTGCCTGAATACTTTCTACTAAGTCCTGGCATTCCTGAGGGAAGAGCTTAATCTTATCTTCGGTGGACTTGTTGGAACCAAGTAAACCGTATTTGGAGTTGAAGCCGCTGCCGTTTACGGAAGCATTTAAAATATCGTCTAAGCCGCAAACAACCTTGGCGCCGTTCTCAAGAAGGATGCGCTTGGTTCTCTTACGGGTGTGAATGTCACAGTTGATGACGCAGTCAGTGTACTTTAAGATGGTTCTTGGATTATTTGCAAAAACAACTTCAACTTCTGCACCTGCTTCGCGGATGATGTCAGAGTAGTATGCTACATAATCAACGCCGGTGAACTCATGAACATTTTCACCAAACAATTCTCTATATTTTTCTAAGGATAAAACGTCGGAGTAAGGATTGATACCGGCATCGTCTAACTGGTCGTAAGTTAAGAGAGCATTACCAACTTCGTCGCTTGGGTAGCTAAGCATTAACACTACTTTCTTTGCACCCATTGCAATACCCTTTAAGCAGATTGCAAAACGGTTACGGGATAAAATAGGGAAGATAACACCGATGGTGCCGCCGCCTAATTTTGCCTTTACGTCAGCCGCAATATCTTCTACGGATGCGTAATTTCCCTGTGCTCTGGCTACGATGGACTCGGTCAGGGCGATAACATCTCTGTCTCTTAAGGAGAAGCCTTCACTTTCTGCTGCTTCTAATACGCAGTTTACGGTGATGTCAACAAGATTGTCACCTTCTCTGATGATTGGTCCACGGATTCCTCTTGAAATAGTACCAACTTTTCTTTCCATTGTTATACCTTCATTCTTTATAAGATTTGTATTTTGGACTTGTCCCAAAAAAATACAGTAACATTATACATGGAAGTGTCTTTTGACGCAAGCAATTTTTTATGAAAATTAATAATTTTTTGTGGTAAAGTGAAAAAGTGCGTATTTTCGAAAATAATCGAAAATTTACTCTTGAAAAATGTACAAAAAAGAGATATACTATAATCATTCAGGGCGACAATATGCCCAAACAGACAAAAAAACACTATGAGAGGGGTTTTAAAAGTATGAAGAAACGTATTATGGCGTTCCTTGCGGCCCTGGTTATGTTATTATCCTGTGCACCAATGGACAGTGTAATAACCGCGAAGGCTGAAGAGGAAAGAGTAATCAAACTTCATTATAACAGACCTGACGGCCAGTATGACGGCTGGAACGTATGGTTCTGGGATGAAGGCGGAGAAGGTAAAGCGTATGAGTTTGCGCTGGAAAACGGTGAAATGGTAGCTACCAAGGTGATAGCTGAAGATGTAACCAGGGAAGGTTTCATTGTCCGCACCAATGACTGGGCAAAGGATGTGGCGGAAGACCAGTTTATTGAGATTCCGGAGCTGGTTTCCGGTACGGTACACGTTTATGTGGAGTCCGGCGTAAAGGGTTATACAAAAGAGTACAGTGAAGATGCGGTAGTTGCGGTAAGAATGTCCAAGGCACGTTATGACGGCGAAGGAACCATCGTAACTAAGTTCACCGGAGAAATCCAGGCGGATTTAGACACTTACTTTACAGTAACCGGACCAAACGGTGAGGTCGCTATCAAGGAAGTAAAGAAAGAAGCAAACAATGAGTATCATTTGGTGCTTGCGGAAGAATTAAACGGCAGCAGAAGTTATAAAGTGATTTGTGAAGGAACGGAGTATAAAGTAGTTATGCCAATCATTTTCTCTACTGAAAAATTTGAAGAAGAATATACATATACCGGCAAAGATTTAGGTGCTACCTATACAAAGGATAAAACATCCTTCCGTGTGTGGGCGCCTACCGCAGATGCAGTGTCTGTAAGATTATATCAGGGCGGCCAGGAAGGCAAGGACGATTTAATCGAAGAACTTACCATGACTGCAGATGTAAACGGCACCTGGGTGGCTGAAAAGTCCGGCGATTTACACGGTACCTACTATACTTATTTAGTAACTCTCGGTGATGTACAGAACGAAGCATGTGACCCTTATGCAAGAACTACCGGTGTTAACGGTAAGCGTGCCATGGTTATCGATTTGGATTCCACCGATCCGGAAGGCTGGGAAAACGATAAGAATCCAAATGCGGACAAGACCTTCAACGATGCTGTCATTTACGAATTACATGTACGTGATATGTCCATTGATAAGGCGGCAGGTATTAAGAATCGAGGTAAGTATTTGGCATTCACCGAAACCGGTACAACTAACGCAGAAGGCATTCCGACCGGTATTGACCACATCAAGAATTTAGGTGTTACCCATGTTCATCTGCTTCCGGTTTATGACTACGGCTCTGTAGATGAAACCAAGTCCACCGTGCCTCAGTTCAACTGGGGTTACGACCCGGTTAACTATAACGTACCGGAAGGTTCTTATTCCACCGACGCTTATAATGGCGAAGTGAGAGTAAAAGAATTCAAGCAGATGGTACAGGCAATGCACAATAACGGCCTCAGCGTTGTTATGGACGTAGTTTACAATCACGTTTACAGTGCAGCTGACTTCTGTTTCAACAAGATTGTTCCGCAGTACTTCTCCCGTATCGACGAAAACGGTAAGTACTCCAACGGCTCCGGCTGCGGTAACGATACTGCTTCCGAGCGCAGCATGGTTAAGAAGTATATTGTAGAGTCTGTTTTATACTGGACAGAAGAATATCACATTGACGGTTTCCGTTTTGACCTGGTGGGTCTTCTTGATACAGAAACGATTAACGAAATCGTAGAAACGGTTCATGCAGTACGTCCTGACGTTGTATTTTACGGCGAAGGCTGGAGCATGCAGACCAACGTTACCAAGTTTGGTTATCAGATGGCAACCCAGGTGAATTCCAAAATGACTCCGGGTTTTGCCTACTTTAGCGACACTATCCGTGATGCCTTAAAGGGCAGCGTATTTAACAACACCGAAAAGGGATTCATCAGCGGTGCAACCGGTAAGGAATCCACACTGGAAAGCTGCTTCATGGGTCTTGCATATCCATGGTGTTCTTCTCCGACACAGAGCGTTAACTATGCGTCCTGTCACGATAACATGACACTGTTTGACCGTATTGTTAACTCCACTCCGGATGCATCCAGAGAAGACCAGATTAAGATGAATAACCTGGCAGCGGCGATTTACATGACTTCCCAGGGTATTCCGTTTGTACATGCCGGTGAAGAAATGCTCCGCTCCAAACCAACCAAGGACGGTGGCTTCGATGAAAACAGTTATGCTTCTCCGGACTCTGTAAACAAGTTAAAGTGGGACGATTTGAACAGCAAGGAATATCAGGATGTTTATAAGTATTATCAGGGTCTCATTGCGTTCCGTAAGGAGCATGCAGCTCTCCGTATGACAACCGCAAAGGATGTGAAGGACAATATTACTGCCCTGGAAGGCCTTGATAAAAATGTAATGGCATTTCAGATTAACGGTGGCGTGAATGGTGAAGTAGCAGACAATCTGTTTGTTATCTTCAATGCCAATGAAACCGAAACCGAAGTTACACTTCCGGAAGGCAAGTGGAATGTTTATATCGATGATAAAAATGCTGGCACCGAAGTGTTAAGAAGTGCAAAGGGCACCGTAAAGGTTGCTCCTATTTCCGCACTGGTTCTCTGCCAGGATGATAATCGGGCACCGGGCGTAAGCGGCGGCGTTCTTGCAGGTATCGGCGCAGGTTTAATTGCAGCGGCAGGTGCTGTAGCACTGGTACTTAAGAAAAAGAAGAAATAATAAAATAACACCAATTAAATAGTATTAGATTCATACTCCCGTAGGTCAGATCAGGTAGGTCTGCTTACGGGAGTTTTTTGTCGTTTTTTGTTGATAAAATTTTTTATTTTCTCCGTTGACATATCATACCTGATGTGATATATTTATCACAAGTGATACAAATATATCACAAAAAAGTACAAATAAATCACATGAAGGGTAACAAGTTATGAAAAAGGAAAAGAAAGTATATTCGTTGGTTACGAAAGAGGTAATGAATGTAATAACGAGTTTGATGCTTGTTGTGGCAATTATTTTAAAGCTGATTAATCCACAAAATGCAATAGCACAAATAGCAATAAAAATTTTGGCATATGCGTTTTTGGCAAGTTATTTTGGTATTAACCTGTTCCGGTGTTTTGTGAAATTTGATATAGAGGATGAGGCTGCGGTGGAACATTATAACAAGGCTAAAAGAAAAGTCTTTGGGTTTTTATGGGGCTTTTGCTCAGGATTTGGTGCATCAGGAGTAATTGTGCTGTTGATTTTTGAGGCGATAAGACCTGAACTTGCAGAAAAATTTGTAGAATTATCGTCATTTACTATCAGCTTCTGGCATTTTTTACTTGTGTATTACCTGATTCAGCTGGCTATTTCTGCACTCTTTATTTACTTTGAAAAGAGGGAAGTTTAATGGAAGATTTTAGCTTAGAAACCAAAATTAAAGAACTCCGGGCATCCAAAAACCTGAGTCAGGAAGACTTAGCTGTTATGGTCAATGTCCGCCGTGAAACCATCGCCCGCCTGGAAAAAGGGATGTATAACCCATCCCTGAAGCTTGCCATGGATATCGCTGCAGTGTTTGAAAAATCGGTAGAAGAAGTATTCTTCTTTAAAGAGAAAATGTAAATAGTTTTTACAACCTACGCAAAAGAGGCTGAGGAAAAATGTTAATGGTTGGCGTATTTGTATCTAAGTGTCCGACATCTCAGCTGACTGTGTGCGGTCAGGGCAGACGAACAAATTCTAATTTGTTTGTTCTGAACTGAACGTACACTGGTCAGAGGAGTCAGGCGAACACAGATACAAATACGCCAACCATATCTTTTCCTCAGCCTCTTTATGTAAGCTGTAAAAATTATCTGTTATTGATGAGCTTTGTTAACTCTACAGGATCTACAATCTTGCCATCCTTGTAAACACGCATGTTACCGGAAGCAATTTCGTCGATAAGGATAACTTCGTTGTTGTTGTAACCGAACTCGAACTTGATATCCCAAAGGTCAAGGCCGATGCTCTTTAAGTCGTCAGCAACAATCTTTGTAATCTTTAAGGTCTGCTCCTTCATGCTTGCAAACATTTCTTCGGACATAACGCCAAGAGCTGCAAGACCTTCGCTTGTTACAAGTGGGTCACCCTTTGCGTCGTTTTTGAAAGTACACTCAACGTAGCCACCTTCAAGTACAGTACCGTCTTCAATATATTCACCGTATCTGCGGATGAAGCTGCCGGTAGCAACTAAACGGCAGATAACTTCAAGACCATGGCCGAAAACTGTTGCAGGAAGAACTTCCATAGTAGCATTTTCAACATCAGCGCTTACATAGTGAGTCTTGATGCCGGCCTTCTTTAATAATTCGAAGTAGTGAACGGAAGTGATTAAGTTTGCCTTGCCGATACCTTCGATGGTTAAACCAACGGAGTTTTCGCCCGGATCGAATACGCCGTCTTTGCCGGTGCAATCGTCCTTAAACTTTAACATTACATTACCGTTCTCAAGTTCAAATACGTCCTTTGTCTTTCCTTCATACAATTTCTTCATGGTCATTTACCTCGCTTTTTGACTGTTTGAATTGAATTATGAACAAAAATACTTGTCCATTTTATTTAACAGAAAAAGAGTACCACATTTTTTTTTAGATGGCAATATTTTTTTTATGATGTTTTTTATTAACGCTATTTATAATACGGTCGAATTATGATAAAATAGAGATAATTAATTAAGAAAGTGGGGGTTGGTGTATGAATGAGTATTTATCCCAGGTGAATGCCGGCTCAATCTATTTGATTGTGGCATTGGTGCTTGCCTACATTACAGTTATGTGTCTGGTGTTTTTGTTAAAGAGCTACCGTGCCGGAATCAAAATCGGTATGGACAAAAAGGTGCTGAATAAAACCATTTTATCCAGTGCAACCTTTACGTTACTTCCATCCGTCAGTATCCTGCTTGGTGTGGTTGCTTTAAGCGGGACGTTAGGTGTACCTTTTTCCTGGCTCCGCCTTTCTGTTATCGGTGCCCTGCAGTACGAGCTTAACGTGGCGGAAATTGCAGCCCAGAGCATCGGCCTTTCAGGACTTCGCCTGGAGGAGATGAGTATTGGCGCTTTTGTTACTATTGCCCTGGTTATGACCATCGGTATTTTGGGCGGTTTATTCTATTCCGTGTTTTTCTTAAAGGTATACTTAAAGAAAATCCAGAAATCTCCGAAGAAAGAGGAAACCGGAGAAAAGAAAAAGCCGGGCTTTGGTGCACATGCTACCACGGCAATGTTTATCGGCCTCTGCGGTACTTTTATCGGCGCATATGTTGGTAAGGCGATTCCGAGAGAAGGTTCCGACGTTATGCCTCTTTTGGTGGCGATTATGGCCGCTGCAGCTATGGCGGTATTTGAATTTTTCATCCAGAAGAAGGGCAAGGCAGTATTGGAAAACTTCAGTCTGGCAGCCAGCATGTTAATTGCCATGGCAGGTGCTGTGCTGATTGGATTATTATAAAGGAGGCACGAAGTCATGCAAGAAACAAAAGTTGTTGTTTTAAGTGAACAGGATAAAGCACAATATTTGGAAGAACTGAATAATGGTTTGCACCGGTTGGGACGTTTCCTGTTGGTAAGCGGCATTATTGTATTATCATTGGTGCCTTTCTTAATCGGTATGTTGTATGGGGTATCTCCGGATATGACAGCATTTCTGGCTGGCTATGCAAAGGTGGCTGTGGTTTATCTGCCGGTTTCTCTGGTTGAGTTTTTGGTTTATACACCGATGCTTGGTGTGGGGGGCAGTTATATTTCCTTTATTACCGGTAACGTAACTAATATGAAGATTCCGGTGGCAATGAATGCAAAGGAAATTGCGGGTACCACAGTCGGTACACCGGAGGATGAAATTATTTCCACCATCAGTACTGCCACCAGTGCTATTGTAACCACACTGGTTATTGTTGCAGGTGTTATCCTTTTAGTGCCGTTGCAGCCGGTACTTCAGAATCCGGTACTGCTTCCGGCATTTAATAACGTAGTTCCGGCATTGTTTGGTGCGTTGGGACTTAAGTATTTCATTAAGAGTCCGCAGATTGCGGTCATTCCGGTGTTGTTTATGATTCTCCTTTGTACCTTTGTACCATCTATGATTAGCCAGACCAGCGTGCTGATGGTTCCTTGTGGGGCACTTGCACTGGCAATCGGTTTTATTTTATACAAGAAGGATAAGTTATAGGAGGCTCCTATGGAAATTTTACTTGTGATATTACTTCTTCTGGTGGCGCTGGTTGCGGTTGTACTGCTTAGGACAGTACTTCTGAAACCGACTCCTGCCAAAGAAGCCAAAGTACCTTTAGATAACAGCGAGCGTGCGGTGGAATATGGTAAAAAGCTTTCCACACTGGTTCAAAAGGAAACGGTATCCAGCCGTTTTGAGCCGGACCGTACCAAGTTTTTAGAATTCCATGAAATATTAGAAGAGATGTTTCCAAACATCCACAAAACCTGCGAAAAGCATGTGTTTAACGGAAGTCTGCTTTTTAAGTGGAGCGGTAAGGGAAACCACGAACCAATCCTCTTTATGAGCCATCACGATGTGGTGGAGGCAACGGGAACCTGGGAGCATGAGCCGTTCTCCGGCGATATTGACGCAGAAGGCTGCATTTGGGGCCGTGGTACCGTAGATACCAAAGCCAGCCTGTTCTGTCTGCTGACCGCAGCGGAAGAACTGATAGCAGAAGGATACGAACCGGAATGTGACGTATACCTTGCCAGCAGCTGTACCGAGGAGTGGAGCGGTGAAGGTGCTCCTTCTACCGTAAAATATTTGAAAGAACAGGGTATTAAGCTTGGTCTTGTATTAGACGAAGGCGGCATGATTTTAGAAGAACCGGTAGGTGGCGTTAAGGGCACCTACGGTATGGTAGGTGTATTGGAAAAAGGTTATGGCGATGTAAAGTTTATTGCCAGAAGTAACGGCGGTCACGCCAGCGCTCCAAAGAAAAATTCCCCGTTGGTACGTCTGGGCAAGTTTATGGTGGACGTGGAAAAGAACTATCCGTTTAAACATCAGTTCAATTCCACCATTACCGAAATGTTTACCCGTATGGCACCAAATATGAATTTTGGCATGAAGTTGATTTTTGCAAATTTGTGGCTGTTTAAGCCGTTACTGACCAAATTACTGCCAATGATTAATTCTGCGGCCGGTGCTATGATTCGTACAACCACTGCATTTACTACGGCAAAGGGTTCCAATGGTCTGAACGTGCTTCCGCAGGAAGCCTTTGTTACCGCAAATATGCGTTTCAGTCCGCATCAGGATGACAAAGAAAGCATCGCCATTATCACAGAGCGGGCAAAGAAATTTGGTCTGGAAACCGAAGTGATTTATTCCGATTCTCCTTGCCCTATGGTGGATTATAAGGCGGCACCGTTTAAGCGTCTGGAAGAAGTGGCGGCAGAGGTTTATCCGGGAGTAGGTATCTGTCCGTATGTTATGACCGGCGGTACCGATGCTAAATATTACAAAGAAGTCAGCGACAACTGCCTGCGGTTTGCACCGTTATATATCAATGCACAGCAGTACGCCAGCATTCATGGATTAAATGAGAATGTATATCAGGGTGCCCTGCCAATGGGTGTTGATTTCTATAAAAAGATGATTCAGAAGAGCTAAACAGAAAGAGGATAAAAAGTATGACTTACGATTTTACAACAGTTATGGACAGAAGAGGCAAGGATGCCCTGGCAGTGGATGTCATTCCCTTTGAAGGTGCAGAAGTAGCAGAAGGCTTTGACCGCATTCCGATGTGGGTGGCGGATATGAATTTTGCTACGGTGCCTACCATTCAGGAGCACATCATTAACCGCGTTAATCATCCGGCCTTTGGTTATTTTGATCCTTCCGAGGAGTATTATAACAGTATTATCAAATGGCAGAAGGAACGTAATCTGGTAGATGGGCTCACACCGGAAAATATCGGTTACGAAAATGGTGTTCTTGGCTGCCTTGCCGCTGCCGTACAAAGCTTTACGGCGCAGGGAGAGGCAGTGCTCTTACATTCCCCTACCTACATCGGTTTCACCCATGTATTTGAGGATAACGGCCGCAAAATGGTACTTTCCGATTTGGTGCAAGACGAAAACGGCGTGTGGCGCATGGATTACGAGGATATGGACCGCAAAATTAAGGAACACAAGATTCATTTTGCTGTGTTCTGTTCTCCGCATAATCCAACCGGTCGTGTCTGGGAATGGGAAGAAATTGAAAAGGCTATGGAAGTATATAAGAAAAACGACTGTATCGTAATTTCCGACGAAATCTGGTCCGACCTGATTTTACAGGGAAATCATCATATTCCGACCCAGAGTGTTTCCGAGGATGCAAAGCAGCGTACCATTGCAATTTATGCCCCGTCCAAAACCTTTAACCTGGCGGGACTTATCGGTTCCTATCACATTATTTACAATCCGTATTTAAGAGACCGTGTAAGAAAACAGTCGGCCCTTAGCCACTATAACAGTATGAACGTATTATCCATGCATGCGTTAATTGGTGCTTACCGTCCGGAGGGACATGTTTGGGTGGACGAACTGAGAGAAGTATTAACCGGCAATGTGGAATTTGCATATCAGTATATTCTGGACAATTTCCCGGGAGTTAAGCTGGCAAAGCCGCAGGGAACTTACATGCTTTATCTGGACTGTGAAGAGTGGTGTAAAAACAAAGGAATCACCTTAGATGAGCTGATTAAAGCCGGTATCCGGGTTGGTGTTATCTGGCAGGACGGCCGTCCGTTTAACCGCCCATGGGCAATCCGTATGAACCTGGCGTTGCCAAGAACCAGAGTGGAAGAAGCCTTCCGAAGATTAAGTGAATATGTATTTGTATAATGTTAAAAGGTTGCTGCAGTGTGCGGCAACCTTTTTTTTGAGATATGAACGTTTCTGTCTTGCGTTTGTTACTTTACTGTGGTAAACTATCACCATAGCGCATGAGTGACATGCAAAATATGATAACGAAGGAGAAAAGGTATGGGTTTAGAAATGATTGAAGCCGGCTGGCTGTCCATTTTGCCGCCGCTGATTGCCATTGTTCTGGCACTCAAAACCAAGGAAGTATATTCTTCCCTTTTTGCCGGTGTGTTTTCCGGTATGTTAATTTATTGTTTTAAGACAGGAAGTTCTATTTTAGAGGCAGTGCGTTATGTACTCGATATGGTTGCCTATAAAATTGGTGACAACGGTTACATGATTTTATATTTGTCTCTGCTTGGTGCTGTGGTTATGGTTGTTACCATGGCGGGCGGTTCCAGAGCTTACGGACAGTGGGCCAGCACAAAGCTGAAAAGCAAGCGCAGTGCAAAGATTGCTACCGCATTGCTTGGCTGCTTAATCTTTATTGATGACTATTTCAACTGTCTGACCGTTGGTACCGTAATGCGTCCGATTACAGACAAGCATAAAATTGCCAGAGAAAAACTGGCATACATTATCGACTCCACTGCGGCTCCGGTCTGTATCATCGCTCCGATTTCCAGCTGGGCAGTAGCGGTTGCTTCCGAAGTAGGTGGTGAAGGCGGTTTGAGCGCGTTCATGAAGACCATTCCTTATAATTTATATGCACTGTTAACTTTACTGATGGTTGCGATTGTCTGTTGTACCGATTTTGATTTCGGCAAGATGAAGAAGGCAGTTGCCGAAGCAGCAGGTAAGGAATACGATGAAGTAGAAGAAGAAAAGGAAATGGAAGGTGTTAAGGTTTCCGATAAGGGCCGTGTATATGACCTTCTGATTCCTATGGTTGTTTTGATTGCCTGCTCTATTCTTGGTATGGCCTATGTAGGCGGCTTCTTCAGTGGTGTTGATTTTACTACCGCTATCGGTGAAAATCCAACCGCAGGTTTAACCCTTGGAGCTTTGGCGGCGTTAATTACCGCATTGGTTCTTTACATTCCAAGAAAGCTGGTTACCTTCCGTGAATTCATGGGTGGTATTACTGCAGGCGTTAAGCTGATGGTTTCCGCAGTAATGATTCTTTCCCTGGCATGGTCCTTAAGCGGCGTTTGCCGTGAAATGATTGGTACCGGTGAATTTGTCAGCGGATTGGTTAGCGGTTCCAACGTATCCTTAAGTATTTTACCTGCCATCATTTTTGCAGTGGCAGCGTTCCTTTCCTTCTCCATGGGTACAGCATGGGGCACCTTCGGTATCTTAATTCCGATTGTTTCCATGATTTGTGACGGTAGTGCAGAAGGCGCAGCAATCCTGATTCCGGCCCTGGGCGCAACACTGGCAGGTTCCGTATACGGTGACCACTGTTCCCCAATTTCCGATACCACCATCCTTTCCTCTGCAGGTGCAAAGTGTGAACACATCCGCCATGTAGAGACACAGATTCCTTACGCAACCATGGTTGCTGCAGTCTGCTTCGTAGGCTACATCATTGCAGGCTTTGTAAGAAATCCTTGGATTACCTTAGGTGCATCCATTGTACTGTTACTCGGTGTACTGGCAGTACTTATGTATAGACAAAAGAAAACTGTATAAACATATAAACTAAAAAATGTACGAAGCAAAATACACCCACGTAAGAAACGTTAGCGATGAGCGGGTTCTGAGTGGGTGTATTTTTGCGACCGTGTGGATGGTTTTTATATTTGGTACGGAAAAAATTGTGACGTTTATCTTGATATAGTAATTAATTCTTTCTTAGTAATGGAATAATACAATACTCCGGTAATAACCAAAATCACTGCTTCCACCACAAAGTAATATACCGCATAGCTTGCCGGCTGCAGAGCTATAGCAAGCACGGCGGGTACAATGACAGCAATTACACCGCCTAACATGGAAACCAGTACGGCAGCTCCCTGTTTTACCACCTGAGCTTCGTTATCCCAGTTTAATTTCGGGAACCACAGATTGCAGGCAAGACCCAGTACAATACAATATGCAAGCAGTACAAGCGGTATCAGGAAATAGTGAAGGGCATCAGACAAAGCAGGCTTTGCTCCAATAAGCATCAATACTACGGATATTAAATAAAACGGTGCAGCAATAGCCAGATTCCATAACAGCTTGGCATTGTAAATATCCTTTGCTTTTACCGGGAGTACCTGCAGCTGCCAGAAGGTTTTACCTTCCATGGAAACGGTGCAGGCAGAGGTGCTCATCATGCAAAGCGGCATGGCAAGCACAAAGGGAAGAACTTTGTGAATGAGAGGAAGAAACATCGGCATTTCCATAAACTCTGCCAGGGAGTCTACACCCATAACAGCGATGGCACCTGCTAGAAGGACAGCAAGGATATAGCCTATGCCGCTGTTGGTGACATATAAACTGGAAGAGAAATAAAGTTTCATTTCTTTCTTAAACAGGGAAAGCAGTACATGTTCTGCTTTTAATTCTCCCAGTTTGTAATTATGCTTTGCATAAGTGGCATTCAGTCCGGTACAGATTTCTGTAAATCTCTTTGAAAGAATCCAAACAAACAATGTGAAAATAAGTGCGGGGATACCAAGCAGTAGTACAAAGTGCAGGATACTTCCCTGCAGTGCCTGATGATACCAAAGCGCCGGAGGAAAAATGTTTCCCAGGGCAGAGGTTAACGTGCCAATCAGTTCCTTTAGGGCTTCCATATCCAGATTTTCAGTTTTAGGTCCCATACGGAAACTGCCCACCATGATAACAACTACAAGTCCAACCGTAAGGAAGGTTTCTACCAGAGTTTTATTCTTCATACGGGAACTGATTCCTTTAATCAGGGCGCCTAAAATGGAGGAGATGGTAAGGGGCAGTAATGGTGCAAACAGCACAGCCATCAGGCTGATGATGTAAAAAGAAATCCCCGGTTTTGCAAACCAAATGTGTACCGCCAGTCCCGGTATCATAACAATCAGGGAAAATAGCAGGTTGGTCACATACATGGTAACAAAGCGGCTGATTAATATGGCGGATTTGGTTACCGGTAAAGACACCATGATATCGTAAGACTTCATGGAGAACAGTACGCTGCCGGCCTTGAAGAAGGACAGCACCAGCATTAAAATACTTAGGATGGTGTACAAATACATCGGTACAATATCGCCAAGGCCAAGATAGTGGTAACCATAAGCTAAACCGCCCACATAACTGATTGCCATGAGAATAACCAATACATATGCAACACTAAGCAGGGCGAAACTTTGTTTCTTTTTCTTGTCCTTTGTGTGGAGAACTTCATTGATTCCGAACAGGCTTTTTAACTGAACCTTGCTTAGGGTCAGAACTTGCTTTATCATTCCTTAATCACCTCCATGAAGACGGATTCTAAGGATTTACCGTCGGTCAGGTCCTTCGTATCTCCGGCTGCAATGAGCTTACCACCACGGATAATGACAACCTTGTTACAAAGCTTTTCTGCTACATCAAGTACATGGGTGGAAAAGAAAATGGCAGTACCTTCTTCGCAGAGCGCATGCATACGGTTTTTTAAATGCAGGGTTGCCATTGGGTCAAGGCCCACAAAAGGCTCATCTAAAATCAACAGCTTTGGCTTATGAATCAGGGCGCTGATAATAGCCAGTTTTTGCTTCATGCCGTGGGAGTAGGAAGAAATTAAATCTCCAAGGGCCGCTTCGATTTCAAAGGCTGCGGCTTCTTCCTTAATGCGTTGTTCTCTGTCTGCAGCGGAAACACCGTAAATATCTGCAATAAAGTTTAGATACTGGATACCGGTTAAATATTCATAAAGGTCCGGGTTATCCGGAATATATGCCATGACCTGCTTGCATTCCAACGGCTTTTCTTTTACGGACATGCCGTTTACATAAATCTCCCCCTTATCGAAGTCATGGATGCCTACCACACATTTGATGGTGGAAGTTTTGCCGGCACCGTTATGGCCGATAAAGGCGCAGATATCGCCGGTGTTTACGGTAAGGGAAAGGTTGGAAACCGCCTCCTTGCCGCCTTTATATATTTTGGTTAAGTTTTTAATTTCTAACATCGTGATTCCCTCCATGTAACTTATAGATTAGTTTTTTCGCCATTGTTGTCCTGCACGTTTTCTTCTGTTTTCGATTTACGCACGTATAACAGGAAAGAATATGCGGTTGGTAACAGTGCGGCAACGGCGACGGCAGCAGGTACAATCCAGATGATATCTAAGAAGGCATTGATGACTAATACAACGCCGCAAATAATCCATACAATACCTGCAAAACGGTGGGTTTTGTTCCAGTTCTCGGCATCGTTCAAAGCCCACGGAAGTTTAATGCCGATGGTATAATTCTGGCGGGTTTTTGGCATGTAATTTCCGACCACTATAAAAATGATGCTCACAAAAAGGTTTCCTATCATGTTAACAGAAACAGGAATGTTTAAAGCGTTGGTATACATGACAATGTCACCGAAGATACCGGTTAACGGACAGATACAAAGTATCAACAGAAATATCTTATCGCTGATGTTTTGTTTTTTGGGGTCTGCCAGAGTAATAAAACCTGTTAAAAGATGTACAACCCATAAAAACAACGGAAGGAAGAATACGGCAAAAGCTTTGGATTCGTAATTATCAGGCTCGCCGGCTGCGTTAAAATGGACCGGGATTTCCTCCGGCAGCTTGTTCCATAAAATAAGTCCCACAATCATTGGAATTAAAACAAGTAAGGATGTAAGTAAAATCATTTTTTTACGGTTCATTGTCGTTTCCCCCTTTCAAGTCTGCAAGCCAAAGCATGACCTCTTCCACCACAGAGGTGTTCAGTTCATAGTAAATAAAATTCTTTTGTTTATTTTCAAATACCAGATCTGCCTTTTTTAATATACTTAAATGATAGGAAATGGTGGCACCGGTCATATCAAAATGACTGCCGATTTCTCCTGCGGACAGAGAGCCTTTTTTGAGCAGGGTTAAAATGTCCCGCCGGACCGGGTCAGATAGTGCTTTAAAGGTTTCTGCGAAGCCCATGATATTCCTCCTTTGATTGAAGACTATTTAGAAATTTCTCTAAATACAGGATAAAACAAAAAGATAGAAAATGTCAATATCTATTTAGATTTTTTTCTAAATACAAACAAAACAAAACCCGGCAAAGAAGCAGCAGCTCTTCCCGCCGGGTTTTATTTTATAACAACTTCTTCTGCGAATGGGCAGAAAAAGCAGGGTTTCATCAACCTCCTAAATTAGCGAGGAATTCTTTTTTCTTGGTATCCTGGTAGTCTCCGCCATAGGTTCCGTCTTTTAACTTAGCAAGTCCGGTTTCCATGAGTTCCTGCCAGCTTTCCGGTTCTTTGTTTACCAAAATCGGGTAGTAGAAAACACCGTTTTTGTCGGCGGCATCGGAGTCACCCGGTGCGTCGCCTACCATCAGAACCTTGTCCGGTGCATAACCGTACTTTAACATTTCGGCGATGCAGTGGGCTTTGCTTCCTACATCCTGGGCAAGAACAATGTCTACGTGCGGAAGGAGACCGTGGGTGGTCCATTCTTCTTCCACCGCATCACGGTTGGCAGAAGAAACTACGGCAACGTCTGCAAAGATATGGGCAGCTGCCAGACCTTCCTTGGCACCGTCATATGGGACCTTTAAGTCTTCCGGCAAAGCTTCGATGCCGGCGTTAACGGCCTTGCTCCAGGAAAGGGCCTTTTCAAAGACCTTTTTTGCGGCCGGGTCGGTGGCTTCTTCGGCAGCTTTGCTTACACCGTCATTAGAAAGTGCAGGAGCAGTTTCTGCCCAGTGGACAAGTGCCTCAATTCCTTCAATTGGAGTGTAATCCTCGTTGATTTCTTTTAAACAGATGGCCAAAGCCTTGAAACGGTTAATGCCACGGGTCATCTGGTAGAGATTGACTTCGTTCCAACGGAACAAAACAGGTTCTCTCCATTCTTCTAAGCCCCATTCGGTCACCATGCAGGGACCGAAACAGTGGAAATGTTTGCAGTCCATGGTATCCATAGCACAGCCATCGGAATCAACACAGACTAAATAGTCATGCTTTTTTGTAAATGTATCAAATACAGACATAGTTTTCTCCTTTTGCTTCGCAAATTAGAGTCTTGTGTCCCAAAGACCGCAGAAACTGTCAATAGGGTCTTTACCCTTGAAGGCTTCAGGTCCGGTAACGAGAGCATCTACCAGAGCATCCATTGTGTCGTCATTGCTATCGTAAGCGTTGATGTAGGTGCGGAGCATTGGAAGATGAGCTAACATGGTAGGAGAATTTACGCTGATGCCCACAACAGGAAGCTCGAATACATACCAAGGAATTTCACCGCCGCCCTTGCTGATACCAAAGGATGGACGGCCGTTAGGAATGTCGCAAAGGGAAATAACGAGATCCTGCTCTGCCTTGAAATCTTCAATGGCATGCTTGCCCGCAAAGTACATATTTAAGGATGGCTTTTCGCCTGCAGCAATTTGCTTTTTGATTTTCTCAATTGGGCTCTCGTAGATGAAAGCATCAAAGCCTTTGGCAATGAGACGGTCACGAAGCTTTTCTGCAGGAGTTGCTTTTGGAGCACCGCCACCCATAGCCATGGCAGCAAGAGCCATCAGAGGGTTGTCCGGTCCTTTGATGTGAACAATCATAATGCGTTTATGCTTAGATGGGTCTAACGGAAGGGCGCCTTCGTCCTTATATTTAACCAGGGTCAGGGAATCTTCACTGATTTCTTTTGCCTTTGCCTTATAAGCAGGGTCAGTTAAAACTGCGAGAGCTTCTTCGTCCGGAACCAGTTCTTCCTTTGCTTTCTTGTGTAAGCCCATATGAGCCTTTAAACCAAGGATTCTGGTAAGGGCTTCAACCATTCTTTCTTCGGAAATTTTGCCGGTCTTGTAAGCGTCTAACATGGTTGCGTAATCTTCGTCCGGATCGTTGAAGAATAAGAACATATCGCAGCCTGCGTTAATGGAAGCCGGAAGCATTTCCTTACGGGTCATGCGGTCGGTCATACCAACCATGTGGGAAGCATCGGTAACAACCATGCCGTTGAAACCAAGCTTGTCACGAAGGAGACCGGTCATGATTTCAGGACAGAGAGTAGCAGGGAGGAGTTCATCATCTTTAATATTAGGCTGAATACCCTGCATGTAAGTCTTCATCATAATGTGGCCGCCCATGATGGCGTCAAGGCCGTTATCGATAAGTGTCTTGTAAACGAGACCGAAGGACTTCATCCATTCTTCTTCGGATAAATCGTTGATATTGTTGGAAATATGGGCATCACGGAAGTCAAGACCGTTACCAGGGAAATGTTTTGCGGTACAAGCAAAACCGTCGATGGTGTGAAGACCGTCCATATATGCCTTACTCATAGCTGCACAGCGCTCAGGGTCATTACCGAAGGAACGGTTAATAACTTCTTCGTTTTCCCAGTACATGTGGATATCGCTGACCGGAGCAAAGGCCATGTTACATCCGATGGCAGCAGCTTGTTCGTTTGCCATACGGCCCAGGTCGTGGGCATACTGTACGTTGCGGGTAGCGCCGATTTTGATACCGTTACCGATGAAAGTACCATCGCTGCAGGCACCGTTGCCGCCGCCTTCTGTATTACAAGCAATGAACACAGGAACCTTGGCATATTTCTGTAAGAGGCGGTTCTGGTCCTGGACCATTTTACCCGGCATGTTGTTGTAACGGCAGCCGCCTAAGTGATACTTCTCCATTAACTCCTTTAAGTATTCTTCGGAATTTCCTGCGGTGAGCTGGAAGAATAACTGACCAACCTTTTCTTCGTCGGTCATGGAAGCAATGGTGCTTTCTACCCACTTGATGTCCTCGTCAGAGAGAAGATATGGTTTTGCTTTTAAATCTACCATTATTTTGTAAGCCCCTTTCATAATATGTCTATTTTGCTGCAAGCTCATTGCAGATACGTTCATATTCTTCTTCGTCCAGCGTGTACTTTTTCTGATACAGGAAGTAGGAGATTAGCATAAGTACACAAGGAAGAATTGTCATGCAGATAAGTAAGCCGGTGGACTGACTGCTTTGTACTCCGGCCATTACTGTTTCGATAGAACTAAGCTTTGCCGCTTCTGTGATAGTGCCGTTTGCTGCCGCACTTTCCAAATCGGAAATCCGGTTGGTGATGTCGGTAACACCAAACAGCATATAGCTGGCGGAGGTAATAACCACAATCAGTGCAGAAGACATCTTGGTAAAGAACGGGCGGACGGAAGCAATAATGGCTTCGTCACGGTGGCCGGTTTTATATTCGTTGTATTCTACGGTATTTATAATGGAAATCATCATAACCAGGTAGTAGCAGTACTGACCAAAGTTAGACAGCATATAACCGATAACCAGTACCCAGAAAGCGATGCCTGTCGGTACAAAGCGGGACAGAATCATTAGTACATAGCCGATAACGGAGATAATAGCCATTATGGTCATAAGCGGCTTTCTCTTGATTTTCTTGGAAATGGCAGGGTAGAAAATCATGAGGAAAGCGGTTGCGGACATGCCAACGGTGGTAAAGATGGAGTATAAGCCGCCATCGTAGCCGAAGGTAAAGTAAATGTAAGTGGACCCAAGACCGCCTACCACAAGACCGTTACCGATTTGCTGAATCAGGAAAATGATGGCAATCCAGCGGAGCTGGTCATTTGCCTTTACTGTTTGGATAATTTTCTTTAAACCGGCACCATCTTTCTCTGCTTTTGGTTTTGGTGCTTCGCGGTGCTCTTTTACGCCAAAGAGGGTGAAGCACAAAAATAATGGTGCTAAAATGTTGATAATTATGGCAATAACGGCGTAAGCTTTATTGGCGCTGCCACCGATAGTCATGCTGCCGGTGGTAAACATCGGAATTAAGATGGAGGCCAGTGTGCCGCCGATGCCTGCACATAAGGTTGCCTTGGAAGTAAACTGGTCGCGGGCTGCTGCATCAGAGCCAAGCGCCGGAATCAGGCCCCAGTAGGAAATGTCATGCATGGTATAAGCAATACTGAAAGTAAAATAGAAAACGCCAAACAGGATGATGAAATTCCAACCTGTGAGGTTGGTGGAAAATACCATGGTAACCACTACGGAGGTAAGTAAAATGCCGATAACCAGCCATGGTTTGAACTTGCCCCACTTGGAACGTGTGCCTTCAATAATATTACCCATAATCGGGTCGTTTAATGCGTCAAACACGCGGGCAATTACCATAATGGCGGTAACTGCAGCTAATTGTGCGGCTGTTAAACCTTTAGTAAACATAATGTAGGTTAACAAAAAGTTGGTAACGAGACAGTATACCATGTCCCGGCCGATGGTACCCAATGGAAACATCAAGAGGTTCCGTTTGCGCTGCTTTAGCTCTTCCATAGACAAATCTCCTTGTTTTTTCTCTTTTTGTATAATATTATAGTCCATTATACCATAATTTTGCGAATATATCAATTTCTGAATACAATATGTCATTGAATTTTTACAATAACGTGCGATACTAAAATTAGGAGAGTATATGCATAGGAGGAAGTTTGTATGAGTTTAAAACAGGCATATGAACCATATTTTAAAATCGGTACTTCCGTTTCCTGGAGAAATCTGGAGTCCGAACAGGCAAAAGATGAGTTAAAAAAGCATTATAGCAGTATCACTGCAGAAAACGGCATGAAGCCAATGTTTTATTTGGATAAAGAAGCCAATCAGGCGAATCCTGAGAAATACAAGTCAGAACCGGCGCTGAAGTTTGATATCCCAAGAAAGTTTTTGGACTTTGCTAAAGAAAACGGTCTGGCACTCCGCGGTCATGTTCTGGTATGGCATAATCAAACCCCGTTCTGGTTCTTTAAAGAAAACTACGAAGATGATATGGAAGCACCTTGGGCGGACAAAGAAACCATGCTTGCCCGTATGGAGCATATGATTAAAGGCGTGCTTACCTTTGTGCAGACCGAGTATCCGGGTCTTGTTTATGCCTGGGACGTGGTAAATGAGGCTGTAGAAGAACGGGAGGAGCAGGGCTGGAGACAAAGATCCGGCTGGTATCAGACCATAGGTGAAGAGTTCCTGCTTTATGCATTCCGTTTTGCAAGAAAGTATGCTGCAGAAGGCGTGAAGCTGTTTTATAACGATTATAATACAATGCTGCCGTTTAAGAGGGACTTTATTTGCGAAAATATTTTAAAACCATTGGTTGCTGAAGGCCTGGTTGATGGTATGGGTATGCAGTCACACCTTGTATTGGGAGCACACAGTCTGGTTGATTATGAGAAGGCTTTGCACCGTTATGGAAGCTTTGGCTTGGAAGTACAGATTACAGAATTAGACATTCATGTAACAGATCCGTCAGAAAAGGGTATGAAGGAACTGGCAGATGCTTACGGAGAATTGTTCCGTATTCTCTTAAGGGCGAAGAAGGAAGGTAAGGCTAACGTAACAAGTGTTACCTTCTGGGGCATGAAGGATGACGAAAGCTGGTTAACCGGCTTCCGCAGGGAAAAGAGTTATCCGATGCTGTTCGATGATAATTATGGAGAAAAGGCTGCGTATCATGCAGTTATAAAGGCTGTAGAGGAAGTTTAATAGGCTACGTAGCCACGCTTGTCATCCATAAAGTAATGGAAATGGTCTGAGAGCAGGCATAACACTCCTCTTATTGTTTCGCTTCGCGCTCCAATAAGCGTATGTTATTCCTTCAAATAGTCAAAAATAAGAAAAGATGCTGGAGCACAAACAAGTTTGCGCCCAGCATCTTTTTTATTTCTGACTGCTCTCAGTCCATTTATCACTCCCATTCGATTGTTGCCGGTCCCTTAGGGCTGAGGTCGTATAATACACGACATACGCCAGGAACTTCAGCTAAGATACGGATGGTAATCTTCTTTAAGATTTCGTAGTCGATTTCAGGAACGGTAGCAGTCATAGCATCTACGGTGTTGACAGCACGGATAATTACCGGCCAGTCAAAGACGCGCTTGCCGTTTCTAACACCGGTGGAACGGAAATCCGGAACAACGGTGAAGAACTGCCATACCTTGTCGGTAAGACCTGCCTTGTCGAACTCTTCGCGAAGGATAGCGTCGGATTCACGGAGTGCATGGAGACGGTCTCTTGTGATGGCACCGGTACAACGAACACCAAGACCAGGGCCAGGGAATGGCTGACGGTCAACCATTTCAATAGGAAGGCCAAGTGCCTTACCTACTACACGAACCTCATCTTTATATAATAACTTAACAGGCTCAACTAAGCCTTCAAACTGCATGTCCTCAGGAAGACCGCCAACGTTGTGGTGTGCCTTAACACCGTCGCTCTCTAAGATGTCAGGATAAATGGTACCCTGTGCAAGGAAGGAGATGCCTTCTAACTTACGTGCTTCTTCTTCAAATACACGAACGAATTCGCCACCGATGATTTTTCTCTTTGTTTCAGGTTCTTCTACATCAACCAGCTTGTCTAAGAAACGGTCGGTAGCATCAATATAAATAAGGTTTGCATCTAACTGGTTACGGAAAACTTCTACAACGTTTTCACTCTCACCCTTACGCATTAAACCGTGGTTTACGTGTACGCAAACCAGCTGCTTGCCGATAGCCTTGATTAAAAGTGCGGCAACAACAGAGCTGTCTACGCCGCCAGACAGTGCTAATAATACTTTTTTGTCGCCAACCTGTGCACGAACAGCAGCGACCTGTTCATCGATGAACTTTGCAGCAAGTTCAGGTGTGGTAATACGTTCCATAGTTTCCGGTCTCTTGTTAGAATCCATGATAACCTGTCCTCCATTTTAATATAAAATATGTATTGCAAAAAACTGTCGGAAATCATTCCGAAAAAAAGATAGGAATATTATAATCAATGTTTTCCAAGAAATCAACAATTTTTTTCTTCTTAATAAAATTAGTTTTGCCAATAAAAAGTTTTCTTGCGTATAAGGGTATATTTATAGTAAAATATAGGTGTAAGGACAAGCCGAAAAGGAGGAAATGCTTATGACCGAAAAAGATAAGAAAGTATTAGAAAACGTGTTCCTCGCAAACCGACCAATATCCTGTAAAAAATGTAACGGTAAGCTGTTTTACATGGGTGGCGGCAAGTATAAATGCCATCCGTGCGATGAGGAATACTATGATGATTTTGGTAAAGTTAAGGAATTTTTGGAGGAACGGGGCTCGGCTCCTGCCATACTGATTTCCGAACATACCGGAGTCCGGATGGAACTGATTGATTTGTTCCTGCGTACCGGTAAACTGGAAATTATTGAAAATTCCAAGTTTTACATCAGTTGCGAAAAGTGTGGATGTGCCATCCGTTACGGCCGGTATTGTCCGCATTGTTCCAGAGAAATTTTTGGCGGCATTATGGCCATGTTCCACGAAGATGTGGGAGAGTGCCCAAAGAAGAATCCAAAGAAAAACGTGCCTAAAGTGCATTTTTTTAAGAAAAATTAGTATATACTAAAAAGGGAAAGTGAGAATAACAAATTATGCAAAGAGAGCGTCTGGGAAGCAGACTTGGCTTCCTTTTACTTAGTGCGGGCTGCGCCATCGGAATCGGCAACGTATGGAAGTTTCCATACATGGTTGGACAGTACGGTGGCGGAGCCTTCGTGCTCATTTATATCTTCTTTTTAATTGCGCTGGGAGTTCCGGTAATGACCATGGAATTTGCTATCGGACGTGCCAGTCAAAAGAGCCCTGTAAAATTTTATCAGGAGCTGGAGCCAAAGGGCAGTAAGTGGCATATTCATGGGTATGTGTGTCTGTTGGGCAACTATCTTCTTCTCATGTTTTATACCAGCGTGGCAGGGTGGCTGTTGCAGTATTTCGTGAATACTGCCGGTGGAAAATTTTCGGGGTTAGATACCGTCGCAATAAAAACTGCTTACGAAACTATGTTGACAGAACCGGCAACCTTGCTGGTTTATGTGGCAAGCACCATCCTTTTGGCTGTAGTGGTATGTTCCTTTGGCGTAAAAAACGGTTTGGAGCGTATCACCAAATGGATGATGTTAGTACTGTTAGGCATTATGCTGGTACTCGCCATCAATAGCATCACCCTGGAAGGCAGTGGGGAAGGCCTTCGCTTTTATTTATTACCAAATATTGAGCGAATGAAACAGGTGGGCATCGGTAATATTATCGTTGGAGCAATGAATCAGGCATTTTTTACGCTCAGCATCGGCATGGGAAGTATGGCTATATTCGGAAGCTATATCGGTAAAGAACGTGCTCTTATGGGGGAAGCGGTGCATGTGGCGGTGTTAGACACCTTCGTGGCATTTGCCTCGGGACTTATTATTTTCCCGGCATGTATGGCTTATGGAGTACAGGTCGACAGCGGAAAAAGTCTGATATTTATCACATTACCAAATATATTCAACAACCTTCCTTTAGGAAGAGTATGGGGCAGCCTGTTTTTCGTTTTTATGTCCTTTGCGGCATTATCCACTGTACTTGCGGTGTTTGAAAACCTGGTGTCCTGTACCATGGATTTATTTGGCTGGGGAAGAAAAAAGGCCTGCCTCTTAAACGGCGTGCTGCTGTTCCTTCTGTCCATTCCGTGTGTACTTGGCTTTAACTTATGGAAAGCATTTGAACCGATGGGTTCTGGCAGCAATGTAATGGATTTGGAGGATTTTATAGTAAGCAATCTGATTCTTCCCCTGGGCTCCTTAATCTATGTTATATTCTGTACCACCCGTTACGGCTGGGGCTGGAAGCATTTCGTGGCGGAAGCAAGCGAAGGCAGTGGCATCAAGGTGGCAGCCTGGATGCGTGGCTATATGACCTTTGTACTGCCTGTAATTTTGATTGTAATATTCCTTGTTGGAATTTTATAAAACGATAGGCTGAATAGTTACGTTATACAAAAGAGAAGGGAATACAATGATGGGTGAAGAAAAGAAACTTACGTTAAACAGCAAATTAAAGGAAGCTTATGCGTCACCGGTGGGACATGACGCTATCGGCAAGGTGCTGATGCAGCTGGGCCTTTCCGAAAAGCTGATTACCAATCCGGTAGTGGGCAATTTAAAGCTTTCCACATTGTCTAAAATTGCAGGCAATAAGTTAGATGAGGGATTTTTACAGGCTATTGTGAACCTGCTCAATTCCGAGTGTGAGGTTCCGGCGGAGCATAAGGGACCGATTACCCAAAAGTGGTGGAAGGAAGCAGTTATTTACCAGATTTATCCACGCAGTTTCTACGATACCAACGGGGATGGCATCGGCGATTTGCGTGGTATCATCGAAAAGCTGGATTATCTGCAGGATTTAGGTGTGGATGCCTTGTGGCTTTCTCCGATTTACGATTCTCCAAATGATGATAACGGCTATGACATCCGTGACTACCGAAAGATTATGAAGGAATTCGGTACCATGGATGATTTTGACGAGCTTTTGCACGAAGTTCACGAGCGTGGCATGCGTCTGATTATGGACCTTGTAATTAACCATACCTCCGATGAGCATGAATGGTTTGTGGAGGCGCTGGCTGACGAGAACTCTAAGTACCGGGATTACTATTTCTTCCGCCCGGACGACGGTTCCGGTAAAGAACCTAATAACTGGGTATCCTTCTTCTCCGGTCCTGCATGGAATTATTATGAAGAACAGCAGGCCTGGGGGCTTCATTTGTTTTCCAAAAAACAGATGGACTTAAACTGGGACAACCCTGCGGTACGTGATGATTTGGTGGACATGATTAATTGGTGGCTGGACAAGGGTGTGGACGGCTTCCGCATGGACGTTATCAACTACATTTCCAAACCGGAAGGATTACCAAACGGCAATGAAATGATTGGGCAAATGATGGAATTTACCGGGGTGGAACAGTATTACTACGGTCCGAACTTACATAAGTATCTTCATGAAGTAAGAGAACGTGCCTTCGACCCGCATAACGCTTTTTCTGTGGGTGAAACGCCGGGTATCGGCATGAACATGGCAAAGATGCTCACCGGAGAAGAACGTAAAGAACTGGATATGGTATTCAATTTCGACCAGCTGGAAACGCCGGGCCATGTACGTTTTGATGATTATAAATATGATTTAAATTATTACAGAGACTATATTATCCAGTGGATGGAGGGCTACGGCAACAACTGCTGGATGGCACTGTTCTACAACAATCACGACAACCCGCGTATGATTAGCAAGGTCAGCACCAAGGAAGAAGATGCGGTGCCGCTTGCCAAGCTCCTTGCCACCATGCAGTTTACCTTAAAGGGGACCCCGTTTATGTTCCAGGGGGATGAAATGGGCCTGGTAAACTATGAGTTTGCCTCCATGGACGAAGTGTATGACGTTGAGGCCAAGGGTAAGTACGCAGAGCTGTTGGAGCAGGGCAAAACTCCGGAGGAAGCCTTTGCGGTCATCCTTGCGGGAACCCGTGAGCACACCCGCGTGCTGCTTCCGTGGAATGAATTTCCGGCAGGCACAAGAAAAGGACTTATTCAGGCAGAAAAGCCGGAAGTAAAAGACTGCTACAAGAAGCTGATTGAGCTGCGCCACAAAGAAAAGGCACTGGTTTACGGCAAATTTAAGGTGCTTGATAAAAAGAAGGACCGGTTTGTTTACAAGCGCAGCTACAAGGGCACAGAGTTTATTATCGAGTGTAACCTTGGCAGTAAGCCAAGAAAAGCATGGAAGGCAGAAGAATATGAGTTGATGTTTCCGGAGCAGGTTGCAGATGCGGCAGTGTTGCAGCCTTATGAGGCAAGGGTTTACAAACGGGTAAAGTAAAGGGGTATCTTTAGGAGGAAGGAATTATGGAAGTGAAGAAAGGGTGTTTGGGTTATTTGTTTTCGTTTCTGACCATGTTTGTTCTGACGCTTGTGTTAGCCGGAGAGATGAAGCAGGTGCAGGCGGAAAATTGCACGGAGCATGTGTATGATTATGAGTGTGATAATTTTTGTAATGTATGCGGCGCATTCAGAGTGGCAGATCATGATTATGTTACCTATGGCGGTAATGCAAATATACATTGGAGAGAATGTGATTGCGGGTATGTTTCCAATGGAAGCCTGCATTGGTACGAGGACGATTCCGATACAGATTGTAATGAATGTGGCTATGTGCGTGAGCTAAAGCATTCGTTTGATAGTATAAAATACGATGAATTATTTCATTGGAAGGAATGTGATTGCGGCTTACAGGAGAAAAAAGAGCTTCATACCTATGTAAACGGAACATGTAAGATTTGTAACAATATGAAGCCGGACTGGTATGATGAAAGTGCCCACCGAAGGAAAGACGGAGTGGAATATCTGTCACTAAAAGAAGCAGCCGTCTATTGCAAAAATCAATTGGTGAACAGAAATATCTGGATGGAAGTTAATTACTATATTGATAGCGAGAAAGTCTTCCAACTAGGTGAAAGTCAAAAAATCTTATATGAAGAAATTTGTCAGCATACGGGAGTGCCTACAGAGGGTGATTTGCTATGGGATTTGTGGGTTGGTCAGTATAGTGAGGAAGATAGTTTTGATGGAAAAATACATTTTATTTCCGTATACAACTGGATGCATAATTACGGAACATCATTTGAACAGGAGCAGAAATTATCGGAAGAAATAGCAAAAATTCTTAAGGAACTGAAAATTGATACGTTAAGTGATTACGATAAAATATATGCAATTTATAAATATATATGCGATCATGTGGCGTATTCACATGAGACTGCATGGTATCAGTCAGATTCTTATAATCAGATGATAACCAGTGCTTATGGTGCGTTGATGAACGGCTATGCAGTTTGTGACGGCTATGCTGATTTAGTATACCGAATGATGCTGGAAGCTGGGATTGATACCAGAATCATTGAAAATTATGCACATGCATGGAATATTGTTAAGCTGGATGGTATCTATTATTGCCTGGATGCTACATGGGATGCTCCTTCGTCAGAATATTGGAATTTCCTTTTAGGTCTGTCGGAATTTACCTGCAATAGTGACTCGGATTATCATATCGGGGGAAGTCAATACCGTTCAGAGGAATTTTTAAATAAATATCCGGTGTCTGATGTGGCTTACGGAAAAACAATATCCCAAACGGACGAAGTAATTGAATCAGGATCCTCGGACGGAGTTCATTGGTCATTAACAGGAACAGGTGTATTAACAATTTCCGGTAATGGTGTAATATCAGAGCAGATTGGAACTTGGAGATATTGGCAAGGCTTTGTAAAGAAAATCGTAATAGAAGAAGGTATTACAGCCATTGGAAAGAAGGCCTTCGCCGCACATTCTGCATTGGAAGAGGTAGTACTGCCAAAGTCTGTCACAGAGATAGGAGACATGGCATTTTGGGCTTGCGACAGTCTGTATAGTATTAATTTGACAAATAATTTAAAATCCATTGGCAAAGAAGCGTTTCGAAACTGTAACGGATTAATTGAAGTAGTAATCCCGGATAGCGTAACTTTTTTGGGGGAAGGAGCATTTCGTGAGTGCTTTTTCCTGGAAAAAGTTACCTTGTCCAAAGGAATTAGTGTTTTAAGCAGGGAAACTTTTTATGATTGTTCTTCTCTTCGTACAGTGGTATTTCATGAGGGCTTAAAAGAAATCGGGGATTCGGTATTTGAAAGATGCAGTGCACTGGAAAATATCGTATTTCCTGAGTCGTTGCAGAAAATCGGAAATTGTGCATTTAAGGAAGCTTTTCATTGGAAGAAGAAAGTATCCGTTACTATACCGGAAAAAGTAAACGAAGTAGGAGAATTTTGTTTTTCGACATCCAATGTATATGAAATAATTTGGAAAGCTTCTGCTGAAACAGTAAAGAACGAAGCATTTTATTACTGTTATCAATTAGAAAATGTGATTTTAGGCGATTCGGTAAAAGAAATATCGAATCGAGCATTTTGTGATTGCATCAGTTTGAAGACACTGACCTTATCCGGGCAATTGGAACAAATAGGGACAGAGGCATTTATGTTTTGTAAAAGCCTTTCGGAAGTGATTATTCCGGGAAGTATGAATGATGTCGGAGCGCATGCATTTTACCGGTGTGAGAATCTTGCATCCATTATACTTAAGGATGGCGTTAAATGTATCGGTAAATTTGCATTTGCCGAATGCCCGGTAGAAACACTGACAGTACCTGCAAGTGTTAGTCGGTTAGGGGAATTTGCGTTTGGTTGGTGTAACAGATTGAAAAAAGTTTATTTTGACGGAGAACCGCCAAGAATTCCGTCAGGCGATATGACACCGTTTCAGGATGTACATGGTAGTATGTATTATTATGGCGGGAAGGGAAATTGGACCACGGAAATCAAAAACAGACTAACAAATGACGGAAGTGTCTTGTGGATTGACAGAACGGCTGAACAAGAGCATAAACATGCGTTTAACCAATCATTTGATAACAATAATCACTGGAAAGAATGTACATGCGGCGATGTAATAAGTGTTGCACCTCATATCTACGCAACGGAGCAGAGTACAGTTTGTGAAGTTTGCGGCTATGAGAGAACTGTTGCTGCGGAACATAAACATGTATATCTCCCGGCGTATGATAAAGAAAGTCATTGGAAAGAGTGTGAATGTGGTGAAATAATCAATCAGAATTTCCATGTTTATTTGGATAGTGATAGTGCCCAATGTTTATCCTGTGATTATTCACGAACCGGTGACCAAACGCTTGAAGAAATGCCATGGATATATGATGAGTTTACACACTGGAAAGAGTATGAAGATGGTAGCTATGTGCTGTATGGTCCTCACGAATTCACCTACGAACAGGACCCTGACTGTAACATCTGCGGTTACATAAGAGAAGTGGAGCATAAACATAAAAATGTATTCTCTTATGATGAAGAAAGCCACTTTATGGAATGTGAAACCTGCGGTGAGCGTTCTAATGTAACCCCGCATGCCTTTAAGAGTGACTGCACGGCAAAGTGTAATGCATGTAAGTTTACCCGTGAAGCGAGTGAGCATCAGTATAACATAATTGCCCATAACGACGAGAAGCACTGGATGGAATGTGCCTGCGGCTTAAAGACGGAGCAGGAAGAACACGTTTGGAAGGAAAGTAAGATAGGCAATGTTATTATGTATGAATGCGAATACTGTGATGCTGAAAAAGAAGAATATGAATCCTCGGACGATTTATTAGACGCTTCGGAAGAGACATCCAAGGAACCATCAGTTCCTTCCTACACAGACGAGCCTTCCGGCGGAAACAATATGGTAATTATAATATCCGTTCTGGCAGCAGTTCTGTTGCTTGGAGGAATCGGCTTTGCTGTAGTAATTAAAAAGAAGAATAAAAATTAGTTAAGAGAACCATATCTCCGTACGAACCGTCAGCGTTAGCGGTCCGAAGGAGATATGGTTTTTGTTGTGCACAATGTACAAAAAACATGCGGAATTTTCTACTTGAAAACCTTAGCGGTTGTGCATATAATACAAATAAGAGTTCGCGAAAATCTCTTTTTCTTCGGCAGAATCTGCCGTAAGTCCCAACAAATTGTTACATGAAAAAACTTGCGCAGGGTTTGGAAACACGTTATAATGAAGGAGGAAGAATGCATATAAAAACTAATATTGCAAAAACGGTAGAAGAAGTGGATACCAAGGCCCGTTATGATGCTGCTGTTAAAAAGGTACTCAGCGATCCGCAGATATTGGCCTGGATATTAAAGTACACGGTAAAGGAATTTGTTAATTTCGGTATATCAGAAATTATTGCCTGTATAGAAGGAGAACCCGAGGTCTCAACCCATCCGGTACATCCGGGAATATACACACATGCAGTTGCTGGAATGCCAACCGAAGATACAGATGTGAATCTTCAACGGGTTACTTACGACATTCGTTTCCATGTGCGTGTTCCCGGGCAAGGTTCCGTTGGTATGATAATCAATGTAGAGGCACAAAATAAGTTTTACGAAACCTATGACCTCATTACACGTGGAGTGTTTTATTGTGCCAGAATGCTTTCTGCTCAGGTTCGAAATGAGGAATCCGCAGAGGAATACAATCATCTGCAAAAGGTATACAGTATCTGGATTTGTTTACAGGCTCCGTTAAACTCGGAATATACTATCACGGGATACCGCATGCACCGGGAGGATATCCACGGTCATATGGCATCTGTTGCTAATCAACGTTATGACTTAATGGAGATGGTTATGGTGTGTCTCGGGCGACCGGAAGACGCAGTAAAAGGAACCGAAATGCACCGCTTGCTTACCACGGTACTGTCAAAAGAACTTACACCACAGGAAAAGCAGAAAATAATGGAAGAAAATTATGATATTGTCACCACCGCTGAATTGGAAGGAGGTCTGGTCAGAATGTGTAATTTATCGGATTATATCGAGGAAAAAGGAATAGAAAAAGGGATAGAAAAAGGAATAGAAAAAGGTCTCTCCGCATTGGTGAATTCTTTGAAGAACTTTGTTCAGGGGGAAGCTTTGTATCAGGCGGTAATAGAAAATGAAGTATACAAAGATGTTTCCAGGGAAGAAGTTTTTAAAATTTTAGGTTAAATGTCGGAGATTCTAACTATGAAAATTAAAACACCATGCCTTTACTTTGCTGTATTGGCATGGTGTAATTTTTTTGTAACTAATTTTTATAAAACTCCGCCAACTTCTTAAACGCTTCTAATGCACGCTCTACGCGTTCAGTTGGTACGCAGAAAGAAATTCTTGTATGACCCGGACATCCAAAGCCGGTGCCCGGAACAATAAGAAGGTTGAAATCCTTTGCCTTTTCGCAGAAGGCGATATCATCCGGAATCAGGGTTCTTGGGAAGATGTAGAAGGTACCCTGAGGCTCTACCACATGGTAGCCAAGTTCTCTAAGCCCCTTAGTAAGGATGTTCTTATTGGTTTCATAGATGCTGATATCAGCGGTTTCACCGGCACATTCTGCACAGACTCTCTGGAAGAGGCTTGGTGCGTTTACATAGCCAAGGGAACGGCCTGCACCTGCGACTGCAGCGTAGACTAAAGGCTGGTCTTCTACGGAATCAGGAACCAAAACATAGCCCAGACGCTCACCAGGGAGAGAAAGGGACTTGGACCAGGAGTAGCAAACCAGAGTATTCTTATAATACTTTGGCAGGAACGGAATGGTTGCACCGCCAAAAACGATTTCACGGTAAGGTTCATCGGAAATTAAGTAAATCGGATGACCGAATTTTGCGGAAGCAGCTTCCAATACTGCAGCCAGCTTCTTTACGGTTTCTTCGGAGTAAACAGCACCACATGGGTTATTTGGAGAGTTAACGATAACTGCCATGGTGTGCTCGTTTAAAGCAGCTTCAAAGGCTTCGAAATCAATCTGGAAAGCTTCAATATCGGCAGGAATCAGTGTCATCTTTGCACCGGCACCTTCAATGAATACTTTGTATTCCGGGAAGTAAGGGGCAAATACTACAACCTCATCGCCGGCACCCGGTGTGCAGATACCGTTTAAACAACAGCAGAGAGCCGCAGCGGCACCAACGGTAATGTACAGATTTTCAGGACGGAGATTCATGTCAAAGCGTTTGTTTAAGGAATCGGAAATGAGAGCGCGTACGCCGGCATCGCCCTGAGCGCTGGTGTAACCATGAAGAACTACAGGGTCCATCTCTTTAATTAAGCGAAGGGCAGTTTCGTTTACGCAGTCAGGTGCTGGCACGCTTGGATTTCCGATGGAAAAGTCAAAAATATTTTCTGCACCGACTTCTGCAGCGCGGATTTTTCCGAATTCAAATAATTCACGGATAACGGAACGCTGGGTTCCGAGACCAACCATTCTCTGATTTAACATTTTTAAGCCTCCTAAATATAAAAATTGCTCTATTATTTAACACTTTAGTGTAATAATAGAGCAAAATCATTATTCTGTCAATAAACTATTTGTGTACGAAGAGAACTCCGAAGGCACCCGGACCAACATGGCATCCGATGGTTGCGCCAATCTGCTTACGGGAATGGAGGAGATATCCTGCATTTTCCACTTTTGCTTCCAGGGAAAAGCAGTTTTCCACACCGTAGGAGTAAATACTGTAAATCGGATAATTTTCGTCGATTTCATATTCCTGCATGGCATTTAAAATGTAGGATATGGATTTGTTTTTGCCGACACATTTTGCTATTACAGCAACTTCACCCTCCGGATTTACGGTGATTATCGGCTTTAAGTTTGCCAGATTTCCAATGGCTGCTGCGGCTTTACTTACGCGGCCGCCGCGGCATAAATATTCTAAAGTATCCACCGCTGCGATAACCTTGGTACGGGTCTTTAATTCTTCTAATGTTTCTGAAATTTCTTTGGCGGATGCTCCTGCATCACGCATTTGACAGGCCTTATTACCCAAGAAACGTATTAAATGGGTGGCGGATAAAGAATCCACAATGTAAATGTTGTCATAGTCTGCCATGCTCTTTGCAAGGTGGGCACTTTGACAGGTGCCGCTTAACGCAGAGGAGAGCAGAATACAGATAACATCATCTCCGGTTTCTTTAGCTTCCTTAAATTGCTTCAGGAAAACTTCAGGAGAAGGTTGGGAGGTTTTTGGAAAACCTTTGCTTTCCATCAGCCATTCATAAAGCTGGTCTCTGGAAATATCCACGCCGTCCAAATACATTTTGCCATCCAAATTAATATTTAAGGAAGCAAGGATCATTTGCTTTTTGTCAATATCTTCTTTTAAGTAATCTGCAGAAGAGTCTACAATGATTCGAATCATAGGAATATCCTTTCCGGTTAATTGATAATTTCGCCGGCAACATCGGAGATGCCGTTTAAGACTTCGATAATTTCTAACGTTTTTTCTTCACCGAGCTTGGCGATGATATCATCCAGCAGCTTAATAATTTGTTCATGCTGCTTTAAATATGCGTTGGACTGCTCGTTGGTGAGACGGACATATACTTTTCGTCTGTCCTGGGAGGAACGTTCTCTGGTAATCAGATTTTTTTCTTCCAACTGGGTTAATATGCGGTTCATCTGGGATTTCAATATTTTTGTCTCGGTACACAAGTCGGTAGCAGTCAGTAAAACGTCCGGGTTTTCTGTGGCATTCCGGTAAAGGATGTTACAGATCAGGGATTCGTTATAGGACATTTCCGATACAAGGCGGCTATTGTTAATGGCGGTAGAAATCTTTAACCACGCCCCGAGTAAAACTTCGTTTAATTGCATTTGTAATACTTCCTTTTGTAAATAATAATTGTTCACGGTGTGAACAGTTCAAGTGTGATACTATCACACAGCGTATTTTTTGTCAAGTATTTCTTCTATATGCAATAATTTAATCCAACTTGCTTTTCGTATCGAAAAATAATAAACCGCCACAGCGGCTTCTCCATAAAAGGGCGCTGCGGCGGTTTCGTTATTTTTTATGCGTCATGAATTTCAGAATGTAATTCCTGTAAGGATTTAACTTCGCTGCTGCCGTGCTTCTTGAGATAGTGGATACCATCTGCGGTAGCCTTTGCTGCAGCAACAGTTGTCATGTAAGGAACCTTTGCCTTGATGGCAGCCTTACGCAGGTAGCTGTCGTCGTGAACACTGTCCTTGCCAACCGGGGAGTTGATGATTAAGTCAATCTTTCCGTTGGTGATAAGGTCCTTGATGTTTGGACGGCCTTCGTGAAGCTTATTTACCTGGGTGGCAGGAATACCGTTAGCATTTAAGATGTCGCAGGTGCCGCCGGTAGCAAGAATCTTGAAACCGTCGCCGGCAAGGCTTCTTGCAACTTCTACAACCTCGTCCTTATCCTTGCGGTTTACGGAGATAAGAACGGTGCCTTCTAACGGAAGCTTGGACTGTGTGCCTTCCTGCGCCTTGAAGAATGCTTCACCGTAGGAAGCGGAGAGACCTAAAACTTCACCGGTGGAACGCATTTCCGGTCCGAGAAGTGGGTCAACTTCAGGGAACATATTGAATGGGAACACTGCTTCCTTAACACCATAGTTTGGAATTACCTGTTCCTTTAAGTTTGGAACAGGGGATGGCTTGCCGGTAAGCTCAGAAGTGATGATTTCTGTAGCCAGAGGCACCATGCGGATGTTACAAACCTTGGAAACAAGCGGAACGGTACGGGATGCTCTTGGGTTAGCCTCAAGCACGTATACCTTGCCGTTTTCGATGGCGTACTGCATGTTCATTAAGCCCTTAACGTGCATTTCTTCTGCAATCTTTCTTGTATATTCCTTGATGGTTTCCACATTCTCAGGAGAGATATGTACGGAAGGAAGGATACAAGCGGAGTCACCGGAGTGTACGCCGGCAAGCTCGATATGTTCCATAACCGCAGGAACGAAAGCGTGGGTGCCGTCGCTGATGGCATCTGCTTCGCATTCCAGTGCGTGATTTAAGAATCTGTCGATAAGGATTGGACGGTCAGGTGTTACGCCGATTGCCGCATTCATGTAGTTTCTCATGCCCTCGTCGTCGTAAACCACTTCCATGCCGCGGCCGCCTAAAACGTAGGATGGACGAACCATGGTTGGGTAACCGATCTTGTGAGCAATTTCAAGTGCTTCTTCTACGGTTACTGCCATTCCGGATTCCGGCATAGGAATTTCTAACTTATCCATCATTTCACGGAATAAGTCACGGTCTTCTGCCAGGTCGATAACCGCTGGGGAAGTACCGAGAATCTTTACGCCGTTCTTTTCGAGGTCTGCAGCTAAGTTCAGAGGAGTCTGACCGCCGAACTGTGCGATAACACCAAGAGGCTGTTCCTTCTTGTAAATGCTTAATACATCTTCTAAGGTGAGTGGCTCGAAGTATAACTTGTCGGAAGTATCGTAGTCGGTGGATACGGTTTCCGGATTACAGTTAACGATGATGGTTTCAAAGCCCATCTTCTTACAAGCAAGGGATGCATGTACGCAGCAGTAGTCGAATTCGATACCCTGGCCGATACGGTTTGGACCGCCGCCGAGAATCATAATCTTCTTATTATTGGAAACCGGATTCTTATCGGTTGCGTTGTAAGTGGAGTAGTAGTACTCTCTGTCCTGGGTGCCGCTTACGTGAACGCCTTCCCAAGCTTCTTCACAGCCAAGTTCGATTCTACGGTTGCGGATGTCCGCTTCCGGAATCTCTAAAATCTGGCTTAAGTACTTATCGGAGAAGCCGTTCTTCTTTGCTGCAACTAACGCGTCGTCAGCAGGAAGCTTGCCCTTATTAGCGGCAAGAGCTTCTTCTTCCTCAACTAATTCCTGCATCTGCTTGATGAAGAAATGCTTAACCTTGGTAATGTTGTGGATTTCATCAACGGTAGCACCCTTTCTGAGAGCTTCATACATAAGGAAATGACGCTCGCTGGAAGGAGTGAGTAACTGCTTTAATAATTCTTCCTTGGTTAAGGAATTGAAGTTCTTAGCGTAGCCAAGACCGTAACGGCCGGTTTCGAGAGAACGGATTGCCTTCTGGAATGCTTCCTTGTAGGTTTTACCGATACTCATTACTTCACCAACGGCACGCATCTGGGTACCGAGCTTGTCTTCAACGCCTTTGAACTTTTCGAATGCCCAACGTGCGAACTTGATTACCACATAGTCGCCATCCGGAACGTACTTATCTAATGTACCGTACTTACCGCAAGGAATATCCTTTAAAGTAAGACCTGCTGCAAGTAATGCGGAAACTAAAGCGATAGGGAAGCCTGTTGCTTTAGATGCAAGTGCAGAGGAACGGGAAGTACGAGGGTTAATTTCAATAACGATGATACGGTCGGTAACAGGGTCATGTGCGAACTGTACGTTGGTACCACCGATAACTTCAACGGATTCTACAATCTTAAATGCCTGTTCTTTTAATCTTTCCTGACACTCCTTGGAGATGGTAAGCATTGGAGCGGAGCAGAAGGAGTCACCGGTGTGAACACCAAGTGGGTCGATGTTTTCGATGAAGCAGACGGTAATCATGTTGTTGTCTGCGTCACGAACAACTTCTACTTCTAATTCTTCCCAGCCAAGGATGGATTCTTCTACGAGAACCTGTCCAACTAAAGAAGCCTGAAGACCTCTTGCACATACGGTGGAGAGTTCTTCCTTATTGTAAACGAGACCGCCGCCGGCACCGCCCATGGTGTAAGCAGGACGAAGAACAACCGGATAACCGAGCTTGTCCGCAATGGCAAGGGCTTCGTCTACGGAGTAAGCAACTTCACTGCGGGCCATTTCGATACCCAGAGCTTCCATTGCCTTCTTAAATTCAACACGGTCTTCGCCGCGTTCGATGGCATCTACCTGTACGCCGATAACCTTTACATTATATTTATCAAGAATACCTGCCTGATTTAACTCGGAGCAAAGGTTTAAGCCGGACTGACCGCCAAGGTTTGGCAGCAATGCATCCGGACGCTCTTTTGCAATAATCTGCTCGAGTCTTTCTACATTAAGAGGCTCGATGTAAGTTACATCTGCGGTTTCCGGATCGGTCATGATGGTAGCAGGGTTGGAGTTTACCAGTACGATTTCGTAGCCGAGGCTCTTTAAAGCTTTACAAGCCTGGGTACCGGAGTAGTCAAACTCACATGCCTGTCCGATAATAATAGGACCGGAACCAATGATAAGAACTTTATTAATGTCTTCACGTTTTGGCATTGATGTATCCTCCTGAAATATTTTCAATTTTTCTCAATTTTATATTATATCTAATTTAAGAGAAAGACACAAGTGTTATTTTCGAAAGATGAGAGAAAAAAATTGAATGGTTTTGGAATTTTCTTTGGTAAGTTTGTATAAATGAAAATTTGAACCACAAGTTTAATGACGGATAATAATTTTTGTGCTATACTTCGTATCAGTTACTTTGATAAAAAATTTTTACATAAGAAAGAGAGGAATCTCCATGAATTTAAAAGAAGCATTTACTTACCAGAATTTTTATGACAAGTTAATTGGTATGGTAGACACCTACCTGACAGAAACCAACAGTACCTACACAAGAACCTTCACCCATCTGCGCCATGCGGTAAATCCGGAGGCAGAGGACGTAGTAAAGGTAGAAATCCAGTCCGAAAAGCTGCCGTATGACGTGGCAACCTTAGTTGCTTTTGCACTGGATGTGCTGGAAGAAAAAGAAAAAATGTTTACGGCAATCCGTAAGGCGAAGGAGAGCGCCGAGCTTGACCTGGATGCTGCCATTGGCATGAATAAAACCCGCAGAAGCTTACAGAATATTCTTACCGAGCTATATCAGAAGAGAGAGTACGACATGGTTACCACCGGCCGCGACTATAAGTTTAACGTGAACGGAGAGCAGGTGCCGTATACCTATGAAATCAACGAAAAGCTGACCGTAGAGTATGACAAAAAGGACGTAAAAAAGATTATGAAGTCTTTAGACGCCAAGTGCAATGAAGTATCCAAGCAGGTAGACCGTTTAAATGTGAACCTGGCGGTGGAAATCAAACCAAAGTACACTTTGGATATGGATTTGGAAGACTGCCTGGAGCTGTTTACAAAGTAACCGGTAACAGTCTGATATTGTAAAAAAGAAACAGCCCTTCTGTAAGGGATCAAAGATAAGAAATGATTAACCACTTCGTTCAAAAGGAAGAGAAACTTTTGATCATATGATTAGCAGAGGATGCTAAAATTAGGCGGCCACGGGCCGCTAAAAGCCACGAGACGTGCTACGCCATATGCCGGACGCTTCGGTTTAACGCCATATGTGCTGCATTCTTCGTAATTTCATCAAATTTGCTAATTCTAACGTTCGCTATTCGCAAGGCAACCACAGGAATAGATTCCCTGTATTTTTACGGTAAATTCAATGTGGAAGCCGGATGGACGGAGCAGGTCACCCGTGAGGGCGGTCCTGACTTCAAACAAAAGGTGGAAACTGCGGATTTCCCCCGGTTATGATTTTCGATGCTTTGGTTCCTTACAGAGGGGCTGATTTTTTCTTGTCTAAACGGGAAAAAAGTGGTATGCTATTAATAACTATACTATGGGAAAAGGAGGCCGGTCATGGGAGAAGGATTCCATTCCAACAATGAAATCGAATATTTTTACTTTGACGGCAACCGTTTCCTGATTGATAACGGTGTGTTAAAGGATGTGCAGGTGGAGTCGGAAGTAGTTCGTATTCCCGAAACGGTAACAGAAATCAGGCGTTCGGCTTTTTTGGATGCCAAACTGCTTGGCCGTATGGAAATTTTATTTATTCCGCCGTCTGTCAGAAAAATAGAGCGGCTTTCTTTTGCAGGAATGGCACACTTAAAGCAGGTAGAAGTGCAGGCGGCAATTGTTACCCTGGAGCAGGGCATGTTCCGCAACTGCATGGACTTAGAATTCATTTATTTGCCTGATACGCTTCGCAGTATTGAAAGCAGAGCCTTTGAAAATTGTTTAAAGCTGCGTGGAGCGGATCTTCCGCGGGTGTGGATAAAGATTGCGGAGGATGCATTTTTAAACTGTGTGAATTTAAAAGATACACGGATAGAAAATGCCATAGAAGATGCCAAATACCGTAGACAAAAAGAGGAGTCCGAAGCCAGAAAAGCCAGATTCCCGCATCTGTATGCCGAGGAAGAACGCAAAAAACAGAAAAAGGTACAGGAACCTGTCGAACCGGTGTTGACAACACCGGAGCCGGAAGAAAAATCTGCAGCGGAAGAATTGTTGGAAGCGGCTCTTCTGGCAGAGCAGCCGGTTTTTGAAGCAACGTCTGCACAGCCTGTAGTACCGACTGTAAAAGAAGAAACAGCGGAGGCTCGTTTTTTTATTCATGAGGGTGTGCTGGAGCGCTGCGAAATACAGGGCAGCAGCGTAAAAATTCCGGAAGGAGTTACTGCTTTGGCCGATCGGGTATTTTACGGAAGAAAAGAACTTACGGAAATAGTTTTTCCGTCTACCCTTGCTTACATCGGAGTTTGGGCGCTGGAGGGCACCGGCTGGCTGGAAAATGAGAGAGAAAAGAATAGCTATGTAATTATTAACGGTATATTGGTCTCTGCATTCCATAACAGCATGGTAATGGAAGCAAAGCTTCCGGATACGGTATACCGTATTGCACCTTATGCGTTTTACAAAAGCGAGGCACAGCTTGTAATCTTACCGGAAAGTGTAAGGGAGATAGATGCTCGTGCTTTTGCAGATTGCGAGGTTACGGAAATAGATTTTTCCACCAGGGCGGATGTAGTAATGCATGCGCCGGTGGCAGTCCGCTGCAGCAAGCTCAGAGAGTTATATTTCCAGGGCAAGGTGGAGCGTTTGGAGGATAATTTTGTTGAAGATTGTCCGAACTTAAAGAGAGTGTGCCTAAAATGGGCGCAAACAGTTGTGAATAAAAATGCATTCCGGGAGAACGTAAGAATCTGGGTGCTTTAAGCAACGGAAGGAAAAATTATGATTTACGGAAAGAAAATAATTGCATTATGTATTTCAAATGCAGGAGACACCGGGCATTTTCAATTTATCCAGGCACTAAACCGCGTGTTGCAGGACAATGGATATAAGTTGTTTATTTATCACACCTGCACCGATTTTTATCATCAGAAAAAGTGCGAAGAGGGCGAAAAAGCCATTTTCGAACTGATTGACTATGATATTGTGGATGGAGTGGTGATATTTTCGGAGTCCTTTATGGATCCGGTGTTGACAGACCAAATTATTGCATCGGCAAGCGGGCATAAAATTCCGGTAATTTCCGTAGGTGAGGTTCACCCGAATGCAACAACACTGATGTTTGATTATGAGAGCGGATTTGAGTCAATTGTCCGGCATGTAATAGAAGAACACGGTATTACGGACACTTGCATGATAGCCGGAGCAAAGGGAGAATATCATTCGGAAAACCGAATTAAAGTATATAAAAAAGTATTATCCGAAAACAATCTGACGTTTAGTGATGAGCGGTTGTTCTATGGTGATTTCTGGTGGGGACCGACCAGAGAGGCTGTGCAGCAGATGATTGCGGACGGAACACTGCCGAGGGCAATTATATGTGCTAATGACAGCATGGCGATTGCGGCGTGTGAAGAATTGAAAAAAAGCGGATATTCCGTACCGGAGCAGGTGGTTGTTACCGGCTTTGACGGTATCATGGAGGCTATGTATAATAAACCTCCCCTTACTACCGCAAAATGCGATATGACTTTGTCTGCCAAGGCTATTTTAGATATTTTGCAACAGGCAGAAGAACATAAACCGTTGCAGCAGGTGTATGGGGTGCCGTATGTAAAAGATATTTACCGTTCTTGCGGTTGCCGCCGCAGGGCAAATCATAACATTAATATCGGAGAACGTATGAAATGGGCAGAGGACCGCTTTATCAAGTACCAGGACGATGAACGGACCCTGATGGAAGTTTCCGAAATGATTCTCGGCTGCGATTCTCCGAAGCAGTTTGCAGAATGCCTGCAGGAATTTAATTTCTATAATATTTGTGTTGTCATGAACGAGGAATGTCTGGATGAGTCGGTAAATCCGGCTTTGGAAGAACGTTTGGATTCCTTTGATGACCGGATGCAGGTAATATACCGTACCGAAGCAGACAATGCGCTGTTTCCGGAAGCAATGCCTAAAAAGTATATTTTGCCGGATTTGGAAGAATGGGTTCGGGTAAGGGAAGAGCCGTTGTTGTTTACCCCGTTGACTTTTCTTGGAAAAGCATTTGGATATTTGCATTTTGGTTCCTTTCATCCGGAAGAATATGCAAAGATTCTTCAATATGTAAAAACACTCAGTAATGCATTCGGCACTTACCGGATCATCAGAAATTTGAAATATACGGCAGCAAGCATCGAGAAGATGTCCCAGACAGACTATCTTACCGGCGTGCTGAACCGCACCGGGTTTTTTGATGCCCTGCCGGACTTACTGGCGGTGGCAGAAAGAAAATATGTGATTGTTGCCTCTGTTGATGTGGATAATTTAAAGCAAATCAATGACCGTTACGGTCATGCGGCCGGAGACTTTGTTATTAAGGCCGTAGCACAGGCAATCGGGGGCATTCCTTTTGGAGATAAGCTGTGCGGCCGGTTCGGCGGCGATGAAATGGTCGTTTGTGCGGTTGCTGACACAGTGGCAGAAGAACGGCTGTTGAAAGACGGAATAGATAAAAATCTGGCAATTGTTAATAAAGAAAGCGGTAATCCGTACCTGGCTGAGGCAAGCATCGGTACGGTAACGGTACGGGCAGATGGACTTGATTTTTTGGATGCCTTGAAAAAGGCCGATAAGCTTATGTATGAAAATAAGGCCAGAAAAAAAGCAGGTAGAAGATAAGCGAGTTTTACGGAGGTAATATAATGAAACGTATTCTGGTGGTTGACGACTCCACAACAATCTTAAAGTTTGTGGAAGATATTTTAAAAGAGAAGTACAATCCGGTGCTTGTAAAGTCCGGGGAACTGGCGCTGGCTTATTTGGCAGAGAACCAGGTAGATATGGTCTTACTTGATATTTTCATGCCAAAGATGGATGGTTTTGAAACCTTCAAAAGAATTAAAGAGATGGAACCAAAACGGGATATTCCGGTGGTTTTCTTTACTTCCGGCGTGGAGGCAGAAAATGAAATTAAAGCTCTTGCCATGGGCGCAAAGGACTTTATCCGTAAACCGTTTGTACCGCAGGTTATGATGAACAGAATTAACAACATTCTGGAATTGGATGAACTGACCAAGAATCTGGAGCGTAAGGTAGAACAGAAGACCCGCCAGGTGGAGCAGCTTTCCTTCGAGATTATTGCAACCATTGCCAGCATGATTGAAGCAAAGGATAAATACACCAAAGGTCATTCCATCCGTGTGGCAGAGTACAGCGCTATGTTGGCAGAAGCTCTGGGCTGGGACGAAGAAAAGGTCAAGAATTTAAAATATATTGCCCTGCTGCATGACATCGGTAAGGTAGGTATTCCGGACAGAGTACTTAATAAACCGGGCAAGCTGACGGATAATGAGTTTAATATTATTAAATCCCATACCACCATCGGCGGCGATATATTAAAAGATATTGAAACCATTACTTATGTGGATGCCGGTGCCAAGTATCATCATGAACGTTATGAAGGTGGCGGATATCCAAGCGGAATTGCAGGTGCAAATATTCCTACCGTTGCCCGTATTATCAGCATTGCAGATGCCTATGATGCAATGAACAGTAAACGTGTCTACCGCGATGTGCTTCCGAAAGAAATTATCCGCAGAGAGCTTATCAACGGCAGAGGCACCCAGTTTGATCCTGACTTTTTGGATAAATTTATTAAGTTATTTGACGAAGATAAATTGTACATAGCACCGGAGGTGGAAGAAGAAAAAGAAAAGACCATTACCGGTGAGGGTTCCCAGCTGATCCAGCAGATTATGAAGAGTATCGAAGAAGAGGCCAGAAAGGCCGGCGATACCGATTATTTAACCGGACTTCTCAGCAGAATGAAGGGAGAAGAACGGATTTCCTGTGCCATGACGGAAGCAAACGGATGCTTTGCTTTTATTGACCTGGATAACTTAAAGAGAACTAACGATACCATGGGCCACTTGGCAGGAGATTACGCATTAATGACCGTGGGTGAGGTGCTGTCTGCCCATAGTCAGAATGCCATTGCCATGCGTCTTGGCGGCGATGAATTTGTACTGTATATGATAGGTGCGGATAAAGAAGACGCTATCCGGCGTATGAATGACATTTACGAAGACTTTGCCGCAAAGAGGGAAAGAAGCCCATACCTGTCCGGTTCTTCGTTATCTGCCGGTCTTTGCATGTGTACACCAAAGGATGCATACACCGACATTCTTGCAAAGGCAGACAAGGCATTATACCATGTAAAACAGCGTGGTAAAGGCAGTTATTACTTCTACACCAGTTCCATGAACCAGGCAAAGAAAAATTCTTCCGATGATTTAAACCGTCTGGTTACCGGTTTAACAAAGGAGGGCGGTTACAGTGGTTCCTTAAGTGTGGAATACCGCGAGTTTGCCAAGGTGTATGATTTTGTACGCTATATCGCCGACCGGTTCAGTCATAACCTGGAGCTTATTATGATTACCGTGCAGCCGGAGGTGGCAGGCAGTCTCTATATTGATGAAAAAGAAGCAGCAATGCTTTGCATGGAAAAGACCATTCAGGCATCCCTGCGTACGGTAGACGTATGTACCCGGTTCAGCAGCGAACAATTCCTTGTGGTACTGATGGATGCTGAAAAAGAAGATATTGATTTTATTGTCAATCGAATTTTTGATAATTTTTCCAAGATATATAAAGGAAAACCGCTGTCTCTTGATTATGACATTGCGGAAATTGCAAAATAAATATCAGAAAAACATAAAGAAGTCCGTTTTATCGGACTTCTTTTTTGCTATCCTCCAAGTGTAAACAAAAACACAAATGAAAAAACGGGAGGAAAACAAAATGACACCTATTACAGTATGCTTTATTATTATCGGAATTATCGGATTTTTGCAGGTGGCAGATGATTTGGGAGTTTGGGTAAGAATCAACAGATTGTATCAGAAGGAAAAAGCAGCAAAATAAAAATATAATGTCCTTTAAAAATCCCAGCATTGTGCTATAATTGGAATAAGACAATGCGAAGGAGGACCCGGACAATGGCAAAAGGAAATAATTCCAAGTTAAAATTATCCTATCTGACCCGGATTATGTTAGAAAAAACCGACGACGAACATGGTCTGACCCTGCCTCAAATTTTAGAAGAGCTGGAGCGATACGGGGTTACGGCGGAACGGAAGAGCATTTATGCCGACTTCGAAGATATGACGGAAAAGTTAGGCATTGAAATCATCAAAGAAAAAGTGGGACGGGAAACCTATTATCATGTGGGAGCACGAGAATTTGAGGTAGCAGAAATTAAGCTGCTAATCGATGCCATTCAGTCTTCTAAGTTTATTACAGAAAAGAAATCCAATGAACTGATAAAAAAGGTAAAAGGGTTAGTAAGCAGGTATCAGGCGGCGCAGTTGCAGCGTCAGGTATATGTGCACGGCCGTATCAAAACTATGAACGAGAGTATTTATTACAACGTGGATACCCTGCACGCAGCCATTGCAAAAAACAGTAAAATTAAATTTCAGTATTGCAACTGGTACACCAATAAGGAACTGGTGCCGCTTCATAATGGGGATTTTTTTACCGTAAGCCCTTGGGCACTTACCTGGGACGATGAAAATTACTATCTGGTGGCTTTTGATGAGTATAGTCAGTCCATGAAGCATTACCGCGTGGATAAAATGGTGAAAATCTCAATCTTGGATGAACGTCGCAACGGAAAGGAACTGTTCGAAGAATTTGATACGGCGGCCTATTCTACCGTAAATTTCGGCATGTTCCACGGTGACGTAAATAAGGTACATATTTCGTTCCCGAATTATATGGTTGGTGTGTTTATCGACCGGTTCGGAAAAGACATTTCCATTTACCCGGCAGAAGGAAAAGACCGCAGCCGCATTGCAGTTGACGTAGCGGTAAGCAAGCAGTTTTTCGGTTGGATAGCAAGCCTTGGCCGCTGGGTAAAAATTGAAGGCCCGGAGGAAGTGGTAAGCCAGATGAAGGAGTTTGCAGATAAGCTGGCAGCAGTGTATCAGGAATAATTTTATGAACATTTTATATAAAACATTGATGCAGGAAAGAAACCTGTGATATAATGGAAAAAAGAAGATTTTTTATACAAGAGAGGAGACTAGCCATGCCACCAATGGGAGGAGGCCCGATGGGCCGCGGATATTTAACAGAAGAAGAAAAGGCCAATGCGCCAAAGGTCACCTGGCCTTTAGTAAAACGAATTTTTTCCTATTTACTGCCTTACTGGAAGCAACTGGCTGTTGTATTGGCCTGTATCGTTGTATCTTCCATTCTGGGCTTACTGCCTTCGGTATTAACCGGCCGCATCATTGATGAAGGTCTCATCGGGCAGAATCTGCGGATGCTTATCATTTTGATTGTGGCATCCTTAGGCGTGTCTCTTGGTTCCAATTTAATCGGCGTGGCGGAGAGCTACTTAAATAACTGGATTGCCCAGCATCTTTCCTTTGACCTGCGAAACAAGATGTACGGACATCTGCAGAAGATGTCCCAGGGCTTTTTTACCTCCAGCAACCAGGGCGATATTATTACCCGCATGACCAGCGATATTTCCGGTGTAGAGCGTGTGGTAACCATCACCTTTACATCTATTTTGTCCAATTCCATTACCCTGATTTGCGCCGTGGTAATTATGTACCGCGAAAACTGGATTCTGGCCACCGTGGGTGTGCTCATTATCCCGCTGTTTACCATTCCGACCCGCTGGGCCGGCAAAACCCGCTGGACCTTAACCCGTGAGGCCCAGGAGTGCAACGACGAAATCAACGGTATTTTAAACGAGACGTTATCGGTAAGCGGTCAGCTGCTGGTAAAGCTGTTTGGCAAGGAAGAACACGAATATAACCGTTATGTGGATGCCAACCGCAAGATGATCGGTCTTCATATCAAAGAAAGCATGGCAGGCCGTTGGTTTATAGTGGTAATTAATACCTTCTCCAGCGTGGGCCCAATGTTATTATATTTGGTGGGCGGTATTCTTATTATGAAGTACGACTCCACCCTTACCGTAGGTGACATTTCCGTGCTGGTGGCGCTGCTTGGCAGAATGTATGGTCCGGTAAATTCCCTGCTTAACATTCAGGTAGAGTGGATCCGTTCCATGGCACTGTTTACCAGAATTTTTGAATACTTTGACATGCCGGTGGAAATTCAGAATGCACCGGATGCTGTTGTTCCGGCCACAGCCAACGGTAACGTAGTGTTTAAGAACGTACAGTTCTCCTACAATCCGGAACGTCAGATTTTAAAGAATGTGAACTTCGAATTAAAGAGCGGTAACAGTATTGCCATTGTAGGTCCGTCCGGTTCCGGTAAGAGTACTATCATCAACCTGATTCCGCGTCTGTACGACGTATGCGGTGGTGAGGTTACCTTCGACGGCATCGATGTACGTAAGCTGGATTTAGAGTTTTTACGCAGAAACATCGGTATTGTCAGCCAGGAAACTTATCTCTTTAACGGCACCATCCGTGAAAACCTGCTGTATGCAAAGCCGGATGCCACTGAAGAAGAACTCATTGAAGCCTGCAAAAAAGCCAATATCTACGACTTTGTGCAGAACCAGGAGCAGGGTCTTGATACCATGGTGGGTAACCGTGGCTTAAAGCTTTCCGGCGGCGAGAAGCAGCGTATTTCCATTGCTCGTATCCTCTTAAAGGATCCGGTGCTGTTTATCTTTGACGAAGCCACTTCCGCTCTGGACTCCATTTCCGAAAAGAAGATTCAGGAGGCCATTGACCCAATCATTCACTCCAGAACCAGTATCTTAATTGCACACCGATTATCCACCATTTTGGCAGCCGACGAAATTCTGGTTATCAAGGACGGTGAAATTGCCGAGCGCGGTACCCATACCGAGCTGTTGGATGATGGCGGAATTTATCAGGAGCTTTACGAAACCCAGTTTGGTAAGGCACTGGTGCAGGAATAAGAAAGAAGTGATAACATGCTGCGAAAGAAAAAACTTAGCAGAGAATTATATCTTGCGTTACAAAAGTACATAGAACTCAACTATATAGAAGAAAACCGGGAAGAACGCCGTGCTCCGCTCTTTGGAATGCGGCGGGAAGCGAAAAAAGCAAGCTTTCTGCGCCCGATGGCGGTAAAAGACAGTGCACCAATGGAAGCACCGGAACTGTGCGAAATGCAGATGTCTGCGGCCCCAAATTACAGCGACTTTTTGGAGGACAACCAGTCTGCCCTGAAGGAGCGCATGAATCATCTTTCGGATACGTTCCAGGAGTACCTGCTGTACCTGATTGAAGAAAAAGGACTTACCAACGCAGAGGTTTATAAACGAGCCCTGATTACCAAGCAGCTCTTTTCCAAGATTAAGCTAAACCCGCAGTATCACCCGGATAAGGCCACGGCTATGCGGCTTTGCGTGGGAGCATCGCTTAATCTTGACGAAACCAAGGACTTGCTGGCACGGGCCGGATATGCCCTGTCGCCTTGCGATAAACGGGACATTATTTTCTCCTTTTTTATTGAGCATGAAGTGCATGACATGATTGAAATTGATATTGCACTGGAAGAGCACGGACTGCCGTGTTTTATCGAATAAGAACAATTTTTTCGGGTCGCCGCCATGGCGACCTGATTTTTTTGTCCTTGTGATATAGTAGCCTCAGAAACAAGAAAACAGTGTTTTGCAGGGAAGAAAAAGTACCTGCGGAAAGTGAGGCAAACATGAAAAAGAATTTAACAGAAATCGTATTTATTTTGGACAGAAGCGGCTCCATGAGCGGACTGGAAAAGGACACCATCGGAGGTTTCAACTCCCTGATTGAGCGCCAGAAAAAGGAAGAAGGCAAAGCCTACATCTCCACCGTATTGTTCGATAACGAGACCAGGGTGTTACATGACCGGGTACCCCTTGACCAAGTGCGTCCGATGACGGAGGAAGACTATTTTGTAGGAGGCTGTACTGCACTTTTGGACGCAGTTGGCGGAGCTATCCACCACATCGGCAACGTACATAAGTATGCCAGGGAAGAGGACCGCCCGGAGAAGACTTTATTTGTGATTACCACCGATGGTCAGGAAAACGCCAGCACCCAGTACACCTACGACAAGGTGAAGAAACTGGTAGAACGCCAGAAGGAACGCTTTGGCTGGGAGTTTCTGTTCTTAGGTGCCAACATCGATGCCGCTAAGGAAGCGGGCAGATTCGGAATCCGGGAAGACCGGACCGCTAATTATGTATGCGATTCCAAGGGCACGGAGGTAAATTATAAGGCACTTAATAAGGCGATTAGCAGGGTAAGATGTGCCGATTCCGCGTGCTGTGCTGAGGCACTGGGGGATTGGAAGGAAGAGATTGAGGCAGATTATAGGAAGAGAAGATAAGGGAAGAAAGTACGCAAGATAATACGCAAGTAAAGAGCATCCGAAAGGGTGCTTTTTATTTGCTCTGGAAAGAAGATATGTTTAATTAAATTGACAAAAGTAAATGTATAGTTTATTATATTAAACATAAGGAGAATTGATATGAGCAAAAAAACGGTGGCAGTTATGCCGGGAACACAAAAAATATTAGAAACAATGGGAGAACAGATAAAGCTAGCCAGATTACGTCGCAATCTTTCCACGGAACTTGTGGCAGAAAGAGCAGGCATCAGCAGAGCAACGCTTTGGGCGGTAGAAAAAGGAACTCCTACTGTTGCAATCGGAACTTATGCGGCGGTGTTACACGCTCTTGGCGGTATGGATAAAGATTTGGGGTTGATTGCAAAAGATGAAATATATGCCAAGCGCATACAAGATTTTAATATAAAGGTTCCAAAACGTGCAAGAAGAATTAAATGAGTTTGTATTATATGTGAAAAAGGCTCGATTAAAGAGCCTTTTTTCTTATATGCTTTAAATAATTTTTCTTAAAATCTCGGATATTGTCAAAAAAATCAAGTTCGGAATGAGTGAATGAATTAGTTTCAGCCTTTTCGGCAAGAAGTTCCATAGTACAAATTAAATCGGTAGTTGAAAAATGGCGGGGAAATTCCCCGTCGCTCGGTGGACCAGGGTCTTGCGACCAGCCCAAAATCAACCACCATTGATTTATTTTACGTTAATTATAAGGGAAATATACGAAAATGTCAATAAAAACAGAACAAGGTTTCGACCACTTGTCCGTTCAATGGGACTTGTTCTTTGCTAAAATTTGGTTACAACAAAACCAAACCGAAAGGAGCAGGAACAATATGAGAATGATGAGCAAGCAGTCAAACAGTATGGTCTATCACCGGCCGGAGTGCAGATACGCACGCAAAATTTATAAAAGAAACCGGATGCAGCTACCGTGGCAGGACGCAGAATGGAAGGGCTACCGGCCCTGCAAATGCTGTAACACCATGAACTTCGTATATCAGCTGGAGCAGGATGAGGCCGAGAAGTTCTGCAGGGCACATCACAACATGGATGTGGACCTTGTGGGCAACATGGTTTATGTCAGAACCGACGTGGGCTGCTGGAAGATTCATTATAAGACCCACGAGCAGAAGTTTATCCTGTTCCACAGAAATTATGTAAAGGGGCACATCCCACTTTCGGACGTGGAAAAGGTACCGTACCACCGCCAGAAGGACATGTACGAGGCAGGCAGCATCCTAAAGCTTCTCCGGTACATACAGAGCCACGACGAGTTCCGTCAGTTTGGCCCGACGGACTACCGTCAGATGCCGCAGCGCACCAGACAGCAGCGCTATTATTACCACGCCGCAAAGCGCCGCCAGGAAAAGCGTACTGCAAGAAGGGTGGATTATCTGTTCCGGCTGATTGAGCAGAAGGAAGGGATTAAGCAGTTGTCGGTGTGTTAGGAGGGAGAATTTGAAGATACGAAGAGTTAGCAATATCTTATAGAATATGATATAATTACAGAAAAGAAAATGATGGAGGTATATTTTATGCTAGATGTTAGTCCAAGTGTAACTGTGTTTGAAGTACATATGCCGTGGCAAGAAGGTAAAAATGAGTCATTAGTATTGATTGGTTGCAACGCCTACTTAAAGTCTGGTGAATGGGAAGAAACCGATGTCTATTCTGAAATGGAGGAGTTGAGTTATTCTTATTTGAACAGCAATGATACAATGGGAAGAAAACTTGAAATAGAACTTTGTTTTAGTAATAATCAAAAGAATGCTTATCAGTGTTTTTGGGCGAATTGCTTTTCTATCAGAACTGATAGTGGGTTAGTGCTTAAGCTTTGTAAACGTCATTGGGATAAAGCATATTCTAAAGTTAACATGAACAATGAAATGGTCTTAGGTGTTGGGTGTTTCATAGAAAAGAACGTGTATGAGAAAATGCTAAATGCCAAGAATATAGTAATTGAAGGTTGTGTGGCGTTAGAAAAGTATTCCAATACCTATGGTGTTTCAGTACAGTTGGAAAAAGAAGAAAACGATTATAAGCTTAAATATGCAAATACATATCGGTTTGCTAAGTGTGAAGATATTAGAAATAAAGTGCACTAATACATGGAGAGAAAATAAAAAGCATTCCAACAGAAGGGAAGAAAACTTGTGTTGGAGTGCTTTTTGCGGTTAAAGATAAAAGGAAGTTTCGCGGGACGTTACAGTGTTTTTCGACAGAAAGTGATATGATGGTAATAGGTGGAAAAGTGTGGTATAATAGTGTTAAGGGAGCGTTAAATGACTTTTGCTGTAGAATAAAGAGATAGATTAGAAAAACTATAGAAGTAAAGAGTGAAAGGATAAAGTATGGGTAGAAAAAATATTTTTCAAATTATGGAAAGCATGAGAGACTTATCTAAAGAAATTACGCGTCTAGAATCGATGTTGAATGATAAAAAAGGTGTACGCCTTTATGACAGTTCCTATCCGCTCTGGGATATGGAAGTAAGTAAATATATGAAGATAGAAGAATTTGTTGATGAATATGCATTTAAGACTTGGAAGGCAAGGCGTACTTGTGTAAATCTAGAAGATTTGCTTAACACGTTAGGAATAAATGATATGTTTTCGGAAGATGATTTTTGCGAAGAAAACGTATTAATCTATTTAGAATATGTTGCTAATGTCTTATGGTTAGCCAAGAAAGTGAAAACAACTAAAAAATATACTATACAATTATCTGATGTATTTAATGCAGTTGAAGAAAATTTAGTTACAGTTTTGGATTGGTTAAATTATGAGATGAAATTGTATGAAAAGAAAGAACAGGTTCTTGTTGTGAGAAAAAATGCGTCAGCAACGTCTGTAGCAGAAATAGTAGAAGATAACCTGGCGTATCAAATTGTAAAATATAATCATCATTCTTTAAAAGGAGATATTGAGAGCAAAAAAGTGATTCTTTTGGCATTAGGGTCTGAACTTGAACCTAAGAGAAAAGATATTAACGAGATCAATAAGAAACTTGCAGATGATATTTTCTTTATGCTTAATAATTTGAACTTACGACACAATAATAGGAGTAAAAGTGACAAGAATTATAAGGAAGCTGTTGCAAAAATGCGAAAGCCGGCACTGGAAGATTGGTATGATGAATTGTATCAAATGATGTTGCTTGCCTTTTTGGAATTAGATAATAAGGAACGGAATGAGAGGGTTGCGGAATTAAAAGCAAAGATAAATGGATAAAATGTAAATTATGATATTCTATTTCAAAAAGAAAAGAATGTTGGAAGTTATGGTTGTAAAGTGCTATAATGTCTTTACGAGATATAGGAGGAAAAGATATGAAAAAATATCTAACAAAAGAAGGAATTATCAGCGGAATAATTGCAAGTGTTTTATTTACATTTATGCTTCAACCAGTCATTGAATTTTTAGTATCAAAGGCAGGAAGTGTAGTCGAAGGATTAGAAAGATATGTAATATCACAATGTGCTAAAACAACGTATATTTCTTTGATGACGGGGTTTGCTACAATATTGATTAGTTGTATCTTAGGGTTAGCCTTAGGTGTTTTATTTTCAAATCGTACTATAAAAAACAGGGAAAATAACAAAAATAAAAACTCTGTAAAAAAGGAAGATGAATTGGCTGTTCTGCAAGAAGAAATTGTAAAAATAAACACAGAGGTCAATAACATAGAAAAAAGGCTAGGTTTCTACAAAATCACCATGTCTATTGTAGTAATATTATGGCTTGGCATGCTCTTCATTACATACATACTACCTTCTCGAATGTATAGTGATTTTGTTGTATCTGTTGAAAAAATTTCACCATATATTTCTGAAATAGATATCATAAGCTTAAAGGCTAGATGGAGAGAAATGGGAAAATGGTCAGACTATGAAGCAATAGAAGAATATATTAAAACAATTGAAACAAAGCATAGGTAGTTAGAGGTTTACAAAGGAGGTCCGAAAATGGGTAATTTCACTTTCCTCGAAGCGCATTGGAGCGATTTGGCACACTTGGGAAATTTGGCGAAAATAATTTTTTTTCGGATCCAAATACATCTATTATCAAGTAGGGAAGAATGATTGCTTTTTTGATGAAATTACTCTTATATTACAGATTCTAAAATGAAAGGAAAAGGTTAAAATGACCACCACCCTAAAATATTACAACCAAAATGCTTTATCCTTCATAGAAGGAACCATAGACGTTGATTTTAAAATTATCCAGAACAAATTCATCGACTGCCTGCCGCAAGGAGCAACCATTCTTGATTTTGGTTGCGGTTCCGGCCGTGACACAAAGTATTTCTTGGAGCAGGGATTTCAGGTAACTGCCACAGACGGTTCCGAAGAATTATGTAAACTGGCCAGCGAATATACAGGAATTCCGGTAAAGCAAATGCTTTTTCTGGAACTGGATGAGAAAGATGCGTACGATGGCGTTTGGGCGTGTTCCTCCATTCTGCACTGCTCGTATGACGATTTAGTGGTAGTAATGCAGAAGATAAGTGCGGCGTTGAAGAATAATGGTGTGTTGTATACTTCCTTTAAATACGGCACATTTTCCGGAGAGCGAAACGGTCGTTTCTTTACCGATATGACGGAGGAAACGTTCAAAGAATTGCTACGGAAGTGTCCGGAACTGGAAATCGAAGATTTGACAATTACCACAGATGTACGCCCGGGAAGAGGTGAGGAACGATGGCTGAATTTGATATTGAGAAAACAAGCCTTGGCTTAATTATCGACAATAAGTATTACAATACCCTCGATATTGAAGGTTTCTCCCGGATGATGAAGGACCCATCCTACTGCTATAAGTTTTATTGGTTGGAGGCTATCGTGCAACTTATTTCCGAGAATCGATGCGAGGCAACCTATGACGAAATCATCAACGAGATGATTGCCAATGCCTGGTATTCTGTACTGGAGTTTCACATCCATCTGAGTGGTCTTTGGGCTGACGGTGAAGTACGCGATAATTTGGAGCGGGCTGTTCTAAAATTGAAAGAGTTAAGTGACTTGCCGGCGAATGCTTCCAGGGTAGAAATAAAGAATGCGATTGCGAAGTTTGATAAGCTACTTCATGCGGAGAAACAGGCGCTCACGAATAACGTTCCATACAAGGCCCTGTCCGGATTTGCCAACAAAACCGGTGAGCGTATCAGTCTGGACAGCAGTGCCGGTCGAATGATTGCCTATTACAATTTTTTGAACTCTAATGCAATCTTACTTCCGTACACATTTGGCAATGAAACCGGATTAAACCGTAAGCTGACCTTTAGTACTGCTTGGATACAGATGATTAAGGATAATACGGTTAGTATTCTTGGTTGGATTCAGTGTGAAAAGGTAAAGTGGCTGCAGAATAATAATCCAGAGGTGCCGGGGCTCATTTACAAACTGGCACCGTTAGATGAAAAGATGAGAAAATTGTCCCATGTACGCAAATTGTGGGATGGTATACTGGATATCTGTAGCATCAACGATGTGTTTACGGGGGATAAAATCAATAAAGAAAAATATGATGTTGACCATTTTATCCCATGGTCCTTTGTCATGAACGACGAGCTATGGAATCTGATGCCGATGGATTCCTCTTTAAATTCTTCCAAAAACAATCGTTTGCCGGATTGGGTATTTTTTGAAAGTTTTGCAAGAAACCAATACATCATGTATGAGCAGGTACACGAAAAGCCGGGGATTCGAAGCTTGTATGAAGCGTGCTATCGCGATAATCTGCACTCCATTTGGGCAAATCAGGAGTTGTATCGCAAAGGAAACACTGATACAGAGTTTTATAATATTTTAGAGAGAAATATGCGTCCCGTATATGATTCGGCACGGAGACAAGGGTATGATGTGTGGGATAGACGGGTCATTGATAATTTGAATTATTTAATGTAATGTTTAGAATGAAGTTTTTGATTTTGGTCGCATATGAAAAATATTGAAAAACTAAAAGACCTATGTTATAATCAAGACATAAAAGGAGCAACCGCCACACAAGGTGGTTAGCCTCTTGAAAGTTTAGTTAATGATAACCTCACCTACGACGGGCTAAGTACATAGGTGAGGTTATTTATTTTCGCTTGTTAATCCTATCTATGTAGGCAAGCAGTGTAACGATTAACATTGCAAAAGCTATCATCAAAGAGATTGCTTCAAACGTAGTCATCATTATCACCACCTCCCTTCTATTTCTGCTTAAATGAAAAACTAACTTCTAGAAAATAGATCAAAAGTGGCTGTGAGAAGATATTCTGTTAAAAAAATGAAGATTTGGACTATGAATCCTACGAAAAAAGCATTATAATCAAGGTATGAAGGTCGTTTGTTTGCATGG
>JAGBCB010000037.1 GCA_017938145.1 Lachnospiraceae bacterium
AACTGTCAAAGCTGGCACCATGGAGTGAAACAGTCCAGAATGTATGCGGAATAACAAAATAGAGTAAAATACTCCAATGTGCCGGATTCTCCACGTGAGAGTCCGGTATATTTTTGACACCCTTATATCAGGCGCTTACGATGTATGTGGTAAAGTGGCTCTAGTTAAATATCAAATGGGATTTGTGGAGAATCATCCAATTAGATTTTAATGTGAATGTGGAATAACCTTTAAGGGGGAACGCAAAGACGGAAAAATAAGTTTTTCAAATGGTGAATTATTATATGGGGGCGATGTGGATTACGTGGTATATTCTTCTAGTGAATTGTTAACTGTGATGCCATATCGTGTAGAAAATCCCACGGATATTGTAGCATTTCCCACACCATTTATTTTGGCTACTCAATTAATGGACTATTTGAAGTTTCGGCAAGAATTTACAAGAGTTTTTGGCTATAGAGAAAATATGCTGTCAGAAGTAGAAACAGTGAATGAGTTGTTTTATGCCGATAATATAGAAATGCTTGAGAAAGTAGTCAGAAATAAGCTTAATTTCACTGAATTCTATTTTCCAATGAAAACAAAAGCTGATATTTTGCGAGTAATGGCACATGTCAATCAGATGCAATTTATGAGAGATGATGAAAAAAATCTGCTAGATAAAACAATTACTCTTTTTGGAAATGTTTTGCAAAAAGAGAGAAACGAGATAGAAAAGTTAGCGATATTCCTAAAACAAAAGGGACGGTTAATAACTTGGAAAAAGAAAATGGTATCGCTTAGTTCACAGATTTATAGAAAACTAGAGTATATATTACCCGCGGTAGGCATTGATTATTATAAATCGGGTCCCCAAAAGGTATTTCAAGGAGACTATGTTATTACAACAACTTCATTTGAGGATATAAAGCAAATATATGTAGATTTATATGAAATAATTTGTGATATGGCAATTATTATTGTCGGATTAGATAATGCTTATACTAGAAAAGATTTTAATAAGTTACGTGACAACAACGGAATAGATATGGACAGCCTAGAAAAGTTTTCTACAATTACTAAGAAAGGTAAGATAGTAAGATATATTTCTTCTGAAGAAGAGTTTGAGAGATTGGTGTGCAATCTCTTGAGTCCGGATGTAAGAAATGCAATAGGTCATTATAGCTATGAAGGAGAAGAGGTGGCAAATGGAAGAGGGCAGATTATTAGGTTCGTCGATATTAAGGATAAGAATAAATTTACGGAGAAAACTTTAATAGAAATATGCTACGATATATGGCAGATGTATAAATGTTTAGCGGTATTCTATGAATTGATTTATAGAATAGAAATGGTAAATTTAAATCGTGAGGGAATACAAACTACATCTTTAAGGCGATTGGATACAGGAGTTAATTTGAAGTCAAAAACAATTGTAAAACCAATGAAAATATATCCAAATGAATTATGCCCGTGTGGAAGTAGAAAGAAATATAAAAAATGCTGTGGTAAGAAATTTTAAATGCACTGGAAGAAAAATGGTTCTCCAATGCTGGAATTTGAAACTGACGAGGAGAGAACTTATTTTATTATAAGATTGTTTGTGTACGATAGGTTTTTATGAGGATTTAGAAAATGAACCAAAGGTGAACCAAAAAGTGAGCCGAAAGAAGGCAGGAAATATTTAATATTTTGGCGGATAATCCTTTGATTACACAAACTGAAATTATGGAAAACTGAATTTGTCGAGGAAACAAGTACAGTGGATTATGCAGGACTTGCAAAATGATGATATGATTGTAAGAGAAGGTACCAATAGAAAAGGTCGGTGGATAGTGAATTTATAGAAACTTGTTGATACCATTTAAAATATGAGTAAAGAAACATAGTGAGATTCAAAAAAGTGCCGAAGAACCATCAAAGAGTGCCGAAGACGCTTAATAAAGTGCCAGAGAAGTGCCGAAGCTATAAAACAAGGATGGCATACAAAATCAGCAGAATATTCATCAGATTCAGTAGAATAATTAGCAGAAAAGTTACACAGATTTTATCCCCGTCTTATACGAAAAGTGTATAAGCGGGGGATAAAGTTTGTCCCCTTACAAATCAGAAGATGTGCCACCAGAGTTGTACTTTTCCTCAAGTCTATCCAAAGCTTCTTTTGTATGGCGTTTGCTGTAGCCATGCTGTCTGACGGTGTGATAGAGCTTTTTTCTTACGCTATCGTACATATCAGCACGCATGACAGTGACATAGCGCCAGGTATCATTTACTTTCTCTGAAATCTGATTCAAGGTATGTCTAATAATAACGGCTTCCTGCTCGTAAATTCTTCCGGAGCGAAAGATAGAAGGAAGAATAGAATTGATTTTTTGCTTTAAATCTTCAATGGTTTCTACATAGCGGTATACATCCGCAAAGTCTAGTGTAATGTCTACATAGGAGTTCTTTGATAGAATATCCCGGACATATTCTGATACGGACATTGATTTGTTATCTGCCGCCTCCTTTACAATGTCATAAAGTTCTTCGTCAATCCATACTTTAATCATTTTCATTTTATTGTACCTGTCTTTCTGAAATAGTGTGAGTTGGAATCTTTACTCGCGTAGCGAGTACTATTTTTGCCACAAGGCAAAAGGGTTTGGGTGTCCCAATAAGGTGTCGGGCGTGAGCCTGACGAACCGTGTCGCAGGTGCCGGTAGGTACCTAGACACTGTGGTTCAAGTTAAAAAAACGCTTTTTTGATTCACTCAGAAACTATATAAAGGGGACAGTGGACAGAATTATTTGGCATAGGAGAAGTTTTTAAAAATAGGACCGCTATAAAATGAGAGTGAAGCTTGCAGAACAGCACTTTGCATATGCAAAATGCAGAAAATTGTATATACGAATTATAGAGAAATGCATATGCAAAACGTAGCAAATTGCTTATGTGTTAGCGTGATAGTATAATTTATTTCCCGAGACCGCTGGGGTGAATTGCCCTGCATTCCAAGGGCAAGAGGGCGGGCGCACCGCCCTGATTACTAAAGCGAAAACAAAGCCGGTTCTGTATGATAGACTTGGATAGGTCGATGAAAATGAAAAGTGATTTGTCTTATTTCCGTCGGCATAGCCAAGGCATCATACAGAATGAGGAATGTCAAGAGAGCAGGGCGACCTTGACATTCCTCAAGGCGGCAGGAATATTTAAATTACATCAATAAAAGCAGAAAACTTCCCCTCTATATCATTTTTGAATAAATCATGGTGATATGGAGGGAAAGATAAAATGAATACACAAAGTAACGTAACATACCAAAGAGAAGAAGATTTATTCTTCTATACCCCTATAGATTTGGAGCGCATCTTGCAATTTAAATCAACAAAAATTCAGCAATTATTGAAGCAGCAGATTATTCCGTCGGTGAAGTTGGGCGGACAGTACCGTGTTTCAAAAGAACAGTTGGAGGAATGATTTAAGCGCAACACCGGAAAAGAGTTTGATTTATATGAGCAGGGCGCTTGACGGGTATTGGTGAAAGGCTTACAATAGGAATCATCTGATATATTATTGTAATGCTTTTGACTTTAGGAGGTATGTTATGAAGGAAAAAGATTGCAATAAAAAGAGCACTTATGGTCTTGGGCATGTACGTCAGAGAAAAGATGGTTCCTATGAAGGAATTCTCTATGATAAGCGTATCGGTCGCACCGTATCAGTCAGTGCAAAAACTCAGACGGAATTAAATAAAAGAATGAAGGAAAAAAGAAAGGAGATTTTGACACAGGAGTTTGGAAAAATAACCAATATGAAAGTAGAAGATTATTTTCTGTATTGGCTGCAAACTTTTATGGCTACAACAGTAAAATGCACAACCTACGATAAGCATGAACAGGTGATTCGGAACCATGTGATTCCCCGGATTGGTTATCTGAAAATGAAAGAAGTGACTTCTGCTGACTTGCAGAAAATGTTCAATGACCTTTCAAAAATAAGGGCTTATTCCACTATCAAAAAAGTGATGGAAGTTGTACGGCCGTGCTTTAAGCATGCGGCTCTAACCGGAGACATTGTAAAGAATCCGATGCTGGGTGTAAAGATGCCAAGCAAAGAATCTGTTGTAGTACAAACCAAAGACATCGAAATATATTCTGAGGAAGATTTAAAACGGATGGAAGAAACATATCTATCGTTATACGAGGAGAAGCATTTATACCGGTTATCTCCGATGTACTTATTTTTAGCGCACACCGGTATGCGAAGAGGAGAATTATTGGCGTTAAAGTGGAAGGATGTAAATCTCAAAAATAATACTGCTACGATTCGGTCCTCTCTTGCCAGATACAAAAAGCGTGATGAAAATATGCAGTATATCGGCGGATATGAAACGAAGATGATGAATCCGAAAACCCGTACCAGCAATCGTACCGTTTACTTAAATACAAAGGCGGTTTCTCACTTACAGGAAATGAAGCGCAGGAATGATGAGCTGGGTATTGAATCAGAATATGTGGTATGTAACAGGGATGGTGTCTATGTACATTCCCGCAGCTTTGACCAGGAATTGGACCGATGGTGTAAGCGTATCGGGATAGAGTTCAAAGGTTTGCATGCATTAAGACATTCCTTTGCGACAAGGGCGATTGCTGCCGGAGTACCGATAAAGGTAGTTTCTGAACTGTTGGGACACGCGGATATTAAGATTACGCTCAATACATATACGCATGTGTTAGAGAGCCAAAAATATCAGGCGGTGGAGCTGTTAGAGGCTTTGTAAAAATCCAAAGTTTATCCAAAGTTTTTTTATGAAAATCCGTTAATATTCATCAAAATTTGGTATTGTTAAAAATATACAAAAAGACGCGAGGGTGCATAAACACTGTGTTTCTTGGACTTTGAAAGAATTCAAAAAATACACTCGTTTTCTCGAATCCCTCCGTCTCCGCTTTAGCAAGGAAGGACTGGCTATGTGGCTGGTCCTTTTTTTATCTGGCATTTGTTTTGGTATTCTGGTATAATTATGGCATTATATTTAGGAAGGCGGGATTTATTTGTTGACATATACTCAAGCAGAACGATTTATAAATAAGTTGGGTGCGGAAAGATATAACGAGCGAATTAGTGTTGTAGAAAAATACAAAGATCAATGGGAATTGTCCGAAATAACATTTCAGCCATCGCTTTCCGTTAACAGTCTGATTTTCTATGCGTTTTCAAAACGGTATGGTAATGTTATATTCAAAATTCTTATTAACAATGAGTTTGAAGAAGATATAAAAGAAATAATGTCACTAATACAGTTTCAAGGAGAAAATTTCTGCAAACTTTATGAGTATTCAATTGAGGATAAGGTTTATATAATGGAACGGATTATTCCTGCTGATACTTTATATGAAAGTGCACGCCGCGATGAACGGATAAAGATTGTAGGAGCCATATTTAAAGTACTACACAAAACTGACTTGCCGGACAGTAAATTCCCTACATATTCCGAATGGTTTGATGCAGGAAAGGAAGGAACAAAAAATCGTAAGGATTGTGAAGAACTACGTCAATATCTTGAAAGCGCCGAGAGCATGCTGAAAGATATATGCCAAAAGTATTCACGCAATGTTCTGTTACATGGCGATTTACATCACGAAAATATACTTAAGAATGAAAATGGCGGCTATACGGTCATTGACCCAAAAGGTGTAGCAGGTGACCCGGTATTTGATTTGTCGAGATTTATACTTGATGAATTCAGAGACGACTTAGTCTCAGAGCCAAAGGAGACAATCCTGAATTTTGTTAAAAATCTTAGTGCCAGCGTTGGTATTCCCTGTGAGACTTTATTGCGCTGTTTGTATATTGAAACGGTCATTTGGCTTTTCAGAGAAGAACTTGCCAATGGAGAAAGCCTTGAAGAATGCGAGCAGCTTATTACGAATATGAAAACTGCGTATGAATTTACTAATATGATTCACGATATGTGCTGAGAAATTTCTTTAAACTTCAATACTAAAAAGGGACCTGCCTTTGGCAAGTCCTTTTTCTGTACTTAGAAATAAAACAATAATTACTTTTCACCCTCACAAAGTATATTACATACCTTCTCTAAGTTCTTACGGATTTCCAGATGCTGAGGACACTTTTTCTCGCACAGGCCGCACTGCAAACAGTCGGCAAAGGTTTTACCGCCCTTCTTGAGATATTCCCGCATCATGTACATTGCGTGGTCCTTTAAGCCGTATACGTTGTAGTAGGTCCACATCTCAAAAATATGAGGAATGTTGATTTCCACAGGACATGGCTGGCAGTATTTACAGCCGGTGCAGTACAGTTCAGAGAACTTCTTAAGTTCTTCGATAGCCACACCAAGGGCTGTCCATTCTTCTTCGGAGAAGGTGGTGTCGTCGGAAGCAACCTTAATGTTCTTTTGAACCATTTCAAGATTCTGCATGCCGGAAAGGGCACAATTTAAGTTTGGATTGCCGAGACAGAATTTAAATGCCAGTTCATATGTAGCGATGGATGGCTTGCCGGTCAGCTTTGCGTAAAGGTCGGTTGGAGCTGCAAGACGGCCGCCGCCTACCGGTCCCATGGCAACGGTACCAAGACCTTTTTCGTTAACATATTTAATCATTTCCTCGTTGGAACGGTCAAGGAGATTGTACTGGCAGAGCATGGATTCCATCTTGACGCCGCGTTCTTCGGCAGTATCCACAATGTGCTTGATTGCGGATGGATGGTCATGGAAGGAGAAGGAGATGTGTTTGATGAGTCCTTCCTCCTTTGCCTTCGCAGCAGCCTCCAAAATGTTTTCTCCGATAATGATATCATCGAAGGAACCGCGGTTGATACCCCAGAAGTGATAAAAATCGATGTGGTCGGTACCAAGGCGGGTAAGACTGCGCTCTAAGTGCTTGCGGTAGCCATCTGGCCCCATACCCTTGTCCATAGGGCACTTGGTAGAAATGAGGATGTTATCACGGAAATCCTTTACTGCGTGGCCAAGGGCTGCTTCACTGTTGGAATTGCAGTAAAAAGGTGCGGTATCAAAGTAATTTACGCCGTTTTGATAGGCGTAGGCAATCATTTCGTCAACCTTGTCCTGGTCTACAAACTTCTGTCCGTCTTTTTCATATTCTGGAAAGCGCATGCAGCCAAAACCGAGAGCGGAGATTTTTTCACCGGTGTTTCCAAATTTACGATAATTCATAGGTTAGACTTCCTTTCTAGACACTAAATTAGTATAAAATCATTGTACCATAATTAGTAGGGAAATCAAGTGTTATACGGAAATGTTCATTAAACTGGATTCTTTTCTGCTTCTTCCTTCTCCGCTTCTTTTTTCGCCCACTCTACAGCGGCCAGATACTTTGGTGTATTGCGGACCTCGTCAAACCAATGCCAACGCTCATTGGTCAGAAATTCATGCAGAAAACCGGCGCGGCAGAAATTGGTGTAAAAGGCACCGTAAACTTCATGCTCTTTGCCTTCCGAATCCAGCATGGAATGGTAATCCCTGCTGACTTTTAAGTCAGAGAAGATGGCATTTCCGAGTGGAAGCCATTTTTCCTCCAGGTCAAAGATTCGGCGGTAGGAAGCAAAGGCTGCGTCGAATTCTTTCCAGCCTTCTTCCTGTTTGTTATCGCCAAAGAGGCAGGCAGCAAGTACAAATTGTTTGTAGGCGTAAAACAGTGCCCAGCCGTCCGGCGGAGTGGTGCCATCACCGAAGGAGGCAAGAATCTTTAAAACACCGCGATGGTACTCTGCTTTGCGGGTCGGACCAAAGGCATCCGGGAAACGGCGGTCTAACTGCAGGGCAAAGTTTTCAAAGGCTTCGATGCTCTGATGGAGGTGATACTCCTTTTGGTGGCCAAGCTGCACATCATAGCGGGATACCAGGCAGCCTCTGCGGGTATAGGAAGAGTTCCAGGAACATAAGTCAAGCCATTGCTTCAAATCTTCCTCCGGACAGACGCAGATGATGTTGCCGACGGCACCTTCGTGCCAACAGGTACCCTTTAAGCGATGATACAGTTTTATCATGTCCGGCAGATAATCCGAAACCTTGTCCATGTTCACCAACAGGTAATTTTTCATGATATCCTGCAGAACATAGGCAATATAGTCGTTGTCGGGATGCTTGTGGTAGTATTCCTCCACAAACTGCATCTGCTCCAGACTGCCAAAGGGCAGAGAATTCAATTTCTCGTAAAAGCGTTTTTCCTCCGCTTCTTTGGAAACGTTGTCATTGGAAAGCAGCCGGTCGATGGTGACACCGAAATAATTGGCGATGGACGGCAATAGCTCCATGTCCGGGTAGCATACTCCCAGCTCCCAGCGGGACACGGACTGGTAGGACACGCCGAGGACGTCCGCCAGAACCTCCTGCGTAATTTGTTTCTCCTTGCGGAGTGCTTTTAATTGTTCTCCGATATAAAGTTTCATATGTGATTCCTTCCGTGGGATATTTGAAGTAGCGCTTCTTCTTGGACTTATTGTAGCAAGTTTTTGGATGCGGCACAACCTCTCGTTTTGTGAGAATGATTCACGGAGGGCGTGAGTTTGGGGCTCGAAAGACAGCAAGACTTAATGAGCAAAACGAGAAATATGATTAGACATATATCTGGTTTTGTGCTATGATTGCGTAAAATATGAACAAGGAAGAGGAGAACCATCATGGCTGAATACTGGGATTTGTACGATGCAAACAGAAATCCGTTAGGGAGAACCATTAAGAGAGGTGACGCATTCGCAGAGGGAGAGTACTATGTGTGCTGCGAAGTGTGGATGCAGAATTCTGAAGGAAAGCTTCTTATGACACAGAGACACCCGGATAAAAAAGCAGGCGGTCTTTGGGAGTTTACCGGAGGCGGTGTCCTTGCGGGAGAAACCACAAAGCAGGCAGCATTACGGGAGCTAGAAGAAGAATTGGGTGTTACCGCAGAGGAGACAGACTTGTCCTTACTGGAAGTATATCAGCACAAGAATTACTTCATGGATATTTTCGTTGCAAAGAAGGATGTAGAAACTTCTGCCCTTGTATTACAGCCTGAGGAGGTTGTGGACGCAAAGTGGGTGTCCCATGAAGAACTCCTCCAAATGATAGAAGAAAAGCAGGTTGTCTGGTCCGTGGGACTCAGATACGGCATGTATGCAGAAAAGTTAGGGAAATAAAAGGGGAAACTTATGAACATTACCATACGTACCGCATCTGTGAAAGATGCGCCAAAGCTTTTAGAAATTTACGAATACTACATAAAACACACTGCCATCACCTTTGAATTTGAGGTGCCAACGGTAGCGGAGTTTGAGCAAAGAATCGCAACCACGTTGCAAAATTATCCATACTTTGTGGCAGAGGTAGACGGTGAGATTGCGGGATATGTTTATGCCGGCCGCTTTCGTACAAGGGCAGCCTACGACTGGTGTGTGGAAACGTCTATTTATTTGAGTGGAAAGTATCAGCGTTTAGGTCTTGGAAGAATGTTGTATGAACGCTTAGAGGAAATCCTTAAGATGCAAAATATCACTAACCTGTATGCCGGTGTGGCAGACCCGGTGGAAGAAGACGAATCTCTCACCAGAGATAGTGAGCGGTTCCACGAAGCTATGGGGTATAGAACTGTAGGAAGATTTCAGAAAAGTGGTAGCAAGTTTGGTCGCTGGTATAACTTAATTATCATGGAAAAAATTATCGGCGAGCATTGCTGCCCGCCGAAGGAGTTTATTCCCTTTCGTGATTTAAAAATTTAATATCCGGTTGGACGGTTCTTTTCGGAATCATACACCAGGTAATAATCGAAGTCGGCATAACCGCCGGCTTCTTTTGTTGCGTAAGTAAAGAGCCAGGTTCTGGTGCCCATAAAGGTGGTGGAAGTGGAAAAGCCAAGGTTCTTTGTGTTGCCAAGGGCAGTCCAGGACGCACCGTCTAAGCTGTAGGAGAAATCTGCGGTATTCTTTTTAAAATCATAGGCTATCTTTAAATAAACCGGCTGCTCCGGTGCCAGTGGCTCGGAAACGATAGCGTTTGGTGCGTCAAAGGACTGCTTGAAGTCCGCACTTGCCTGGAAAATGTAGCGGTTTCCGGCATTGTCGCAGGTAACGCCAATCATGGCACCGTGGTCGGCAATGGCACTGATTCCGGCATAATCGCCCGGCTTCAGATTGTCGGTGTAGAGCTTTACTTCGGAAATGCAGGTATAGCCGAAGGTTCTCTGGGTCAGGGAGTTGTGGGCGTACCAGATATTGTCTACCACTGTGTCGGTGGTGAGACGAAGGAAGCCCTCTCTATCGGTAACGGACCAGTAATCCTGCTTCGGATTATGATTCCACTGCCATACCTTTTTTAAGGATTCGTCCGGCTGGTAGGTAAAATCGTCGTCGCCGGTGAAATAGTTTCCCGTTTCGCTGGTAGGAAGATTGATAATGGCAACCACGCCGGCTGTGTTTTTGGTAAATTTGCCGTCTACGCTGTAGGCACCCATGTATGGCCAGTCATTTTCCCAATTAACAGAAACAATAGACGGAACGCGGCCAACGGCGCCACGGTCCTGGAACAGGAAGCCGTACCAGTCGCCAAACTGTGTCTGCACGATACCGCCTTGGGCAAGGCCGGCGTTTTGTCCGCCGCAGCCGCCCTGGTAAACAATCTGTTCTTCCCAGTCAGTGGAGAACAAATCCTTGCTGCGGTAGCAGACTTCGGTACGCATCCAGCGGTCCGCAGGGGAAGCAATGATAAAGATGTAATAATAATCGCCCACTTTATAGGCATGGGCGCCTTCCCAAAGTGCCCAGTCGCCGGAAGCACTGAATAATCTTTTAGAAGAACCAACGGTGTTTACCATGCCCTTTTCTGAGTCTAGGGAAAGCTGCTGGATGGAGCAGTTTCCGCCGGCAGCAGAAATAACGTACAGATTGTCGTTTTCAAAGAACAGGGCAGGGTCGTGGAAGCCGTTACGGCAGGCATGTTTGGTCCAGGTGCCGTTTTCAATATCGTCCGTAGTGTAAATAAAGAAGCCGTGGTCATTGCTGTTGAAGGCAACGTAATAAAGATTTGTGGCTTCATCGTATTTTAAAGAAGCGGCCCAGGAACCATGGGCATACATGTCCCGTCCGTTTTCCAAGTTAGTCACGTCGTCATCGGCAAAGGTTTCGTAAACGTAGTTAACAATTTCCCAATGGCCTAAATCCGTAGACTTCATGATTGGTGCGCCCGGACACATATTCATGGTGGTGCTGACCATATAGTAGGTTTCGCCCACCCGGATGATGTCTAAATCAGGAATGTCCGCATGCATGGTTGGATAGGAAAGTCTTGTAGTTTCTTTCTTTGGCGCCACGGTTGCGGTAGGGTCTGCGGCTTCGGTTGGAGCAGGTGCTTCTGTAGGAGTGGTATTGGTGGTGTCCGGTGCTACTGTCACTGTAGGAGTATCACCGGAATCCGGGGTATCTACTAGTTTGGAAACGCATCCTGCAAGCATGGAAAAAAGTAAACATAATGTAATGGACTTTATAAATTTTTTCATAGAATTCTCCTCCCCATAAGGTTTGATTTCAGCATAAAATAAATCAGGGGACTCAGCAAGAGAACCAGTGCTTTGTTTTGCCCAATTTTAAGCAAAATCAAGCAAAGAAAACGTGGTATTTAGCACGGGTTCGTGATACAATGGGTTCGTGTGTAAAAAGAAAGAATAACAAAAAGGACAGGTAATAGTAATGCACAAGCTTTATGTAAAAGACGCAAAATTTTATAAAAAGGTGGCGGGAATTTCCATTCCTATTGCCATGCAGGGCTTAATCACCAGCGGCGTAAATATGATGGACACCATCATGATTGGTAAAATCGGTGAAACGGAGCTGTCGGCGGTTTCCCTGGCAAACCAGTTTATTAACGTATTCCATATTTTTTGTATGGGTATCGGCATGGGAGCCTCCGTGCTGGTAGCAAGATACTTTGGTATGCGGGATAAGCAGTCCTTAAAGAAAACCGTGGCTATTATGCTGAGACTTTGCCTTGCCATGGCAACGCTGTTTTGTGTGGCAACCATTTTCCTGCCGCAGCAGATTATGAAGATTTATACAGTGGAAACACCAATCATCGAAAAGGGCGCGGAATACCTGATTTGGTCGGTGGTCAGTTATTTTCTGCTGGGACTTTCCTTGACCTGTACTATTGTGCTCCGGAATGTAGGACAGGTGCGGTTACCGCTGTATACCTCTATTGGTGCATTTTTTGTTAACGTAGGCGCCAACTATGTGTTCATTTTCGGTAAACTTGGTGCGCCCCGTATGGAAGTTGCCGGTGCGGCTCTTGGTACCTTAATTGCCCGTATATTTGAATTTTCCTTAATTTGCGGTTACCTGTTCCTGAAAGATAAAGAAATTGAATTCCGTTTCAAGGATTTGTTTGCCCCGGTAGGCAAGTTGTGGAAAGAGTACATACGAATCAGTATTCCGGTGCTTATCAGCGATGGTATTTTAGCCCTTGGTAATAACTCTGTTGCCATGGTAGTAGGAAGACTCGGCAAAAGCTTCGTGGCGGCCAATGCGGTTACTACGGTTACCCAGCAGTTAAGCTCCGTAATGATTCAGGGCTTTTCACAGGCGGGTGCCATTATTACGGGATATACTCTTGGTGAAGGAGATAAGGAAAAAGCCCAAGAGCAGGGGTATGCGTTCCTGGGTATCGGTCTTGTGTTCGGCTCCATTGCAGCCGGCATTATTATGTTAATCAGTAATCTGATGATTAATGCCTATAATTTATCTCCGGAAACGGTGGAAATAGCAAAGCAGTTAATGCTGTCTATCAGCTTAATTGTTGTATTCCAGGCAACCAACAGTATTATGACAAAGGGCGTGCTTCGCGGCGGTGGTGATACCAAGATGCTCATGATTGCCGACAATATATTTTTATGGGCAGCAGCCCTTCCGCTTGGTGCTTTAGCCGGTTTGGTACTGCATCTGCCGGCCTTCTGGATTTACTTCTTCTTAAAGATTGACCAGGTGTTAAAGTTGTTCTGGTGTGTTATCCGTTTACGCAGCGGAAAGTGGATTAAGAAAATTAAGTCAGAGAAAGAGCTGGCGTAAGAATATACAAATTGGAGGAGTCTATGAAAAAGAAACTATTGGTGATTGGTGGTGTAATTCTGGCAGTGCTTTTGGTATGCACCCTGCTTGTGCCGAGACTTATTCTGCTTGGAGTCCGTCAGGAAAAGGTGGCAGAAGATTGCAACTACGGCGATGTATTCTTCAATGAATACGACGAGGTACGTGCCCATTTGTTAGAAAAGGTATCAGAACTAAATGCAGCTGGCATTGCAACCGAATCGGAAAGCTATGCTATTGATGAGGCAGATGGTTTATATATTGATACCGTATATGTACCGGCACAGGAGAAGAAAAACCTGATTGTATTAACCACCGGTGTCCACGGTATTGAAGGTTATATCGGTTCGGTTATGCTGGATGTATTTTGGGATGAGGTGTATCCGACCCTGGATAAAGAGAATACCGGCGTGTTAGTAATTGCTAACGTAAATCCTTACGGTATGAAATATCACAGAAGATATAACGAAAATAATGTGGATTTAAACCGTAACTTTATTTTGGACTGGGAGTCCTTTGACCTGGCTTCCAATCAAAATTATCCAAAGGTGGATGATTTCTTTGGACCGGAAAAGAAGATGGGCAATCTGTTCTGGCATGAGGTGCAGTTCTATGGCGGTATGCTGGGAGCGGTACTCAAAAATGATGTGGCTACCATAACCAATGCCCTGACCGGCGGTCAGTATGAGTACCCGGAAGGCGTGTACTACGGCGGCCTGGAAGACCAGGCATCTACCGTATACGTAAAGGACATATTTGAGCAGACACTTACCGGAGAGTATGAAAATATTGTGCACATCGATGTGCATTCCGGCTACGGTCCTCGTTACAACATGGTTATTTTTAATTCCATTTATGATACTTATACGGAGGCGGAGTCACAGGAATTATTCAACTACGATTACATCATTGCCTACGATTCCGAGTCCTTCTATCCGACTACCGGCGATACTACCGACTTTTATTATCGTCTGTGGGAAAAGCTCGGCAAGCAGAATTCCCTGTTTTCTACCTGCTTTGAGTTTGGTACGTTGGGTGATGGCTTTTTGGATTCCGTTATGTCTATGAAGTATACGGTAGAAGAGAATCAGAACCACTGGTATCCGTCAAACAATAAGGTTACCAATCAGGTTATTCGGGAACGTTATCACGAGATGTTCTATCCAACGGAGAAAGAGTGGAGAGAAAAGACCATTGAAGATTTCAAGGCAGCCTGCAAGGGTGTACTTGATGCAAAACTTATAAAGTAAAATATAAAATCCCTACTCCAAAGCAATGCCTTAATCGGGGGCATGCGTGGAATAGGGATTTTTATATTTTAGTTATCTGTTGATATCGAAGCTCATATCCATAATCTTACGGATACTCTTAGCGTCATCGGTAATATTGGCGTCACCGTGGATGGTGTGCTTAATTACGCTGCTGGCTACGGCAAAGTTAACCATATCCATTGGCTTGTAGTCCTTCATCATAGCGTAGATAAGGCCGCTGGCAAAGGCATCACCGCCGCCGACACGGTCTAAGATATTGAAGCGGAACAGGCGGCTTTCGAAGGTGTGTCCTTCGTACCACATGAAGGCCTTTAAGCTGTTTTCGCTACCGCTGTGGGCGTAACGCACATGGCGGGCGATACACTTGATATTTGGATGCCGTTCTACAAAGCGGTGGAAGATTTCATCCTGCTGTTCGTAGGATGGCTGAAGCGGAACGCCGTCCTTCCAGTCGCCCTTACTGTGGTCGTTTTCATCCTTCCAAAGGTGATAAGGTTCAATACCAAAGAGAACATCTACGTAAGGAAGGCATAAGGTACAGAAATCCCTTGCTTCTTCCCAAGTCCATAAGCTGCTGCGGAAGTTACCGTCCCAGCTGATGGTGAGACCCTTTTCTTTGGCAACCTTTAAGGAATTTAAGATAAGGTCGGCACAGTTTTTGCAAAGGGCAGGAGTGATACCGCTTAAGTGCAGCCAGTCATAGCCTTCTAATAATGTTTCTAAATCCAGCTTGGAGTAGTCGTATTCGGTGAAAGCGCTGTGCTTTCTGTCGTAGGTCACCTTGCTGGCACGGATTCCGTAACCGGTTTCCAGATAGTAGGTTCCGAGACGGTGGGTAGGAGTTTCCTCCGGTGTGCTTAAAATCATAGGTGTACAGTGTACGTCGTTACTGCGGAGCATACGAACTGCACTTTTGCCAAGGCTGTTGTTTGGAACAACGCTGAAGAAGGTGCTGTCGATGCCAAGATTGGCAAGAGCTAAGGCAATGTTAGCCTCACTACCGCCGTAGCTTGCTTCAAACTCGTTTGCCATACGGATTTTCTCATAGTTTGGAGGTGTCAGACGCATCATGATTTCTCCAATGGTAAAGAACTTTGGACTGTCAATGTTTTTTAATAACGGATTGTAGTTTTCCATAGTAATCCTCTCCTTAAGCGTAAGTTTTACAGCCGCTGGTAGCGCTTACAATTATTGTAGCAGAAAAATGCGAATATGGGAAGAAAAATTTTAGTTTAAATCTTGGAATAAAAGTGTTGACAACTGTAAACAACGAGAATATAATGTGGTTACAAGTGTAAACAAAGGAATATGTATTGGGAGGTCTCATGAACGATAAAATTAATTTAACAGAAGCAGAGTGGATGGTTATGGAGTGTTTGTGGGAAAATGCCTCTATGAGTGGCAGAGAAGTTACAGAAGAGATGGAAATCCGTATGGGATGGAACAGAAGTACCACCTTAACATTGCTCCGGCGTTTGGTGGCAAAAGGTGCAACCGGAGAGGATACCCGGGACGGCAAAAAGGTGTTTCAACCAATATTGAAGCGGGAGGATGCGGTTTTACAGGAAACAGAGGATTTTTTGGGACGTTTGTATAAGGGAAGCTTAAGTCTTTTGGTTAGTTCTTTTACAAAAAAACAGTCTTTGAAAAAAGAAGAAATCGAGGAGTTGTATGCTATTTTAAAGGAATTGGAGGAAGAAAAGAATGATTGAATGGATAGTTTCTTCTTCCGTATTAATTTTATTAATTGTCATACTACGATACGGTTTAAAAGGAAAAATCAGCTTACGTTTGCAGTATGCTCTTTGGGGGCTGGTTCTGATTCGCTTGTTGGTGCCTGTTAGTTTTGGAAACAGTGAATTCAGTATCATAAATCTTTTGCCGGAAACAATACTGCAAGCAGAACGGGATGCTGCCGAGAACATAGAAGTAACACAGGAAAGTCAATCGGCAGTAGTTCCTATAGCAGGTGCAAGTGTGGGAGAAAATGAAGGAAGGCAGGAAACAACATCCGGAATACCGGATGGCATAGTAAGCGTTCCAAACACAGAACACCTGGCAGAAATAAAAACGGGATATGCTCAAAAAATTAAAGCAGAAATTAATTTTTTACAACTGTGGAAAATAATCTGGCTGCTTGGCGTAGTGTTAGTGGGAAGTGTATTTCTGACGGCAAATGTGATGTTTGCTTCCAGAATAAGAAAGACCCGTAAAAAAGTGGAGAATTCCAACGGACATTTAAGAATCTATTGTTCAGAAGCATTAGATACGCCATGTCTGTTTGGATTATTTTCTCCGGCAATTTATCTGACACCGGAATCTATGGAAAAAGAAACAACACAGCGACATATTATTGAGCATGAAACAACTCATTACCGCCATGGAGATCATATCTGGGCGTTGCTTCGGGGAATTTGTCTGGCAATGCATTGGTATAATCCGCTGGTCTGGTGGGCGGCAACACTTTCCGGTGCGGATGCGGAACTGGCCTGTGATGAAGCAACTGTCTTAAAGCTTGGCGAGCAGGAGAGGGCAGGATATGGTCGTACCTTATTAGAAATGACCTGCAGAAAACGAAGTAACCGATTGGTGGCAGCAACGATGATGACCGGAGGAAAACGAAGAATGAAAGAGCGCATTACCTTGTTGGCAAAGAAACCCCAAATGGCGACAATAACGTTGATAGCTGTGAGTGCTCTTGCGCTTGTGACAGTGGGGTGTACGTTTACCGGAAGCAAGGAAGAAGTGCCGGTAAATGGTGAAGTAACACAGACTCCAACGCTGACATTAACTTTAACGCCGTCTGCAGTACCAACGAATACTCCTGCGATAGCACCAACTATTGCGTTAGAAAATTCAGCGGAACCTACGATGACACCTACGCCTGCGGTACAGGAGCAAAAAGAGACGGAAAAGGCAGTACTTGATATTCAGAGCAAGCTGGAAGATGTGGAGCTTACCTATCAGGAGCTGCAGAAAAAACTGCATACGGACCTGAATCTCAGCCAGGGGGAGATGAATGAACTGGCGGCAGAATGTGCAATCCTTTGGGAGGAAACCTTAGATATTTTTTGGTATGCTTTGGAGCCACTGCTGACGGCAGAAGAAGTAGAAACGCTTCATAAAGAACAGCAGGAGTGGCTGACAGCGCGGGATGCAGAAGTGCAGGTGTTGATTGAGGAATACGATGGAGGCAGTATCACCGGGCTGGTAGTTGGCATGAGAAAGGCAGAGCTTACCCGGGAACGGACCTATGCACTGGCAGAACAGCTGATGCAGGTGGTAAATCGTATGACAGAGACAGTTTGGAAGGATTATTCCGGTCATTATGTAAATACACAGGAAACGGATATCATATATGATGAATTAAAACTGGAATTATTAGAGGATGGCATATACCGGGCAGAAATCGGTATTTACCGTCTGACAACTTTGGAAGGAACTGCAGTGGCATATGGAGATATGTTGTGGTTTGAGGATACGGTAGTTGGAGTAAAAGGCAATATTCGCTTTTTTGATAACGAAGTTGTTTTTACTGTCACAGAATCTGATTTTTCCTACCTTACACCGGGGGAAGGCTTTGAATTTATAAAGAGTGAATAAATAATAGACTGTATAAAAGGCTGTAGATAGAGTAATTTACAGCCTTTTGTGTATGATGAAATGTGATGTTTGGCAACTATGGGTTGCAAAAGAGCACGTGGGATGTGGTGGAAAAAGTCGGAGGATTCCTGTACAATAGCCTCATAAGTATTAACGGGAGGAACCGTCATGAAATTATCTGATAAAATCATTGAACTTCGAAAATCCAAGGGAATGACCCAGGAAGAACTGGCTTCTACTTGTAATGTCAGCCGCCAGTCCATCTCAAAATGGGAGGCGGATATTGCCCTGCCGGAGTTGGAGAAACTGCTTATTTTAAGTGAAACCTTTGGTGTATCTGTTGACGTTCTGGTGAAAGATGAATTAGAATTAAATTATGTAAAAGAAGTTCATACTTGTGGTGACAACGTTCTTGGAAAAAAGAAAACAGAAGTGTATGAAGGGACCCTGGTAAAAGAAAGTATAGAAGATGACTCGGTTCTTGATTTGTTGAATATTCATAAGGTGGAGCTTTGGAATACCGGAGGAAAGCCAAAATACTGGACAATTCTTTATTTTTCCAGTGCTCATGCGGATTTTCCGAAACAGGTTTCTAAGGTGTTGATTGCGGATGAAGCCCGTGGCGGCAACTGGTTTGTAGATTTTAAGGCAGGAAATGTGAAGTATGTGGTGTTCCGGAACAAGGTCTTACAGTATCACATCGGGAATGCCAAGGAGAAGGCGGCAGTGTGCGAAGAATGCCGGAAGTTAGGCATTACTGAGGATGAAATGAACTGGGCAGAATAAAGATATGTGTACTGATGCCATACAGGGAGGAGTAGGAGTGTTTCAAGGCTTTAATAAATCCACAATAAAATATTTTGAGGCAATTAGAAGAGAAAACAGTAAAAGTAATTATAAGGCACATGAGCAGTACTATTTCGAGGGAATAAAAGAGCCTTTGGAAGAACTGTATCATGAGTTGTTTCATTACTTTGGTGACGTGGACAGCAGGCTGCTTAGCAGCAAACGTCGGTGCATTTCCTCTGCCTATAATGATGCGAGATTTTGTCGTGAGGAGCCAATCAAGGAATATTTTTATATCCGCTTCAAGTTGGACAAGGGCGACAAAAAGAGTGCTCCGGGTTTCTTTTTGGATGCATCCCTGGAAGGCTATCGGTATGGTATGAGTATTTATAAGCCGGAGCCAAAGGATATGGAGAAAATCAGAGAGTATTTTCTGGATAACAAATATTCTGCCATAGATGCAGTGCAGAAGTTTACCAATGCCGGGTTATTGGAACTTCAAGGCGATTTATATAAGCGGGATAATTATCCGGAAGCGGATCCGGTGATAAAACCTCTATTGGAGCGAAAAAGATTGGCTTTTGTAAAAGAGAGTGTATTGGAGGAAACTTTTTTTAGCAGAAAATTGTTGGATAATATGACGGCTGCATATGACAGCGTGATTGATATTTACAGTATGATGGAGGAGGCATTGTAAGTAATGACAAAGGCAGGTAAAGAGAACAAAATGACCACCCGTGAAGCAGTTCTTTCCTACGGTCTTTCGCTTCCGGACACTTATCAGGATGCTCCGTTCCATGATGAAAACTGGCAGCTGGTGCGCATTCGGAAAAATAAAAAGGTATTTTTATGGAGCTATGAACGGGGCGGAGAACAATGCATTAATGTGAAAATGAATCCGGAGTGGAGAGATTTTTGGCGCAGTGCTTATGAGGCGGTACAGCCGGGATACCATCAGAACAAGGAGCATTGGAGTACCGTAATTTTAAATGGTACAGTGCCGGATGAGGATGTAAAAAGGATGATTGCGGAAAGCTATGATTTGGTAGTGAATGTGAAAAAGTAATCAAATAAAAGAGGAGATGCACTTCAATTTGGCGCATCTCCTTTTCTCATAGTTTATTCCACCTCAAATAAACAATCATCCACGGTACTGAAGTCTCTTTCTACATCCTTACCGTATAAATATTTATCAGCATAATCTAAGAAGATTTCTACATCCTCATCGATAACCGCATGGCCCTCTTTGTGTATGTGGAACAGGATGTTATCCTCATAACCAAGCTTTGTAAAAATCTTTTTTGCTTCCTTGTAGGTTTCCCACATGGCAGGAGGATTAGTCCAGTCCTCATAGATGTAGGAAGAAATAATAAACAGGTAGCGGTTTTCTTCCGCGTACATGGAGGCCAGCAGATGCTGGTCAAACGGGAAGGCGTCTACGTTGTTAAACTTTTGAAATGCATCATTAAACCAGTGGCCTTCTGCACCGGACTGCAGGCTGGATAATGGCTCATTTTGACCAAAGGTGTAAGCTGCATCTGCACCGATGGCGGATAAATCATAGGTGTCACCTTCGGAGGTGTGGCGGAACATCGCCATGCCGCCGGCACCGGAACAGGTTGGAATACTGATGCGGATACGTTCGTCATAAACGCCTGCAATGGCGGTAGCCTTACCACAGCGGGATACGCCGGTAAGCAGGGTATTGGCAGGGTCAATATGATAAACAGCACCAAGCTCCTGTTCCAGGGCATCAATAATTTTGGATGCACCCCATCCCCAGGCTGCTAAAGCACCGGTCTGTTCTGTCCAGTCTTTGCCGTAAGGGTAAACATCGTAAAAAGCGCCGGTACGGCTGGAATTATCAGCTGCTACTTTGTTGTAATCGTAGGTAATAACCGCATAACCACGGCTGTTGGTATATTCTACCTGGAAGAACCAGCCCATAGCGATAATGACCGGCCAGCCCTTTTCAGGCATAGGAACTTTTTCCGGGTCCGGGGTAGATACGGTAAAGGAGAAACTTCCGGTGTTGCCGTTGTTGGTGATGGTAACGGTTGCTCCGTTACCGGTCTGCTCACAGCTTAAGGTTTCACCGGTGCCGTCACGTTTTACTCCATACATATAATACTGATACAAGTTCAATAATTCTTCTTTTCTTGCAGCCCAGTCTTCCGGTAAGTTTACCGGGGTGCCGTCAAAAAATGTGAAAGCGTCCGGATATTCCGTGATTTTCTTTAACATTTCCGGAGCAGGAAATCCGCTGCCGTCGTGCAACATTCCCATTGCGTCTTTAATTGCCTGTAATGCCATGTCGTAATCCTCCTGTGTGGCGATGCCGGAGGCAATCAGTTCCTCCGCGTGTTTCATTGGTTCTTCTACAACTTCCGGATTGGCGTAGCCTTTAAAGTTATAGTTTTTAACAAGATTCATGTAACCTTTTAGTTTGCTTGCGCTTGGTCCCGGTGTAGAAGTTGGCGCTTTGGTTGGTTTTTCGGCCGGAACCGGAGTTGCTGTCGGCTCAGGTGCTATTGTTTCTGCTGCTCCCGGTGTTTGGGTCTCTGGGGATATTTCAGGAGCATTGCTTTGACACCCCGCCAATAACAATGCGCATAATGCAGATACTGCAAATAGTTTCAATTTTTTCATAGTGTAAATCCTCCTCAATGCAAATGTACCGCAATAAGCTGTGATTGTCTTGCAGTACAATGCTTTGTTTTATTCAGAAAATGCGAAAGCTTTACGATGCATGTCCCGATATTTTTTCGGAGTTTCCATGTGCTTTTTTTTAAAGCTTTTTATCATATGGCTGCAGTCGGAAAAACCGGTTTCCTGGGCAATATAGTTTAAATCAAAGTTGGTGTATAAGAGATATTCTTCCACTTTATAAAGCCGTCGTTCTTCCAGGTATTCCTTGCAGGTTTTTCCGTAAACAGCTGGAAATTTTTTTGCAAAGTAGGAGTAGCTCATGTTGCAGGCTTCGGCAATTTCAGGGACGGTAAGCTCTGCACTTAAATGTTGGTCGATGTATTCGGTAATGGTATAAATGTCATAGGTATCTTCATGATAGGAAATGTCGTCAATCACAAATCCATCCGCAATCCATTGACGGATAATGGCAATCAGAAGCTCGTTAATGCGGCACTGGACCAACTGCCAGGTGCCGTAGGACTGATGATGTATTTCGTCGATACATATGTGAAAGGTGAGAAATGCATCGAATCCCTGCATGCTTCCTGCCGGAAAATAAATAGGCATGTTATTTGCTTTGGCATTCCGGAAGATATTACGCAGCTTTAAAGAACTGCTTTGGAACTGGTTCATAACGTTAATATCAAATTTAAATCCGGCAAAACGTATTGGGGCATCGGAGTCGATGGCGTGGATGGACTGCGGGTGAAAAAGAATCAGGTCGCCGGGGAACAGGCGGTATGTAACATTGTCTGCAACAACGGTAGCAACTCCTTCCTGCATATAAAGCACTTCCATATAGTAGTGCCAGTGGGCACGGACCGGAAAATTGTTATGTTCGGAAATAAAGTAAAAGCATTCGATGGGACGATTGATAATATCGCCGTATTCAAACAGCTGGTTCATAGAAAGTCTCCTATAGTAAAATAGATTTTTACAATTTTTTAGTAAATATATTATAGCACAGGAAGTTTCAAAATGCTATAATAAAAGAAATGTTTATGAACAAAGAAAGGAAGTTGGTTTATGGATAATTTTACATTTTACAGTCCGACACAGTTTGTGTTTGGCAAAGGAACAGAAAATGAAAGCGGTGCTTACGTTAAAAAATTTGGCGGAAGCAAAGTTTTGATTCACTACGGCTCCGGTTCCGTTGTCCGCAGTGGTTTGCTTGACCGTGTCAAAAAATCGTTAGAGGCAGAGGGCATTGCTTATGTGGAGCTTGGCGGTGTACAGCCAAATCCAAGAGATACTTTGATTTATAAGGGTATCGAACTTTGCCGTAAAGAAAACGTGGATTTTATTCTTGCTGTGGGCGGCGGTTCTGTTATCGACAGTGCTAAGGGTATTGCAGTAGGCGTAGATTACGAAGGCGATTTCTGGGATTTCTACGAAAAGAAGCTTGGAGTTACCAAGGCACTTCCTATCGGTACGGTACTTACCATTGCTGCAGCTGGCAGTGAGGGCAGCGGTGCCAGCGTAGTAACCAAAGAAGATGGTATGTTAAAGCGTGATGTGGGTTCTGACTTACTCCGTCCGAAGTTTTCTATTCTGAATCCGGAGCTTACCTTCACCTTGCCGGCTTACCAGACAGCCTGCGGTGCAACCGACATTATGGCCCATGTGTTTGAACGTTATTTTACCAATACAGAAGAAGTAGAGTGTACTGACCGTCTTTGTGAGGCACTGCTTCTTACCATGGTAAAAGAAACTCCACGAGTAATTGAAAATCCTGAAAATTACGGTGCCCGTGCCAACATTATGTGGGCAGGAACCGTGGCTCATAACGATATTGTAGGTGTAGGAAGAAGCCAGGACTGGAATAGCCACAACATCGAGCATGAATTATCCGGTTTATACGATTGTGCCCATGGTGCCGGTCTGGCGGTAATTATGCCTGCCTGGATGGAATTTGTGTACAAGCATGATGTGAACCGCTTTGTACAGATGGCAACCAGAGTGTTTGGCTGTGAATTGGACGAGGCAAATCCGGAAAATACCGCAAAAGCAGGTATTAAAGCATTCCGTCAGTTCCTGCATGATATCGGCATGCCGATTAACTTTGCAGAGCTTGGAGCAAAGGAAGAGGATATTCCGCTTTTAGTGGAAAAGCACGGCGTTGGCGATGGCTTAACCTGGGGCTTTGTCAGACTTTCCGCAAAGGATATTGCAGAAATTTACAGAATTGCTGCAAAAGCAACTTTATAGACGGTAGGTTAAAAAATCGGAGGAATAGATATGAAAATTTTACTTATCGGTGGCACAGGAACTATCAGTTCCGCCATTACAAGACAGCTGGCAGAAACAGAGCATGAGGTTTACTTATTAAACCGAGGAAACAATAATAAGCATTTGCCATTTGGCATCAAGCAGATTATAGCTGATATCAACAACGAAGAACAGGCAAAGGAAGCACTTGCCGGCATGACCTTTGACGCGGTCTGCGATTTTATCGGCTTTGTTCCGGCCCAGTTAGAGCGTGATTACCGCCTCTTTGCAGGAAAAACAAAGCAGTTTTTATTCATCAGCTCCGCGTCCGCGTATCATAAGCCGGTGCGTGACTATCGCATTACCGAAGCAACTACACTGGCAAATCCTTACTGGGAATACTCCAGAAACAAAATTGCCTGCGAAGAATTTTTAATGAAAATGTACCGTGAAAACGGATTCCCGGTTACCATTATCCGTCCGAGTCACACCTATTGCGAAAAATCCGTGCCTCTTGGCGTGCATGGCGATAAAGGCAGCTGGCAGGTGTTAAAGAGAATGATGGATGGCAAGCCGGTTATCCTGCACGGAGACGGAACATCTCTTTGGACCATTACCTGGAACGAAGATTTTGCTAAGGCTTTTATCGGCTTGTTAGGAAATCCCCATGCCATCGGAGAAGCTTTCCAGATTACGTCTGATGAATCCGTAACCTGGAACCAGATTTATCAGTGCATTGCAGATGCTCTGGGTGTAGAGTTTAAGCCGTACTATGTGGCTTCCGACTTATTGGATGCTCTTGGACATTACGATTTCAGAGGTGGTCTTATCGGTGATAAGGCAAACAGTGTTGTGTTCGATAATACCAAAGTAAAGAATGCAGTGCCGGGCTTTGTATGCACCACTCGCGCAGAGGAAGGCATCCGTAAAACCGTAGAATACATGCTTTCCCATCCGGAAACCCAGGAAGAAGACCCTGAATTTGATGCTTGGTGCGACAAAGTGATTGCTAAATTAGAAAAGCTGAAGGAGGAATTTTAAAATGGTTGATGTAAAGGGACGTTGGGCACTCATTACCGGTGCCAGCCGTGGTATCGGATATCTTACTGCACTGTTTATGGCAGAAAAGGGTTGTAATTTAATTCTGCACGGCAGAACCAAAGAGCATTGTGCAAAAGTGCTTGAGGAAGTAAAGGCGCTTGGAGTAGAGGCTTATGCGGTAGGCGCGGAACTTTCCGATTTGGATGCGGTAGAAAAAATGCTTCAGGAAATCGATGCTCTTGGCATGAGAGTAGACATTGTTCTTAATAATGCAGGTTTACAGATTGCTTACCGTAACGAATATTTCAAAACACCGGTATCCGATTATACCGAAAGCTTTAAAATCAATACCATTGCGCCGGCCATGATTTGTTATCATTTTATGCCAAAGATGAAGGAGTATGGCTTCGGCCGTATTTTAAATACTACCAGCGGCATTAAGTTAGACCCGCAGCAGGCCGGTTATTCCGCAAGTAAGGCAGCGCTTGATAAAATTACGATTGACCTTGGTCACACGGTAGAGGGTACTGATGTTATGATTAATTTAACCGACCCGGGCTGGTGCAGAACCGACCTCGGCGGTCCTCATGCACCAAATGCTCCGGAAAGTGCAATTCCGGGTATTGTGGTAGGTGTTTTTGTGGATGATAAAAAGTCCGGCAGAAATTTAGGTGCCCAGCATTTTGCCGGCATGACTTTGGAAGATGCAGTTAAGAAGGCAGAAACAGAATTTGCAAGCTTATACTAATACTAATCATAGAAAGAGAGTCCTAATCAAAAGGGTCTGCAGTCAGTGCAGGCCCTTTTGATTGTTAAAGAAAAGACTTGTCGAAAAATGGAAAGAAAGACTTGTAATATTTTGAAACAGAAACTATAATAAAGATTGGGTGATTATGCCCGGACAAAATTTTAGGAGGGGTTACAAAATGGAACAGCAAGAACCAATTCGCGACGCGAGAAAACTGGGAATTCCAAAAATGTTAATTCTCGGCTTGCAGCACATGTTCGCCATGTTCGGCGCAACAATTTTAGTACCGATTCTGGTAAACGGATACTTTAACGGGGAAGGACTTTCGATTCAGGTCACATTAATTTGTGCAGGTTTGGGAACTTTATTTTTCCATCTGTGTGCAAAGCTTAAGGTGCCTGCATTTTTAGGTTCTTCTTTTGCTTTCTTAGGCGGTTTCTCCACAGTAGCAAACTTAAATACCGGCAAGTTTGCCAATATGACTATGGGAGAAAAACTCCCGTATGCCTGCGGCGGTATTGTGGTAGCAGGTGCGTTGTACTTAGTACTGGCACTTATTATTAAGTTAATCGGCATTAAGAAGGTTATGAGATTTTTACCTCCTGTGGTTACCGGTCCGATGATTATTTGTATCGGTCTTTCTTTAGCACCTTCTGCGGTAAGCAATGCTTCCCAGAACTGGCTGCTGGCAATCATTGCACTCGGTACGGTTATTATTTTCAATATCTGGGGCAAGGGAATGTTCCGCATTATCCCAATTCTTATGGGTGTTGTGATTTCTTATGTTGTTGCTATTATTTTAAATGCGGCAGGCATGACAAATGCTGACGGCAGTGCAATCTTAAATTTTGCAGGAGTAGAAGCTGCAAAATGGGTAGGTCTTCCTCCATTCCAGATTTGTAAGTTTGATATTACCGCAATTTTAGTTATGGCACCTATTGCTTTGGCTACCATGATGGAGCACATCGGTGATATGTCTGCAATTTCCGCTACCTGCGGTGAAAACTATGTAGAAGACCCGGGCTTGCACAGAACCTTAATCGGTGATGGTCTTGCAACTGCGTTTGCAGGTTTATTCGGTGGCCCTGCCAATACTACTTATGGCGAAAATACCGGCGTTCTTGAGCTTAGTAAGGTATATGACCCAAGAGTAATCCGTCTGGCGGCTGTTTACGCAATCGTGCTCAGCTTCATTCCTAAGATGTCTGAAGTTATCGGTTCTATGCCAACTGCAATCATCGGTGGTATCAGTTTCATGCTTTACGGTATGATTTCTGCCATCGGCATAAGAAACGTAGTCGAGAATAAGGTAGATTTTACAAAGTCCAGAAATCTTGTAATTGCAGCGGTTATCTTAGTTTGCGGCCTTGGCTTCTCCGGCGGTCTTACCTTTAACATTGCAGGTACATCCATTACTTTAACAGGTCTTGCTTTGGCAGCTATTGCCGGTGTTATTTTAAATGCAATTTTACCGGGCAATGACTATGTATTTGGTGCTGAAAAAGTAAACATTAAGAAAAACGAACATTAATTTTTAGAATAATTCAGGAAAGGAGGCTGGCCATGAACATACAAATGCAGATTTGCGGTATGATTATTTTAATCGTATTGGCTGTTTTCTATAAAAGTAACAGAACTTTAAAACTTTATTCAGAAGGAATTTTCTTCCGGGTAATGATTTTTGCCATAGCCAGTCTCAGCCTGGATATTCTGTCTTTGGTGGTAATTGAGTATCGCCAAATGTTACCAATGATTTTGGTATATTTGGTTTGTAAAACCTATATTATTTCCCTGATTTGGGTGGGAATGAGCGGCACTATTTATGTTTTAACTGAAGTACTCTCCATGGAAAAACATAAATTTTTATTTAATTTAATGATAAGTATTACTTGTGTCCAAGGGATTATTGTATATGCGTTACCAATTTATATTCATGAAGAAACAGAAGAAGTATATACCTATGGTCCGGCTGTATTGTGCGTTTATCTTTTTGCGGTGTTGTATGTTGTGGCTACGCTTGCTATTATAATTATATACCGCAATAGGGTCAGCAGGCGCAGACGGTTTGCCGTAAGTCTTTGGATGACAATTTGGATTATTGCTGCTATTATTCAGTTTTTAAATAATGAGCTTTTACTGGTAGGATTCGCGACAGCAATTGGTGTGTTAATTTTACTGGTAATTATGGAAAATCCGGAATCTAATCTGGACAGAAGACTGGGATGTTTTAACTCCTATGCTTTGTCGGAATATGCAAAGGAATTATTCAGAAATAAGAAAAAATTCAGTGTGCTAAATTTATCCTTTGGCAACAAGAAGTTGTTGGAGGAGAACAGAGCTTATGCAGAAGAAATGCTGCGGGGAATGCTAAATGCAGTAAACCGAAGAAAAAAGGTACTGGCATTTAAAAATACAAATGCAGACATTGTTTTTATCAGCGACGATGGTGATGGATTATACCGGTTAGGACTTGATATTTTAGCCTACTTTACAAAGGATACGGAATGGCATAAAGAAACAAGCCTTGCTCTGGTAAAAAAATGTGATTCTTTTGCGGATGCAGAGGAATTATTTGGTTTTCTTACCTTCCTGCATAAAGAATATGTAAACGAGAAAGAAAGAGTGCTTCCTGTTGGGGAAAGCATCATTGAAAAATATAAAAAACAGTTTGAGATAGAGCAGATGATTACGGATGCTTTGATAGAAGACAGGGTGGAAGTATTCCTGCAGCCAATCTACGCCAATGAAGAACATTGTTTTTCGTCTGCGGAGGCATTGGTACGTATTCGTGAAAAGGATGGCAGTTTGATTCCTCCTGGATTATTTATTCCGGTGGCGGAAGAAAGCGGTCAGATTTTAGAATTAGGGGAGCGGGTGTTTGAAAAAGTATGCTCCTTTTTAAAAAACAGCGAAGCTTTGAAGCTGGGACTCCGTATCGTAGAAGTAAACCTTTCGGTAATTCAGTGTGAGAGAAGAGACTTGGCGGAGCGTCTGATTGCTATTGTCGATAAATACAAAGTTTCTCCGGAGTATATCAATCTGGAAATTACAGAAACAGCATCTATCAGTGCCAGAGCAACCTTGCTGGCTAACATGAAAAAACTGATGGAATACGGATTTAAGTTTTCCTTAGATGATTTCGGAAAAGGTGAATCCAATCTGATGTATGTGGTAGAAATGCCGGTTTCCATTGTGAAGCTGGATTATGATTTAACAAAAGCATTTTTTGGTTCTTCCAAAGCAAAACTGGTGTTACGTGCCGTAGTGAGTATGGCTCACGGCATGGAACTGAAACTGGTGGCAGAAGGAATCGAAACAAAAGAAGAATTAATCAGTATGTGCAAGGAAGGTATTGACTACATTCAAGGATTCTATTACTCCAAACCGCTTCCAATGTGGGAGTATCTGGAGTTTTTGAAAAAAAAGCAAAATGAAGAGGAGAATTAGTTGTGGCAGAAAAAAAGAAAGTACGTGTTCCGATTATCCGCATGGAGCAGTTAGAAGACGCAATTTATGACATGACAATTGAAGAAAAGGAAATGGCAGCCGCAGCAAAGGCAGGTCAGTTTCTTTCCCTGTATTTAGATGATGAGAGCAGATTACTTCCAAGACCAATCAGTATCTGCGGCATTGATAAAGAAGCAGGAACTATCCGTATGGTATTCCGTATTGCCGGAGAAGGTACCCGTCAGATTTCCTGCTTAAAGGCAGGAGATTCCATTGAGGTTCTGGGTCCCCTAGGTAATGGTTTCTTTGACACCGAAGATAAGGTTTCCATGGTAATCGGCGGCGGTATCGGTATTCCTCCGATGCTAGGCCTTGCAAAGAAGCTTCACGCAGAAGGCAAGAAGGTAATTGCAGTGCTTGGTTACCGTGATGCAAAGAATTTCCTTGCCAAAGAATTTGAAGAAGTGGCAGAGGTTGTCATTGCAACAGAAGACGGCAGTGTTGGCGTAAAGGGTAATGTTATCGATGCTATCAAGGCTAAGGGGCTTACCGCAGATACCGTATATTCCTGTGGTCCAACACCAATGCTTCGTGGAGTAAAGGCGTTTGCGGAAAGTGCAGGAATTGCCTGTCAGATTTCCTTGGAAGAGAAGATGGCCTGTGGTATCGGCGCATGTCTTGCCTGCGTATGCAAGAGCAAAGATAAAGATCATCATTCCAACGTAAATAACAAGAGAATCTGTAAGGACGGTCCGGTGTTCTTCGCACAGGAGGTGGAACTGTAATGAATACAAAGGTAAATATTGCAGGTGTAGAATTTAAAAATCCGGTTACGGTTGCTTCCGGTACCTTTGGTTCCGGCATGGAATACGGTGAATTTGTAGATTTAAGCCGCCTTGGTGCAGTAACTACCAAGGGTGTTGCCAACATCCCATGGGAAGGTAACCCAACTCCTCGTATTGCAGAAACCTACGGCGGTATGTTAAATGCCATCGGCTTACAGAACCCGGGCATTGATGTATTTGTAAACAGAGACATCCCATACTTAAAGCAGTACGATACCAAGATTATTGTAAACGTGTGTGGCCGTTCCGAGCAGGATTACTGCGAGGTGGTAGAACGCCTTGCCGACCAGCCGGTGGACATGTTGGAAATCAACATTTCCTGTCCAAACGTAAAGCACGGCGGTATTGCTTTCGGTCAGGATCCAAAGCTGGTAGAGAAGATTACAAGTGAATTAAAGAAGCGTGCAAAACAGCCTGTAGTTATGAAACTCAGTCCAAACGTAACCGACATTACGGAAATGGCAAGAGCGGCAGAAGCAGGCGGTGCGGATGCCCTGTCCTTAATTAACACACTTACCGGTATGAAAATCGATATCAACCGTCGTACCTTTGCCATTGCCAACAAGACCGGCGGTATGTCCGGTCCTGCGGTAAAGCCGGTGGCTGTCCGCATGGTTTACCAGGTGGCTAACGCAGTGAAACTGCCAATCATCGGTATGGGCGGAATTGCAACTGCAGAGGATGCCCTGGAATTTATTATGGCAGGTGCAACCATGGTTTCCGTGGGTACTGCAAACTTCCATAATCCATATGCTACTTTGGAAGTAATTGAAGGAATTGAAAATTACATGAAGAAGTACGGCGTGGAGGATATCCACGAGTTAATCGGCTGTGTAAAATAGCAGAAGAAATTGAGATTGAAAACGTAATGTTTTTGTGATACTATAGGTGTCAGAAAATACGGAAGGATGGATTTATAAATGGAAGCTTATAAGAAAGAGTTTATTGACTTCATGGTAGAAAGCAAGGTATTAAAGTTTGGTGATTTCACCTTAAAGAGCGGCAGAAAGTCCCCATTCTTTATGAATGCAGGTGCTTATGTAACCGGTTCCCAGTTAAAGAGACTTGGTGAGTACTACGCAAAGGCAATTCATGACAATTACGGTGATGATTTTGATGTTTTATTCGGACCTGCCTACAAGGGTATTCCGATTAGTGTTGTAACAGCAATTGCATACAGCGAATTATACGGAAAGGAAGTTCGTTACTGCTCCGACCGTAAGGAAGAAAAGGACCACGGTGCAGACAAGGGAAGTTTCCTCGGCAGCAAGCTTCAGGACGGCGACAGAGTTATCATGATTGAAGACGTTACTACTTCCGGCAAGTCCATGGAAGAAACCGTGCCAAAGGTAAAGGGTGCGGCAAATGTAGAAATCCTCGGTCTTATGGTTTCCTTAAACCGTATGGAAGTAGGTATGGACGGTAAGAAGAGTGCCTTAGATGAAATCAAAGAAAAGTACGGTTTCGAAGCCCGCGCCATCGTTTCCATGGCAGATGTAGTAGAATGCTTACACAACCAGCCAGTGGGCGGTGAAGTGCTTATCGATGATGCAATGAAGGCATCCATCGATGCATATTACGAGCAGTATGGCGTAAAATAATTTGGAAAGAGATTTCTCTCGGAAAAGGAGTAGTCTATGGAAAAAGTATATGTAACCATGAAAAACGCAGGTATCTTTAATGTAGTAGTCGGCATCGTAATGGCAATTGCCGGAGTTGCGGCAGCGGTGGGCGGTGCATTCATGATTGTGCACGGCGCAAAACTGTTAAAGAGAAAGTCTGAAATTATGTTTTAAAACTAAGAGGTTGTCGGGATAAAAGCTTGGCAACCTCTCCTTTATTTAATCCAAATGTAGGTGGAAATAAGAATGAGAATCTATCTTTGTGATGATGAACAAAAAATTAGGGATGAAATTATTGCTGTTGTGGCGGAAGTTTTACCGAAAGCAGATGTAAAGCAGTTTTCTGGTGGAAGCTCGCTACTGGAGCAAATGAATCAAGAACTTTGTGATATTCTTTTATTAGATATCGATATGCCTAAGCTTTCCGGAATGGAAGTGGCAGCAAGGCTTACGGAGCTTCCGAAAAAACCGTTACTTGTTTTTGTTACAAACCATGATGAACTGGTGTATGAAAGCTTCCGCTATCATCCGTTTGGATTTGTAAGAAAGCAGTTCCTTGGTAAAGAACTGGGCAAAGTGTTAAAGGAATGTGTGGCAGAACTGGAACAGGGAAGAAAGCATTTCAATTTCCGGGCAGAAGGAAAGGAAGTGTGTCTGCTTTTATCGGAGATTTTCTTTTTCGAATCGGAAAGTAATTACTTAAAGGTGTATACGGAAAGCAGGGAATACCGTTTCCGAAGCACGATTACAGCTGTGGAGAACTCCTTAGAGAAAGATGGATTTATCCGGGTACATAAGGGCTTTTTGGTGAATCAGTGTGCTATCCGTTTATTTGGGACGGAAGCAGTGGAACTGACAAACGGCAGCTCTCTTCCGGTTGGGAAAACCTATGCAGAAGAGGCCCGGCAGCAGTTTATGAGGTATTTACGGTCATGATAAGAAAAAAAGAGTTGCAGCAGAAACTGGAGCAGGAAAAAGAGAAGTATGTGGCGTTGTTTGAGAAGGAAGCGGAGTTACGATATCAATATGAAAAGCTGCTAAAAGAAATGGAGGAAATGCACTCTCAGGAGGCTGAACTTCGGGAACTTCATCAGAATGTGCGGCAGCTTAAGCACGATATGAAAAATCATCTGATGGTGATGACCTCTTATTTAAATTCCGGGGAATACGATCAGGCAAGGGCGTATACATCAGAACTTCTTGATAAGTTCAGCACAATGCACAGCTATATCGAAACCGGCAATGTATTGCTGAACCACATTCTCAATGAAAAATTGTCTTATGCAAAATCTATGGGAATTTTAGTAAAGGCAGAAATTGAAAATCTGGCATTTGCAAAGATGAACCGGATGGATTTTTCAGCATTGCTTTCCAATATGTTAGATAATGCCATTGAGGCGCTTTTGAGGGAAAAAGAGGAAGAGTTATCCCAAAGACTGCAGATGCAGGTGGTGATTTCTGCACAAAGGGGGTATGAAACCATTTGTGTGAAAAATCAGATCTCGGACTCTGTTCTTGTAAACAATCCAAACCTTGAAACCTCCAAGGAAGAAAAAGACCTGCATGGTCTTGGTGTAGGAAAAATCAAAGCAATTGTTGCGCAATACGGAGGAATGGCAGATTTTTATGAAGAGGATGATTTCTTCTGTGTGAAGGTGTTCATCCCAAAATAAAAGCAGTTTATCCCAAACCCTTGCAAAATGTTTTTGCAGGGGTTACTTTTATTTCAGAGCATAGTTTTGGCAGTGCATATGCTGCATGGTACAAGGAGAGTAAAAATGTTAAGCTTTGAGCATGTAAGAAAGTTCATATTTTCTGATTTCAGCCTGCATATTCCAAGAGGCGCAGCGGTAGGGCTTATCGGGCCCTCGGGAGCCGGAAAAACGACCCTGCTTCGGCTTGCTTGTGGGATGCTTGCCCCGGAGACCGGAGAGGTATATACATTGCAAAAGAATCCGGTGGAGAAAAGAAGTGTGCTGAGACCACGGATTGGCTGTCTGCTGGAGCGGATGCCGGTGCTGGAGGAATCGGTAAGTGTGCTGGACAATTTAAAAAATCTGCAAATTGTGCATCGGATGTCTGATAAAGAATTTGAAGCAGAGTATAGCGTTTTGGCAGACGCTTTTGGAATCCGGGAATTTGAGCACTCCACAGTGCAGGGGATTTCCTTTGGACAGCGCAGGCGTGCGGAACTGGCAGCAGTATTACTTCACCAGCCGGAACTGCTTTTGCTGGATGAACCAACCAACGGCCTGGATGAAAATGCAAAACAGGCACTGCAGAAAGTTTTAAAAGAACGGGTACAACAGGGGATGACACTGGTATTTTCATCCCACAACATGAAGGAGGTTTCCGATATATGTAACCGGATTATCCTCCTGGAGCAGGGAAAGCTTTTATATTACGGGGAAGAAAGTACTTTGCTTCGGAAATACGCACCGATGGATAGTATGAGACTTAAGATTGCTGGAAATATTCCTGACATGGAGGATTTGCCGTTAGAAAAATATGTGGTGGAAGGTGATGAATTGGTTCTTACATATAACTCGAACCATATTACAGCGTCGGAAATTTTGGAAGAATTATTAAAACAAACTTCAGTCCGGGAGGTTTCCATACAGAAGCCGGATTTGGCAGATGTAATTTTTGAGATAAAAGGCGGGAGGAATAACAAATGAGCTTTATTGAAGTAACCAATGTGAGTAAACGGTTCCGGATTAACAAAAGAGCCGGTGGAATTCCGGGGATGATTGCCAATATGTTTGTGCCAAAGTACGAGTACAAACAGGCAGTGGATGGTATCAGCTTCTCTATTGAAGAAGGTGAAATGATTGGATTTATAGGTCCAAATGGGGCCGGAAAATCAACGACAATTAAGATGCTTTCTGGAATTTTGTGCCCGGATAGCGGAAGTATCAAGGTTGGAGGATATACGCCGTATAAGGACAGAAAAAAGTATGTGGGAAACATCGGAGTGGTGTTCGGTCAGAAATCACAGTTACAGTGGGATTTGCCGGTAATTGACAGTTTTGAACTGTTAAAGGCAATTTACCGCATTCCGGAGGAATTGTACCAAAAAAATTTAAATCGTTTTACCGAAATGCTTCAGATGGAATCCTTTTTATATCAGCCGGTGCGTCAGTTGTCTTTGGGACAGCGTATGCGTGCGGATATCGTGGCGGCGCTTTTACATTCTCCGAAGATTGTGTTCTTTGACGAACCAACCATAGGTGTGGATGTGGTGGGAAAAGAAACAATCCGCCAGTTTATCCGTGAACTTAATGAAACGGATAATATCACCATGATTTTTACTACCCACGATATGCAGGACATCGAAAAAGTTTGTGACCGTCTGATTATCATTGATAAAGGCTCTAAGGTGTACGATGGCGAACTGTCCGGTATCCGTGAAAAATTTGGTACTACGCGTCAGCTGGATGTGGAATTCACCCAGGAATGTGAGATTGAACCGGTAGAAAATGTACAGGTGATTCCTCTGGATAACCGGAAAAAGAGATTTGTGTTTGAAAACCGGGATGTGAAAATCGATGAACTGATGAACGAGCTTCTGACAAAATATAGTATCCGGGATATCAATATTTCTGAACCGGAGATAGAGAGTCTTATCCGTAAGATTTATAACGGGGAGGTGTCGTAATGAAGCTGACACCATATCTGGCTTTTGCAAAAAAGAGCTTTTTAAACCGTAGTGCGTACCGCTTTAATCATTTTATGGGCATTCTAAATACCTTGGTTCGAATTTTCATTTTCTGGTGTATTTATCGTGCCCTGTATGGTGAAAGAAATGAAGTGGACGGTATTACGATGGCAATGGTAACGACAAATTTTGTTTTGTCTATCGGAATGGATGCTCTTTTTTCAATCAATGATTACTATCTTCCGAACAGAATCGGAAACGGAAGTATTGCAACGGAACTTTTACTGCCAATCAGTTTTAAAGGAAGAATGTTGTTTGAAAATCTGGGAAACACCTTGTTTCAGTTGATTTTTCATTTTGCACCGGCACTGGTAGTTTGTGTTGTTACGGTAGGAGTGCTGCCGCCGGTGAGCTTCGGATGTTTTCTGTTGTTTATTATCAGTGCTGTTTTGGGCTACGGAGTACTGTGGAATTTGAGCTTTCTGTTACAGACTTTTTCGTTCTGGCTGCTTAACATGTGGAGTCTAATGACTATCAAAAATGTATTTTTAAACGTGCTTTCCGGTTCCATGATTCCACTTTGGTTTATGCCGGATTGGATGGCACCGGTAATGAATCTGCTTCCTTTTTCTTCAATTTACTTTACACCGGTCCAGATTTATCTGGGGCAACTGAGCGCGAAAGAGATTGGTACAAAGTTCCTGGTTCAGATGCTTTGGATAGGTGTGTTGTATTTATGCGGTAACGTATTTTGGAAAAAAGGGAAAAAGAAACTAGTGGTGCAGGGAGGTTGATGAGATGATACGTGATGTTCTGCACCTGATAGGTGTATATACAAAAACTATTATGAAATCCTGGTTTCAGTATAAAGTGGACGCAGTGTTGCGCTCCCTGGCAGTATTCCTTAGGGAATCCACGGGCATTATAGTGGTGTATTTTACTTTGTTGAAATTTGATACCTTGAACGGATGGAATGTATATGAATTGCTATTTTTATTCAGTTTGTTGTTTGTGACATACGGTATAATGATTCTGTTTTTTACAGGACTTCGTGATTTCGGAGGAACCGTCAGGAACGGTGGCTTTGACCGATATATCTTAAGGCCGAGAGGCTTATTGTTCCAGATAATTTTTGTTAATGCCGACTGGTTTGCTGCCATCGGGCATGGCGGCCTTGGCATTGTGCTGTTTTTGATTTCTGCATCAAAAGTGGGAATTGTGTGGAGTTTTGATAAGGCAATGTATTATCTGTTTGCGATATTTGGCGGAGTGCTGATTCAGGGAGCAATTTTTTTGTTTTTGGCAACCTTAAATATTTACTTGCTGGAAACAGGAAGTCTGAAGGAACTGTTTTACTGGAATGCCAGAAAATTCGCGGGGTATCCGCTCAGTATTTTTCATAAAGCAATTCAAACGGTGATGCTTTATGTGGTGCCTTTTGCCTTTGTAAATTATTTTCCGGCCCAGTATTTGCTCCGTAAAGAAGATATGGCGGCATATCCGGAAATCTTTCTTTATCTTACACCGGCGCTTGGTGTGGCAATGTATCTGCTTGCCTATGTGTTCTGGAGATTTAGTTTGAAATATTATAAGAGTTCGGGAAACTAATCTTCTAACCAAATTCTAACGAAACCCTCATTCTCCTTTTATGGAATATGTGCCTATCTTCGTATATGATGTAGACATAAAGTAAATGAGTTGTTGATTCACAAGAGAGGAGATAAGAGTATGGGTTGTCTTGGAAATTTATTATGGTTATTATGCGGCGGCATTATAGGTGCAATATGCTGGATGATAGAAGGTTTGTTATGGTGCGTGACAGTTGTCGGAATTCCTATCGGAATCCAGTGCTTTAAATTTGCAGGCTTAACGCTTTTTCCGTTTGGGAAAGAGGTAGCGTACGGCGGTGGACCGGTATCATTTTTGGCCAATATCATTTGGATTCTTGTAACCGGTATCCCGATGGCAGTGGAGCATTTGGTTTTTGGTGCAATATTATGTGTTACCGTAATCGGTATTCCCTTCGGATTACAGCATTTTAAGCTGGCAAAACTGGCTCTTATGCCGTTTGGAGCAAGTGTAAGATTGTAAAAGAGGAACGAACCCCTTTGCATAGCAAAATATGCGGAGGGGTTATTCTTTTTCGATTTGTACTTTATGGCAGTAATGTGGTACAATAACAGTAGAATATTGCGGGAGAGAAGGGAGAACAATATTATGGGGTTTGAAAGCATACTGTTCGGAAGTGCTAAACCGGAACTTGTAAAAGCAGAACCGGACTTTTTTAAGGACTTGCAGCTGGATTACCTGGTAGAGAAGATTTTAGAGCAAAGCAAGGGCTATAAAACGGCACCGTACTTTTATACCTTTCCGGGGACTGCAGAAATCATCCGGTACCGGCAGCAGATTTGCAAGGATATGGAGTCGGAAGCGCTCTGTACCGTGCTTTGGAGTTTTTGCAGACGGCTGGCGGAATCCAGAAAGATTTATAACCTTTCCTTGGAAAGCCAGGGAGTGATAGCGATTGCAACCTACCATTTGCAGGCAGCAACTCTTTATAGAGAGGCGTTGTTAAAGCTTGACGAGGAGCTGGGCGGCATTAGTGAGGGCATTACCTCGGAAGGTCTAAAAGAATTTTATACCTACATAAAAGAAGAACTGAAAAAACAGGAAGAAACCGGATTTGTAGCGGCACTTAATCGGGCAAACAGCTTTTTTTCCGAACTGAAATTTACTCTTTCCATCGATCAGGATAAGTTAATTGTATCCGAGGAGAAGGAAGCAGCTAAAAAGCGGGAAAGAAAAGAAAAAAAGCCGGTAGAAAATTATTTTGAAGAGCTGGCAAAACTTCTTGGTGTGGAAATGCAGGAGCAGTATCTTGCCATGAGGGATATTTTTCCGGAACCGTTAAAAACCTCCACACTGGAGCATGTACTGGTAGGAATTTTAAAGAAGAGTAAGCCAAAGGTATTTGAGGAAATTAACGGGTTTAAGCAGAACTTTCCTGATATTTATCCAAAGATAATTTTAGATTTTGAAGAGGAAGTACAGTTTTATTTGTGCTTCCAGAAGTTTAGAACAAGAACCCTCGGCATGGGATATCCGATGGGAACGGCAACCACATCGGAGAACGGAGAATTTACCGGACGGGAAGTATACGATATTGCACTGGTTTGGAAGCAGGAGTTAAATGACTACGAAGTGGTTTCCAACGATTTTTCCATGAAAAACCATCCGTGCTTTTTTGTAGTAACCGGACCGAACCAGGGCGGAAAAACCACCTTTGCCCGTTCCATGGGCCAGGCGGTATACTTTGCACTGATGGGTCTTCCGGTAAATGCAGAGACGTTTCATATGCCGATGTTTAACGGAATTTCCACCCACTTTGAAGCAGAAGAAACCCTGCAGTCCAACTCCGGTAAACTGAAGGAAGAAATCAACCGCCTTATTCCGATGATGCGTAAAGACAGTAACCGCAATTCCTTTGTAGTTTTAAATGAGCTGTTTACTACGGCGACAACCCACGATGCCATGATTATGGGCCGTAAGGTAATGGAATCTTTCCTGGCAAGAGATTGCTACGGTATTTATGTTACCCATATTCAGGAACTGGCAGAGGAAGCAGATAACATTATCAGTCTGGTGGCACAGCTGGAGCCGGGAGAAGAGAGCAAGCGCAGTTACCGCATGCTTCCGATGAAAGCCCAGGGCTACGGTTATTCCGACGCGTTGGTAAAGAAGTTCCATCTGGAATATGAAGAGATTATAAGGAGGTTGTCATAATGGAACCTTATTTATTATATCGGGATTCTTCCACCGACGGAAAGAAAAGCTATGCCTTTCCTCGGGATGTGATGAAAGACTTAAACTTAGATATTATCTTTAAAACCATGGCGAAGCAGGATGACCTGATTCATGAAAAGGTACGCCGGGTAATGATGCTTCCGCTGACAACACCGGAGGAAGTTTACTATCGTCAGGAGGTTCTTCGGGATTTGCGCCGTCAGGACGCCATGCTGGAAGACTTTTATGCCATCGCGGTACGCCAGAATAAGGCCTTAAAAGATTTAAAGGCTGCAATAAAAAGCAACCGGGCAAAATCTACAAGAAAAACCAGTGAGTTGTTTGAGTGCCTGAATTATCTGATGCAGGGGCAGGATGACTTGATAAAAATCCGGGAACTGTTGCTGCAAAAGAAGGATGCCTGGCAGTCGGAAGGTGTGCAGAATCTTCTGGAACGTTTAAAAGAAATGCCGCTGGAAAGCATTAAGAAGCGCCTGAGAGAAGCCAATTCCCTGACCATCGGATGTGAAGCTGGATATACCTTTCAGTTTGGCGGCGGTATGAAAATGGAAAAGGCAGAACTGAACTTTATCCGGCCGAACGGGGATGCAAAGAAGAACGGTTTAGAAAACTTTTATCTGACCTTTCTGAAAAGAAACGCTATTTTGATTGGCACCGACGTTACCCTGCAGGAGGATGTCAATCATCTGGCAGAGGAGACGCTGGGGCAGATTATTACCATCTTCCAGCCATATCTGCAAAAAATGATGGTGTTTTATGAGCATTACTGTGAGGAAATTTCCTTTTACATGGGTGCGGTACAATTTATGAGGCGCATGGATGAGCTTTACGTTACACTAAAACTGCCGGAGCCAAAGCCGGTTGGTTCCAAGGATACTTCCTTTGAGCAGTTGTACGAACTTTCCATGGCGGTATATACCCAGAGAAAGCCGGTGGGTAATTCTATTACACTGCTAAATAACCGCATGACCATTATTACCGGTGCAAACCAAGGCGGCAAGTCCACCTTCCTTCGAAGCTACGGTATTGCACAGGTGCTGATGCAGTGCGGTATGCCGGTGCCGGCCGGTAAGTTTTCTGCGCCGCTGTATCCGCAGATTTTTACCCACTTTACCCGTAATGAGGATGAGCATTTGAATAACGGCCGTTTAAGCGAAGAACTGCAGAGAATGAGCAATATGATTAACAAAGCAGTGCCAAACAGCCTGTTTTTACTAAACGAATCCTTTGCCAGTACCACAGAAAAAGAGGGTTCCAAAATCGCAGAAGGCATTATCAATGCCTTTTATGAAAAGAATATCACTACGATGATGGTAACCCACTTGTATCAGTTGGCAAAGAAAAAATATGACGAGGCAAAAGACGGCAGTCATTTCCTGGTGGCAGAACGTACGGAAAACGGCACCAGAACCTTTAAGATGCTGCCGGGCGAACCGACCTATACCAGTTTTGGTACGGATTTGTTTAAGGTGCTGGAGGGGTAGAAAATGAAATCAGTTTTTATGTAAAATAATACCCATGCTGACCGTTAGCGATAAGCGGGTCAGCATGGGTATTTATTTTACATAGCCTGGTTAAGGAATCTTGCAGCCAGTTCCGGCCAGCCCTGGCAATCCGGCTGAATGTATTTTTCACAGCCGCCGGAGCTTTCTTCGTTGCAAAGCGCCAGACCGTGGCATCCAAACGGGAACATGTGGAACTCTGCCAGTACGCCCTTTTCGATGAGGGCACTTAAGTAAAGAAGAGAGTTCTCTACCGGAACGGAGGAGTCCTCGTAGGTGTGCCAAAGGAAAGTTGGAGGCACATCTTCGGTAACGTGGCGGTCTAAGGTGACAAGTTCTACTAAATCCTGCTTGTACTTCTTTGCCTTGTCGGCATCGGACTGCATGCCCAGTAAGTTTTCAAAGGAACCTTGGTGTCCGAACTCACCGGAGGTGATAACCGGATAGGAGAGAACGCAGGCATTTGGCATAATCTCTTCCGGTGCACAGTTATTTAAATAGCTGGAAAGCCATTCTTTCTTATAGTGGATGCAGAGACTGGCTGCCAGATGTCCGCCGGCGGAAAAGCCCATAACGGCAATGCGTTCCGGGTCAATGCCCCATTCTGCGGCATGTTCACGCACGGTACGTACGGCAACTGCTAAATCGCAAAGGGAAGACGGAAATTCAAACGGTGCAATGTGATAGGTTAATACAAAGGTGGAAAAACCGAGGGTATTAAAACGCTTTGCCACCGGTTTACCTTCTCTGTCGGAAAGGTGCTCGTAGCCGCCGCCCGGGCAGATAATAATGGCTGGACGAAGTTCTTCTGTTGCCGGTGCATCTTCCTTATCAAGTAAAAAGCAGTCCAGGGTAGCAGGTTTAAAGCTTCCTTTTTTTACCTTGTCCACCGGAACTACCATATAATTTTCAACGGTTAATGTGAATTCTTTCATAGAATCCTCCTTGTAATTTTTCAAGAATTTCAGTATAGTTAAGATACAATAGTTATTATACTATGTTTTAGGAGAGAGTCAATTATGAAAAAGAAAATTTTAGTACTTGCCACCGGTGGCACCATTGCTTCCGAAGCAGGAGCAAACGGTCTGGAACCTGCGGTAGGAGCCTGCGGATTGCTTCCGTATTTAGTGGGGGTGGCAGAAAATTACGATATTACTACAAAAGACATCCTGCACTTGGACAGTTCCAACATTCAGCCGGAGGAGTGGGTTTTGATTGCCCGCAGTGTGTACGAGCATCATAAGCAATATGACGGTATCATCATTACCCACGGTACGGATACCATGGCATATACGGCCTCTATTTTGTCCTACATGTTAAAGAACATTCCGATTCCGGTGGTGCTTACCGGTTCTCAGCTGCCCATGAGTCATCCCCTTACGGACGCGGCGGACAACATGCGCTATGCCTTCGCCATGGCGGCCAGCGGCACACCGGGCGTGTTTGTAAGTTTTAACCGGAAAATTATTTTAGGATGCCGTGCGGTAAAAGTGCGGACTACAGGTTTTGATGCTTTCGAAAGTGTCAATTGCAAAAATGTGGCGGTTATCGATTCCAATGGTTTGAACATAAATGAAAAACTGTTGAAAAATCCTTTGGGCAAATGTGAACTGTTAGATTCCTTGTGCCCGGATGTATTTTTAATCAAGCTGACACCGGGACTGAATCCGGAGATTTTTGATGTACTGCTTCGGATGAATTACAAGGGCATTGTTATTGAAGCCTTCGGCGCAGGAGGCCTGCATTTTATTAACCGTGACCTGATTTCCAAACTGGCAAAGATGGTGGAACACGGTATTTCTGTAGTAGTATCCAGCCAGTGCCTGTACGAGCGCAGTGATTTGTCTATTTATCAGGTAGGGCAGCTGGCTTTGGAAAAGGGAGTGATCAGTGCCTACGATATGACTACCGAGGCTGCAGTGACTAAGTTAATCTGGGCATTGGGACAGACAAAAGACCCGGCAGAGATTAAAAAAATCTTTGAAACAAACTATACCGGTGAGATTACACTGTAAAATTGTAAACCAAACTTTACGGGAAAAGCGATTTTTTTCAAAAAAATCGCTTTTTTTAGTGGACAAAATGAAAAAAGTAGCATATAATGCAACTGAAAGTTGCAGAAAAAGCATTGTAAAGTTGCTTGTAAGTCATATGTTATGTTGCTATAATGGGTCACAAGTAAAAGATTGCAATGCAAAAGGAGAATTATTATGACAATTGGTCAAAAGATTATTCAACTCAGAAATGCTGCCGATATTTCCCAGGAACAGCTGGCGGAGACTCTCGGGGTTTCCAGACAGTCCGTATCCAAGTGGGAGATGGACCAGGCACTTCCGCAGATTGACAAAGTGTTACAGCTGGCAGAAATTTTCAGTGTATCCACAGATGAATTACTGCTTGATAAAATTGAAATCAACAGAAAGCCTGCAAATGAACCAAGAACCTTAAAGTACTTTGGTACCGACGGTTTCCGCGGTGAGGCAAATGTAACTTTAACCTCCATGCAGGCCTATAAGGTGGGACGTTTCCTTGGATGGTATTATTCCTCCAAGCTTTCCGGATGTACAAAAGCGGGTTACCGTCCACGTATCGTTATCGGTAAGGACACCCGCCGTTCCAGTTACATGCTGGAGTATTCCATTGTGGCAGGTCTTACTGCCAGTGGCGCGGATGTATATATGCTGCACGTTATTACGACACCGGGTGTATCCTACGTTACCCGTAAGGATGAATTTGACTGCGGTATTATGATTACTGCGTCCCACAATCCATACTATGACAACGGTATCAAGGTTATCAATTCCTACGGTGAAAAGCTGGATGATGATACCACCATGTTAATCGAAGCATACATTGATGGCGACTTAAAGACTCTTGGCGTTACAGGCGATGACCTGCCACTGGCCCAGAAGTCCAAGATCGGTTGTATCCACGACTATTCTGCAGGCAGAAACCGTTACATCGGTTACCTGATTTCCGTGGCATCCAATTCTTATAAAAAGTTAAGAATCGGATTGGACTGTGCCAACGGTGCTTCCTGGAACATTGCCAATGCGGTATTCAGTGCCCTGGGTGCACAGACCTACGTTATCGGTGATGAACCGGACGGTCTCAACTGTAATGAGGGCTGCGGTTCCACCCATATTGAAAAGTTAAAGAAGTTAGTAAAAGATAAGCATTTAGACCTTGGCTTTGCCTTTGACGGTGATGCCGACCGCTGTATCGCAGTGGACGGAAACGGCAACGAGGTAGACGGCGATGCCATGATTTACATCCTCGGTAAGAGAATGAAGGCAAGAGGCACCTTGAATGACAACACTGTTGTTACCACCATTATGTCCAACAGCGGCTTTGTAAACAGCCTTGCTGAAATCGGCATCAAGTGCGAGCAGACCAAGGTTGGTGACCGTTTCGTTTATGAGTGCATGCAGGCAAATGATTATGCCATCGGCGGCGAGCAGTCCGGTCACATTATCATGAAGAAGTACGCTACCACCGGTGACGGTATTTTAACCGCTATCATGATTGCAGAGGAAATTTGCGATTCCAAGTCTACTCTTGCCCAACTGGCAGAACCAATCAAGTTCTATCCGCAGTACTTAAAGAACCTGCGTGTAAAGGATAAAGCGGCAGTATTTGCAGATGCCAATGTAATGGCTGCAAAGGATGCGGTAGAAAAGCTCATCAACGGAAAGGGCAGAGCACTGCTTCGTCAGAGCGGTACCGAGCCGGTTGTCCGTGTTATGATTGAGAGTGAAACACAGGAACAGTGTGTAGAATATGCAGAGATGATTGCAAAGGCAATTGCGGAAGGAGGACACTGCGTTGAATAAATTAGTAAAAACAAAGGATTTATATGCGTCCCAGCCGGAGTATCTGGTGGAGCTGTTTGAAAGCAGCGAGTACCCATGGGAGATGCTTCCAAAGCTGAAGGATTACATCAAGGCGTTAATCGAAAAGGGAATTCCGGGTTACACCAAGCTTTCCGACGACGTTCTTATTGGTGAAAATGTAAAGATTTACCCAACCGCTACCATCGAAGGTCCAACCATTATCGGTTCCAACACCGAGGTTCGCCCGGGTGCTTACATTCGCGGCAGCGTTATCACCGGTGAAGGCTGTGTCATGGGTAACTCTTCCGAGTTTAAGAACTGTATTTTACTGGATAAGGTGCAGGCTCCGCATTACAACTACATTGGCGACTCGATCTTAGGTTATAAGGCACATACCGGTGCCGGCACCATCTGTTCCAACTTAAAGTCCGACGGCAAGGCAGTAGTCATCCACGGTGAGGAAGACTACGAAACCGGTCTTAGAAAAATCGGCGGCATCCTGGCAGACGGCGCAGACGTAGGCTGTGGCTCCGTTATCAATCCGGGTACCGTAATCGGCAAGAACACTACAGTTTATCCTTTAACCTCTCTGCGTGGTGTATATCCGGCGGACTGCATCGTTAAGGATCAGAAGACTGTGGTTAAGAGAGTGTAAGACTAGTATTTTGAGGCTTTCAAATTAAAATATATTAAATTGAGGAGATTAAGATTATGAATTTCATTAAGGTAAACAATTATGACGAACTTAGCACAAAGGCAGCAGCTCTTATCTGCGCACAGGTAGTTATGAAGCCAAACTGCGTACTTGGTCTGGCTACCGGTTCTTCCCCACTTGGTACTTATGCAAAGATTGCAGAAAAGTGTGCTAACGGAGAAGTAGACTTCTCCAAGGTTTCTTCCATCAACCTTGACGAGTATGTAGGTTTAGATGGTTCCAACGACCAGAGCTACCGTTACTTCATGAACACCAACCTGTTCGAAAAGATTAACATCGATGTAACTAAGACCAACGTTCCTAACGGCTGTGCAGCAGACCTTCAGAAGGAATGTGAAGCTTACGATGCACTGATTCAGCAGAGCGGCGGCATCGACCTTCAGTTACTTGGTATCGGCCTTGACGGTCACATCGGTTTCAACGAGCCTGATTCCTACTTTGAAAAGGCAACTCACGTAGTAGACCTTGACCCATCCACCATCGAAGCAAATGCACGTTTCTTCGCATCCGAAGCAGATGTTCCGAGAAAGGCTGTTACCATGGGTATGGGCGGCATTATGAGCGCAAAGAAGGTTCTTTTAATTGCCAACGGCAAGAACAAGAAGGACATCGTAGAAAAGGCATTCTTCGGACCAATCACACCGGCAGTTCCTGCTTCCATTCTGCAGCTTCATCCGGATTTAACTGTAATTTACAGTGAGAACTAAAAACTTAAGGCTTCGTTAGCGAAGGGTTTGGGCCGCAGCCCTGACGGATTTCATCCGCCGGGACCGCGGCCTTTTTTATGTACATTATCACCAAAAAGCATAGGGGTAAAACCTGGTAAAAGTGCCGAAAATAATCGTTAAAACAACTTTTTTCCTTACATAAATCGACATTTTAGTTTATAATACAGATGTGCGAATTATGACTATTTTGAGGTGATAAAAATGTTTGAGAAAGGCGACTATGTGGTGTATTCCAATAACGGAATCTGCCGGGTGGAAGATATCGTTACCATGAATATGCTGGATGAGAAGAAAGAGTATTATACTTTGATTCCAATCAATGAGCCGACAGCAAAAATATATTTGCCCCTGGATCATCAGGGGCGGCGTGTCCGTCTGGCAATGAATGAAGAACAGGCCCGGGAATTATGTGCAGGAATCGAAGGAATTGAGGAAATTTCTGTTGCTAATGAAAAAGAGCGGGAACGGATATATAAAGAGGCGATAGCAAGTAATGACCCTTATATTTTGGCAGGCGTTTTAAAAACTATTTCCGGACGGAAAAAAGCAAGAGAACTGCAGGGAAAAAAGAGTACCTCCATTGATGACAGATATTTAAAGGTTGTAGAGAATCAGCTGTATGGGGAATTGATGCACGCGTTAAAAGTGGATAAAGAGGAATTGGAACATATTATCAAAGATTAAGGGCTTGCCGTTTGGCAGGTCCTTTTTACATAAGAGAGACTTGTCAAATGGTGTGGAAATACCATGCGGTATGTGGTATTATGGGTATGAAGAAAGAAGGGAAATAGAAATGAGTAAATTACTACTGATTATGGGCGACTTGGCGACAGGAAAATCCACCTTTGCGAATATGCTTTCTCAAAGATATAGTGTTAGTATGTTTGGTAAAGATACCATAAAAGAAGTGCTTGGTGATACCATCGGTTTTACAAACAGAGAAGAAAACTTGAAGCTTTCCAAGGCAACCATGGAGCTTATGATGTTTTTGTTTGCGGAATTTGCAAAGCTGAATAAACCTTTGATTTTAGAGTCAAATTTTCATACAGGAGAATTAGAGCGCCTGCATAAGATAGCAGAAGAGTATGATTATGATGTTTTGACGTTAGTGCTTCGCGGTGATGTGGACATTTTGCATCAGCGTTATCTTAATCGAATGAATAATGAGAACAGGCATCCGGTGCATTTGAGTACTACACTGGATGTGTATGAAGATTTCAGAGTATATTTGGAGCATGGTAGAAAAGAAGAAATTCTAGGTAACCGGATAGAAGTAAATGAGGATGATTTTTCGTATCAGACAGATGATGTGTTGTTAACGCAGATAGACGAATTTATGGGAAAATAGGAGAGCGGAAAATGGAAAATACACCAAATTATATACAGTGGCTTCGTAGTAAAGTCGGACATGAAAAAGTCATTCTTGTATTTGCTGGAGGGTGTATCCGTAATGACAAGGGAGAAATTTTGTTGCAAAGAAGAGCAGATAGTGGAAAGTGGGGATTCCCAGGTGGAGCGATTGAACTGGGAGAAACTCCGCAAATGGCCGCAATTCGGGAAGTGAAGGAAGAAACGGGTTTAGATGTTGTAGCAGGTGAATTGATAGGTGCTTACACAGAATGCAATATGAAATACCCAAATGGAGATGAGGCCCAAAGCATTTGTATGGCGTATGAGCTTTCTATAACAGGAGGCGAATTGTATTGTGATGAAAATGAAACCATAGAGTTAAAGTTTTTTTCCATAGACAGTACTCCAGAGTTGTTTTGCAGGCAACATCAGGAACTTTGGGATGATATCCAAAAGAAATTCAAAAAAAGATAAGAAAACAGAAGGAGTATAGTATGCTAACACTACGCGACATGCACCCATCTGACATCGAAGATTATGTCAGATGGTTTACAACAGAAACAGAGTGGGGTAATTGGGATTCTCCGTGGGAAGGCCACTTCGAGGGCACTGAGGAAGAAGAACGCAAGGGCTGGACGGAATATTATGATTCTGTAAAGAATCTGCCGGATGAGGTTGTGCGTTGGAAGTTTGAGACTGATTGCGATGGAAAACATATCGGTTGGATATGTGCCTATACGGATTTGGGATACTTGGATAATCCGGAAGAAATTTGGGCGCTTGGACTTGATTTACCTTGCATAGAGGGAAGAAAACAGGGTAATGGAACAAAGGCACTGCAAATGTACATAGATTATTTGAAGGAGCATGGACAAAAATCCTTTTATACACAGACATGGTCCGGAAATTTGCCGATGATAAGAGTGGCTGAAAAGTTAGGATTTAAGGAAGTGTGCCGTAAGAAGGATTATCGGGAAGTAAGAGGTAATTTATATGACGCAATTACCTGGAGATTGGATTTAGAATAGATTTAATGTTGGGAGAAGGAGAAAATGAAGATACCAACCATTGAAACCTCGCGACTTTTACTGCGAGGTTTTACAAAAGAGGATGCTTTATGGGCATATAGTATCTGGAACAATCCTGAAATGGGACAGTATTTACCGGATGAAGCAAAAGAAGAAATCGATGAGGAATATCTGAAAATGTTAGAAGGATTGGGCGAGGATGAAGAATGCTGTTATTTGATTCCTGTGTTCAAGGATTCCTTGGAACGGGTAGGAACCTGCAGCTTCATGATAAGTGATGATAAAAAGATATATGATATTGCTTACTGTGTACATAAAAAATTCTGGTGCCGGGGTTATGCAACGGAAATTGCCGGAGGACTCATTGATTATGCCCGTAGTCAGGGCGCAGAGAAAGTGACTATTTTTGTGGGACAGGAAAATATTGCTTCTAATCGCGTGGCACAGAAATGCGGAGGAAAAATAGTCAGTGAAAGTACGTATAAAAAAAGAGGAACAGACATTGTTATGAGAGATTACAAGTATGAAATAGTATTGTGATTTGGATTTATTAATTTTAGTTGCATTTTCAACTAAATCGGTTATAATATAAGTAGAACAGTAATGTTTCTCGATGGAAGAGCATCGTAAAAAGTTGTACTGCAGATGGAGCAGGGTAATTTTCCATCTCAAAAGGTATCTTAACTGGGTACCGAGCCGGCAACAGGAGAAGTTGCAGTCCACGTGGGGGACTTAATGATTTCCACGTCGTTATGGGTATCTTAACTGGCTACCAAGGCTGACAACCAGCATAAAACTCTTCTAATAAGCATTAATCTGCGGAGTGTGTAAATCACACTCCTATTTACATCATTGGGGGATATGAATGGCAACAAAAACTGAAAAGAAGGAGGCACTCAGAAAAGAGATTATCGATTCTGCAAGAGTGTATAGCAGTAAATTAGCAGGTAAGCATTTTTTATATGTTTATGGCGAAGAATATTTCGAGGTTTCATTCCCGGCAGACTGTTTTTTACATTTAACCGGTGTAGAAACCAAACTTTCTGCAAAAGATTTCTATAAGATATCTAAAAAAGGAAATTTATCAAATTCACAGTTTTATTTTTCAAGTAGATACCCATTTGCAAACGCTAAAAAGAAATTACCGTGTCTCAAAAGATTGCCTGAATTAACGAATGGATTGGTTTGTGTATTAAAAGACATGCAGACAATTAAAATTACATATAAACTGAGCGTAACTAACTTGGAGTTTACTCTTGGGTTAACCGAAAACATGGACAAGAATGGTAAGAAGGTTAATAACTTGTTTTTACCAATGTCACTAAGAGTGGAAGATTCTTCTGTCGAAAAGAGTGCAGATGGTGAAATCATAGATTTTATTTTTTCAAAGGATGCCAGTGTTGCAAAATATGATACCTTGTTGGTGAAGGATGAAAGAAAGACTATTCCGAAAAATGTGCAAGCTTTACTTAATGATAATTTCTTTTAATAATATTACGCAGGAGGTAACCCAATGAAACCATACTCCATCCAAAACAAAAAAGCATGGGAATACAGCACCTACGACTTCTGGATTAGCCAAAACGGCACTCCGCAGGAATTGGCGGAAAAGATTTTAGAAAACCCTAAGGTGCATCTAAGAAAATACGCTCAATATTTTGATTCTTTTGAAGGCGTTAAGGTTGCAAACATCTGCGGTTCCTGCGGCAAGAAGTCGATTCCGCTGGCCTTACTTGGGGCAGAAGTAACGGTGTTTGATATCTCCGAGGACAACAAAAGATATGCAACAGAGGTGGCAGAGGCCGCTGGAGCAACCATCCGGTATGAGGTCGGTGACGTTTTGGAAATCGATAAAGATAAATTCTACGGACGGTTTGACGTAGTTTTCATGGAAGGCGGAATTTTACACTATTTCCATAACATCGATGAGTTTATGCAAATTATGTACGGTTTGCTTAAAAAGAACGGAAAGCTGATTTGCAGTGACTTCCATCCGTTTCAAAAAATATCGGATATTTTAAACTTTCAGCAGCCTTCCATGGACTATTTCTCTACGGAAGTGTTTGAGGGAGAAATGGCTCATGCCAGATTTTATGAAGATGAAATCAGGAAACAGATGCCAAAGTGTAGCTACAGAAAGTACACCATCAGCGAAATCATCAATGGAATCATCAGAAGCGGTTTTGCGTTGGAACAGTTTGATGAACATCCGGCCTGGGAGAATAAGACCGTTCCGGGAGAGTTTACCGCGATAGCATATAAACGTTAGCAGGTACACAACGAAGATAAACAAGGAGTCAGCAAGAAACTTATGGAGCAGCAATGGGACAAGCTTTTAAAAATTAAAACTTCCGGGCGGGATGATACCAAATCGGACTGCTTCCGGTATCCTTATGAACCGACGCCTTATGCAGTGCTGGAACGTCTGGCAAACAGCGGTTTCATCCGCAAACAGGATGTGGTGCTGGATTACGGTTGCGGAAAGGGCCGGGTAGACTTCTTTTTGGCGTATCAGACCAGAGCGCAATGCGTTGGTGTGGAGTACGATGAACGCATTATTGCAGTTGCCAGGGAGAACCAAAACACAGCAGTATCAGCAGAAAGGGTAGAAATATTGCTTGGCAATGCGGAAACCTTTCCGGTGCCGCAAAATGTAAACAGGATTTTCTTTTTCAATCCGTTTTCCGTGGAAATACTGCAGAAGGCAATGGCAAGAATTTTAGAGTCCTATTATGAAACTTCAAGGGAAATGCTTTTGTTTTTCTATTTCCCGTCTCCGGAATATATTTCTTACTTGATGACAGTAGATGAACTGAGTTTTTATGATGAGATTGACTGCAGTGATTTGTTTGAAGAAAACAAAGACAGGGAGAAGATTGGGATTTTTCAGTTGGGATAAAAGATTAGGCCGCTACCCGGTGAATGGGCAGCGGCCTTTTGAATATTCTAGTATCCCAATGTTTCTCCCACCAGAATCACCTTGATTCTGCCTGCAATGCGGGACTTTCTTGTAATAACGGTTTCACAGCAGATGCAGGAATCGTCTAAACAGTCCACGCAGCGGCCGAACTTGGCGCATGGGGTGTTGAGCCCAAGGCGGATGCAGTTTGGCGGTGCGGCTTGGTTGCGTACGCGGTCCATGGCAGCATCCAGGGTTGGGGCAACCTTGTTCATGCCGGCAACAATAACTACGTTTTTTGGTCCGTGGATAAGACTTGCCACACGGTTGCCCAGACCGTCCACGTTTACCAACTGACCGTCTAAGGTGATGGCGTTGGAACTCATGAAATAGTAGTCGCAATGGGAAACTTCTGCGTAAATAGCATCCCGTTCTTCCTGCGTTTTTGCGGTGGCACGGTCAAATACGGTATAATCGGAATTCTTTAATTCTTCAATCAGACCGATTTCCTCCAGAGTCATGGAGCCGCCCCAGGAAACAGAGCATCCCGGTGTTAAAAAGCGCTTTGCGGTAAGCAGGGCTTCTTCCTTGGTTTCGCAGTAGTAGCCTTCGATTCCCCGGAGGTTGAATTTATCGATAAGGGAATCTGCCAGATTTTCATAGTATTGCTGTTTTGGTGTGGACATGGGGTTACCTGCCTTTCTCATAATGTGAAGGACGGAACATGAAAGCACGTCCTATAATATCTGATTTATGTCTTTATTTTACTACATTTACCTAATGCTTTCAAGGTTTTTAGCCGAAAGATATAGTAAGGGATATTATGCCCATAAGCAGAAAATCCTACTGGAAATATGTTTGTAAATATATTATACTAAAAAGTAGAGTACATAAAAGGGGTGGACCCATGAAAAAGACAAATATCATTTTGATTTTAATAGCAATGTTGAGCCTGCTTGGTCTGGGAGCTGTGGTGCTGTTGTTTGGCGAAAATAAAAAGATGCCGGATACTAACATACCAACCTTGGACGAGTATAAGGATAATTATATTGAGGATGCAAATAAAAACAAGGAAATCGTAGTAGAGGTAAAAGAAAACTTCGCAGAGGCGGAATCCGGCATTTACACAACCGAGTTCCAGTCATTAGTGCGCTCTGAGATAAGTGAGTTACAGAAAACGCATACCTATACCGAGGACAATCCGCTGGTAATTTATAATCCGTTCAAAACCAATTCCCAGTCTCTCTATGTGTATTTTGAAACAGAGGAACCGTACGCGGTTTCTTATTCCGTACATACACCGGAAGCAGAATATAAAGACTTTGGTGCATTTACTGTGCCAAACCGTCCGGATACCTCCAAGGTGCATGAGTTCCAGATTATCGGTCTCATTCCGGGAGAAACTAATATGATTACCCTGCGTTTAATGGATGTTAACGGCGTAGTTACCATCCGCCGGTTCTATTTCTACAACGAGAACAAAGTGGCAGCATCCACCATCGATTTGGAATCCGAACAGGGCACCAAACAGGTGGAAAATGAAGATAAAACGTTCAGTACCGTGCCTGCCAGCAACGAGAGCGTGGCAGAGGGTATGTTTGTGGTATTCCCGGCAGAAAACGAGGTTTCTCCGTATCTGAGAATGTATGATAATGATGGCGTGCAACGTTGTGAGATTCCGTTAGAAGTTTACGGTACAAAGCGTCTGTTGCTTTACGAAGATTTAATTTTCTTTAAGGTGTCTGCTGATAAATTTGTAGGAATCAACCGTCTGGGTGAAGTAGTAAAGATTTTTACGGCAGAAAATTATTCCTTTGGAGAAGATTACTGTTTTGACAAAAACAACGATATTTTAATGCTGGCCTCGGACAAGCGCCAGGCTTCCATAGATGACTGCGTCATTCTTTTGGATAGAGAAACCATGGAAGTAACGGAACTGGTGGATTTAGGTGACCTGCTTCCGGAATATAAAGTAAAATGCGAGAAGAAGGACGGTGTGCAGGACTGGATTTCCTTGAACTGTATTTCCCTGGTGGAAGGCAACCGTTTATTGGTTAGCGGCGACAAAACCGATACAATTATCAAAATCCGCCGTCTGTATAATGACCCGAGAATTGCCTTTATGGTGGGTGATTCCGAAGAATTTAAGGGCACTCCGTATACCACCATGTTTGCCCAGGAAGACAATGACTTTGAAATGCATCATGGCTTGAATATGATAGAATATCAGCCATATGATTTAATCCGTGAAACAAGACATTACATCTGTCTGCTTCACAACAACGAAGATTTCGATTACGAAAAGCGTCAGGAACACTATGCGGTTTATTACCGTTATCTGGTTGATGATGCGGAGGGTGGCGAAGGTGCCCAGGGTAGCGTGCGTCTGGTAGACAGCTTTGTGCTTCCTGAAGTAGGAGACAACGGCAGCATCCAGTGGTACGGTGACCACCTGCTGTTTGCTTCTGACAAAAAGGCAGAGTTTTACGAGTATGACAGCGAATTTCAGCTGATAACCCAATATACTTATAAAGAGCCTGTGGTGGAAAAGACTGAAGAAGAAAAAGAGCATGAGGAAGATTTTCCGCCGGCAGATGCAACCGTGGCATTCCTGCGAGTGTCTAAGCAGAACTTTACAGGCTATTACTACAGTGCGGAACCGGTAATTATCTTGCCGGCAGAGACAGAAATTGAAGGAGCAGAATCCGAGAATGAGTAAAAAGCTTTTTATAGCAGAAAAGCCAAGCGTGGCGCAGGAATTCGCCAAGGCGTTAAAACAGAACTTTTCCCGTAAGGACGGCTATCAGGAATCCAACGAGAGTGTGGTTACCTGGTGTGTAGGTCACCTGGTAACCATGAGCTATCCTGAGGTGTATGATCCGGCGTTAAAAAAATGGGCAGTGGAGACACTGCCATTTTTGCCGAAGGAATATAAGTACGAGCTGATTCCGGCGGTGGAAAAGCAGTTTCATATTGTTAAGAGCCTTTTAAACCGTGAGGATGTAGATTGTATCTACATCTGCACCGACTCGGGACGTGAAGGAGAATATATTTACCGTCTGGTAGACCAGATGGCAAAGGTGCCTGCTGGCAAGGAGCGCCGCCGCGTGTGGATTGACTCCCAGACAGAAGAAGAAATCTTACGCGGTATCCGGGAGGCCAAGCTTTGGACGGAGTACGACAATTTGTCGGACTCTGCTTATTTGCGTGCAAAAGAAGATTACCTGATGGGTATTAATTTTTCCAGAATTTTAACGTTAAAGTATGGGTATTCCGTCCGTAACTTTATGAAATCCGATAAAAACATCCCGATTTCCGTAGGGCGTGTTATGACCTGTGTTCTCGGTATGGTAGTACGCAGGGAGCGGGAAATCCGTGCCTTTGTAAAGACACCGTTTTACCGGGTGCTTGCCAGCGTGCAGGCGGGAGACAGTGACAAAACCTTTGATGCGGAATTCCGTGCGGTAGAGGGCAGCAAGTACTTTAATACTCCGATGATGTATAAGGAAAACGGCTTCAAAAAAGAAGAGGATGCCAAGGCATTAATCGATAATTTACAGGGACATCCTGCCAGAGTCCACAAGGTGGAGCGTAAGAAAGAAAATAAAAATGCCCCTCTTTTATTTAACCTGGCGGAACTTCAGAATGAATGTTCCAAGCTGTTTAAAATCAGCCCGGACGAAACCTTAAAAATCACACAGGAACTGTATGAAAAGAAATTGGTAACCTACCCAAGAACCGATGCCAGAGTGCTGTCTACGGCAGTTGCCAAGGAAATTTATAAGAACATCGCCGGTCTTAGAAACTTCGGTCCGGTGGGAACCTTTGCTTCCGAAATTATTGAGAACAAGAGCTTTCAGGGTCTGGCTAAAACCAGATATGTAAACGACAAGCAGATTACCGACCACTATGCCATTATCCCAACGGGACAGGGCTTATCTGCCTTGAACTCCGTGTCTGCGGTGGCAGGCAAGGTATATCAGTTAATCTGCCGCCGCTTCTTAAGCATTTTCTACCCGCCGGCAGTGTATCAGAAGCTGGCGATTGAACTGCTAATCGGCGAGGAACATTTCTTTGCCAACTTTAAAGTACTGCTTGATGAGGGCTACTATAAAGTGGCCGGAAATCCGGGTAAGAAGCGTCAGGAAAATAAGGATGCAGCCGCAAATGCAGATGCGGAAGGAGAAGACAGTAAAAAAGCTAAGGACTCCGGGGAGGAAGAATTGGAATTCGGTGAAGATATGCTTGCCTTGTTCCAAAACTTGAAATCCGGCATGGAGCTTCCTGTAAAGGAATTCAACATCAAGGAGGGCGAAACCTCGCCGCCAAAGCGGTACAATTCCGGTTCTTTGATTCTTGCCATGGAAAATGCAGGTCAGCTCATCGAAGACGAAGAACTCCGTGCCCAGATTAAGGGCAGTGGTATCGGTACCAGTGCAACCCGTGCGGAAATCTTAAACAAACTGATTAAGATTACTTATCTGAACTTAAATAAAAAGACCCAGATTATTACACCGACCCTGCTTGGAGAAGTAATTTATGACGTGGTGGCTTGCTCCATCAAGTCACTTTTAAATGCAGAGCTTACTGCCAGCTGGGAAAAGGGCCTTACCTACGTGGCAGAGGGCAGTATCACTTCCGAGGAGTACATGCAGAAGCTGGAGGGTTTTGTCAGCCGTATGACCAACGGAGTTAAGGGGTTGAATAACCAGAATTCCATTGTGGGATTATTTATGGAGTCTTCGAAAAACTACAAGTAAAGAGAAATGAAGAAACTGCCGGGAGCAAATGAACTCCCGGCAGCTTTATTTGGAAAATTAATTATAACAAAACAGTATTTTTACTAAATCATAAATAGAACGTTGTCTCTTTAATGGATGTACAAAACCTGTGGAATATACAAAGGAGACCACTTCCTTGGTTTCCTTCGGGTTCCAAACACGGTTTACGGAAATATCTTCAAAATCCACACGTTCCGATTCTGCGATATATTTTAAATGCTTGTTTAATTCTGCAACCACCGGACTGTTTTCCGGATTCTTGAGGGTAATTATCCCAATGGTACACTTTGAAACAGATGCTTTGATATGCTGGATTAAGCTGCGGTAAGCATTGTCAAAAGCAGAAGCGTCTGATTCAAAGGAGGTAACATCATCTGCACCAAGATGGAGTAAAATGCAGACAGGCTTCAGCGGAGCAACAAAAGTATCATATGCAGCAACAGCGTCTGCTACGGATAATCCTGCAAAGCTACGGTTATAGAGGGTTTCTTCTAAGTTAAATGCTTGCTTTAATTCGCAAAGAGGAATTTTTTTATCGGCGGCTCCGCCCAAAATAACAGTACCGCCTTTTTCTGCAAGTTCATTTAATGTCTGATAGGTTTTATTTTCAAAGTCCATGGTAATCCTCCTTTAGTTTGCAGCAGCCTGTTCCTTATCAAGCTTTCTGTTTCTGAAATATACTAAAAGGTTCAGGGAAACAACTGCCAGATTGATAAGGTAAACAATCAACACATAATTGGTCTGTGGCATCAGAAGCTTTGCGGTAATACCGGAAAGATAGCCGAAAATAATTAAAAGAATAAAAGGAAGGCTGGTTCCTTTGGTAGTTCTTGCCTTGTAAGCCTTCATTACATTGATTGGCCAGGAAAGGCCGAAGCAGATTAACATAATTGTTTCAAAAATTGAACTCATGGGAATTTCTCCTTTTCTTATTTTTGCCCATCGTAGCACGGGATGTTTTTGAAAACAATTTTATGAAACTAAGGAATTTTTATTGCTTTTTGCATTTCATTTTTTTTACTTTCAAAAGTCCTTTTGGAAAGATTAGAAATTGTGTTTCAAAGTTTCCTATGTTAGAATTGAGGCGGAAAGAATGATGGGAGGCAGGGGAATATGAAGAAAAAAAAGAACGAAAGAGTTACGCTAAAGAGTATACAGACAAGGTTTTTCCGTATTCAAATGGTTTTAATTATTTCTTTGGCGGTATTCTTAGGTGTGGCAGGTATCGTAATCAATATCCAGTTTGAGAACCAGAAACGGGACCAGAATCTGCAGAATGTGGCAAGAACTATTGCAAGCTCTCCGATATTGGATAATACCTATGCAAAAGAAGGAGAGCAGCTTGTTTTACGGGAGTATCTGGACTCTTTGAAGGATTCCCTTGGAAATATTGATGTCATTTCCGTTGTAAACACAGAAAATGTCCGGCTGTACCATTCGAATCATGACTTGATTGGTTCGGTTTACGATGGAACCGCTCCGGAGTTTGATAAGGGAGAAAAGGAATATTATGCAACCAACGACCAGGGGCCTTCCGGCACCCAGCGCCGTGCCTATGCCGCTATTTATGATGCAAACGGAGAATATGCGGGATTTGTTATGGCAATTATGCTGCAGACCAACATCCGTGCGGAAATGCTGCAGACATTGTGGTTCTTTTTTCTGATTACGATGGTAGCAATTTTGATTGAAATTTTGGTTTCTACCGAACTTACGGGAAAAATTAAAGAAAGTCTGCTTGGATATGAGCCGGATGTGTTTTCAGTGATGTATCAAATCCGTGATAATATTCTGGAAACGCTGGAGGAGGGGATTATTGCCGTTGATAATCAGATGACGGTGCAGTTTATTAACCAAGCTGCGGTTAAGATGCTGTGCGAAACGGAGAATACGGAAGAAATTGTCGGGAAGCCTCTGGGGGATATATGCGCGGAGGAATTGTTCCGTCATACTTTGGAAACAGGAGAAAAAGAATTTAATATACAGGAGAGAAGTCTGAATCAGCCGGATATTCTGGTGGACCGTATTCCAATCAGGGAAGCCTCCGGAATTGTGGGCGCAATCGGAATTTTACATAACAGGGCGGAATATACAAAACTGATGGAGGATTTGACCGGAACCCGTTATCTGGTAGACTCCATGCGGGCAAATAATCACGATTTCACCAACAAGCTGCATGTGATTTTAGGGCTGATTCAGATGGAACTGTACGAAGAGGCTGTTGCTTACATTGAAAACATCAGCATTGTACAGCGGGCCACCATCAGTAAAATTATGAATATGGTGAACGAGCCTGCGGTTGCTGCTCTGCTGATTGGGAAAGTAGCAAGGGCATCGGAGGTAAATGCGAAATTTATATTACGGGAGGGCTGTTGTTATTCAAACACCGACGTGGCGCTTCCGGCGGAGTCGTTGGTTACTATTATAGGAAATTTAATTGATAATGCATTGGACTCCATGAACGAAAAAGGAGCAGACTGCGAAAAGCCAAAGGAATTGTTGTTTGGCATTTATTCCAAGCCGGGTGCTGTACTGCTTACGGTGGATGATACCGGAAGCGGAATTGCAAAGGATGATTTGGAACATATTTTTGAATATGGTTATTCGACCAAAGGAGAAGGCCGGGGAACCGGACTGTATCAGGTAAAAAAGATGGTGGAGGGGCTGAACGGCACCATATCCGTGGAAACCCAGGAAGGGACCGGAACCTCCTTTTCCGTAAGCTTTACCGACAAAAAACAGTAGAGGAGAGGTGAAGAAACACTATGTTTAGAGTGCTGGTTGTAGAAGATGACCCGATGGTTGCCATGATAAACGAGCAGTATGTGAACCGTCACAAACAGTTTTCGGTTATTGGGAAATGTAAGGACGGCACAAGTGCTTTGGAATTCCTAAATAAACAGGATGTGGATTTAATCATCCTGGACGTATTTATGCCGTATCAGGATGGATTTGAAACCTTGCGGCAAATCAGAAAAAACAAAACCTCTGTGGATGTAATTATGGTAACTGCGGCAAATGATAGGGAATCCCTGGAGGAGGCCCTGCATCTTGGTGTGGTGGATTACCTCGTAAAACCGTTTACCTTTGAACGGTTCCGGATTGCTTTGGATAAGTATGTGGCGCAGGTAGCCGCCCTGAAGGAGTTGGATACGCTGAATCAGAAAAATATTGATTTTATCATTGATAATTCACGCAAAAAAAGTGAAGAACTGCATCCGAAGGGTATACAGGAGAAAACCTTGCAACTTATTTTGGAGCAGTTAAAAAATCATGATTCGCAGTGGTTGACCGGAGACGCTATCGCAGAGCAGACCGGTCTTACCGGTGTTACGGTGCGGCGTTATATGAATTATCTCACGGAAACCGGCAAGGTGTACGGCGAAATGAACTATGAGACCGGTGGAAGGCCGTGCATGCTGTACAGACTGTGGGAAAAATAAATGGCTTTTTTGCTTGAAATAGGATGCTTATAGTGCTATAATCGTGAAAGTTGAGCAAATGAATCATTGCTTTTACAGAAAAGGAAAGAGTATGGAAAATTCGTATCGTTTTTTTGAAAACAAGGAATGTCAGTATCATCCGTGTCATAAAGGTATGGAGTCTATGAATTGCTTGTTTTGTTATTGCCCGTTATATTCCCTGGAAAACTGTCCGGGGCAGTATAAGTACATTGAGGTTAACGGAAAAACAATGAAAGAATGTACCGATTGTATCTTTCCGCATCGGGCAGAAAATTATGATGTAATTATTGATTTTCTGTCCAAAAACTAATGTATATCATAAATTATGATATAGAGTAACAGTTTCGGGGAAACAGGTGAAACTCCTGTACGAGCCCGTCGCCGTGAAGCAAAGTAACTGTTCCGGTTCTAACCGAGGTGCCACAACCTTGGGACATGCCATTGGAAGCAATTCCGAGAAGGCGGACCGGAGCATCGCCAAGTCGAAATACCCGGCTGTTATGATCCTTTGCAGTATGCCGCGGGCGCCGGCAAAAAGGAAACGAAATTTAATTTAGGAGGAAACTTACAATGAAGTTCAGAAGCAACAAGAAATTTACTTCGTGGCTCCTTTGTATGATGCTTATTGTGGCTATGGCATTGACAGCAGGATGTGGCGAAAAGAAGCAGGAGGATAACTCTTCTGCAGGACAGGAAGTGTCCACCAACAAGTTAGGTGAGGGTAAGACCCAGTTTAACTTTACGGTAGTTGACAAGGATGGCAAGGAAACAGCATTCGATATCCATACCGACAAGACAACCGTTGGTGATGCACTTCTGGAACTTGAGTTAATTGCAGGTGAAGAAAGTACCTACGGTCTTTATGTTAAGACTGTAAACGGTATTACTGCCGACTATGATGTAGACCAGACCTACTGGGCATTTTACGTAAACGGTGAATACGGCATGACAGGCGTAGATGCAACCGATATCGAAGCAGGTGCAACCTACACCTTTAAGGTTGAAAAGTAATGAAGTTAAAAATCAGGGAAATCGCAGTGTTTGGCATGCTGGGAGCGTTAATGTACGCATCCAAGATGCTGATGGAGGTTTTACCTAACATTCATTTGCTTGGTGTATTTACCATTGCTTTTACTGTGGTTTACAGAAAAAAAGCGCTGTATCCGATCTATATTTATGTATTGCTTAACGGCCAGTTTAGCGGTTTTGCCACCTGGTGGATTCCGTACATATATGTATGGGCAGTGCTATGGGGCATAACCATGCTTTTACCTAAGCAGATGCCAAAAAAGATACAGCCAATTGTGTATATGGTGGTAAATGCCTGCCACGGATTTGCTTTTGGCATATTATATGCGCCAGCACAGGCACTTTTATACGGATTGAGCTTTCAGGAAATGTTGGCATGGATTGCTTCAGGCCTTCCTTTCGATATTACCCACGGAATCAGCAATTTTGTCTGTGGAGTACTGATTGTGCCGATTGTGCATGTGTTACGGCGATTGGAAAACAGTGTAAACTAATATTCAGCAAATAAGAAAAGCATATCTTCGAATGAACCGTTAGCGTTAGCGGGTTCAAAGGAGATATGCTTTTCTGCTGTTATTTCTTTCTATACTTAGGTTCAATCACCGTGGTAAAGAAAATCATTATTCCAATTGTGACAATCATACAACCAATTATCGATACAAGAATAACCAAAAGAATATTTGCCGGTGTCAGCAGCGGAAGTCCAAGGGCGGTGTAAAGAACCGCTGCCACGAACCACAGCTTACTCATGGCTTTGTTATAGGCACGGACATCGGTTACTTCAAACTGCTCCGCATTGGCCCAGAAGCCGCTTGGCTTGTCGGAATGGCGACAGCGGATGCCCATAACAAGAAAGAAGACGCCAATCAGGGCAAATGCAGAAAATGCGTAAATTCCGTGTGTCATACGGTTTCCTCCTTTTTGTACAATTGATAAGCATAATATGCAACGAAAGCTACAGCAACCAGCAGAACAGATTCTACAATCCAGATTGGAACACCAAGACCGGTAATTACCACAGTCAGGAAATCTACCGCAAAGTGGATGCCAAAGGCAATAAACCAGTAGGTTCTGTTTTTCTTAGCTACTGCTTTGTAAACCAATACAGAAAGGGCAATCTGAAGGATGAGGGCAGCCAGGCGTTCCACCCCTGCCATATAAAACTGCCAGGAAGGAAGCTCCCAAAGTACTTTTATCTGTTCAAAGGTGGTCTGCCTAAGCTCGGCATCTACCAGCTCTACGGAAGCCTGCAGAGCTCCGGAATTGATCATAACTGCTGTCATTAAATTGCTGACATAAGTAATACCCACAAGCAGGATAGCTTCGATACCGCCGTGGCCGATACCGTACATCAGGGCATTTGGTTTGTTTAAAGAATCTTTCATGAAGAATTTCATGGCAATCAGCCGGCCGGTTTCTTCAAATAGTGCGGCTGCCAGACCGCCGTACAATCCGTAGAGGATAACGTTGTCGGTAAGCAGGGTTCCTGTTGCGGTTAAAACAACAGAGTGTAGCAGCGGTTCCAACATAAGTGCAAATACAATGAAGGTTGCACAGCCGATAACAAAAGAGGTTAGCTTGGCATTTAACTTGATTTTTACCAAAATTAAAAGTACAATCGGTAAACCGATGGAAAGAATCAGTGAAAGTACCATGCCAATCAAGCTTGCGCCGGAGACGGTTCCCCATTCCAAAACAGTGTTCATAAGTTATTCTCCTTTCGTTAATTCAAATGTTTAAGGGTAGTGTATATACTCTCAAGTTCAGAGGAATCTTCCATGCCAAACAGGTAGTTTGTTCCGTCGGTGGTTCGTATCAGTAAAAAGGCATCATCGTATGGGTCCAGACAAAGCAGACCGCTTTGACCGATATCCTTGATATTAAATTTACCCTTGTATAAATGCGGGAAATTGCTGCCCCAGGTTTTGGAAGCTTCCGGCATCTCGGTGAGATAGGAGACTGCGTAAATATCATCCAAAGGAATGGAATATTCCAAATCGGTGTGATAGGCTTCCAGGGCGGTTTCTGTTAAAACAACCTTTGGCTCGGTGAATTCTTCCTTTACGGTAAACAGTCCGATAAACGGAAGCAGAAGCAGTGAAACGACGGCAAAAATATCCAGTGCCTTACCGACAGGATGGGCAAAATTTACGGTAACGCCAAAACCGACACGGGAATTTACAAAAAGATTTTTATCGTTTTTGTTATAGCAGATAATGCCGTATGGCCAGTTGTCGTCTTCGTCCATCAGAATTTCGGAAGGCTGTTCCTTGTTAAGACGCTGTTGTTCTTTTCTGATTTTCAGCTCCAGACCAACCACCAGGGCAAGTATGCAGGTTACAAAAAGAGCAAGGGCAATGATGAAAGCCCATTCGGAAACAAACAACAACAGGGCACTAAAACTGATGGCGGCACTTAACCAGCTGACATAGATCCAGCATTTGCCCCAGTAGTAGCGGCGGATGCGGGTAAGCACTGCGGTAAGGGTAACATCGCTGTTGACCCGGTCCTCCTTTTTTCGCAGTACGGTATAGCAGTAGTAGCACATCAGTATGGTGGAGGAATTGCACAAAATCACAATGAGCAGTGCGGGAAGGGAACCTTCCACCGGAACCACCAGCGGAAACATCAGCGGAATCAGGTTGACTAACAGCGGCAATAAGAAATTGACAAAGGTGTAGGTGCTTTGTTTTTCTTCAAATACGGCGGCAAGGGAGGTGTCGGCAACCTGTATCTTTTTAAGCTCCGGATGATACCAGTTTTCTTTTTTTAATGCGCGCATTGCTTTTACTGCCCGGACATATGGAATATTCGGAATGATGATGAGGGCATCCACCCATAACATGACATGGGTCAGGATAACAGAGACGTATTCCATAAAAAAGGCAGGAATATATAACAACGCCAAAAGAATGCAGGTAATAGTAAGCTCCCTGGTGTATTTTTTTGTAATAGCCAGAACACGAGGGTCTTCCCAGGCTTCCTTTGGAATGGTGGTGGAAAGAATCAGGTTGTTCTTTGGCTTAACCTCATTTTTCATGGTAAAGTAAATGACCGGCAGTAGCGGCACAAAGCAAATGGCCAGAAATAAATTCATGATTGCAATAAAACTCATAATACTCCTCCTTATTCTCCCTTGTTTAGTTCATCATATAATTTGCTGCAGGCGGCGAGCAATTCTTCCTTTGATATCCCGTCTACATACAGTTCGGAAATCAACAGCTTTAGCGCCGGATGTTCGGTAAGAGGCGGGTGTTGTTCCGGTACTCGTGCGGGATTTATCATGGCGCCAAGACGGCGGTCGGTAATTAAATAACCCTCCTGCTTTAATAACTGATAGGATTTATTTACTGTCATGGTATTAACGCCGGTTTCTGCTGCCAGGGTACGGATGGGCGGCAGTTTTTCGCCGGGTATTAATTCTCCGTTTGCAATGCCCAGCACAATCTGGTTGCGGATTTGCATGTATATCGGAGTTTCGTCGGCAAAATCCAGTTTTAACAGCATGGTTAACATCTCCCTTCCTAATACGATATGTATATAAAGTGTTTTTTGTCTTGTTTGTATTATTGATTGTAATACAAAACATACAAAAAGTCAATGGTGAAAAAGAAAATTGTAATTTGCAGGAACCTATGGTATACTGGCGTGGGCGGCGAAGCCGATGCAGGATACGCCGGATAGTAAGAAACATAAGTTAAATTTAGGAAAGAGGTACATGTATGAGATTAAGAAAGAAGCTTCTGGCAGCAGTGCTGACTTTTGTAATGGCACTTACCGTAACCATTCCAAGTCTTGCCACCGCAACGGAAGAACCAAAAACATTAGACATTCTGTTTATGCATGACATGCATTCCCATTTGAATCCGTTTACGGTGATGAAAGACGGCGAAGCGGTGCAGGTGGGCGGTTTGTCCCGCATGATGACCCTGGTAAAGCAGCAGTATGAAAAAAATCCAAATACTTTATTTGTAGATGCAGGCGACTATTCCATGGGAACCGTAGTACAGTCTGTGTTTGAAACGGATGCGGCAGAACTCAGAACTCTTGGTGCCATGGGTGTAGATGCCTTAACCTTAGGCAATCACGAATATGATTTTGGACCGGATGGTCTGGCACGCTCCCTGATGACTGCAAAGAACAGCGGGGACAAAGTTCCTGCCATTGTAGTTTCCAATATCGATATGGAAGCAACCAAGGCGCAGGCTCCGAGCGAGAAAAGAGATGCGCTGCTGAATGCTTTTGAAGAATACGGCGTAAAAGAATATATCATGTTGGAAAAAGGTGGTGTAAACATTGCGGTACTGGGCATTTTTGGTCTGGATGCCGTAGACTGTGCGCCGTTTTCCGAACTGGTTTTCAAGGACCCGGTAGTGGGTGCAAGAGAAACCGTAGATAAGATTTTAGCCAACGAAGATGCTGATATTATTGTGTGTGTATCCCACAGCGGAACCTCTTCCAATCCGGAAACTTCCGAGGATGAACTGATTGCCAAAGCAGTGCCGGAAATTGATGTTATCGTCAGCGGTCACACCCACAGCAAGCATTCCGAAGCTATTGTGCACGGTACTACCTATATCGGTTCTGCGGACGAATACGGCAGATATTTAGGCTCCATGTCTTTGACACAGAACACAGACGGTAGCTGGAAGTTAGATAACTATGAGCTTCTTGAAATTACAGAAGATATCCCTGCAGATGAGGAAATGCAGGCTACCATCGATAATTATCTGGCACAGATTGACGTAAATTACTTATCGGTTTATGGGTTTGAAAGAACCCAGGTGCTGGCAGAAAATGATGTGGAATTTTGCTCTGCGGGAAGTCTTGGTTCCAAACATGAAGAACGGAACCTGGGCAGCATCATGGCGGACTCTTACCGTTATTATGTAGAAAGCCTTCCGGATTGGGACGGTAATCCGGTTCATGTGGCAGCAGTGCCAAAGGGTCTGGTAAGAGAAACTTACCCAATGGGCAACATTACCGTAGAGGATGTATTTAACTCCTTCTCCCTTGGTATCGGTGAGGACGGCATGGCAGGTTACCCGCTGGTTAGTGTGTACTTTACCGGTGAAGAAATCAAGCTGATTGCAGAAATTGACGCTTCCATTTCTCCGCTAATGAACTATGCGAGATTATATACTTCCGGACTCCAGTGGACCTTTAATCCGAACCGTTTAATCTTAAGCAAGGCATATGATGCCCATCTGGTTACTTTGGACGGAGAACGCACAGAAATTGAAAAAGACAAATTATACCGCGTGGTAGCAGATCTTTACAGCTTAAAGTTATTAAGCTCCGTAACGGACCTTTCCTACGGACTGCTTTCCATCATTCCGAAGGATGCTGAGGGTAATGTAATTGAAAACTTCTCCGATACCATCATTCACACAGAAGGCAGGGAAGTAAAGGCCTGGGAAGCCATTGCCAATTATATGGAATCCTTCGAGGATACCGACGGTGACGGCATTGCCAACGTAGATTCCCGCTATGCTTCTTATGAGGGCAGAAAAGCAGTGGAAGACAGCAAAAAGCTTGGCGATTTATTAAAGCAGCCAAACAAGTTCTTTTTCTGGATTGTCGGCATAGTATTAGTTGTGGTATTACTGCTTGTCCTGATTGTGGTCCTGATTATCCGCGGAGCAAAAAAGCGTGCCGCAAGAAAATTAGTCGAAAAGAAAGAACGTTTGCGTAATAAAATTTAGGACATTTTACTAAAAAGCAAAAATTAGGATATTTTTCGCAAAAAGGGTATTTACGAAATCGGTTTTTTGTGAGAAAATAAGTACGATGCAGAAAAATGTCGTTTTGTAAGTTTGTTAAAAAGCTGACAATGACTTGTTTCTGTTCTGAATATTAAAAAGATGGATTGAAAGGAGTTCCAAACATGATCATCTATTCTCATGAAGTAGAAGAAATGTGCCCAGTAGCTCAGGGTGTACATCACGGTGCAGCCCCAATTCCAGAGGAAGCAAAATGGGTAAAATCAAAAGAAGTAAAGGATATTTCCGGTCTGACACACGGTATCGGCTGGTGTGCTCCACAGCAGGGCGCTTGTAAGCTGACACTGAACGTTAAGGAAGGTATCATCCAGGAAGCATTAGTTGAGACAATCGGCTGCTCCGGTATGACACACTCTGCAGCTATGGCAGCAGAAATTCTTCCGGGCCTTACAGTTTTAGAAGCATTAAACACAGACTTGGTTTGTGACGCTATCAACACTGCTATGAGAGAGCTCTTCTTACAGATTGTTTACGGTAGAACACAGTCCGCATTCTCCGAAAACGGTCTTCCTGTAGGTGCAGGTCTTGAAGACTTAGGTAAGGGCTTAAGATCTCAGGTTGGTACTATGTACGGTACATTAAAGAAGGGTCCTCGTTACCTTGAAATGGCAGAAGGCTATGTAACAGGTATCGCTCTTGACGCTGACAACCAGATCATCGGTTACAAGTTCGTAAGCCTTGGTAAGATGACAGACTTCATCAAGAAGGGTGATGACCCTAACACCGCTTATGAAAAGGCTTGTGGCCAGTACGGTCGTGTTGCTGATGCGGTTAAGATTATTGACCCAAGAACTGATAAGGAAATTTAATTAAGAGGAGGAAACTATAATGGCTTTATTTGAGTCTTATGAAAGACGTATTGACAAAATCAATGCAGTTTTAAACAGCTATGGTATCGCTTCTCTTGAAGAAGCTGAAAAGATTACAAAGGATGCAGGTCTTGATGTTTACAATCAGATTAAGGGCATCCAGCCAATCTGCTTTGAGAATGCTTGCTGGGCATACATCGTAGGTGCAGCTATCGCTATCAAGAAGGGTTGCAGTAAGGCAGCAGACGCAGCAGCAGCTATCGGTGAAGGACTTCAGGCTTTCTGTATCCCTGGCTCCGTTGCAGATACACGTAAGGTAGGTCTTGGCCATGGTAACCTTGGTAAGATGCTCCTTGAAGAAGAAACAGAATGTTTCGCATTCTTAGCAGGTCACGAGTCCTTCGCAGCAGCTGAAGGTGCTATCGGTATCGCTGAAAAGGCAAACAAGGTTCGTACTAAGAAGTTAAGAGTAATCTTAAACGGTCTTGGTAAGGACGCTGCTCAGATTATCGCAAGAATCAACGGTTTCACCTATGTTGAAACAGAGTATGATCCATACACAAACACTGTTAAGGAAGTATTCCGTAAGCCATACTCCACAGGTCTTCGTGCAGAAGTTAACTGCTACGGTGCAAACGACGTTTGCGAAGGTGTTGCTATCATGCACAAGGAAGGTGTTGACGTTTCCATCACCGGTAACTCCACCAACCCAACCAGATTCCAGCATCCTGTTGCAGGTACTTACAAGAAGGAATGTATCGAGCAGGGTAAGAAGTACTTTTCCGTAGCTTCCGGTGGTGGTACAGGTAGAACACTTCATCCGGATAACATGGCAGCAGGTCCTGCTTCCTACGGTATGACCGATACTCTCGGCCGTATGCACTCCGACGCTCAGTTCGCAGGTTCCTCCTCCGTTCCGGCTCACGTAGAAATGATGGGTCTTATCGGTGCAGGTAACAACCCAATGGTTGGTATGACTGTTGCAGTTGCAGTAAGTATCGAAGAAGCAGCTAAGGCGAACAAGTTCTAGTTTTTTTAGAACTTGTTTGGTAAGATTCTAATTAAGAAAATAGCATAAATAAAGCGTTTTCAGGGCTCTTGGAAGATGATTCCGAGAGCCCTTTTTATATCTTTGAGATTGGAGGAAAATGTTAAAAATGGGTTGGAAAATCATTTTCGTCCACATATCGTCCACGTAAATTCAAAATGTGGACGAAAAATCTGAACTGTTATATGCGAATTGTTGGGGGATATGCGGGGTATGAAAAAATAATGAGTGAATATTTACAAGTATTTTATTTGGATGGGCTATATCTATTTGGCATATTATATCAATGATTCTTTAAAAGACAGAGTTTTTAGGAACTGCTTTGTACATTATGGCTTTCCTTATTTTTTATTAAGCATTAGAATATTCTCGTTTGTTTTGATAATGTAATTTATGTTACGGATTGTAGCAAAGAAAAAGGAAAAGCAAAGGAGATTATCATGAGTAATAATCAGGTACATGTAAGCAAATATCTTGAATTTTGTCAAGAACAGAAGCGTTTGGATGCAAAAACACTTAAAGCATATGAAATTGATTTGAGACAATTTTCTGAATATCTGGCGGAATTTAGCATAACAAGTCTTTCAATAGAAACGTTGGAAGATTATCTATCGAAGCTTCATCAAAAGTATAAACCAAGGACAGTAAAGAGAAAAATCGCTTCTATAAAGGCGTTTTTTCATTATTTGGAATATAAGAAAATCATCGATTATAATCCCGTTGACAAAATATATTTAAAATTTCGAGAGCCGGTACTTTTGCCCAAGGTGATTCCACTTCATACGGTAGAAATATTACTTTCCACTGTGTATAAAAGATACTATTCTGCAAGGACAGAGTATCAAAAGAAAAACATATTAAGAGATGTAGCGGTTCTGGAACTTTTATTTGCGACTGGTATGAGAATATCAGAGCTTTGTTCGTTAAGACCGGACAATGTTGATTTAGAGAATGGGACAGTACTCATTTACGGTAAAGGAGCAAAAGAGAGACGAATACAAATCGGAAATCCAGGCGTGCTTTGTATATTAAGGGAGTATCAAACCATTTTTGCTGAAGAAAGCATAAAATGTGAGAGTTTTTTTATCAATCATGTTGGAAATGCTCTTTTGGATCAATCTGTTCGTAGGATGATAAACAAATATACAGAAGTGGCTTCTGTTGAATTACATATCACACCGCATATGTTTCGACATACATTTGCAACAAGCCTTTTAGAAGCAGATGTTGATATAAGATATATTCAAGAGATGCTAGGGCACAGTTCGATTAGTGTGACACAAATTTATACACATGTGTCGTTATCCAAACAGAGGGATATCCTTACAACGAAACATCCTAGAAACAGCTTTAATTTATTGTAGTTAGAAAGAATGTATGAGGAAGCGTGTAGCAGGTTGCTACATGCTTCTTTTTTTTGATGTGAAGGATAATTCGTTATTATCTT
>JAGBCB010000038.1 GCA_017938145.1 Lachnospiraceae bacterium
AACTGTGGCAATACACTCCTTTAAATAGTCGAAGCTATAAGATAAAAATAAAAAGTCCACAGTGTTACTATTGATTATATCAGAGTTGAGAAGAAAGGAGCGTATTGATGTATTTCAGTGTAAATACATCATACAAGAATACCATGGAACTCTGGGATGCTTATTCAAAGGATGAGGAATTAATTGGCAGTACGTTGGTGCGGGGCGAAGAAATACCACAAGGCATGTATCATTTGGTATGTGAAGTATTGGTGCGACATACCGATGGCTGCTATTTGTGTATGAAGCGCTCCGTGCAAAAGTGGAATTACGGTGGCTGGTATGAAGCCACGGCAGGCGGTTCTGCCCTCGCAGGTGAAGATAAATGGCAGTGTGTGGAACGGGAACTCTTGGAAGAAACCGGGCTTGTCTGCCACGATTTTGAAGAAGTGAATCGTTCTATGGAAGAGCGGAAACAGGCCATTTTTTATAATTTCGTATGCACGGTGGATTGTGAAAAAAATGCTGTTAAACTGCAGGAAGGAGAAACGGAAGGATTTCTTTGGATGAGCGAGGAAGAGTTCAAGGAGTTTGTAAATTCGGACAGAATGATACCGTCCAACCGGAGGAGATATGAAAAGTATTTTCAGAGGATGGGGTATGTGAGAAAAGAAAAAGTATAATTTTTATAGGGTTGCATATAATACTTGACGTACAGAAAATTGTACAGTATAATGAAAGTACAGAAAACTGTACTTAGTTTCAAGGAGGAATTTTATGTTAGCTGTAAATTATACAAATCTTCGCGATAACATGAAAACATATATGGATAAAGTAACAAATGACTATGAGACTATGATTGTGACTCGAAAAGATAATAAAAACGTAGTTATGTTATCTGAAGAATCCTATAATAACCTTATGGAAAATGTGCATATCATGGGAAACAAGGCAAATTATGATTGGTTGATGGAATCTAAGGCGCAGTTGGAAAAGGGCAATATTTCTGTGCAGAATCTGATAGAGGTATCTGCCGATGAATAAAGTTTTTACAGACAACGGATGGAAGGACTATGTATACTGGCAAACAGAAGACAGAAAAACTTTAAAGAAAATCAATAGTCTTATTGAGGATATCTGTAGAAACGGGAATGAGGGTATTGGAAAGCCCGAGCCATTAGGTGGTAATTTGGCCGGATTTTGGAGCAGACGAATTAATGACAAGGATAGACTAATCTATAAAATTGATGAGAAAAATGTATATATCTTAGCCTGTCGTTATCATTATAGTGATACTTAAGCGATAAAGGGCTACCGCACGCTACAATACTTTTAGAAGGTAGGAAGAAAACGCAGATGATAACCAATAGAGCATGGGTTTAACATGCTCTATTTTACTATAAACCGGAGAAAGAAAACATGATATCTTTAGAAAATTATTTACAAAATCCCTGCTCATCCAGTTCAATTCCCTATTGGAAAGCAAAGACTATTTCTGTTCCTGACAATATGAAGATTGTACATGATGGGGATTTTTCGACAGAATTGTTAAAAGAGTATGAGGATGAAACTTATTTTCGCCTGCACCATTCCATGCAGAAGTTGACTAAACCGGAGCCGGAAGGCTATGATATCGCAACTGCAACGCCGAAAGATATAGAAACAATTGTGTCGGTAATCAATAGTTCTTATACTGACTTGCAAGTAAACAAAGAGCAAATCCAAAGCTATACCAAAACACTGGTATATCGTCCGGAACTGTGGATTTTAATAAAGGAATCAGCAACAGAAAACTGTGTTGGCTGCGGTATCGCAGATTTTGACCCGGAGGCAGAAGAACTGATTTTAGAATGGATTCAGGTACTGCCACAGTATCGGGGAAAGAATATCGGAACTGGCATTGTAAAGGAGCTCTTATGGAGAAGCAGAGAGTATGCCAAATTTGCAACGGTATCCGGCAAGGTGGAAAATAAAACAAAACCGGAAGCACTGTATCGGAAGTGTGGATTTAACGGTAACGATATATGGCACATTATGCGCAAGAAGTAGAAAGAGTTTATCAAGCATTGCTTTAGGAGAACACATAATTAATGACAAAAGACGAAATCAAGCTTAGACAAGTTACAAACCAATATTTGATGACTCCTGCTCCAAAGTTGCAGGTAGTACGGGATTTATGTGGTGTTCAGGCCCAGTTTATGACCAATGCCCTGCATTCCCTGAAAATTCGTTGCAACGATTTCGACGAGGCTACGGTGGCAGATGGTTTAGTGAAAAACTGGACGGTACGCGGCACGGTTCACGTGTTTGCTGAGGACGATTTACCGCTATTTATTCATTGTAACAATGGCAATGATTACCGTAAAAACGAATGGAACGGCTACTCTTTCTGGAATCAGCGGGATAAGTGGGCACTGACACCGGAGCGGCAGAAGTACTTAGCGCAGGTGATTTTGAATGCCTTGGAGAAAGAACCCTACACCAGAGAAGAATTAAAGGAAATCTGCCGGGAGGCCGGAATGACAGAGCCGGAGGAGAGCAGCATGTTCGACCAGTGGGGCGGCGGTGTCAGGGAGCTTTGTGAACGGGGTTTCATGAATTATGTGGTGCAGGAGAAAAAGGCATTTTGTCTATCACCGGAATTTACACCGATTCCTGAAGAAGAGGCAAAGCTTAAGCAGGCAAGAAGATATTTTACTAATTTCGGTCCGGCTACCATACACGATGCCATGTATTATTTTCATGCATCGGCAACCCAGGTGAAGCAGTGGCTGGAGCAGCTTCCGGTAAAGGAAGCAGAATGTGACGGAAAGACCTATTATTACATAGAGAATGCTAAAAACTACAATCAGGAAATTCCAAAATGTCTGTTTTTAGCGGGCTTTGACCAATTAATGTTAGGATATGAAAAAAAGGAAAGCCTGTATCTGCCACAGGAGCATTTACGAAAGATTTTTAATCTGGCAGGAATTGTAATGCCGGCGCTTATGATAAACGGACAAATTGTGGGCAAATGGAAGCAGAAGAGCGGAAAACTTACCGTGGAGCTGTTTGACAAGGTTAGTGAGAAAGAGAAGAAAACGATAAAAGAAAAAGCAGAGATGCTATGGGATGATTTGAAAAAGATAGAAATTTTATAGAAAATAGAATTGTTTTATAGTATTATGAACAATTGAAAGTATGTAAATGACAACGAAGGAGAGTCACTATGGAATTCAAAGGATATACCTACGGCCACGGGGCAAGACGGGGAGAATACCGGTCCGAGGGCGGCATTAAGTCCCAGGAGTTATTGTATCAGACCGGCATTAACTGGATGTGTCTGGCATTGAGCCTGACCCAGGAGACTGCCCATAGCACAAAAATCGAGTTTGATTTTGGACGCAGCAGCTCTGACCGTGATATTATGGCGGCCATTGAGCGGGCGCATAAAAATAATATTAAGGTTTGTTTAAAACCGATGGTAAACTGCCGTGATGGTGTATGGCGCGCCTACATCAACTTTGCGGATTCTGACTTTGCGGGCCGTGACCTTTACTGGGACAAGTGGTTTGAAAACTACGGCAATTTCATGAAGTATTATGCAGAGCTGGCAGAGGAGACCGGTTGCGAAATGCTTTGCATCGGTTGTGAAATGTGCGGTACCGAGCGCAAGGAATCCCACTGGAGAAAGTTAATTGCAGAGATTCGTCAGGTTTATTCCGGCAAGCTCATATACAACACTAACCATGGTCATGAGGATGATGTAAAGTGGTTTGATGCAGTAGATTATGTTGGTACCAGTGCATATTTTCCTGTGGCAAAGGAAGGCGGCGCATCCTCGGAAGAAATGCAGCAGGCCTGGTTAAAGGTACGGGATGATATGTACAGGATTTATCAGAAGTGGCAGAAAAAAGTGGTATTCATCGAAATCGGCTGCCGCAGTGCCAAGGGTTGTGCTACCATGCCGTGGGATTTCCAGCACAGAGAGTTCCCTCACGATGAGGATGAACAGGCTAACTTCTTTGATTCCTGCCTTAAAGTGTTTGGCGACCAGGAATGGTTCGGCGGCGTGTTCTGGTGGGATTGGAGCACCTTTATTTACGACGATGAAGAAACTGCCAAGCAGGACAATGGTTTTAACATTCATTTAAAGAAGGCGGAAGACGTGCTGAAAGAGTGGTATGCGAAGCTGTAGTGTTGGGCTGCATGAAAGTGGCTTGACAAAGTCCAAAAGAAAATGCTATATTGAATTCGATATTAGACGAAAGGTCTGATCCACGCTTGTTAGGGAAAATGGTTTCCTTAACAGGCGTTTTTTGTTTTGGAACAAAAGGAGGAATTTGTAATGAAGTTCAACTACATGCGTATTCAGGGCAGGGAATTATCTTATGTTACACAGTACCCTAAAGGTATTTTCGGGATGTGTTGGAGGATGATTTACGACGGAGTAATGAACGAAGAAGATGCAGAAATATTCCGGGAAATCGACCGTTGGTTTGTGGAGAATTTGCCGGAACCACCGATGTGTAGAACAGGAAATCAGCGAGTCATCACATTCTTTAAAACTGCAACCACAGAGGAAATGCTGAAACACATCGAGCCTGCCATGGCACTGCTTGACAAGTACAGTCATCCGTATGATGTGGTGTATACCAATTTTGTGGGAAATATTGTGTACGAGGATGAGTTTCAGGTGGCGGTACAGCTGGATTAGTGGTATACTGTTACTAATGAAAGATGGAGAAGGAGTTTTCTATGGACAGAACCTATAACTACCATTTTACACCGCCAAAGGGGTGGATGAATGACCCGAACGGAATGGTGTATATCGACGGCGTATACCACCTGTTTTACCAGCATTATCCTCATGATATTGTCTGGGGACCGATGCACTGGGGACATGCAGTAAGCACGGATTTGCTTCATTGGGAGCACAAGCCTATCGCGATTTATCCAACGGAAGAGGAGTACATTTTCTCCGGTTCCTGTGTGTATGATAAGGAGAATGTATCCGGACTTGGAACCAAGGAACAGCCGCCACTGTTGGCGTTTTATACTGCCCACAATCCGATAACCGGTGAAGAGCAGCAGAGTATTGCTTATAGCACGGATTTTGAAACCTTTACAAAGTATGAGGGGAATCCTGTGATTGAAAATGAAAAGTATATGGCAGGTGACGAGGCAAAGGAAAATCCTGCTTTCAAAAAAGACTTCCGTGACCCGAAAGTATTTCGAAACCCGGTAAAGGGTGGTTTTACCATGGTGCTGGCAGCGGGACATCAATTGGAGTTTTATCATTCCATGAATCTGCTTTCCTGGGAGAAAACAGGAGAGTTTGCGCCAAAGGAAGGGGTTATAGATATTTGCGAGTGCCCGGATTGTTTCCCGTTGGAAACGGAAGAAGGAACTAAGTGGATTCTGATGCTCAGCCGTACTTCCCATATCATGCCGTATTATGTGGGCATGTTTGACGGCAATACCTTTGTAGAGGAGAAAGATGAGTTTGAGGAAAACGTAAATCCCCCTCTTTTAGACTACGCTTCCGACAATTACGCCATGGTAACCTTTGCAAACTGTCCTGGGCCTCTAATGCTTGGCTGGGGTGAAAGCTGGGATTATGTATCCCAGACACCGGCGAAAAACTATCGGGGAAAAATGACCATGGCCCGTAAGGCACAGTTGTTGAAAACAGAGAAGGGCTGGCGTCTTCGGTTTGCTCCGGCAACATTGTCCGGTATTGCTAAAAAGGATGTTTGGCAGGGGGTATTGCAACCGGGAGAACATAAAGAATTTTTGCTTTCGGAAGGCAAAAAACTGGTGCTTTCCGTAACGAAAGAGGAAATATTGGTAGACCGCAGTAATGCCGGAGATTTGAGCTTTTCTGAATATCTGCAGACAAAAGCAGCATGGTTTTTGGCAAAGAGAATAAAAACAGGAAACTGCAACATCACAGTAATTCAGGATAATGGCTATTTTGAGATTTTTGCCGATGACGGTCTTGTCGTATTTTCTGTAATGACATATTGAGAAAATCTGCGGATTGCGGTAAAATAGAAGTATCTAAACTTATGGGTTTACAAAAGCGAAAGGAGTTTACACTATGGACAAAATGGATCCGAAATACGCGCCACTGTTTACGCCGTGGAAAATCGGCAACGTGGAAATCAAAAACCGAATTGTTCTTTGCCCAATGGGCGGAACTTCACTGTTCGGTTGGATGGAACCAAATCACTTCGATAAGGAGGCTGCAAAGTTCTTTATTGAGCGTGCAAAGAACAATGTAGGTCTCATCATTCCGGGTATTGCACCTTTAAAGGATACCATCGGAGGAAGATGGCTGTGGCAGAACAAGAAGATGTTCAAGGATTTAAAACCGTTCATGGATGAAATTCATGAAACCGGAGCAAAGTTGTTTGTGCAGCTGACTGCCGGTATGGGCCGTTCCTGGGCAATTACCGACCATCTGGTAATGTTACATAACAATCCGGTGCTGGCTGCCATTGCAAAGCCAATCATTGATGTCAGATACCAGTCTGCCAGCCCAAGCGTACTGCCATCCCGCTGGTCCGACAAGGTAACCTGCCGTGAGATTACCCGTAAAGAAATTCAGGATATTATTGATGCCTATGCAAAGACTGCTCTGCTTTGTAAAGAAGCAGGCGTGGACGGCGTGGAAATCCATGCGGTTCACGAGGGTTATTTGCTTGACCAGTTTACATTAAAATACACCAACAAGCGTACCGACGAATACGGTGGTTCCTTTGAAAACCGTTACCGTTTTGCTACGGATGTTGTTAAGGCCATCAAAGCTGTCTGCGGAAAAGACTTCCCTGTTTCCCTGCGTTATTCCGTTCTTTCCAAAACAAAAGGTTTTGGTGAAGGTGCGGTTCCGGGCGAAGACTATGTAGAAGTCGGCCGTGATATGGAAGAAAGTGAAAAGGCGGTTAAGTATCTGCAGGATGCAGGTTACGATATGTTAAATGCGGACAACGGTACTTATGATGCCTGGTACTGGGCTCATCCGCCTCAGTATATGCCTCAGAACTGTAACTTGGAGGACGTTGCCCACATCCGCAAGTTTGTGGACATTCCTGTGGTTTGTGCCGGCCGTATGGAACCTGAAGTAGGTGCCCAGGCGATTGCTGACGGCAGAATTGACGCCATGGGTGTGGCACGTCAGTTCTTAGCAGACAGTGAGTGGATTACCAAGCTTATCGAAAACCGTTTGGAAGACATCCGCCCATGTATCTGCTGTCATAACGCATGCTTTAACATGACTCATTACAAGGGCGTGGCAAACGACCAGTCCATCACGGATGCATCCCACATCGCAAGATGCGCGCTGGACCCTGAGGTAATGCAGTCCAAGAAATATAAGATTGAACCGGCAAAGAAGGTAAAGAACATCGCAGTGATCGGCGGCGGTATCGGAGGTATGGAAGCTGCAATTGTGCTTGCAAAGCGCGGCCACAAGGTAACCCTTTATGAAAAGGACAACAAACTTGGCGGTATCTTCATTGCGGCGGCAGCTCCTTCCTTCAAGGAAAAGGACCGTACCTTAATTGCCTGGTATGAGCGTGAAATTAAGAGATATCCAATTGATGTTAAGTTAAATACAGAAGTTAAGGATATTGCTTCCTTGGGTGCAGACGAAGTTATCGTGGCGACCGGTGCAGTGGCTAAAAAGCTTCCAATCAAGGGTGCAGAGCATGCCATGGAAGCGACCGAATATCTCCTTGGCGAAAAGCAGGTAGGCGAAAACGTTGTTATTATCGGCGGCGGTCTTACCGGCTGTGAAATTGCTTATGACCTGTATTTACAGGGCAAGAAGCCAACCATCGTGGAAATGAAGAACGACTTAATTGCGGTTACCGGAATTTGTCTGGCAAATACCAGTTTCCTGCGTGATTTCTTTAAGGCGAACAAGGTTCCGGTACATCTGGAAACCGCCCTGAAGGAAGTTCTGGAAGACGGCGTCATGGTGGCAGATAAGGACGGCAAGACCTTCAAGATTGATGCAGACAGTGTCATTCTTTCTGTTGGTTATAACCCGGCACCGCTGGCACCAAAGGGCAAGAATGTCCATGTGATTGGTGATGCTTCCAAGGTAGGCAACCTGCGTACTGTTATTTGGCAGGCGTGGGACGTAGCTATGAAGCTGTAAGGAGGAAAAACTATGATATTAACCGAACAACAGCAGGCAGTTTTAAACGGCGAAAAGGGTGATGTGCTGGCAAAGGTTATGAAGACCTTGGTCATGTACGGCGAAGCCTTTGGTGCAGAAAAAATGGTACCGGTGTCTTCTAAATATAATCATCTGGTAACTTCCTTTGGTTTAAAGGCACTTGGCCCGGTATACGATTTAATGAATCAGTTAATCAGTACCGGCGCATTGTCCACCCAGAAGTTTTCTGTGGACCCAAGACCATTGGATAAAAATGTGCCATCTAATTTTTTGCAGGATTTTATTTTCAACAATTTTATGTACAGCAAGCAGGACTTCTATGAAGGCCAGTTAAAGGACCTGGGCTTACTGAGCGAAGATGCTTTCACCTGTACCTGCTATATGGACGAAGTGGGCAACAAGCCGGAAAAGGGCGAAATCTTAAGCTGGGCGGAGTCCTCTGCGGTGGTTTACGCAAATTCTGTGCTGGGTGCCCGTTGTAACCGTAACTCCGGTATTATTGACCTGTTCGGCTCCGTGGTTGGTATGGTGCCTTACTTCGGACTTCTTACCGACGAAGGCAGAAAGGCTACCTGGGTAGTAAAAATTGAAACTACAAAGAAGCCGGAGGCACAGCTTCTCGGTTCTGCCATCGGCATGAAGGTAATGGAAGATGTACCTTATGTAGTTGGCTTAGATAAATGGATTGGTACCGAACTTACCGATGCTGCCTGCACTTATTTGAAGGACTTTGGTGCTGCAACTGCATCCAACGGTGCGGTAGGCTTGTACCACATTGATAAGCTTACTCCTGAAGCAGTGGAGCAGGGCGAGAACCTTATTAAAGAGGGCGCTCAGGTTTATGTGATTGATGATGCGGAACTGGAAAGAGTAAAGGCAAGCTATCCGGTTATCTGGAAGAATCCTGATGCAAAGCCAAAGCTTTGCTTTATGGGATGTCCGCATATGAGTCTCCAGCAGTTAAAGGACTGGACCGACAAGGTAGAGGCGGCTCTTCGGGAATCCGACAACAAGAAGGTTGTGATTCCTACTGTATTTACAGCAGCTCCGGGTGTATTAAAGGAATTTGAGAAAACCGATTATGCAGCCAGACTGAAAGCAACCGGTGTTATCACCTCCTATATCTGTCCGCTGATGTACATGAATAATCCGCTTTGCACCAAGATGCCGGTAATTACTTCCTCCAACAAGCTTCGTACTTATACGACGGCCCGTTATTATACTGACGAGGAAATTTTAGAGCAGATTACGAAGGGAGGAAAGTAGCATGAAAGAGTTTAAAGGACGTGTAGTTACTCCGGGTACTGTAACTGCGGAAGCACTGGTAACCCATGGCGGTTTGAATACTTTGGCTTCCTTCCAAAAGGCACTGCAGTTTGGCGATAAAAAGGCCACCTGTGGCGACCAGAACAATCCGGATTTATACGGCAAGCAGATGCTTGGCAAGGCTCTTTGCCTGCCACAGACCATCGGCTCCACCACAGGCGGCATGGTACTTTATTGTGCCTGCTCCATGAAGCGTCAGCCGGCCTGCATGCTGTTTTCCAATCATATTGACTCTCTGGCAGCAGCGGGAGCAATCCTTGCGGATGTATGGTTAGAAGACGTAACCATGCCGGTAATTGACTGCCTGGGCGACGAATTCTTAGAATATGTAAAGGACGGCATGAAGATTACCGTAAAGGAAGACGGAAACGTAGTGGTGGAATAAAATGCATACAAAAGAATTGACAAGACAATATTTTGACAGTCTGTATCTGGAACAGCGGCTGATGGACAGCTGCGTTCCGGAAACGGACCTTTGGTTATACGGTAAAAAATTTAAAACCCCGATTATGACGGCGGCATTGTCCCACCTGGGAACCTTTCATCCGGACGCACCAAACGGCATGGTGGATTATGCCAAAGGTGCAGAACTTGCCGGCGCGGTACATTGGTACGGCATGGGAGAAGAACCGGAATTTGAGGCAGTCATGGCAACCGGCGCGTCTACCATCCGCATTGTTAAGCCGTATGCGGACGAGGCAAAAATTGAGCGTCAGTTAAAGCATGCAGAAAGCTTAGGGGCTTTGGCGGTGGGCATGGATATTGACCACATGTTTGATTTGCAGGGAAATCCGGATATTTGCGTGGGAGAAGCAATGTCTGTGAAATCATCGGAAGATTTGCGCAGATATGTGGAAATGACAAAACTGCCATTTGTGGTAAAGGGTGTCTTAAGCGTTCAGGATGCCGTAAAATGCGCAGAAATCGGCGTGCGTGGCATTGTGGTGTCCCATCATGGCGGCAGAATGAGTGCGGCGGTTCCGCCACTGTATATCCTGCCTGACATTGTAAAGGCAGTGGGCCACAAAATGCCGATTTTCGTGGACTGTGGTATCTGCTCCGGCACGGATGCTTACAAGGCACTGGCGCTTTGTGCAACGGCGGTCAGCGTGGGAATCCACCTGATACCGTTTGTAAAGCAGGGCGCAGAGGCGGTGGCAAAGCGCATTGATGATATGACCGCAGAAATGAAAGGCATTATGGCGTATACCGGTGTGAAGAACTGTAAGAGTTTTGATGCCGGGGTTGTACATCGGTTATGATTGATGTTGTATGAACATTAATTTTCACTTGCAATCTGGCTGAAACCGTAATATAATGATTTTACAATTTAACAGCGGGGAGCTTGAGGAGAAATCCGGACAGGCTGAGAGGAAGGTAGACCTTCGACCCATAAACCTGATTTGGATAATGCCAACGTAGGAAAGTCTGAGTGTGATATTATTAATATCAAATACTAAAGGAAGTTACCAATCAGGTGGCTTCCTTTTTTGTTCTGTAAAACCCCCAAATTATTAGTCAGAAAGGAGAAATGTAATGATAAAAATCAATGGAATGTCATGTGATGTGGCAGGAAAAACGCTGGCAGAATATCTTGCCACCACAAATTTTAATCTTGCGCGGATTGCGGTGGAGAAAAACGGTGATGTTGTTCCGAAAGCACAGTATGAAACAACAGTGCTGGAGGATGGTGATACAGTAGAGGTGGTAAGCTTTGTGGGAGGTGGCTGAGTTGGGAAATATTCCTGAAAAGGAGGTATGGTATCGGACTCTGGAAGCACGTCACGGAAAGGAGCTGCAGGAGAAATTTTCCGAAGCAACAGTGGCAATCTGTGGCCTTGGGGGATTAGGAAGTAACATTGCTGTTGCTTTGGCAAGGGCAGGGGTCGGCAAATTAATTTTAATTGACTTTGACCGGGTGGATATTTCCAATCTGCACCGGCAGCAGTACAAGGCTGTTCAGGTCGGGCAGTGCAAGACAGAGGCATTGGCAGAAAATTTGAGGGAAATTTCACCGTATGGTTTGTTTCAAACCTATACCACAAAAATAACGGAGGAAAACTTGCAGGAATTGTTGAAAGAAGCAGACATTATCTGCGAAGCTTTTGATGATGCAGAAGAAAAGGCCATGTTGGTAAATGGAATATTGGAGAAACTGCCGGAAAAATATCTGGTGTCTGCTTCCGGTATGGCTGGGCTTGGGCCTGCAAATGACATTCGGACAAGACGGGTCATGAAGCGGTTCTATTTGTGCGGGGATGAAGTCAGTGAGGTGAGAGGTGAGCTGGGGCTTATTTCTTCCAGAGTGATGCTTTGTGCGGCACATCAGGCACATACGGTGTTGCGGATTTTGGCAGGTGTGCAGGAAGAGTAACCGATGCTGATGAAAAGCAAACTAATGAGAAATTATATAATATCGGGAAAAGAAAGGAAACAATTATGCAGAACAATGACAAATTAGTAATCGGAGGACAGGAGTTTTCCTCCCGCTTTATTTTAGGTTCCGGTAAGTATTCTTTAAGTCTGATTGAATCGGCAGTAAGGGATGCCGGAGCTGAGATTATTACCATGGCGGTGCGTCGTGCAAATACCAAAGACCAGGAAAACATTTTGGATTACATACCGAAGGGAGTCACCTTGCTTCCAAACACCTCCGGTGCCAGAACGGCAGAGGAGGCGGTGCGTATTGCCAGACTTGCAAGAGAGCTTGGCTGCGGTAATTTTGTAAAAGTAGAAATTATGAGAGACTCTAAATATCTTCTTCCTGATAATCAGGAGACAATCAGGGCAACGGAAGTTTTGGCAAAGGAAGGCTTCGTGGTTATGCCGTATATGTATCCGGACTTAAATGTGGCAAGAGATTTAGTAAATGCAGGTGCGGCAACCATTATGCCGTTGGCATCTCCGATTGGCTCCAACAAGGGGCTGGCAACAAAAGAATTTATTCAAATTCTGATTGATGAAATTGATCTTCCGATTATTGTGGATGCCGGCATCGGCAGACCATCCCAGGCCTGTGAGGCAATGGAAATGGGTGCGGCAGCGATTATGGCTAATACAGCTTTGGCAACGGCGGGAAATTTACCGATGATGGCAAAGGCTTTCCGGCAGGCAATTGAGGCCGGAAGAGCGGCTTACCTTGCAGGTCTTGGAAGAGTGTTAACCAGAGGGGCTTCCGCTTCGGACCCGTTGACCGGATTTTTACGGGACTAGGAGGAAGGTATGGAAAATCAGTTTTTTGTGGATTCGGAGCATTTGTCGGAATCTGCATTGGAGAAAAAACACCGTTTAGAAACAGATCCCTCGTCCAGAACCAATCATATGGAGTATATGCCGGGCATGGAGCAGATTTCCTCGGACATTTGTGAGCAGGTAATGTCACAGATGGAGGAGTATGATTACAGTAGGTATACAGCAAAAGAGGTACGGGCGGCACTGGAGCACGAAACCTGTTCCGTAGAGGATTTCAAAGTATTGCTTTCACCTGCGGCGGAACCGTTTCTGGAACAAATGGCAGAGCGGGCACGCTTGGAAACCAGCAAGCATTTTGGGAATACGGTATATTTGTTTACACCGCTTTATATTGCAAATTACTGTGAAAATTACTGTGTATACTGTGGCTTTAACTGCTACAACCATATTAACCGTATGAAGCTTACAATGGAGCAGGTGGAACATGAGATGAAAGTAATTGCCGACAGCGGTATGGAGGAAATTCTGCTTTTGACCGGAGAAAGCCGGGTGCAGAGTGACGTGGTCTATATCGGCGAGGCTTGTAAGCTGGCTAGAAAATATTTCCGCATGGTGGGACTGGAAATCTATCCGGTAAATGTGGAGGAATACCGCTATCTGCATGAGTGTGGTGCGGATTATGTAACGGTGTTTCAGGAAACCTACGATACAGAGAAATACGAGACCTTGCATTTATTAGGACACAAGAGAGTCTGGCCATACCGCTTTGATGCCCAGGAACGGGCGTTAATGGGCGGAATGCGCGGTGTTGCATGTTCTGCATTACTCGGACTGTCTGATTTCCGCAAGGATGCCCTGGCCAGTGCCCTTCATGTATATTATCTGCAGCGAAAATATCCTTCGGCAGAGCTTTCCTTGTCCTGCCCGAGACTCCGTCCTATTGTTAACAACGAAAAAATCAATCCACTGGATGTGGGTGAAAAGCAGTTGTGCCAGATTCTCTGCGCCTACCGCATTTTCCTGCCATTTGTAGGAATTACCGTTTCCTCCAGGGAAAGTGCGTCCTTCCGAAACGGCATTGTAAAAATAGCAGCAACCAAGGTTTCTGCAGGAGTTTCTACGGGAATCGGTGACCATGAAAGCAAATATACCGGAAAGGAGACCGAGGAGGCACAGGGGGACGAGCAGTTCGAAATTAACGATGACCGCAGCCTGGATGCGATGTATCAGAATATTGCAGCGGAGGGACTGCAGCCGGTGCTGAACGATTATTTATATGTCTGATGTGATTTGTGTAACCAACCGGTCTTTATGCCGGGATGACTTTTTAAGCAGAATAGAGGAAGCAGCAAAACTGCATCCGGCAGGTATTCTTCTTAGGGAAAAGGAGTTGGATGAGGAAGAATATAAAAAACTGGCAAGGCAGGTGCTGCGGATTTGCAAAAAGCATCGGGTGACTTGTATTTTGCACAGCTTTGCGGATGCGGCAGAAGAACTGGGAGCAGAGGCGCTGCACATGCCATTGATGAAACTCCGGGAACTTTCGGAAGCACAGAGAAAAAAGTTCCGGATGCTGGGTGCGTCCTGCCATTCCGTTGAGGAAGCGAGGGAAGCTGTAGAACTCGGCTGTACTTATCTGATTGCCGGACACATTTTTACCACGGACTGCAAAAAGGGGCTTCCCGGTCGTGGAACAAAGTTTTTAAAATCGGTTTGTGAAAGTGTACAGGTGCCGGTGTATGCTATTGGCGGGATCTCGCACGAGAAAACGTCTTTGATTCGCGAAGCAGGAGCAAACGGTTGCTGTATCATGAGTGGTTGGATGCAGTGTGCTGATGTAAAGGAATATCTGGCAGGCTTTGATTCGGAAGGAAAGGAAGATAGGATGAAATTTCAAAAAGAGCAACTCATACTTTATGCAGTAACTGACCGGGCCTGGGTAGGGAAACTGACATTATTGCAGCAAATTGAGGAGGCACTGAAGGGCGGTGTTACAATTCTTCAGCTTAGAGAAAAAGGACTTTCGGAAGAAGCGTTCGTGGAGGAGGCTATTCAGGTGCGGGAAGTGTGCCATAGGTACAGAGTGCCGTTGATTATCAACGATAATGTAGAGGTGGCCATAAAAAGCGGTGCAGATGGTGTTCATGTGGGAATCGAGGATAAGCCGGTGGCAGAAATCAGACAACGGGTCGGTAGCGATTTTATTATCGGTGCTACGGCAAAGACCGTGGAACAGGCCATAGCGGCGGAAGCATCCGGTGCGGATTACTTAGGTGTTGGAGCAGTGTTTCCGTCGCCTACAAAGAAAAATGCCATCCGCATTACCAAAGAGCAGTTGCAAAAGATTTGTGCTTCGGTTTCCATTCCGGCGGTGGCTATCGGTGGAATCAGTGCAGAAAATGTGGAGGAACTGCAAGGCGGCGGTATGTGTGGTGTTGCGGTGGTTTCGGCGGTTTTTGCAGCGAAGGATATTGCATCTGCAACAGTACAGCTAAAGGAAACGGTAAAGCAGCTTCTGGAGTGAAAAAGAAGGATATGAAAGGAATAGAAGGAAGTGCTTAATAAATGAGGAGAATAAAAATGAAAACAGCGTTATCCATTGCGGGTAGTGATTCCGGCGGAGGAGCAGGAATACAGGCGGATATTAAGACAATGACCATGAACGGAGTTTTTGCCATGACGGCCGTTACAGCGCTGACTGCCCAGAATACTACGGGAGTGACCGGAATTTTGGCAGTGGAGCCGGAGTTTTTGGCAGCACAGATAGATGCCGTATTTGAGGATATACGGCCGGATGCAGTGAAAATAGGCATGGTAGCATCAGCTGAATTGATTCAAACCATTGCAGAACGGTTGAAATATCACAAGGCAGAACATATTGTGGTGGACCCGGTGATGGTAGCAACCAGTGGTTCCAGGCTGATGCAGACAGAGGCGGTAACTGCTTTGGTGGAAAAATTGCTGCCTTTGGCCAGGGTGGTTACTCCAAATATTCCGGAGGCGGAGGTTCTGTCGGGAATGTCTATTGATGGAAAAGAGGATATGGTCCGTGCAGCAAAGAAAATCAATGACATCTGTGGCTGTGCTGTATTGTTAAAGGGAGGTCATAGCATCAATGATGCAAATGATTTGCTGTATTCTAATGGTACGTGTCGTTGGTTTGAAGGAAAGCGGATTGAGAATCCGAACACTCATGGAACCGGCTGTACCCTGTCCAGTGCCATTGCGGCAAATCTGGCAAAGGGTTTTTCTTTGGAGGACTCTGTGCAGAGGGCGAAGGAGTATATTTCCGGTGCCTTGGCTGCCATGCTCGATTTGGGAAGGGGCAGCGGACCGATGAATCATGCCTTTGATTTAAACAGTAGGTATAGTGAAGAAAATGGAGATAGCAGTATGAGAACATATAAAACACAGATGGAAGCGGCGAAGAAGGGAATTATCACGCCGGAAATGGAATTGGTAGCAAAGAAAGAAGATATGGAGCCGGAAAAACTCCGGGAACTGGTGGCACAGGGTGTGGTGGCAATTCCCTGCAATGTGAATCACACCTCGATTTCTGCGGAGGGCATCGGCATGGGTCTCCGTACAAAAATCAATGTAAACCTGGGAATCTCCGGGGACTGTAACAATTATGAGATGGAAATGCAGAAGGTGGATATGGCACTGAAATTCGGAGCGGAAGCTATTATGGATTTGAGTAATTACGGAAAGACGAACACCTTCCGCAAGGAGTTGATTGCTAAATCTCCTGCCATGATCGGCACGGTGCCGATGTATGATGCCATCGGATATCTGGAAAAGGATTTGCTGGAAATTACAGCAGAGGATTTCCTTCGGGTGGTACGGGCTCATGCGGAGGAGGGCGTGGATTTTATGACGATTCATGCCGGAATTAACCGGCGCACGGTGGAAGCATTTATGCGGGATAAGCGGAAGATGAATATTGTATCCAGAGGCGGTTCTTTACTGTTTGCCTGGATGATGATGAACGGAAATGAAAATCCGTTTTATGAGCATTATGATGAAGTGCTGGAAATTTTAAGAGAGTATGATGTTACCATCAGTCTTGGAGATGCCCTTCGTCCGGGATGCATTGATGACAGCACCGATGCAGGTCAGATTTCGGAATTGATTGAACTGGGTGCACTGACCGAGCGTGCTTGGGCAAAGGATGTACAGGTGATGGTAGAAGGTCCGGGACATATGGCAATGAATGAAATCGAGGCAAATATGAAGTTGCAGAAGAGAATCTGCCACAATGCGCCGTTTTATGTGTTAGGTCCTTTGGTAACGGATATTGCGCCGGGCTATGACCATATTACATCGGCTATCGGTGGTGCCATTGCAGCGGCCAGCGGTGCGGATTTCCTTTGCTATGTCACTCCGGCGGAGCATCTTCGTCTTCCGGATTTAAATGATGTAAAGGAAGGAATTATTGCCAGCCGGATTGCGGCTCATGCAGCGGATATTGCCAAGGGAGTGCCTCATGCCAGAGAGAGGGACAACGCCATGGCAGAGGCAAGACATGCGGTAGACTGGGAAGCTATGTTTGGTCTGGCACTGGATGAAGAGAAGGCGAGGGCTTATTTTGAAAGTACGCCGCCATCCGACCGTCACACCTGCTCTATGTGCGGCAAAATGTGCGCCGTGCGGACGACAAACATGATTTTAGAGGGCAAAACGGTGGAGTTTTGCACGGAGAAATAGAGAATATGCAGTGGAGACCGGCATTTGTCCGGTCTCTGTTTTGTATAAAAAATAAATTGCAATAATTCTGTGGATATAGTACCATTAGAACAAATCAATTTGAGAAAACAGGGGAGAACTGCAATGGCAAAGAAAATGGAGAAAACAAATGTAATGCGCTTACTGGACCAGAAAAAGGTTCCTTATGAGAGTTATTGTTATATAGATGCGGCAACTACCGTAGGTACCGAGGTGGCGGCGGTGCTTGGTCAGGACCCGAATCAGGTATTTAAAACCCTGGTAACGGTGGGTGGAAAAACAAAGCAGAATTTTGTATTTGTTATTCCGGTAAATAGAGAGCTTGATTTAAAGAAGGCGGCAAACGCTGTTGGTGAAAAGAGTATTGAAATGATTAAATCTAAGGAATTACTGCCACTGACAGGATATATCCACGGCGGTTGTTCTCCTATCGGAATGAAGAAGTTTTTCACTACTACGGTGCATGAGAGTGCAAAGAATTTTGGAACCATTTTCTTTAGCGGCGGTAAAATCGGATATCAGGTGGAAGTGAGTCCGGAGGATTTAGGGAAGATGATTCGGTTTGAATATGCGGATTTGTGTGAGTAGACCGGTTAATATGAGGAGAAAATAGTTTGAGTGATATCATTTTAAAGAAACCAACAATAGAATATGCTGACGACATCATGCAGCTTCGTCAGGAAATCATCGATGCCAACGACCCGGATGCTTTTGCGGGCTGTGGCAATTTGGAGGAGTGCAAAACGGCACAGGAGTGGATTGACCGGATTACCATGATGGAAAATCCGGAAACCTGTCCGGAAGGCAGAGTGTCCTCCAATATGTTTATTGCCGTCCGTCTTTCGGATAACAAAATTGTTGGTGTGATTGATTTGCGCCATCATCTGGGAAATCCGGTGCTTCGGGAATGGGGCGGTCACTTTGGTTATATTGTGCGCCCCGGCGAGCGTGGAAAAGGCTATGCCAAGGAAATGGTGCGGCAGAATTTAATCAACTGCAAAGAGCTTGGTTTACATAAGGTGATGATTACCTGTAACAGAAATAATATTGCCAGCGAGAAAACCATACTTGCCAACGGCGGTGTGTTTGAAAAAGAAGTCCTGGTAGACGGGGAGTATACCAAGCGGTTCTGGGTGACGATTACAGAGAGTTTGCTGGAAACCACACAAAATACCAGAGAGTTGGGCGGGTATGTGATTCGTGACGGCCTGGCGACCAGACGGAATTCTTTGTGGAGAAGCGATGTGCAAAACTATCCTTGTGAAGAAGATGTTGCGCTATTGAAGGAGCGTGGAATCACCACCATAATTGATTTAAGAGGCGATAAGGATATTGCAAGAAAACCAAGTGGTTTTGCTAACGTGGAAGGCTTTACTTATATCAATTGCCCGATAATAGAGGGCAGTGGTGTTCCGGAATCGGTAGAGAAAGTGCCGGTAAGCTATTTGGCAATTGCACAGGCAGAGAATATGCCGAAGGTGTTTCAAGCAATTGCGAATGCGAAGAGTGGAGTAATGTTTAACTGCACCGCGGGAAAGGACAGAACCGGCGTGGTTTCTGCAATTCTGCTTTTGCATGCAGGGGTAAGTGATGCGGATATTATCGAAAACTATGTACTGACCAGAGAATATGGCAGGGAGCGTCTGGAACTGGTACATAAGAACTTTCCGGAGGTGGATATGAATATTGTGACACCGAGGGCATGGTTTATGGAGGAGTTTTTAAGGTTGTTCAGAGAGAAGTTCGGGACGACGGAAAGCTATTTTAAGGGGCTTGGATTTGAGGCAGAGGAGATAGAAAGAATCAGAAAGAAACTGGTTTGAGTTTTAGAAATGATATTAGGAGGACCTTTTGATGGCACGGTTTGACAACTTTAAATTTCAGGTACAGAAAAAGAAAAAACTTCGTGTGATATTAGACACCGACGCTGCCTGTGAAGCAGACGATCCTTTTGCCATTGTACATGCATTGCTGACACCAAGATTTCATGTAAAAGGCATTATTGCGGAGTTGTTTAACAATGAAGGCGGCGGGGAATCCGTGGACCAGAGTTATGAAGTAATCCAAAAGATTTTAGGGCTGATGAAAATTGAGGATGTGCCGGTATTGCACGGTTCTTATCGGAAGCTGGCAAAGGAAGAGGATGTGTTAGTTTCTGAGGGCGCGGATTTTATCATTGAGGAAGCACGTAAAGAGAGTACAGAGCCGCTGTATGTGCTTTGCATGGGTGCTCTTACCAATGTGGCGATTGCTTTGAATAAGGCGCCGGACATTGCGGATAAATTTATCTGCATCTGGATTGGCGGCGGCTTCTATCCAAACGGTGGCTGGGAGTTTAATTTGTTTAATGATATTAATGCAGCCAATGCGGTGTTTAAATCCAAGGTGGAGCTTTGGCAGGTGCCGATGGAAACCTACTGCACCATGCAGGTGGGTTATGCGGAGCTTCAGCAGAAGGTGCGTCCATGCGGCGAAATCGGTAAATTCCTGTTTGAACAGATGACGGAGTATGGCATGCGGGCTGACTGGGTGGCAGGAGAGAGCTGGTCCTTGGGAGATTCTCCGAGCGTGGCGCTGGCATTGAATCCGGGCTGTGGTTGGAGCATTAGGAGAAAAGCTCCGGTATTTGATAAGGAAGGTCACTATGTGTACTGCGATTCCAATAGGGAAATTAGAGTATATAAACGTGTAGATTCCAGATATGTACTGGAAGATTTGTTCTGTAAATTGGCGATTTTTGCAGAGAAAAATTAAAGGAGAATTTAACAAATATGAAAGCGGTTGTGTTTGATATGGACGGTCTGATGTTTGATACGGAGCGGGTAGCAATTCTTGCATGGGACTATGCCGGAGAAAAGATGGGCCTTGGAAAAGCAGGATACATGGTTTATAAAACTCTTGGAGTAACGGTAAATGCATCCAACCAAATTTGGATTGAGGAGTTTGGTGACCGGTATAACGAAGAAGAACTTTGGAAGTACACCAGGGAGTTTAACAACGACTTCTACGCAAAGAATAAGGTTCCGGTAAAGAAGGGCTTGTATGTGTTACTGGATTATTTAAAGGCAAACGGTTACAAGCTGGCGGTGGCTTCTTCTACAAGTAAGCGCGGTGTAGAACGTAACTTGAAAAGTGCAGGAGTACTGGAGTATTTTGATGCTGTAATCTGCGGTGATATGGTAGAAAAGTCCAAGCCGGAACCGGAAATTTATTTGAAGGCTTGTGAGGCACTTGGCGTGAATCCTGCAGAAACTTTGGCACTGGAGGATTCCAGAAACGGCTTACTTTCTGCACACAGAGCAGGTATGAAGGTAATTATGGTGCCGGATTTATGGGAAGCGGATGAAGAAGTAAAGAGCTTTCTGTGGAACATGTGTAACGATTTGGAAGAGGTAAAGGAATTTTTGGAGGTGCAGAATGTTTAATCGACATGATATTTCACGAAATGCCTGCCAGTTGTTTGGCGGTCAGGCAAGCTGTGGTTATGATTGGTGGTGGCATTCTTTTACCGGTTTTCATGCAGAAACTGGAGAGAAAAAGGCTTTTTTTATTGAGTTTTTCTTGTGTAATCCGGCAACTGGACAGAAGGAACCTGTTTTCGGGCAACTGCCGGAAAATCAAAAAAATGGTGTGAAACCATCTTATCTGATGGTGAAAGCCGGAGCCTGGGGCGAAGATGCGGCACAGTTGCACCGATTCTTTGGATGGAAGCAGATAAAGGTGGCACATTCTGTTCCTTATCGTGTAGGTGCTGCGGACTGCTATGTGGATGAAACGAAGACCTATGGACATGTGCAGGTGACAAAGGAAGAAGTAAACGAGCATCCGGAATATATGTGTGGTTCCGGTGAAATGTTCTGGAATCTAAAAATGAAGAAGAAGGTAGCTTTTAACGTGGGTTATGGAGCTGGTAGTTTGTTCCGCAGATTGCAGTTGTTTGAGATGTTCTGGCATGCGGAGGGTATGAAAACGCTGTATTCCGGTGAGATTATCTGGAATGGAGAAAAGTATTTGGTAAAACCGGAAACCTGCTATGGTTATGCTGACAAAAACTGGGGCAAGGATTTCACATCTCCGTGGGTGTGGTTATCTTCCAGTAACCTGACAAGTAAGCTAACCGGGAGAAAACTAAAAAACAGTGTTTTTGACATTGGAGGCGGTTGCCCTAAGGTTGGTCCGATTGCATTAAAGAGGAAGCTGCTTTCTGCCTTCTGGTATGAGGGGCAGGAATATGAATTCAACTTCTCTAAGTTCTGGACTTTTACAAGAACAAAGTTTTATTGTCGGGAAACGGATGAAGAAATTCTTTGGCATGTAGAGCAGAAAACCTGGCGGAACTGCATGGTAACGGATATTTCCTGCAGAAAGAAAGATATGCTTCTTGTGAATTATGAAGCGCCAAACGGAATGAAGCAGCATAATCGTCTTTGGAATGGCGGTAACGGAGTTGGTACTGTAAAGCTTTACCGGGACGGTAAGCTGGTAGATGTGATTCTTGCAGAAAACGTTGGCTGTGAGTATGGAGAATATGAGGGGTAAGCATGGAGCGTATTTTAATTATCGGTGGCAACGGCAGCGGAAAAACCACCTTTGCCAAGTCACTGGCAGAAAAAACAGGTCTTCCTTTGGTGCATCTGGATTCTTTGTACTGGAAGGATAATTGGGAGAGTGTTGGCAGGGAAGTGTTTGATGCCCGCTTAGAGCAGGAACTGAATAAGCCAAAGTGGATTTTGGACGGCAACATGAACCGGACCCTGCCTCATCGGTTAAAGTACTGCGATACTGTATTTTACTTGGACTTTTCCTCTTTTGCCTGCCTAATTGGTGTGATTTCCAGAACCATAAAATTCTACGGAAAAACCAGACCGGATATGGGACCAAACTGCCCGGAAAAGATTTCCCTTGGCTTTTATAAAGAGGCTTTTTTGTATAACAAAAAGTTTCGGGAAAAGTACTATGGTTTCATGGAAGAACATCCGGAAATAAAGTGGGTTGTATTAAGAAACCGGCGGCAGGCAAAACAATATTTGAAAGAAAGTTAAAAGGAGAATTAACAAATGGATATCTTCGCAGAACAGCAGTACATCGTAGAACGTCTGGATGGCGATTACGCTTATTTGAAAAATATGAACAGTCCGGAGGATGATTTGAAATGTGTAGCAAGAGCTTTGTTACCGGAGGTTGGCGAAGGATCAAAACTCCGCTACGAAATGATGTCTTACGAAGTGATAGAATAAGTAAAGGGGCTGAACAAAGCCCCTTTTTTGATGTTAATAAGTCTGTGCTACAATAGTTCCGCAGGCAATTTTTGCTCCGGAATTTCCTGCCGGTTGTGTGGTAAAATCATCCGGCATGGCATGTATCACCACGGTTCTGCCGATAATCTCACCAACAGAAAAGCGGGAGGTTAAGAAAGTGGAAAAGGCATATCCGTTGGCGCTAAATATCGGTGACAGATCTCCGGCATGATACGGATGGTTGCAGTTGTACGGGTTATAGTGGGTCAGTGTATCTGCAAACGGGTCTGCAAAATTTCCGGTACACCGGCTGCCACTGTGGATATGAAAACCAAACACCGGATTGGTGCAAGGAGAAGTTCCGGTTGGAAGTCCGGAAAATTCGGCGGCAATCAGTGTTCCGTAGGCAGTCTGGTAAAAACGAACTTCTCCGTAAATTCCCGGGTAAGCGTTATTTCCCCGGACAATGGCAGTAGCCCGTGGCGAAGTACCGAGTAAAGCAGCAAAATAAGAAAGTCGGTTTCTATTCGGCATAGAGATACCTTTTTAGACGTTGTTATTCTCACTATATGCAGATTTATTTTAACGTTTACAGTAAACCTGAATTGCTTCTGCGGTAAACTCAGCAGTGCCTTCTCCGCCGTAGTTATTAATATTTTCCGTCATTTCTCCACCGGCGGCATACATCTGCCCAAGACCGGAAAGAATTTCCGGGGTACAGTTATAAAAGTGCTCGGTAATGTAGGCACGTAGCTCAGCAACTTTTGCTTGAACAGCCTCGTCGGATGGCTCTAAAGAAAGCATCTTACCTATCTCAGCAAAAATATTCATCATTCCGATGCCAAGGCTCTTTTCATCCTCCTTGGTGCGACCTTTACTCTTTTCTTCATATTCCTTGTAGGCAGTGGTAGAGCCGTAGCTTTCCTTAGCCTGCTTTGCGTAGTCATCCATTTTCTTTGTGTCAAATGCTTTAAAATCCATTATTTTTTTCACTCCTGTTGTTTGAATTCCTCTGGCGAGGTTGATTAAATTTTCTAAATGTTCTTTTTTCATGGTAAGTAGCTCAATTTGCTGCTCCAATGCTTTGTTGCGTTCAAAATTCGGACTGTCAAGAATTTCTTTGATATCCTTGAGCGGAAATTCCAGTTCTTTAAAAAACAAAATGCATTGCAGGCGCTCCAGAGCATTGTCGTCGTACAAACGGTAACCGGCTTCCGTAGTGGTTGTAGGAGTCAGCAACCCGATGGCGTCGTAATGATGCAGGGTGCGGACACTGATTCCGACAAGTTTGCTTACTTCGTGCACAGTTTTCATGGAAGTCACCTCCTTGATAAAGAGTTTCGGACATGATTTATATCAGCTGATATAACCAGTATAAACTATAACGTAACGTGAGAGTCAAGAGGGAGTTTCAAAAATATTATTGAGAGTTTACATTTAGAGGTAATGTGGTAAAATATAGGCTGGAAAATGGAGCTATTTACAATAAGTGAAGGAGAGAATTACCATGAGAAAAAATTTCGGAGCAAAACCATGTACCTACCCACAGCCGGTGTTTATTATCGGCACCTATGACGAAAACGGTACCCCGGATGCCATGAATGCAGCCTGGGGCGGCATTTCTGAAGAAAAAGAGATTACGATTTGTGTGGATTCTACCCACAAAACAGTAAAGAACTTTATGAAAACAGGTGCCTTCACCGTCAGCATGGCAACCGCAGACTATATGACAGAATGTGATTATGTTGGCGTGGTTTCTGCCAACAATGTACCGGATAAGGTGGCAAAAGCGGGATTCCATGTAATGAAGTCCGAATTTGTCAATGCGCCGTTGTTTGAGGAACTTCCTATGGCATTGGAGTGCAAAGTCATCAGCTATGACGAAGAATCCTGCCGTCTGGTAGGCGAGATTGTAAATGTCAGTGCGGATGAAAGTGTGCTGAATGAAAATGGAAAGGTAGATCCGGCAAAACTTCGTCCGATTACCTATGATTCCATGAATCATACTTACCTTGTACTTGGCGAAAAGGTTGGAAATGCCTTTCGGGATGGTTTAAAATTGAAATAGTGGGAAAACTAGAGATACAGTAATTTTAGAAGTGGAGTATACACAATGGACTTAGCCCTTGTCACCCTGCAACAGGTAGGGATTTTATTTGTACTAATTGTAATCGGATATGTTTGCGGAAAAACCGGCGTTGTCACTTCAGAAGGCAAAAAAGTACTATCCAACTTTTTAATTAAGGCGATTGTGCCGGCCATGATTGTCAATGCATATCTGAACATGGAATTTGATACGCAGATTCTCAGTAATCTTTTGCTGGCCTTCGGTCTTAGCTTCGGTTCCATCTTTTTTGCCATGCTGGTAAGCGGTCTTCTTTTGTGGAAGATGAAAACCAAAAACAAGAAGGTGTTATGGTTTGCCTGGAGCTATTCCAATGCTGCCTACATGGGATTTCCGTTAGTAAAAGGCTTGTTCGGGGATGAAGGCATGATTTATGCCAGCGCTTTTGCTACCGTGTTTAATATTATCATATGGTCCATCGGCTATGCGATTATGAGTGGGGAAACCGATGGAAAGAAGCTTGTGAAAACTGTAGTAAAAAGCCCGGTAACCTGCTCGGTGGTGGTGGGACTTTTGGTTTATTTATGCCGGATTCCGGTGCCGGAAATCATCAAGGCGCCAATCCGGATGATGGGTGAGTCAACCACACCGATTTCCATGATTATCATCGGTGTTATGATTGCGGAAAGTCGGTTGAAATCTATTATTGCAAATAAGGAAATCTGGCTGACGGTGGCAGTGCGTCTGGTGCTGATTCCGGCCCTTACCTTTGGTCTTTACTATTTGTTTGGTATCGGAGGCATGGTGGGAAGCGTAATACTCATCCAGGCAGCAAGTCCTACGGCGGCGACTACTTCCGTACTTGCTACACAGTTTAACCACGATGAAGCTATCGGTGCAGGAACTGTGGTAATAACGACCATTTGCAGTATTGTAACCCTGACAATCTTTGCAATGCTCTTGAATTATTTATAAGACGTGGTAGAATAGGTGTAAGAGATTTTTCTTCGTATACAAAGGAGGATTACCATGAAAAAAAGAGTTTTTTGGGTGTTATTCGGAGTTGCTGCCATGGCATTGTCCGGTTGCGGCGTAGCACAGGTGGAATCTGCGGCAAACATGCTGGTGGATTCGGCAGAAAAAGTGGCAGGACTTGCTTCTTCGTCAGATGGAAAGTCCTCTGCTGTGGAGCGCTGGGCTGGTAATTTGGCAGGCAGCGTGGCAAATTTTGAGGTTGAAGCTGATTTAGATATTGATAAAATTTATTCTGATATAGAAACCGCAATCACAGAGCAGTTGGAAGATAAGCTGCTTCAGGAAGTTCAGAACATGGTAAATGAGGAACTGAAAGAAGTAGGAATGACGGTTGAAATTAAGGAAGACGGTTCCTGGGAGGTTGAAGCCAAAGAGGGCGAAATTGAGGAATTGGACGGCGACTGGCCGGAAAATGAGTTCACTAAGCAGGTGCCAAAGCCATCCTTTGATGCTACGGCAGCAAATACACAGGAGAAATCCTTTAGCGTTGCATTTGTAGATACTAATGTGGACGATATCCGTGCCTATGTAGAAGAATTGAAAAATGCCGGCTTTACCGTGAATGCAACCAATAAGGATGTGGAAGTGTTTGGTGTAGTGGCGTATTCTTATAAGGCCTCCAACGGAGCAGGCTACAGTGTAGAAGTAACATTTGCAGAAAAAATGTGCGGCTTGACAATTACTAAAAATTAATTACAAACCCCATATTTCCGTATGAACCGTCAGCGAGAGCGGGTTCACAGGAAATATGGGGTTTGTTCGTACGGTTTTTACGGAAATATGGTTTTTTACGGTTTTTTTATATGTTTTTCGTATACTTCATAAGTGCTGCATACTCTAACAGCTGCTTGCGGGAACTGACACCCAGCTTGGAGTAAATATTCTTATTATGATATTTCAAAGTATTCTGATTGATATTAGCAATTTCCAAAATATCCTTAGCCTGCTTACCTTCCAAATACAGATTAAAGATTTCACGCTCCTTAGGAGTTAAGGAGTGGAGACATTGCATGAATAAGTCGAAGCTTTCTGTATCTACCTCCGGCATCCGTTCGTCTGCCAGATGAGAGATGTAGGTCTGGGCCATGTCATATTGTGCCCGGACATCCTCGGTCTGTTTATTTAATTCCCAAATTGCTTCTTGGTGGGCCCGGTCTTTTTCTGCCATATATTCCTCGTGCTCCCGGTCTTTTTCCGCCAGGAATTCAAACAAGTCGTTGATTTCCAAATAGGAAGCGGAACGCTGTTCTTCATAGGAGCGGTTTTTAATGGAGTCTAAAGCGTCGTGTACCGGACGAAGATACCTTTTGCTTATGAACACTGATACAGCAAGGCTGATAATCAGTAACAGTATGCTAATCATGATAAACAGAGTTACGCGGCCTTTGATTGCGGCATCCAACAGGTCCTCCGGCATCAGCAGTGCCACAGACCAGGCTTCTTTCTCGTACGGTGAACCGTTTGGATACAGGCGGAGGGAGGTGGTCTTTCCTCCGTAGGTTACATCGCTTTTGGAAAAGCGTTCAAAGCCGTTTTTGCTGCCGGACAGCATTAAATCCTCATGGAAGCGGTTGCCGGTAAGATAATAGTTACCGGCTAAAATTCCAAGGGAGGTGGTTAGGCCCTGTTCGTTTGACGGAGAAACAACGGCAAAGACATTTTCGTAGGTACCGGCGGTTGGAGAGTACATAGATTTCAGCATACGGTCGCTGACTTCAATGCCGGAAACACCGAACACGGTACCGTCGGAGCTGCGCAGTGGTACACACAGCAGAAAACCTGCTTCGCTGTTGCCTTCCAAGGTAATTCTTCCGGACCAGTAATATAGTCTGGAAAGGGCAGTGTCGGGGTTTTGACGTGCGGTTTCCATAACGGTGGTAAAAAATTCTTCACCCACGATGTGGTATTCCATTTTCCACTGGGCAATCAGGCCGATATCATTGTCTCTTGCAATTTGCGCGGGACCCCGCAGATAGTGCAGCTTAACGCCAACCGCCTGGGTGGAGGTGGGCTGCGTCTTTTTAATAAAGATACCTGCTTTTGACAAATCTGAATTTTCTGCCGATGGGTTTACCGTGGCATCCAGCAAAATGAATACACCACCGCAGGAGCGGTTGTTGACAGTGTTTAACAGCGGACCTGCCAGCTCGGAGAGCAGGGGTTCGATAAGCTCCGGTGCGGTAGTTAAATCAGACGCTTTAGTGCCGGAAGCGTCGAAAAAGTCATCGGCTACCCGGGCAAGGGACTCCGCCAGTTGGATACCGTCCACGGAGAGCAGACCAAAATCCTCGGAAACAGCGCCGGAAATGGTATTTAGTTCATCGGTAAAAAAGTTCTGAATGTTTTTTTCTTCGCTGCCGTTGATACCAAACAAGGTAAGCAGAAAAGTAAAAGCCAAAATCAGACAAAAGGTAACAGAGACGAAAAAGAGAATGAGCCTGCGGCGCAGGGTAGATTCCTTGTTTCGTATTTTTTTCAGCATAGTGAAGCACTCCTTTGCGGTCAGAGTAACGGTTATTTACGAAGCTCGTTAAGAGCTGCTTCGGCAGAAACACTGCTGCCGGCAAGGAATTTGCTTCGTTCCCCGGTAAGAAGAGCCTTAAAGCCGGTTTCATAAGCGGCGCTGTCTGCATCCAAATTGCTGTAATTCGGAGCGGTAAAGAAGGTATATTCTTCGTACATGGAAAGTACCGCAGTGAGCATTTTTTTAATACGTGCATCCTCTAAGGTTTCCATATGAGCAGCCATGTCCTGTTCGAAGGCCTGCTTCGTTACAGGAAGATAGCCGGTTTTTTCAATGAATTTCATGTTTTGTTCGGAAGAGGTCAGCCACTTGATAAATTCGCAGGCAGCATATTCCTTCTTTTCATCGGACTTTGTAACCATGAGACCGCCACCGCGCTGCAGGGCTGTTTTTGCGCCGCCTTCAAATACCGGATACGGATAGATGTTATAGGTAACATTTTCTACGGTTCCGTCGGTATAAGTGATGGTATCCCCGTAGAACAAAATGCCCGCGGAGGAGCCGGTGGAGCAAACTAAATCCCCGGTTTTGGAAAGGTCGGAGGAATAGCCGTCGTAAATGGCAAAGCCACCTTCTACCGAAGGGGTATAAATGGTGTTGAAAATCTGCTTGTATGTATCACTGGACAGATTTAACTGCCAGGTGTTGGTAAAAAGACTGGTACCTAATTGAACCATGCCTACTTCTGCCACATTAAACCAGGAGTCGGCAGCGTAAAACTGCTTACCGTCGTTTGGAATGTCGGGGGTTTGTGCATCAGTCCAGGCATAGTATTTTTCGGAAAGCTCTGCCAAACCTTCAAAGGTGGCAAGCAAATCTACGGAAACACCGGTTTCCGCCGCAAAGCGGTCAAATAAGGTCTGGTTTAAATAAAGAATTTCGGTGGATTTTGCAATCGGGAAAACATAGAGTCCGCCGTCGTCAAAACGTCCTTCCTCTAAAAATGCTTCTACATATTCGTCAAGTTCTTTTTCGGAGAAGTAATCCTCCAAATTTACCAGCATTTCTTTTTCCTGAAACAGAATGCCGATTTTTGGATAGCCGGTAAAAATGTCCGGCATATCCGGTGCACCCGGGTCGTCATTTGCAATCATGGTTAGACTTTTGTTTAACTCAGAACCGGAGGAGATGGCGGTAACATTGATAACGATACCCTTTTCTTTGCCTACGGTGCTGTTGAACTGGTCGATGAGGTAGTCCATGGATTCCTGCATGTCGCCGCCGTAATTGTGCCACATGGTTAAGGTAACCGGATTTTTAGGGTCCAGCGGAGAGCCTTTGCCGCAGCCGGACACACATCCCAGTGCCAGTAAAAGAGTCAGTAACAGAGTTGTGAATTTTTTCATAACAGTTCCTCCTTAGGTGGATATTTTCCCAACCTTTTTTTATTTTTTTGGATTTTTCGGCCTTTTTTATGCTTTCCCACCCTTTTTTGACATTTGGGGTGGGGACAAAACGCGGGAAATCCGTAAAATTATGTCTGTAAGCATCACCAAGGAGGGCATAGGTAATGACTTGCGCATCAACCGATTTGGAACCCCTCTTTCTGAAATTTCAGAAAGTTCTCCGCAACCGCTACCAACGAACGGAGACCTCCAAGTCGGTTATTTTAGTATACCATAATTTGAACAAAATGGAAAGATGTATTCGGAGGAAAACAGGAGGAGCTTATATGGAACAGAATCGTCATAAAACGGCGAGATATAAGGTAATTTCCGATGCGGGTGGCGTCCGGTTCAAATTTTACTGCGAAGCCTCCGGGGCTGCCGTATGTATCACAAAGCAGTGCTATCCGGCGGAAACAGAGGAGGAACTTTTGCGGGCTTGGGAAACGGAAGGAAAGCAGCTGTTTAACCGGTGTAGTAAATGCGGACGTTGGATTTGCAATGCTATGTACAACGCAGACACGCTGGAATGCGTGGACTGTTCCCCGTGGGAGGAGCAGCCAAGCTACTGCCCGCACTGCGGAAGTAAGGTGAATCCGGCGGATGTGTTCTGTAACCGGTGCGGTATCCGGTTGATGTATGGAGGTGATGCGGATGACGAAGCAGTGTGAGAGGATAAGGCACGAAGGTATGCGGCAGTACGGCTTTGGCGTAGAGGTAATGAAAGCCATCAAGGTTTGTAAAACCTGCGGAAAAATGTCGGACAGTAGCAATCATTTCTGCCAGGAATGCGGAAGTCTGCTGCCAACGGATTCCTTATTCGAACGATATAAACAACTTCACCGTTGTTGTGCTGAATGTCAGACGGTTGTATCTGACAATACACTATATTGCCCAAATTGCGGGGTAAAAATTAAAGGAGGAATTAATTATGAATGCAAAACAGTTATTTAACAAGACAATGCCTTTCTGTATGGCAAAATTAGTTTTAGGTGCAATCCACGTGGGAATCTGTCTGGTACTTTTTGCTATATTAATGGGTATCGGCTGGCTGTTTGAGGGCTTCGGACTTGTTGTCTGCTTCTTAATCTGGCTGGCAGCCACTAAGGGTGTAAATCTTGTCGTTATGCGCTACGGTGGATATATGGTAAAAGCAGGTCACATCGCGGTAATTGCAGAATCCATGAAAACCGGCCAGATTCCGGAAAACCAGGTGGAATACGGCAAGAACCTCGTAAAAGAACGTTTTGCAACCTCCAACATTTATTTTGCGGTGGATGAGCTGGTAAACGGTGCAATCAAGGAAATCCAGAGAGGGATCGAAAAGGTTGGCAATTTCTTAGACTTTATTCCGGGTATGGAAGCCCTGGAGGGTCTGGCAAAATTCTTTGTTCAGCTTTCTCTAGGATACGTGGACGAGTGTTGTATCGGATGGACCTTCTATAACAAGGACCAAAATGAATTTAAGAGTGCGGCAGACGGTGTAGTAATTTATGCACAGAACTGGAAGAGCGTATTAAAGACAGCAGCCAAGACCATGTTAAAGGTGGTTGTCGGCATGATTGTTTTAGTGCTTGTGATTTTTGCGGTAATCGGTATTATCTTTAAGATTTTCCATTGGAACGCATTCATTGCTTTCTGTATTGCCTGCCTGCTTGCATGGCTGGTGAAGTTTGCATTTGTTGACAGCTTCATGATGTGCCAGAGCATGGGCAACTATATGGCAGTGGCGCCGACTACAGTAATTACCTTCGATTTATACGGCAAGCTTTGCGGAATGTCCAAGAAGTTTAAGGAATTGTTTAACAAGGCAAAGGAAGAAGTCGGTCAGGCAGTGAATGAAGCTCCGGCAGCAGAGGCAGCGGCAGCACAGCCGATGTCACAGCAGGTGGTTCAGCCTCAGCAGACAGTTCAGCCTCAGCTGGCAGTACAGCCGGTACAGCAGGTGGCGGAACCACAGAGAGCAGCACAGCCACAGGAAGCAAAGCCAATCTTCTGCGGACAGTGCGGTACAAAGAATGACGCAGGCGCAGCCTTCTGCGGAAACTGCGGAGCAAAGCTGGTAAAATAAGCGGTCAGGAAACAGAATTTGAGTACAACAAAATTTCATAGAACATAAGGAGAGAATATCATGGCATTTTCAAGTTTATTTAATCAGATTAAAAAGGGAATCAAGGAAGCAGTAAGTGATGCAGTAGGCGATGCAGTAGGGGAAGCAGTGCGTCCGGCAGTGAATGAGGTTGTGGAGCAGACCGTAGCGCCGATGGCAAATCAGGCAGCTGACAATATCAACCAGGCAGCCCAGGGCTATCAGCAGCAGGCACAGGCAGGCTACCAGCAGGTACAGCAGGCAACAGCCTCCACCGAAAGCCAGCAGGCAGCCCAGAGTGTGATGGGGGCCTTCGGCGGATTATTCGGAGCCCTGACCAATGCGGCAAAGACCGTGGCAAACGAAGCGGCAAAGAATATGAAGGTTTGTGAAGCCTGCGGCGAAGCAACCACAGCCGACAAGATATTCTGCCCATCCTGCGGTGCAAAGCTTCCGGAGCTTACCGCTATGGAAAGCGCAAAGTGTCCGAACTGCGGACAGCAGAATGATGTTGGCACCAAGTTCTGCTCCGGTTGCGGCACCAAGCTTCCGGAATTGGGACCAAAGGAGCCGGACCCGAATTGTCCGGGCTGTGGTGAACCATGGGCAGAGGGCGTAAAGTTCTGTCCGAACTGCGGCACCAAGCGTGAAGCATAATACATACATGACAGAGGAGGATTGCTTATGATTACTTGTAATAAGTGCGGAGCAAGTCTTGCAGAGGATACCCGTTTTTGTACGGAATGCGGTAATAAGATAGAGGCGGCAGCTACCCCTGCGGAAGCGGCAGTGACAGAGGAAGTAACAGAAGAAGTAAAAGAGCCGGTATACCAACAGCCGGTACAGCCTCAGCCGGTAGTTCAGCCGGTACAGCAGGCTCCGAAAACCGACGCCAAGCCGGAAGGCAAATACGCCTTAATTTCCACCGGCGGCTTCATCGGAATTACACTTTTGATGTGCATCCCGCTGCTGGGTCAGCTGCTGCTCATCATCTGGGCACTGGGCGGCTGTAAGAAGAAGCAGAAGACCTACTACGCAAGGGCCTGCCTGATTCTGATGATTATCAGCATTGCATTTACCGCACTCATCGGTTTTGCTGCAAAGAAGCTAGTGACCAATTTTATCAACAACGTGAAAGAAGAATTAAACATAGACAATGGGGATGATGAAGAATCCTCCGCAGTCAGCAGTATTCTCGGTCTGGTAACCGGAGCGGGCGGACAGTCCTCCGGAAGCTCCGATGGCTGGCCATCTGACCTGCCGGAGCCGGATGCGGGAGAGATGAAGCAGGTGTCGGACTACCGCACCGAGTTTCATGACACAAAGAGAAGTGACATGATGGATTACATTGAGGTGTTACAGGACGAAGGTTTTGAATACGAGGATTTCATGGACTTTGGCTACACCGAGGACGAAATGCTAGATATGAACGGCTGGTGGGGCACCGACGGCGAATGGTATTTAAGCGTATCCTACAACGACGGCGTTATCACTGTTGATTACACCACAGACCGTCCGTAAAGATAGAGATGAGGAGGATTCAAATATGAAAAAGATATGGATATTACTGCTTTCTCTCATTCTGATACTGTCCTTGAGTGCCTGCACCACCGGTAGCGGTGATGTGGGCGAAGGCCAGTTTGGAAGCAATAATCCTGCCGTGCAGGAGGATGATTCCGACAAGGATGAAGATAAAGAAAAAGAAGATAAGGACGAAGAGAAAGAAGATTCTTCCCAAAAGGACGACGGAGAGGATAACAGGGAAGAAAACAACAATACAGATAATAACGAAGAACCGGAAGACAACAAGGAGGAAGTCACCTACGATTTCTCCAATATTGGCTTATCAGAAAACACCTATAACACGCTGGTTGCTTACAGCAAGATTGAACCGGGTGTGTATGACGGCGGAAAAAATATTATCTGCGAAAACGGTGACTACATCTGCAAGAAGGAATCCGGCTCTACCTGGGAGTTCATATATGATGTGGATACCTATCAGATGTATACCCTGACCTACGATTATTCGGGAAAAGACAACCTGACCAGTGACTACAATCTTATAAACTTCGGTCCGGAACACAAATATGAGTTCTACAACGAGTTATCTGCTTATTCCTTCTCTGCTTTGATTGGATGGAAGAAGAACGACGATTCCAAGGTTTATGCTGATTATCAGGCCTACCTGGCAGATTGCGGCTATACCCTGCTGGATGGCGAAACCGTGGCAACGGCTACCGAAGAAAATTACGGAAAATTCGAATTACTGGAATATACCGAGTATTCCCGGGATATCGATTACAGCATGTTCAAGACCACCTATCTGCATCCTTCCCGGGGAACCGAAGGAATGTATGATTCCGTCAAGGACAAAATTCTGCATTGGAAGATTTACCGCTCCAATTATTACGACTTTTTCAAAGAAACCTGGCTGTACACCGAATATAAGCTGACACTGACCTTTGACGAAAGCTTTACGGAGGAGGATGCGGCTGCGCTGGTTTCCGTGCTGGAAAGCCAGTATGGCTGTGTGGCAGATCAGGGGTACCCGCTTTCCTATAGCGGATATTCCTACAAGGGACAGATTGCGGTATATGACTATCCGTTCAGCGAAGGTTTCGATTACATGTACGACACCTACGAAATTTCCTACATAAAGCCGATTGAGGGCTTAACTCTGTATCCTACCTTAAATGCCACTTATTTGAACTACGAATGGGATGATGCGGGAACAAGCCACTATATTCTCAGGGATGGACTTCATAAGTATTTTCCGAGAGAAGAAAACGGCTGGTATGATATTATTCTGTTAAGTGCAGCAGGAGCAAGTATGGAGCATCCGGCTCCCCCGGTAAAGCAGGAGTACTATTTCTCTGCAAAAATGCAATACAGCTACAGTAGCGACGAGCCCGGCGCTTGGCATGACACATATCAGTACGAACGGGTAGGAGATACCTTTGTAAGCATCCGCGAAAGCGAATATTCCTTTGATTATGAGGTAATTAAGAAAATCGGCGACCGCTATTATAAGCGGACCGGATATTGCTATAAGCCGGATGAATATGAAACCAATCCGCAGACGGAATGGTACGATTTTGAAGAAACCTACGAGATGTTAGATTATACCCTGATTGATGAGGTCAGCCGGTATTACCGGGAATATCCAAAACCGGAAGCGGGAGCAACCGTAACCGTGGCAGGTAAGAACTGTCAGCAGTATACCTATCAATACGATGGCCGTACCTATACCTATGCGGTATATGATAACAGTCTGACCCTAAAATATGTGCAAAAGGATGAGTGGGGTGAATCCATCACGGAATTCCTGAACTATGATGAAATTTCGGAATTTTCTGCGGAAGCACAGAGTCTGATTGATGCCAGTGGTATTGCTTCCTATGTACCGCCGGCAGAATAAATAGAGGAGGATTGCAAATATGAAAAAATTACTTACATTATTACTTTCTTTCTTACTGCTTCTGTCCTTAACCGCCTGCGATATGATTAGCAGCGGCTCTGACGACGACCAGTTTGGCAGCAACAACCCGGCTTCTCAGGAAAAAGAGGACGACAAAGAAAAAGAAGATAACAACGACGACGGCGAAAGCTCCGATATCCCGGGACTGACCCAGGAGGATATCGACGAGGCAAACGAAGCGTTAGACCAGCTCATGGAAATGTTCTACACTGAGGAATGGCGCTGGGAAAGCGACGGCGATGGTTACATCAACGGCAAGTGGGACCACATGGTAATGTACGACCCGGTTCCGCAGCCATCCGGCGGATGGGTAACAGAGGAAATGCAGTTTTCCTCCAAGCAGGGCAGCAAGTGGAATGACTACTGCAGCACCGGCGAAATGTACATTGAGGCTACCGATTACGAATACATCACCGTATTCTGGGAGAGTCCGAAGGAAGACCTGGATGCCCTTTTACAGGCCTTTGCAGACGGTGGCTGGGTGATTGAGGACGACAGCAGCGAGTGGGTTGGTCTGGAATACCACATGTACTACGGAAGCGAGTATTACGCTTACTTGAAGGGTAATAACTGGGGTGAGGATGATGAAAACACCTACAGCGGCACCCTGTATGTATTCCCTTATTACTACGAGCATCCGGAAAAGGTGCAGGACTTACCGCTTCCGCAGTTTGGCTTCTGGCACGGCTGGGGCTACTATAACAGCTATAACGAAAATTATGACTGGAACGATACCGAGTATCCGATTGACACCCCGGTAAGCGAGCTGGATGCCTACTGGTGCTTCCGTACCGAATATTACGGCTGCACCGCAGAGGATGCGCAGAGCTACATCAATTCCCTGCGGGATGCAGGCTGGAACATCAATTATGAGGATGACTCCGAGGACTGGTTCTACAGCCGGGCAGAAAAGGATGGCAAGACCATGCAGCTTTCCCTGGAAAAGGCCAGCAACCTGATTGACATCCAGTATGCCAACGACGAGCAGTTATTCTATTAAATAAGGGGAATTTAGTCCTCTGCCTGTAAAAAAGGAGGATGCGATGAAACATTACATGAAAAGGATTGCAGTGCTGCTGGTGGCGGCACTGCTGATTGGATATTTAAGCCCGGCGGCCAGGGAGGCACGGGCAGAAACCACCATGGTGGGCGATTTTGAACTGGAGGGCACCACCCTGGTAAAATACCACGGCACCGCAGAAAACGTTAAGGTGCCGGATGAGGTAACGGCGATTGCAAATTATGCTTTTGAAGATAATACAACCATGAAGACCTTGTATCTTGGTAAAAATGTTACCGAGATTGGGTATAGGATTGTAAGCGGCTGTACGGCGCTAACCACCATCAGTCTGCCGGAGGGTGATACCGAGGTGGAGGTGAGCTCCGGTGCATTTAGCCGTGCAGAAAATCTTGTTACGGTGGAAGTGGATGCCGGTGTACGCAGTATCAACCGGGAATTTATGTTCCTTGAAACCCTGCAGAACTTTGTGGTGGATGAGGACAATGTCCGCTATTACAGCGAGGACGGCGTACTGTTTTACCGGGAAAGCACGGAGAATTACACACTGCTCCGTATGCCAACAAGCAGTACCATTACAAACTATGTCATGTCCGGTGACAGCCGGGTAAAAACCATAGGAGATAATGCGTTCAGCTATTGTAAAAACCTGACAGAGATTACAATTTCCTCCTACATAGAGGAAATACAGGCGGAAGCATTTCAGGAATGTGACAGCTTAACAAGCGTAACCCTTGGAAAGAACGTGAAAACCATTTCCGGCTACGGAGCGTTTTCCTACTGTGATAACCTGACAAGCATTACCCTGTCGGAAGCCCTTTCCGGGGAAGACCTTGGCTGGAGCATCTTTGGCCAGAGTAAAAAGCTTACCACGGTATACGTACCGGAAGGCTGCACCTATATCCCAAGGGAGCTGGTGGAGCACCCTTCGGTAACCAATTTTGCAGTATCGGAAGGAAATACCACTTATTTCTCGGCAGACGGCGTACTGTACGGCTATGACGAG
>JAGBCB010000055.1 GCA_017938145.1 Lachnospiraceae bacterium
ATCGCCCATAACATCACAAAAATGGCACTGGAAGGATAGAAATCCAGTGCTGCTTTATTTTGAAAATACGTATTTCAAGAATAAAAAACGAGGATGTCCCTCGCTACGATTTAAAAATCATAGTTTTGGGACACCCTCTTTACTAACTTAAAAACTTTTCATCCCCAACTGATGAATCACATCATACAAACCATCATCATACATGGTTACATCATCAACTTGCAGTCTCTTTGTTGTGTTGTTATATTTCATCGTCATACCGGTACCGCTTTCGTTAAGTAATTTAGTTTTTGCAGTATCATAAGCATAACAAATAACTTTGCCCATCTTCAAAATAGCGATAGGCATAAAACAAAGAATCGGAAATTTTCTCATCAAGGTTTCCGTAGAAACACAGTTGAATGTATCTCTTGCCTGAACTTGCATCTTTTTGTTCAGTCACTACCGACTCAACGATTTGAAGATTACGGATTGCCCGCGTCCGTTCCATAAACACAGTTTCTCTTTCTTTCCGAAATGATGCCATCTGCTCTTCATCCTGATAGCTTGCAAACAAATGCTTAATCTCTTCTTCTGATAATTCTTCTGAATCAACAATAGTAATTGTCTCTGCTAATTGACACATGTATTTATTGGCAATGTCTTGCTGTTTTCCCCATCTATAAGTAAACCAAAGCATTGCTGACAGCAAAATAAACAGAACTATAATAACGAATATCAGTTTCTTTTTTTCTTTCATAGAGACACCTCCCCACATTTTTCTCTTTTGTTCATTATACCACTTAACGAAATGCCTGTCCATAAGTTCTACCCCCCCCCCGAAATTTTCCATATTTGGATATTTTCTTATTGTTTTATCCAATTTTATGTGTTATAATATCCATAGAAACAATCAGAAAGCAGGTGTTTTCTTATGGATATATCCAAATTAAGACAATTAAAAAAGGAGTCCGGTATGACCAATGCAGAAATCGCCGAGCTCTCCGGCATTCCCTTCAGTACGGTTAACAAAATCTTTTCCGGTGCCACGCCCAATCCGCGCTACGGTACCTTACTTGCCATCGAGCAGGTGCTTTCCGCAAAGCAAAAGCTCCCTTTTATGTATGATGAAACCAGACAGGAGCCCTGCCTTGTCCGCGAGGCAGCGTCTTCTTACTGCTACACTGCCCGCATCTACACCCGTCAGGATATCGACGCTTTAAGCGAGGGTACCCATGCGGAGCTCATCAACGGCAAGCTGTATCTTCTGGCTGCCCCAACCCGCATCCACCAGTTTCTTGTGGGCGAGCTGTTGTTTGTCATCAAGTCCCATATCCGCAACAACAAGGGTGCCTGCCACGTGTACACCTCCCCTTTTGCCGTCCGCCTCTTTGCAGACGACAGCACCTATGTAGAACCTGACATCGCCGTTATCTGCAACAAAAATATACTTACCGAACAGGGCTGCAACGGTGCTCCCGACATCGCCATCGAGGTAGTCTCCCCCGGCAACGCCAATCACGACTACATTACCAAGCTCGCCAAATACCAGCAGGCCGGCGTGCGCGAATACTGGATACTCAATCCCGAAACCGCCAGAACTCTAGTTATGAACTTTGAAAACCCGGCAAACACCGGTGAATACGAATTTGAGGAGAATATCACTTCCGGAGTACTGGAAGGATTAGAAATTTGTATCAAAGAATTGTTGGAGAGTTTTTAAATAACCATCCCATGCAAAAGCAGAGGCTGTTTTCATCACAACCTCTGCTTTACTAATAATCTCCTTATAAATGTTCCATCACCAAAAAGTCTTTCAGCTTAATATGCTTTACAACACTTGTGGAATAATCAATATCATCATTCGTAATAATTATTTTTTGTGATAGGTTGTCTATATTTTTAAAAGCATCGAATTCTCGTTGATACGCCTTGTCCTCTGCTACACTGTAAGCCACCTGCACATAGTATTGTTTATTATCCTTTACCGCAAGAAAATCAATTTCCTTGCCGCTGTTATTGTACACATACACGGTATATCCCATGTAAAGCAGTTCGTTATATACAATATTTTCAAGATTATGCGTAAGGTCAAACCGGTTATTCATGCAGCGAATGGAGTTAAAGCAAACATCCGCATTATATATTTTAGAATAATATGACAGTTCTTTTTTTGTCTTTAAGGAATAGGGTTTTACTGCATCAATAATATATGCTTCCTCCAAATACCCCAGATACTTCATGATGGTATTTACCGAACACTCCGTATGCTCCTGTTTAATATAATCGCGGATAGAGTTTGCGGAAAAAATCCTACTGTTACTCCGCAGCACATAATTTACCAGACTGCGGAACAAACTTTCCTTACGTATATCATAACGTCCAATTAAATCATTAATAACAATGGTATCATCCAAATCATTTAAATAACGGCTTTGTGCCTCCGAAGAGTCAAATTCAAAGCGCTTTGGAAAACCACCCCACACCAGGTAATCCGTAACCGACACTTCTTTTCCGAGTTCCTGTGCATATTCTGCAATTTCCTTGTAGACAAACGTTCTGACACGAAAGGCTACATATCTTCCCGAAAGCTCTTTGGTAAATTCCCCGGAAAGAAGTTTGGAATTAGAGCCGGTAATAAATACCGAATAATCATAAAGACGCAAGGTTTTACATGCATCCTGCCAGCCATCCAATGTTTGAATTTCATCAAAAAACAAATAACCTTTGCCTTCCTTTTTGTTTTCTTCCACATAAGAAATCAATGCTTCAGCATTGGTTATATTGGCAGACACCTTTTTATCTTCAAAATTTAAATAAATAATGTTCTCTGTCTTTTGACTGATTTCCTTGATTATCTGCTCCATAATAACCGACTTACCGCATCTACGGATTCCTGTAATAATCTTTATTAAATCAGATTCATAAAAAGGACGTACTTGCTCAATATAGTGCTCTCTTTGTATCATTTTTTCCTCACCTCACCTTGATTATACTGCAAGTTTTTCCGCATCGCAATCATTTTATTCAGTATACTGAAAGATTTTCTGCTTTTTGTAAAATTGTTCAGTATACTGAAAGATTTTATGTTTATAGCAAAATTGTTCAGTAATTTTTTTAAGTAAACTTGCGGCTAAGCAACGTACTAATAAATAAAAGGCTGTGAAAGAGTCTTAGTTTTAAAAATTCCGTATCCAACATTACACGGATACGGAATTTTCTAAAACTATCTTCTGTTCACAGCCTTCGCTTTATTTTGCGTTACTTGCCGCAATCTTTACTTTACTCCAAAGATTACCCATTAACTTCTTCACTTCTTCATTGAACACGAATACTTCATCTAACGGATGGTCGGTTCTCGGAATATAGGCATTGATACCGGCATAGCTGCCCTCTTCCTCTTCGGAGGATAAGTCTTCCTTAACCGCAAGGTTCGGGGAGGTATAACCTACCCAGTCGGAGTTGGCATATGCCATATCGTAGGAGTTGACAAAATTCATGAATTCATGAGCCAGCACGTAGCTTTCTGCGGTGGTCGGAATAACCATGGAGTCGTACCAGCGGTTGGTACCCTCCTCCGGCATGTAAAAGCCCATGTTTTCGTTTTCACTCATGATGTAGGTGGCGTCGCCGGAGTAGCAAAGGCCAAGGGCCTTTCTGCCCTGTGCCATGTTGTCGATAATTTCATCGGTAACAATTTCAGGGTCCATGGTGGTTACGCACTGTACCAGCCACTCGTACGCTTCCTGCAGTTCCGCTTCATTCTCGGTATTCATGGAATAGCCCAAATCCTTTAACGCCATCATAAAGGAGTCACGTTCGGAATCGTAAACGTAAATATCACCTTTGTACTTTTCATTTAAGAAAATACCAAAGCCCTGTTCCTTAAGGTCTTCCTCAGAAACCTTGGTCTTGTCATACACAATACCAACGGTACCCCAGAAATAGGATACGGAATACTCGTTATCCGGGTCAAAGGCAGGACTTAAAACTGCTTCATCCAGCTCGTTCCAAACAGTAATCAGGGACTTGTCAATCTTCTGTAAGTAACCTTCTTCCATGAGACGCTGAATCATATAGTCACTCGGAATGATGATATCGTAGGATTCCCCATTGGTAACCTTAATGTATGCCTGCTCGTTGGAATCAAAGTTTTCCACAATAACCGTAGCGCCGGTCTGCTCCTCAAACAACGGAACAATTTCCTCGCCCATATATTCACCCGGCAGGTAGATATATAAGGTTTGTCCGGAATACGGTAAATCGGAATTTACTTCCGGCTTCAAGGCAAAAATTGCAATAATACCGGCAACTACCACAGCACCGATAGTGCAAGGAATGGCAATTTTTCTCTTGCCCATTTCCGCCTTCTTCGGGCGCTTTGCCGCAATGGCAGGCACCACATTGATAATCACAAGAGCAACGGTAATAATCACAACAACCAATGTGGATACTGCATTGATACTTGGATTTACACGCTTACTCATGGTATAAACCATAATACTTAAATTCTTCACACCACCGCCGGTTACAAAGTAAGAAATAATAAAATCATCTACCGACATGGTAAAAGCAATCAAGGCACCGGAGAAAATACCCGGTGTAATCTGCGGAACAATTACTTTTGTAAGTGCCACCCATGGGGTTGCACCAAGGTCCATGGCCGCATCTGCCAGGTTCGGATCTAAGGACCGCACCTTCGGCATAACGGAAAGCATGACATACGGAATACAAAAGGCAATATGTGCCAACAGCATGGTAACGTAGCCGCGTTCTACCTTAAAGGTGATAAACAGCAGCATAAAACCGATGGCGGTAACAATATCCGGATTCATAATCGGGAAATTGTTGACCTGCTCCACCACATCCCGCACAAGCTTTTTGGAGCTGGAAAGTCCGATGGCCGCAATGGTTCCCACCACAGTGGAGATAAGTGTTGCCAAAATCGCCACCGTAAAGGTAGTGTACAGGGCACTCATCATATCCCTGGATTCCAACATGTGCTGATACCAGCGCAGGGAGAATCCGGTAAATGTAGTTAAAGATTTTCCTTCGTTGAAGGAGAAAATAATCATGTACAAAATCGGCAAATAGAAAAACACGATTGCCAAAATCATGAGAATCTTACCGAAAGGACGACTGCTTTTCTTCATACTAGTTGTCCTCCTTTCCGCCCTGATTTCTAACTTCCAGTTTCTTTACAAGCATCATGAGAAGCATCATAACCGCTGCCATAATCATGGAGATGGCAGAACCGAAATTCCACTCACCCACGGTGATAAACTGGTTTTCAATCAGGTTACCGATTAAGAAATACTGACCGCCACCGAGCAGTTTTGGAATAAAGAACGCACTGATGGCCGGTAAAAATACTAAAGTAATACCGTTAATTACACCAGGTAACGACAATGGGAAGGTTACCTTCCAGAAGGTCTGGAATGGTGTGGCACCCAGGTCTGCACTGGCATTTAACAGGTTCTGATCCATCTTACAAAGAGAGGTGTTAATCTGCAGAATCATAAACGGCAGGAAGTTATATACCATACCGAGAAGCACTGCAAATTCGGTATAAAGAATTTCCACCTCTTCCACACCGAAGAACCCTAAAATCTGCGCAAACAGACCGCCGTCGGAAAGAAGACCAATCCAGGCATAGGTTCTAACCAGCATGTTAATCCAGGTTGGAATGGTAATGCAAAGCACCAGGATATTCTGCCACTTTTCGGCACTGCGGGCAATGAAATATGCCAGCGGATAACCAAGCAATAAGCAAATAATTGTTGTTTTTACCGCAATGGTAAAAGAACGCCATAACACTAATAAAAAGTCCGGGTCGGAGAAGAACTTAATATAGTGGTCAAAGGTAACAGCAAAGGAAATGATGGAGTTGCCGTGCTCGGTAAAGGAATACATCAAAATAAGGAGCATCGGCAGCACAATCATCAATGCCGCCCAAATAATATACGGAACTGCTAACTGGGAAAACTTCTTCATTTAGAAGTCCATCCTGGACATAACATGGATGTCCTCAGGGAAGAATGTCAGGCCGACCTCCTGACCAACCTCGGAGTAGTCCGTAGTATGAATCTTAAATTCACGACCGGTGGTCCAGAAGGTAATCTTATACACACCTTCCTTTACATTTTCCGGCTCGAAATCGTAATCTACACTGATATCAATGCTCTGGTTTTCATCACTGAGCTTCCAGCCCTGCGCATTTGCCCAGGTCATAATATCAACATCCAGAGTCTGGGACTCACGGATTTCATCCACAGTAGTGAAGAAGTTGAAGGCCATGATTGCTTCGTTTGCCTTCTCATTCTTAACGAACGGCTGGTTCACTACAAAGACGGTACGTTCTACAGCAGTGCCGTTTGCTGTGGAGAACACTACCGGATAGCTGCCAAGCTCCGGCTTAATGTCGTATTCGATGCTGGCAATGGAAATGTACTCGTCATCCTCAGTGCTCCATGCCATGGCGTTGGAACGGGCGATGATTTCCTTGTCATCCAGCTTGTCCACATCCTCTAAATCCACATAGAAGTTGCTGGCATTGATTTTTTCTTTACCGTTTTCACTGGTTACTTCATGGGTGCGGATAACACGCATGTCTACGGTTACACTGGTACCCGGAACGGTTTCCACCATAATTTCGTAGTGTACGCCCTTAAACAGCGTGCTGAGCACTTCACCTGTCATCTTGCCTTTTTCTACCGGCACAATATCAATATCCTCCGGACGGATTACTACGTCCACCGGCTCATTTTTCTTAAATCCATAGTCTACGCAGTCGAAAGTGATGTCGTCAAAACGAACCTTGTAGTCGTCAAGCATGGTCGCAGGCAGAATGTTGCTTTCACCGATGAAGTTGGCAACAAAGCGGTTTGCCGGCTCATTGTAAATGTCCTCCGGTGTACCAATCTGCTGGATTTCACCACCGTTCATAACCACAATCTTATCGGACATGGTCAGGGCTTCTTCCTGGTCATGGGTAACGAAAATAAAGGTGATGCCGACTTCCTGCTGGATACGCTTTAACTCGTACTGCATCTCCTTACGAAGCTTTAAGTCAAGAGCAGCCAAAGGCTCATCAAGAAGCAGAACCTTAGGCTCATTAACAAGGGCTCTTGCAATGGCAACACGCTGCTGCTGACCACCGGAAAGCAGGGTGGTATTCTTGTTTTCATAGCCCTCTAAACCGATGAGCTTTAACATCTTCATAACCTTCTGCTCAATAACGTCCTTACTCATCTTCTTAAGCTTCAGACCAAAAGCAATGTTTTCATATACACTTAAATGCGGGAACAGGGCATACTTCTGGAATACGGTATTCAACTCGCGCTCATAAGCAGGCTTATGGCTGATTTCCTCACCGTTGAAGATAATGTTTCCTTCATCTGCCTCTAAAAATCCACCAAGTATTCGAAGGAGCGTGGTCTTACCACAACCACTGGGACCCAGCAAAGTCACAAATTCATTTTCATAAATATCCAAATTGATACCTTTTAAGGTAATCTGTTTGTCAAAACTCTTCGTAATGTTACGAAATTCGATTAATTTCTTTCGTTCCATGTACACTAACCTCCTCCTGATTTTTCGGGGGATTACTTCCCGTAATTCTACAAATCGACGCTTTACTGCAATAAAACAGTAAACAAGATAATTATACATGGTTTTGGAGAGAAATCAATAGTTTTTTTATTGCCTGTGGTTGCAACTCCGGGATTTGTCTAAAAGACAGCCAAATCCCTCCGTTGAGGCTGAGCGCACTAAGCGGAACGTTTGTTACCTGGGTCGGATTGCAGCCCCCTGGCAGCTCCTCTTATGCTTTTCGTTCCGGAATTCTTTGAGGGACGTTCGTAAGTTAGCGGAGGGTTCCAAGAGGTTTGTCACAGGAGGTATGGATGCTGCCGGTGTTTTAGCTATTTGTTTGAGGTTGCGGAAAAATAAAGGCTTTCGCTAAAGTTAGTTGCCGATTAAAGTGCAACGCACTTTATAAAAAGGGGAGTGAAGGCGCTCTCGGAAAACTCGTTTTCCAGAGACGCCCTTACTCCCCTTTTGTAAAAGCGTCCTTTGGACGCTTCGGCAACTAACTTTTATATAAACTCCCACTTTCCGCAGCCGAGTTATAGTAAAACACCGGCGGCATCCATTAATCACCTTTGTGACAGGCCGATTGGCAAAACCCTCCTGCTAACTTTAAGAGTCCCGAAAAGAACCCCGGAACGAAAAAAAGAGGACTGCAGGGGTCTGCAATCCTCTCTAATGTTCTGCTTAGTTCTAAACAGGTTGCAAGATTACTTAAGAGTAACCTTAGCGCCTTCAGCTTCAAGCTTAGCCTTGATATCATCAGCTTCTGCCTTGGAAACAGCTTCCTTTAATACCTTTGGAGCTGCTTCTACAGCTGCCTTAGCTTCACCTAAGCCAAGACCTGTGATTTCACGAACAACCTTGATAACCTTAATCTTGTTAGGACCTGCCTCTGTTAATTCAACGTCGAACTCAGTCTTTTCTTCAGCTGCTTCTGCTGCTGGGCCTGCTGCTGCAACTACTACACCTGCTGCTGCGGATACGCCAAATTCTTCTTCACATGCCTTTACTAAATCATTTAACTCTAAAACTGTCATGCTCTTGATAGCATCGATAAATTCCTGTGTTGTCATTTTAATTTACCTCCATTAAAATTTTACTATTTGCTGCGGCTATGCCACAATTGTTTCGTTTTGTTTGTTTCTTACAGTGTTATGCAACTTTAAAATTAAGCTGCTTCGCCGTTCTTCTCTGCAATCTGCTTGAGAACACGAGCCATGTTTGCAACTGGGGACTGTAAGCTGCCCAGTAACTTGGAAATAAGAGTTTCTCTGGATGGGATAAGAGCAATCTTTTCGATACCCTTAACATCGTAGTAAACACCTTCTACAACGCCTGCCTTGAACTCTAACTTAGGAGCCTTCTTTGCGAACTCTGCAATTACTCTTGCAGGAGCTGTTGCATCGTCGATACCGAATGCAATTGCTGTAGGGCCTTCAAGCTCACCATTAAGCTGTGCGAAGTCAGTTCCTTCAAATGCACGCTTTAAGTATGTGTTCTTGTATACCTTGTACACAACACCAGCTTCACGAAGTGCCTTACGAAGTCTTGTATCTTCTTCTACTGTGAGACCACGATAGTCAACAAGAACTGCAGCGGAAGCCTTATCCACATAGCCCTTAATCTCGTCAATGATAGGAGCCTTGATTTCTACCTTTGCCATGATAATTACCTCCTTATAAAATTTTTACAAAGCGGTTCTATAAACAAAAAAGAACTGCTTTAAACCGAATGGATTTAAGCAGTCGAACAGATTCAAACTTAACTTTTATCCCTCGGCAGGCGTACTACTTACACGGTAACCCGTACCTGCTGTCTTCGGTCTATATAGCTGCATTTCTGCAGCCAAGCGTACTGTGTTTCCACAGCACGCTTGATAGCATATCATAAATACTTTATTTTGTCAATCATTTTTTATTGACTTTCTTCCGGTTTTGATGGCCTAAACACCAAAGCCTTCCGAATTCAGCCTAAATGTCAGGTGATTAGCCTAACTTAGCAGCGTTAACCTTCACGCCAGGACCCATTGTGGAAGCGAGTGTTACGCTCTTTAAATAAGTACCCTTTGCGGAAGCTGGCTTAGCCTTAATGATTGCACCCATCAGAGTCTGGAAGTTGTCTGCGAGCTGTTCTTCAGTGAAAGAAGCCTTACCAACAGGACAGTGGATAATGTTTGTCTTATCCAGTCTGTACTCAATCTTACCTGCCTTGATGTCGTTAACTGCCTTTGTAACATCCATAGTTACAGTACCAGCCTTAGGGTTTGGCATTAAGCCCTTTGGTCCGAGAACTCTACCGAGACGACCAACTACACCCATCATGTCCGGAGTAGCAACAACTACATCAAAGTCGAACCATCCACCCTGAATCTTAGGGATGAGTTCATCGCCGCCAACGAAATCTGCACCGGCTGCTTCAGCTTCATTCACCTTATCACCCTTAGCAAATACTAAAACTCTAACGGTCTTACCTGTACCGTGTGGCAGAACTACTGCACCACGAACCTGCTGGTCTGCGTGACGACCATCTACACCAAGTCTGATGTGAGCTTCAATTGTTTCGTCGAACTTTGCAACTGCGGCTTTCTTAACTAAGCTAATAGCTTCATTAGCGTCGTACTGTACGCTTCTGTCGATTAACTTAGCGGATTCATTATATTTCTTTCCTCTTTTCATTTCATTAACCTCCTAGTGGTAATTGCGGAATGGTTTTCCTCCCACATATTTTAACTAATCTTCAACAACAATACCCATGCTTCTTGCAGTACCTGCAATCATGCTTGTAGCTGCTTCTAAGGATGCGGCATTTAAATCCTTCATCTTTAATTCAGCAATCTTTTCAACTTCGGATCTCTTGATAGTAGCCACCTTGTTCTTGTTAGGTGCTCCGGAACCGGACTTGAGGTTACATGCCTTCTTTAAAAGTACTGCAGCAGGAGGAGTCTTTGTGATAAATGTAAAGCTCTTATCCTGGTAAACAGTAATAACAACAGGAATGATCATACCTTCCTGGTCTGCTGTTCTTGCGTTGAATTCCTTTGTAAACTGAGGAATGTTTACACCGTGCTGACCAAGTGCAGGACCTACCGGAGGAGCCGGGGTTGCCTTTGCAGCAGGGATCTGTAACTTAATATAACCTGTAACTTTCTTTGCCATGATAGCATACCTCCTAAAATGTGGTGTTATCGGAGTGCAGAACCTGATGGTTCAATTCCTCCCACGGACTGCAATTTGCAGTCATCAAACTTAAAATTCTTCTACTCTAACCTCTGTAAAATTGATTTCTACAGGTGTTTCGCGACCTAACATTTCGATGTTGACTGTCACGCTCTGCTTGTGCATGTTAATTGCACTGATGATGCCCTGAGCACCTTCAAACGGACCGGACACAATAACTGCGGAATCGCCCACAGCAAAATCAACTTCCACTTCAGCCTCTTTTGCAAGTCCCATGTTCTTCATTTCTGCTTCGGTTAACGGAACCGGCTTGGATCCCGGTCCAACGAATCCGGTAACACCTCTGGTGTTGCGGACAACGTACCAGGTTTCATCATTCATTTCCATATGGATAAGAACATAACCCGGGAACAGTTTTCTCTGAACCTGTTTCTTAACACCGTTCTTAATTTCGTAAGCAGTTTCAAGCGGAACGGAAACCTCTAAAATCTGATCCTGAAGCTTTCTGTTTTCGATCGTCTTCTCGATGTTGGCTTTTACCTTGTTTTCATACCCGGAATAGGTATGTACAACGTACCAATTAGCATCTGCCATTATACTACCTCCACCGTTATTCTTAGATGATTACATTAATACCAAACTTTACTACTGCGTCAAGTAATGCAATAATCACACTCAGAACTGCGGTGATAACAATGACAGCTACTGTCTGCTTACCAAGGGACTTCTTGTCCGGCCAGATAATCTTCTTGAACTCTGCCTTTAAGCCCTTAAACCAGCTCTTGACTACAGGAGTCTTTGGAGCCTTTTCGTTTGCAGCATCTCCCATTTTTCACTTTCCTTCCTAGTCTTAAAGACTAACTACTTTGTTTCTTTGTGTAATGTGTGTGCCTTACAGAATCTGCAGTACTTCTTGGTTTCCATTCTGTCTGGATGGTTCTTCTTTTCCTTTGTCATGTTGTAATTGCGCTGCTTGCATTCTGTACATGCCAATGTAATTTTAACTCGCACGACCTTCCACCTCCGTTATTATTTTTTTAGGCATAAAAAAAAGACTACTTCCATAGCCGTTTAACTATATCACAGATTTCAAGTCTCGTCAACAGTTTTTTTACTTTTTCCCTTGCACATAGCAAAAAAACGTGTTATAATCAAGCTAAATAGTGGGGTCGTATCCCTATTAATAAGTACAAAATGCCTCGAAGGAACGAAGCATACATTTAATGTGCATTGATTTTTTGGGAAAGGAGGTCCCGCATATGCCATTACTCAGTGTCTATAATCATTTAATGCAAGGTCTTATTATGATGCGCCCAAACCGTTTTGACACCCACAAAAAGTCGGAGCTGCAAAACGTATATAGGGACATTATGCGCCTAACATCCGAACAGCCGCTCTATAAAGTCACCTTTGACGAGTCTGCCCAGGAATACACACTGGGAATCAAAAACGCGGCACTTTCCCTATCATCCATGGTAAAAGAACTAAATACCGACGATGGAACTTCCGTATTCAAAAACCAAATTTTGGTTTCTGACCGTCCGGAAGATGTTGACGTGTCCATTTTAGAGGGTTCTTCCCTGCCGGACGAAGACCTGCCGCTTTCCGTAGAAGTATCCTCGCTTTCTTCTCCGCAGGAAAACCACGGCAATTTTGTCCCTGCAAATGAATCCGCATTGGTCAGCGGCCAGTACAACTTTACCATTGGTATCGAAGAAAATTTATATTCCTTCCAGTTTAATGTTTCCAACGGTTCCACCAATCTGGAACTGCAGAAAAAACTGGCGGACTTCATTAATAAAACTTCCATCGGTCTGCGTACCCGCATCGTACAGGAACCGGAAACCGGCGAGTCCCGTCTGGATTTAATTGCCATTACTGCCGGTTCTTCCGACGGTATCTCTTCCTTCCGTCCTGCCGACGTACGTTTTCCGGAGGATGCGTCCCACGGAATTATCACCCATTTCGGCTTAGACCAAATCGCAGAAGCGCCGGTCAATACCCGGTTCTCCATTAACGGAAGTCCAAAAGAAGTAAGAGGCCGTTCCTACTTATATAATAACGCCCTCACACTTTCCATAAAAAACACAACAAAATCAGCCGTTACCATCGGTAAGGTAACCAATCAGGAACCAATCGCAGAAAAGGTCCAGGCCTTTATTGATAAATACAATTCCATTTTTGATTTTGTACAAACAAAGCAGCCGGACAATCACCGGGCAAAAAAACTGCTCTATGAGCTTGGAACCACCGTCCGTCGATTTTCTCCAGAACTGGAGCCATGTGGAATATCCGTTTCCAAGGACGGTAAACTTTCTATTAATGAAAAGAAAATGTACACCGCTGCCGCTAACGGTTCTTTAGAGCATTTGTTCTCCGACAGCAGCAAATTTGCGGAAACCCTTACTAAAAAACTTTCGGATATTGCTTTAAATCCAATGGAATATTTGAACAAGACCGTGGTTACTTACCCAAATATCACCGCAAAAAAGACCCTGAATCCGTATGTATCTTCCATCTACTGCGGATTGCTGTATAATAACTATTGTTAAAACTTTTGTAACTTTTATGTAGGAAAACTTAATAAGATAGTGGTTTTCTGCCACAAATATGCCACCTTCCTCTGTTAAACTTCCTATATCGTAGATTTAACAGAGGATTTTTATGTATAAGAATAGGCACAACAAAAAGATAATATTTGCGGCATTGCTTACGGCACTGTTCCTATCCGGCAGCGCCACAACAGCCTTTGCCGAAGAAACCGATAACACAACCCCTGCTCCTGTTTCGGAGCCTGTAATTTTTGAACGTCCGAACGACCCATATATCGACGCCTTATGGGCATATGATAATACCGGATTTTTCACCCATTATTATGGTTTCTTCCCGGTAACCCACTACTCCATTCCTGATATCGACATGAATATTTGGGATGCCTGGGAAGCTTATCCGCTCACCAAAGAAGAAACACGCACCATTGTTATTGCCATCATCGACACCGGTGTTGACTACCGTCACCCGGACTTAAAGGACCAGATGTGGATCAATCCAAACGAAATTCCGGACAACGGCATCGATGACGACGGCAACGGATATATCGACGATATCCACGGTTGGGACTTTTTCAACAATGATGCAACCGTGTGCCATTACGCAGAAACCGCAAACGGTTATACCGCTAACCCTGACGACAATGATAATCACGGAACCCATATTGCCGGTATCATTGCTGCCACAGCCAATAACGGCATCGGCATTGCAGGTGTGGCATCCAATGTAAACGTGCAAATCATGTCTTTAAAAATCCATGGCGGAACATCCTCTTCCGGTTCTGTCTCCAGCGCCATTAAAGCTATCCAGTATGCAGAGGCCATGGGAGCAGACATCTGTAACTTAAGCTGGGGCACCACAAATTACAGCCAGGCACTGGAGCTTACCATCCGGGAATCCTCCATGCTGTTTGTCACCGCTGCAGGCAATAACGGATTAAATAACAACAGTACTCCGGTCTTTCCGGCCAGTCTTCGTTTACCAAACCTGATTTCCGTAGGCTACATTGACCATGACGGATATCTGGACATTTCCTCCAATTACGGAGTTTCCACCGTTGATATTGCCGCACCCGGCGAAGAAATATTCAGTACCTTAGTAGGAACCTATGGATACTCCAACGGTTCTTCCATGGCAGCTCCTCACGTAACCGGACTGGCGGCTATGATTTATGCTTATCATGATAACATCTATCCGGCTCAGGTAAAAGAGCTGATTATCAATACTATGATTCCTCTCAGCAGCCTGGACGGATACCTTATTAATCCGGGCATTCCTGACGCATATGCCGCTATACAGTCCTTATATGATATTTCAGCGGACACCCAGGAGCCGTTTCTTCTTTTAGAAACCACCTACGAAAAAGAAAACATCCTCGTGCATGTGGATGCATATGATGCCGGCGGTTCCGGCATCCGAAAGGTCCGTTACATTTACGGTTCCCGTCCTGCAGATTATTTTTCCGGTGACAACGGTACTGCTCTTCTTGACAATGTACTGTATCTTACCAAAGCCGGGTACTATACCTTTTATGTAGAAGATTATGCCGGTAACTACCGGATTTACAACACCTATATCGAAGATGATACGCTTGCACCGGACATTGCTGCTTCCTATCAGGTAGCTCCAAACTATGGTTATATCAGTGTTACTTTCTCTGCTTCCGATGCAGACAGCGGTGTAAAAACAATTAAATATCTGGCCGGTGAATTTAACAAAGATGCTTTCCTATTTGCAGGCGAGCAATTAAACCCGGCCCAAGAACAACATACCCTGTATGTTTCACCGGATGTAACAGCCATTACATTTTATCTGGCGGACTACCGCGGCAACAGTGCTGCCTATGTTATCTATCCGGAAATCATACCGGCAACTTCCGTACATTTAAATGTCAGCGAGCGTTCCCTTGATTACATGGAAACCTTCCGGCTGCAGCCTCTGATTTTCCCTTGGCTTAGCACAGACGGAGTATCCTATGCATCTACCGACGCTTCTGTTCTTGTCGTAGACAGCTCCGGACTTGTTACCGCCATCGGTACCGGAGAAGCTTATGTCATAGTCACTACATACAGCGGTGTGTCTGCAGCCTGCAAAATCACCGTCAGACCTCCGTTATCATATTTTCCTGCGACATAAAATGCAAAAAGCACGTGGAAACGTGCTTTTTTGCCGCTAAAAAAGGGACACCTTCCAGTGTCCCTTACAGACTGTAGACAAAGTGGCATGTGGAATTACCTTCCACACGCCATTTTTCTCTGTTCGTGGCTTGCCACGAAGATTATTTCATGATATGCTCATCATATCGCACTTGGCAGATACTTCTTTTCCTCTCTTCTTTGCAGG
>JAGBCB010000004.1 GCA_017938145.1 Lachnospiraceae bacterium
TAAACTATACTACCTTTTCAGGCAGATGGCAATCTGTCTTTTTGCTGTACCTAAAATTGAAAACGCACGAGAAAGCATTTCAAAAAATAATACTTTCTCGTGCAAGTAAATTTTTATTTTTCCCTAACTTAATGACATTGACGTCGGTACTTAACGAGGTGTTTTCGAGTTTAGTACCGCTACGTCGCGAGGGAGCGCGAGCGCGTTTTGGCAGGATAAAATTCATGCCGGGCTTTATTAAATTTATACTTACACAGGAAGTGCCGACTTGCGGCTTACTTTTTACTTCACTGTCTCAATCTTGATGGTGTTGGTATTACCCACCTGACCATTAATCTGACCACCGGTTAATACCACGTTGTCGCCGGATTTCAAGCCAAGAGCTTTCTTTGCCTGACGAAGTCCGTTGTAGAACATAACTTCAACGGAAGTGTATTCCTCTGTCAGCATCGGAAGCACACCCCAGCTTAAGTTTAACTTTCTCCAGACACGCTCAGAGGTAGTTAAACCAAGAATTGGCATTGGGCAGCGGAACCGGCTGACCATACGGGCGGTACGTCCGCTGATGGAGCTGGCAACAATACACTTGGCATCTACATCAATGGCCATGGCACAGGTGCCGTGGGATACTGCATCCAGGTTGTTCTTAATCTTAAAGTCAGCGCTGCGGAAGCGGCTGATGTAATTGATGTGCTGCTCTGTATATTCTGCAATTTCTGCCATGTTCTTTACTGCGTCTACCGGGAACTTGCCGGCAGCAGTTTCGCCGGAGAGCATAACTGCGGAGGTTCCGTCATATACCGCATTGGCAACGTCGGAAATTTCTGCTCTTGTCGGACGTGGGTTGTGAATCATGGACTCTAACATTTCGGTTGCGGTAATAACTCTGGTACCCATCATACGGCACTTGTTAATTAAATACTTCTGGATATACGGAACTTCGATGAACGGAATCTCCACGCCCAGGTCACCACGGGCAACCATGATACCGTTGGCGATTTCACAAATCTCTTCAATATGGTCGATACCGGAACGGTTTTCAATCTTGGCAATAACGTCAATGTCAGAACCGCCGTTTTCGTCTAAGAAAGTTCTAAGGTCAATCATGTCCTGCTTTGTAGAAACGAAGGATGCTGCCACAAAATCGATACCGTTCTTAATGCCGAATAACAGGTCCTTTTTATCCTGCTCGCTTAAATAGTCCTGCTTTAATACATGATTTGGAAAATTCATGCTCTTGCGGTCGGACATTTCACCACCGTGGATAACGGTACAGATAGCGTCATTCTTTACGATTTCGTCCACGCGGAAAGAAACCAGTCCGTTACATACTAAAATGGTATCCCCCGGATTTAATTCTTTCATCAGGTTCTTATAAGAAACCGCAACACGGGTTTCATCACCCACAATATCATCGGTAGTAAAAGTAAACTTATCGCCGTCGTTTACCACAACTTTTTTATCCTTAAAGGTTTTGATTCTGTATTCCGGACCCTTGGTGTCGAGCATAATAGCGATTGGCAGGTTCATCTTTTCACGGACCTTTTTGATAAGGTCGATTTTTGCCTGCTGCTCCGCATGGTCACCGTGGGAGAAGTTGATGCGGGCAACATTCATGCCGGCTTCAAACATTTTAGCTAAGGTTTCTTCATTGGTACTTGCAGGACCAATGGTACAAATAATTTTAGTTTTACGCATAAGGATTCCTTTCTTTTACACAAACTTTTTTCATTTTAACAAATGAAAGAACTTTCATCAATCTAAATTTATTTTTTAACAAACTGCTTATTTATTCGTCCTCCAGCAAAAAGTCTATCACATTTTTGTGAATAATACCATCCCTTGAAAAATCCATTTTATCCATCGACAGCACATACTTTGGAAAGTTATCTCCAACCTCCTTAAATGCACCAAACTCCCGCTCGATTACAGCTTCATCGTACAAATGATATGTCACCTGATAATATTTCTTTTGCTGTCCTTTTACCGCTATAAAATCAATTTCTCCCGTTCTTGTTTTTCCGACATAAACCTCATAGCCCCTTACCAGCAATTCATTGTAAACAACATTCTCCAGTAATGCACCCATTTCCAATTTAAAACCTGAATTGCGGATGCGGCCCAGACCCATGTCGGTCAGGTAATATTTATCCATTTTGGTAAGAACTCTTTTTCCTCTGATGTCGTACCGGGTAGCCTTTGTCATTACCAGGGATGCAACAATATGCTCCAGATAATTATAAATGGTTTCTTTTGATACCTTACGGTCGATACTTAAGAAATAATTTACGATAGACGTAATGGAAAATGTCTGGGACGGATTACAGACCAAATATTCCAAAATGCGGTTGAACAGTTCTATATCTTTTATTCCGGCGCGCTGAACAATATCCCGAAGTATAATGGTATCATACACATCCCGCAAAAAGGTTTTTGTCTGTTCTTCATCTGTCATTATAAACCGCTGTGGAAGACCTCCCCAAACCAAATAATCATGTAAAGCCGCTTCCCTTCCTTCTTTATCGATCATTTTCAGCTGACACATTTCTCGAAATGTGAAAGGATAGATGGAAAAACTTACCGTACGTCCGGAAAGAAATGTAGCTAGTTCTCCGGATAACAGCTTTCCATTAGACCCGGTAATAAAAATACTTGCTCCATATTTCATGCGCAAGGAATTTATGACCCGTTCAAATTCCGGTACCACCTGAATTTCATCAAAAAACAAATAATATTTTTTTTCGGTTTTTATCTGTTTTTTGATATATTCATGAAAAATATCCCCGGTCCGAATAAAGGAAAAATCATAGTCTTCGAAATTGATATAAATGATTTGTTCCTCCTCAATACCCTCTTTTTTCAGTTCTTCCATTATTTGCTGCAGTAATACCGATTTTCCGCATCTTCTGATGCCGGTAATAACCTTAATTAAATCCATATGATAAAATTTTCTTATCCGGGCTAAATAATGTTCTCTTTTTATCATACTTTTCACCACCTTTATTTATATCATAAGACTTACTTTTAATTTTGTCAAGTAAGTTCGATATACCGTACATAATTTCAGTTTCGTTAACTTGGTTCGATACAAAGGTCTGGTTTTATAACAAAAAACTGATACAATCAGTTTCCACAAAGCTAATTGTATCAGTTATTATTTACATATTTTACTGTACTAATCCGGATTAACCACCTTCATCATGGCATCCAACAGTTCCGGATACGGATATTCCAATTCTCTGCGGTCTAACAAACCGAAGTTTTCGCCGTTGCCGGAAAACGCACCGTTATCCCACCAGACACAAGGAACACCGATTTCTTTTGCTTTTGTCAGATAATAGGTAACCCATTCCACACGCTCTGCTTCGTTTTCCTTATTCATGGCACCAAATTCACCGATAATCGCAGGAATTCCTTTGCTGATAAACACGTCATTGATTGTCTTCATTAAATAATTAATGTCTCCGGCATCCTTGGATTTATCCCAGGTGGAGGTTCCCTTTGTATTCAGCGCAAAGTTATACGGAGTATACGCATGTACGGAAACAATCAGTTTGTCGTCCTCCGGAAGCTTTATCTTTGCCAAATTATCTTTGGAGGAAGAAGCTGCATAGCCGGTAATCATCAAATGACGCAGTGTATTGTTGCCGCCGGTAGCGCGTACCGCATCCACAAATAACTGCTCCCAATAATTGATTACTTCACTGGCCTTGGCATCGCCGGACCATTCTTTAGAAGTTCCCCGAAGTCTTGGCTCATTTAATCCCTCGAAAATCAAATGCTCGTCGTAGTCTTTAAAATACTCAGCAATCTGGGTCCAAAGAGCAACTATTTGCTCTCCGTTTGCCACCTTATTTTCCTCGGTTGGCATATACCATTCTTCATGATGGGTATTGATAATGACATACGCACCCTTATTATACGCGTAATCTACGACTTCCTTGACACGCTCCAGCCAGATGTCATGGATTTTATATTCCGGCGCTGCGCCGAAATGACCATCCCAGGTAATAGGGAGACGGATGACATTAAATCCGGCATCTAACACTTTATCAATCATTTCCTGCGTTGTTTTTGGATTTCCCCAGGCTCTTTCCGACGCAATACCGATGCCGCCGGTTGCATCTAAAGTGTTACCCAGATTCCAACCGATTTTCATATCGGCAACCAAATCCATCGGAGAAATATCTGCAATAGTAAGCTCCGGTGTAGGTGTTGCTGTTGGCTCCGGTGTGGCTGTTGGCGCCAAAGTCACTGTTGGTGTCGGAGTCAGCTCCGGCTGTTTTTGGGAATTACACCCGCAAAGTCCTGCAATCGCAAGTATTCCGCAGGCTAATGTAAGCAATAATTTGTTTTTCATAATAGGAATTCTCCTCTGGTTTATTTTTCCTCGAAAACTCCCAGTTCTTCTATATATGCCGCCATTTCCTCCGCCATTTTTTCTGCTTCGGAAATGCGGATATGACCGTGGGTTCCGCATCCATTATTACTATACAGGAAATGATGCACTTTGTCATCTGTTTTTTGTAATTGACGGCAAACATCATCAATCGCTTCGTCCCAAATTGCCTCATGATTCAAAATGGTAGTACTTAAGATAATGTGAGCCTCCGGATAGCGCTTTCTTAATTTTCCGATGAAATCCTTGTATGCCAAACGCCAGTACAGGGACTGCTCGGAATTATAATCTGCCTTCATGTAATCGTATGGGTCCTTATCGTTCTGACCGATAGCCACAATAACCACATCCGGTGTATACTTGCTGAAATCCCAGCGCTTCTGCACACCAAGGTCAGGATGATATTGGATTTTGTCGTACATGGAAAACATACCCTTGCAGGCAGTCGGGCCTGCAAACCAGCCCGCATCGTCTAAAAGACAGATGCCACCCTGGGCAATGTCATGAAGCTGGGCATCCAGCTTTCTTGCCAGAGTCCAGGAATACGAGTAATAGCTGTTGGAAAGCTCGCCGTTGGTCTGCGGATCCGGCTGGCCTTCGTAGCCTACCGCCTCGCTGACTTCGCCTGCAGAAACCGAGTCACCGTACACTTCAATACGGCGGGTCGGCAGTGCCGGTAACGGAAGCACCTTAGCTGCTCCGTTTAAGGTAAAGCCGTGGAACTGCACCGTGTGGCAGGAATCCTGCCGCTTAAACAGCATTAGTTCATGCTCCGTATCCTCTAAATTTTCTCCCAGGACATACTCTCTGGTACCCCAGTCGTCCAGCTTGAACTTGCTCTGCTCGCCGTCCAGAATCACGCCCATGAAGTTATCCCAGCAGTTTTTTGTATTGGTTAAGGTCGCACTGATAAATGTGCCCTGAAATTTTATTTTTACAAAGGTACATGGGAATACAAATTCCGGACCGCCTTCTTTGGAAAAATCGATTCGGCCCATATACTGCAGATACTCGTGGTCCGGTGCCACGTCCAATTCCAAATAATCCGGATTCATTTTCTTAATCAGTTTTTCTACGAAATCTGCCATTGTTATTTCCTTTCCTGAAATACCGTTTTATTTAGAACCGATTACGGATACCAGGTAAAACGGTACCATAGTCTCATCGCCCTCGGTAATGGTAATTTCCACGGTATGTTCCTTCTCTTCGATGTGCTTTGCAACTGTGGTGATGTACAGACAGTCACCCCAGGTCTCATCGAAGTTTCCGTCTAAAACAACTGCATTTGCCTCATCGCCGTCTAACACAACCTTTGCCACACAGGCAGGATGCTTTACGGACTTGCGGTACTGTACCGCAATACCGGTGCCTTTGATATTAAACCGGATGGCATCTCCTGCTTTTTTGCCGATAAAACCGCGCTTGAAAATGTCGGTAATATGCTTCTGCTCCTCCGTATCAGCAACAAAACCCATAAGCTCCGGCTTGGAATTATACACCTGATAACGCACGGAATTCTGATATGCGTTGGCAGTAATCGGCTTTGGAAGCTCCTCTGCCGCTCTTGCAGTATCGGTAACCGCAGGTACATCCTCTTTCTGCACCTTCTCGAGGAAGTTAGTAATCAAATTTGCCAGCAGGGCATGGCCGGCATCATTTGGATGCAGGTCGTCCGGAGTCACGTCCCTTACCGTAATCTTACCATGGGCAATGGCCTGATACACACTGGTCTTCATGCTGAGACATGGAAGGTTATAGTAACGTCCCACGGTTTCATGCTGGTCCTGGGTGTTTCTGCCGTCCTCATAGAAAATATTGTGGACAAGAAGCACCGCCGGTGCGGTTTTAGAGGAATACACCTTTCTCACCAGTCCTTCATAGGTCTCTCTGAAAAAGAGGTTGTTATCATCATTTACACTGAATTCTATAATTACAAAGTCCGGCTCATAGGCTAAAATATCGCTGTCCACACGGGCTGCACCAAACTGGGAAGTGGTTCCGCCGATACCGCCGTTTACATAAGTAAACTCCGTGTCCGGATACTGCTCGCGCCACCACTTGGTTGTCATGGCAGCGTAGCAGGTGTCCGGTGTGGAGGACAGAGAGCCCTGGGTAATGGAGCCTCCCAGGTAGCCCAATGTGATTGGTTCTTTGTTTTCTGCTTTCTTTAATACCTTTGCGATACGTTCTGTATTTCCGTGGAATACAATTCCATCATTAAAATTAACCAACTGTTTCATTTTACTGTAATCCTTTCCTGATTCCTTCTAAAAGTAACGGGAAATTCCACTGAAGCGTTCTCCGGTCTATTAAGCCAAAGAGCTCACCGCGGCCTTCCACATAACCGTTGTCCCACCAAACGCATGGTACACCGATATTTTTTGTGCTCTTAAAGAAGTATTCCGCCCATTCTGCCCGGGATGCTTCGTTGCCTTCCACTGCTTTGTGCATGGCACCGCATTCCCCGATAACCGCCGGAACGCCCTTGGATATAAATAGTTCTTCCAAATCTACCATTAAACGGTCGATTACCGCGGTATCCCTGTTCCAAAGGCCACGGCCTTCCACAATCAGTGCAAAGTCCGTCGGTTCATAGGCATGCACCGATGCGATGATATGATTGTCGCCCTCCGGAATTTCTAGATGCCGGATGCCTACGGTGCAGTTTGCTGCATATCCCGGAATCATCAGGCTGCGGATGGCATTGTTACCCCCGGTGCTGCGGACGGTTTCCACAAATACTTTGTTTAACACGTTTACTACGTCCCAGCCTTCTTCATCTCCGCCGGTCCATTCCACCGGTGTTCCTCTTTTTCTCGGCTCATTCATGCCTTCAAAAATCAGATGCTCATCATAGTCTTTAAAATACCCGGCAATCTGCTTCCATACTGCCCGGAGTTCTGCCGCTGCCGGCTCTAAATTATCGTAGTACGGGTCATGCCAACCCTCATGGTGTATATTTAAAATCACAAAGGCTCCTCTGTTATAAGCCCAGTCTACAAGTTCTTTAATACGGGCCATCCAGGTTTCATTTATCGTATACTCCGGGGCTTCTCCCAAGTGGTTTCTCCAGGAAACCGGGTAACGGATTACGTTAAAGCCCTCGGAAATTAATTTCGCTATTAACTCTTCTGTTGTTACCGGATTACCCCAGGCTGTTTCCCAGGCTTCCGGTGCGGATGTTTTCTCGATTCTGTCATTTACACAGTCCATGGTATTGCCCAGATTCCATCCGAGCCTCATCTCTTTTACTAATTCAATTGCAGATATGTTTCTCATTGTTCCTCCGCGAGGTATTCTCTGTATCGGTTGTGTATAATAGCTGCTTTATTAAAAAACCGCAAAGCAGGCGAAATCACCCGCCTTGCGGCTTTATAGGATAATGTGATTAGACTATCTTCTACCTAAATCGGTATCATCCCATCTTGTTATGCTGTGCTTCTTGATGTAGTCCACGATTTCGTCAAACTGACAGAATGCAAGACCAACATAGCTGTCTGCAGCACCGTAGTAGATGGCAATTCTTCCTGTGTCAGGGTCATGAAGAGTTGCACATGGGAAGCATACGTTCGGAACGAAGCCTCTCTCTTCATACCACTCTTCCGGAGTGAGAAGGAAGGTCTCACAACGGTATAATACCTTGGATGGATCCTCTAAATCAAGGATTGCGCCACCGATGGAATATACGTAACCGTTACAGGTTCCGCTTACACCATGGTAGAACATTAACCAACCTTCGGAAGTTTCGATTGGAGCTGCACCGCCGCCAATCTTTAAGGACTCCCACCACTCACTGCTGCGGCCCATTACATGTCTGTGCTTGCCCCAGTACTTAAGGTCCGGGCTTTCGCTTAAGAAAATGTCGCCGAACGGTGTGTGACCGGAATCGGATGGTCTGCTTAACATTACGTAGTTGCCATTAATCTTTCTTGGGAAAAGAACCGCATTACGGTTGAATGGCAGGAATGGATTTTCAAGACGGGTAAAGGTCTTGAAATCTGTTGTCTTTGCCAAACCGATAGCAGCACCGTAGAAATCCTGGCACCACATGATATAGTAAGTATCCTCAACCTTTACAAGTCTTGGATCATACGCATAAATCGGCTGGAACGGATTGCCGTCTTCATCAACAAACTGAATCTTGTTAGGCTCAAATTCCCAATGGATGGCATCCTTACTGTGTCCGAGATAGATGTGGGAAACACCGTCTGTCTGCTCACCACGGAACACACCGATGAATTCATCGCCATAAGGCATAACTGCACTGTTGAAAATACGAGCAACACCTTCTACCGGATTTCTGCCGATAATAGGGTTTTCTGTGTATCTCCAAACCGGTGCGTTCTTTAAGCCTGCCGGCTTCTCCTGCCAAGGTACTTTATGGAATTCAGGAGCAATCATCTTAATATCACTCATACTATAGGTCCTCATTTCTATCAGAGGCGGCCAAAAGCCGCCCCTGCATGTTATTTATTTTGTCCGGAGATTAGTTACCGAATACGCTGTCAAGAGCATCCTGTACCTGCTGCTTATGTGTTTCCTGGAACTGAGCAGGAGTTACGGTACCATTGATTAAGGAGTTGAAATCATAAGGAATTTCTAAGGAACCCCAAAGGTCAACGGTTGTATGGGAACCACAGTCATACATTACTGCAAAGTTAGCATCCTGTAATTCCGGCTCGAATGCATTTTCGTTGTACCACCAGTTAAGAGCTGCTCTGTCATCACGAAGAGCGATAGTTGTTTCGATATCGCCTGCGAAATTCCAGAAATCATACATTACGTTAAATACCTTTTCAGGCTCCTGAACACCTGCAGGGATAATGAAGTCACCTGTTGGGATGTAGTTCTTACCTGCATTGGTATCCTTATTACCGGATGGACCAACAGGCCAACGTACGAATACGGTATCCCAAGTTAAGTTCTTCTCAGGAGTAGTAACAGAGTAGTCACCCTGGCCGTTCTGAATCCATACTGCTGTTGGCCAGAAGCCGATAGTACCTTCACGGTATGCAACTCTCATGGTATCCCATGGAGCGCCGCCTTCTGCTAAGTCATATGGGTAACAAACATTGTATGTATTGTACATGTCATAGATCATCTGAAGAACTTCAGCAATTTCAGGGCTGGATAAGTTTTCAGTCTTTGTGTTAGCAACGGAAGTACCGTTAGACATCATTAACTGTTCGAATGTTTCATTTACATAACCACAGTAACCAAACTGATCCATCTGGCCGTCACCGTCGGTATCCTGAGTCAGAACCTGACAGTATTCGATGAACTTATCCCAAGTCCATTCGCCGCGCTCCCAAAGAGCACGTGGGTCTTCTAAGTTGTTGTCTTCTAACAGCTGCTTGTTGAAAGCTAAAGGATAGGTAGCTGCAACTACGTTTTCTGCCTTTACAGGAGTGAAGATACAAGCCTTACCATCACCAAGGTCAAAGTAAGTAGCAATCTTCTGTGTTGTGAAAATATCGTGGTCTGCAGGAAGGATGGTCTTTAAGTCGATAGCAAGACCATTTGCCTGTGCAGGAATAGCCATACCGGCATCGGTAAGGTATACGTCACAGTCAGGAGCACCTGCTAAGATAGAGGTGTTGATGGAATCCTTTACGCCTTCATAGGTTAAGTTTTCCCAATAGAATGTTACACCGTGCTTTTCTTCAATTCTCTTAACGTTATCCCACTTGTGCTGTGCAATCTGACGGTTAAGAGCCTTGGAAACCTTTTCATCTTCTGTATCGTCCGGCTCTTCCTGTGCGGTTACCCAGTCAGAAGATACGGTCATATCGCCGTCAGCTACGTTTAAACTGTCATAGTACTGATACCACCAGGTACCGATTGTAATTTCTTCATTCTTACCGGCTGGAGTAGATGGTACGGATGGCTTATCTGTGCCTTCCTGTGCGCCGGTTGTTGGTGTAGGGTTATCTGAGCCGGACTTATCGCCACAAGCTGCCATGGAGAAAGTTAATGCAGCTGCAAGAACTACAGCCATTACTTTTCTGAATTTCATGTTGTAAATCCTCCTATATTCTCTAGGTTGAGGTTACGGTTCCCGCGAAAGTGCGGGAACGTAACCGTTTTGTTTCATTATGTCTCAACTATTACTTAACGAAAGTAATGCTCTTGATTGTGAAAGCTGTATCAGCTCCCATTGCCATGAAGTTAATCTGAGCAAGATCCTTATCTGCATACTCAGCTAAATCGATGTAAACCGGTTCAGTAATTGCCTGACCTTCTGCAGTGTAGTTATCTCTGAAAGGAGCCTTCTGGCTGTACTCGTTGAGCTCTGCATTTGGATCAACCAGCTTAATATCAAGCTGTGCGTTGGAGGTAACATCAACAATAAGAGTCTTGTATGCTGCTAAATCAACTGCTTCAGGAAGGATGTACTGGATTTCCTGATACTGGGATGCGATAGTAACATCTACTACGTCACCGTTAACAGTAGCATTGTAGCCGTAACCACCTGCTGTAAGGTCAGCAAAAGTAATTACTAAGTTGTCAGCTGCAGGAGTTTCTGTGCCAGCTGCTTCACCATCGGTATAAACTTCCCAGTTGATGGTGTATTCTACACCGTCACCCTTGGAGAGATATAAGCATACTACAGGGTCTGTGCCGGTCTTGTTGAAGTCGATTGTCTTTGCTACAAAACTATTATAGCCTGTGCTTGGCTGATACCATGCACCTGTTGCTGTATCGGTCCAACCAATGATAAATGCTGTGTCACTTGTAAACTTAATTCCCTTAACTGTTGCAAGGTCTAAATCACCGATTAAGTCTGTCTGGAACAGATCAACCTGTGTCCACCATGTGGAGTCTGCGAATGTCTTGGAACCTGTGAAAGCTACTGTGCCATCAATAGTATCTGTTGTTGGATCTGCTGCTTCTGTGTAAACTTCCCAGTTGATGGTGTATTCTACACCGTCACCCTTGGAGAGGTATAAGCATACAACAGGATCTGTACCGGTCTTGTTAAAATCGATTGTCTTTGCTACAAAGGAAGTAGCATCCTTCTGCCACCATTCGCCTGTTGCTGTATCAGTAAAGCCAAGGAAGAATGCTGTGTCACTTGTGAACTTGATGCCCTTAACTGTTGCAGGATCTAAGTCGCCGATTAAGTCAGCAAGGAAAAGATCCTTCTGTGTCCACCATGCGGAGTCTGCAAATGTAAGAGAACCGTTGTAAGCTACAGTACCTTCGATAGTATCTGTTGTTGGGTCAACAACCGGTTCAGAAGGAACAATAACTTCCTTGCTGCCGCCGGTGTAAACTTCCCAAGTAATGGTGTATTCTACGCCGTCACCCTTGGAGAGTGCTAAACATAAATCCCATTCATCGCCAAGTTCCATAGTATGAATTACAAATGGACCTTCTACGTTGTCTGTCTGTACCCAGTTGCCGTTAACGTCCTTGAAACCAAGAACGAAGTTTGTATCTGCTGTAAACTTAATTGCTGTAATTTCTTCCGGAGCTACTGTACCGATGATATCAGCCTTTGCATCCTTATAGGAGAGCTGTGTCCACCATGCAGTATCGGAGAATGTCTTGGAACCTGTGAAAGCTACGGTACCGTCTGCTACCTGGATAGTAGGATCTTCTAATACAGGAGCTTCTTCTTCGCCGCCTTCATCCGCTGTTGCTTCTACTACGTACTTACCAACACGGATAGCGTAAACTTCCCATGCTGTTGCTGCCTCAAACTGGAGTCTTGCACCCCATTCAGCCTGGTTTTCACCAACTGCTGCTACGATCTGCTCGTAAGTGATGTATGCCTTGTCGCCTGTGCAAAGTGCCTGACCCTGAGCTACTCTGGTCCAAGCTGCTGTGCCGCCAGGTGTTGCATCCGGGAATACGCACCACATAGAACCATCTTCACTCTTATAAGAGATTTCAAGAATGGAACCAGGAACTAATGCTGCTAAAAGTTCTGCAGAGAAATCTGCACCTGCCTGTGTCCAAGCGCCTTCCTTAGCTGCATAACCGTCAAAATCTACGAAGCTGCCCATTACAGGATATGTTACGAAGGAACCAACTTCGATACCGTAAACTTCCCATGCTGTTGCTGCCTCGAACTGAAGTCTTGCACCCCAGTTAGCCTTATCTTCGCCTACTGCTGCTACGATCTGGTCATATGTGATATAAGCGGTTTCGCCATCACAAATTGCTGCACCCTGAGCTACTCTGGTCCAAGCTGCTACACCACCCGGTGTTGCATCCGGGAATACTAACCACATGGAACCGTCTTCACTCTTATAGGAAACCTTAACTGCTGTACCAGGCTGGATTGCATCTAAAAGTTCCTGTGTGAAATCTGCACCTGCCTGTGTCCAAGCGCCTTCCTTGCATGCATAACCGTCAAATGCGGTTGCATTCGCCATAGAAGAGTGCTTGCCGTATGTACCAACACGGATACCATAAACTTCCCATGCTGTTGCTGCCTCGAACTGAAGTCTTGCGCCCCAGTTAGCCTTATCTTCGCCTACTGCTGCTACAATCTGCTCGTAAGTAATCTGTGCCTTGGACTTTGCGTCGTTGATAGTTGCTGCGCCCTGAGCTACTCTGGTCCAAGCTGCTACACCGCCAGGAGTTGCATCCGGGAATACTGCCCACATAGAACCGTCTTCACTCTTGAAGTCAATTTCAAGTGCTGTACCAGGCTGTAATGCGTCTAAGAGTTCCTGGGAGAAATCTGCGCCTGCCTGTGTCCAAGCACCTTCCTTAGCTGCATAACCGTCAAATTCAGTTACGTTGCTGAGTGCATACAGGGAGTAATCTACTTCGTCCATTGCCGGCCAGTTGAATGCTACAGTTGTGTCACCCTTTAAGGTGTTGCCTGCTGCATCGTAGAAACGGATGTCGTCAATGTAGAATTCGCTGCAGATACCTTCATCTGTTGCAGCGTTATCGGTTGTCATACCAACATAAACGATGTTGAATGCGTCTGCTACAAGCTCATTGCCTGCAGGAACAGCGCCGGTAACAACCTTAGGGTTCTTCTTAGCCATGTAAACGGACCAGGAACCTAATACGTTCTTATCCTGCTCTGCGCCCCACCAGGAACCGATTTCACCGGATACTGCGTGGAACTTTCCGTCCGGGCTTGCTGTACCGATTACCATTTCAACGCCTGCGATCTTTGTAACATCTGCGCCCAGGAAGCTGGATACGTCGATTGCTACGAAAGGACACTTGTTGGTACCGGTGGTGTTAACTACCTTTAATGCCTTGCTTCCGTTGAAGTCAACTAAGGAAAGTTCAACTTCACTGGAACGTGCATGGGACATATATGCGTCTACAAATCCCATGTTACCGTCTTCGAATGTAATACTTGCATCTGCAATTGTTACATTCTGAGGAGCCGGAGCCTCTGTTGGCTTTGCCGGTGCCTCTGTTGGTGCTGTTGTCGGAGCTGTTGTTAGTGTTACGTCATTGCCGGTCTGCTTTTCCCCACAAGCAACCAGGGACAATGTCATGACAGCTGCCATTACTACTGCGAAAATTCTTTGTTTTTTCACTTTTCTCGTCCTCCTTTTTTTTAATTAACTGTCCTCTCTCCGGGACAGGTAATTTCTTTTTGGGGTGAAGGTGCTTAGCCTACGATACCGCTTCGCTCTACACCTTCTATAAAATACCTCTGGAGCAGCAGGTAAATCAGTACAATCGGTAAGAGTACCAAAATGATTCCGGCATGCAGGTATAATTCCTGTATGGTAAGACTCATAATTTTATCTTCGTTCGCAATAACGGACTGAAGAACGGATACTCGTTTACTGATTACGATTTCGTCGCTGACCAGAAATAGATTCGAGTAAAATGTGTCATTGAACTGCCATACCAGGGAGAATACGGTAACCGTAATTACTGCCGGGGAGGCGTTCTTTAACATGATGTTAAAATAAGTATACCACATTCCTGCTCCATCTACAAATGCAGCTTCTTCAATTTCCTTCGGAAGTCCACGGAAGAACTGATTAAAAATGTAAATGTATAAGCCGGAACGAACACCACAGCCTAAAAGGGATAAAATATAAATTGGCCATGGGGTACCCATTAAGTTGAGCTTGGCTCCCGTGAATAAGGTTGCAAGTCCTGCCGGGTCAAAGTTACGGAAGGTTACATACATCGGAAGCATGATGGTGTGAACAGGAAGTACGATGGTTACTACCACACAACCAAATAACAGCTTCTTAAACGGGAAGTCAAATCTGGCAAATCCGTAGCCTACCATGGAGCAGATGAGCACCTGGATTAAAGTTATGGACAATACATATAAAATATTTTTTGTAATGGTTGGCCAATAATCCATACGGAGCATTGCCAGTTTAAATTTCTCCAAGGTCGGATGCTCCGGAATCACAAATACCATTGGATTCAGGGCATCACTGTCGGAAGAAATTGCGTTAACAAACATACCGATAACCGGAGCAAGAATGACATAACTTACGCCAACAATAATGGCAATCTGCAGAATCGTTAAGGCAAATTTTTTGATGTCGTTCATCAAAAGCATCTGCTGATACGGATCCTTCAGAGTTTTTTTCAAATCGAATTTTCTCATACTCATTCTTCCTCCCTTCCTAGTTATAGTAGAACGTCTTCTTTTGGATGAATCCTACCACCACAACCAGGATAATACAGGTAATCAGCGTACTGGTAATGGTCATTACCGAACCGATACCGTAATCCAGCTTAGTGAAGGTTGTAGTATCTGCCAGCTTTAAGATTTCACTTTCTTCAAAGCTGTCCACAATAGTGTAAACCACGTTGGTAATGATGTGAGGCATTACCATTGGGAAAGTTATCTTCCAGAAGGTTTCATAACCGGTGGCGCCTTCAATCTTGGCTACCTCATACAGGGAGCCCGGAATGGACTGCAGGGCTGCGATGAAAATAACAATCTGCACACCGGACATGGAAATAATGTCGTTGATTCGTCCCACCGCCGATGTAATGTAATTCATCAGCTTTGCCGGAAGACCTAAGTTCATAAACATACTGATTAAGTAGTCAATGTCAAAGGCAACGGAGGTACTGGCTGCCGCCATATCTGCCGCCTGACCGGATACACCGGTCTGCATCATCTTAGCACTCATTTCCATGGCGTCTACGATGGCTCCGGATCCTAAGATAACCGGCAGGAAGAAGATGGCACGTACCAGGGCTCTTCCCGGGAACTTTTTATTTAACAGCATCGCCATAAACAAACTGAAGAAGGTAATTAACGGAACGTCTACCAGCATGTTCATAACAGAAGATGTTAAAGTCTGCTTGAAGGTACCGTGTTCCAGGAAAGCATACCGGTAATTTTCCCATCCGTTAGCAACGAGAGTATAGCCGCCGTTGATAGCGTCTATCTCCATTTCGCTGAAAGAAAACTGCACGGTCTGGAACAGGGAACGTATATAAATAATTACGAAGCCTACCAGCCAAGGAAGGATAAACAGATAACCTGCAATCATTCTCTTACGCATCAGGGATAATCTTCTTTTTTTCTGCTTTTTCATTTAGATTCCCTCCATTTCGTAAGACATTGCCGGAAGAGTCTTTCCATCCATGCTTTCTGTTTCGTCACTGTAGTTGATATAAATTACTACGCCGTTGGAGTAAGTAATCTTTCTTACATCACCGTCAATTTCGTGACCAACCATTTCTGCGCCGCTTACATACTTCAGGGCTTCGTTTACACGGTTGTAAATTTCAACTGCCTCGCCCTTCCACACATCATAGGTGGTTGCGTAGAACTGGTTCATACCGGTGTCTTTCATACGGCTGGATTTTTCCTGAGTGAACATATAATGCGGTGAAGAACCGGTTTCAATCATCTGAAGTACGGATAATGTCATGTCTTCAGAATCATCATAGTTCAGTATCTCGGTGGAGTAATCCACACATCCGTGAAGCACCATCTGGTACAACGGAATTCTTGCATCAATAATTGCAAAGGAGTTATCGCCCATTGGGACATTGCTGATATCCTGTGCATATCCGAAGCTGTATGCATTTGCCTTGTTCACCATCAGCTTCTTGCCGGTGGATTCCATTACGTCGAGCTGCGCCAGAATGATGTCTAATGCTTTTTCTCTGCCAATAACTTCGGTACGCTTTTTATCGGAAGTTAAGTAGCTTCCCAGGTCTCTTAAGGAAAGACCGGAGATGTCGTACTTACCAATCTTCTTTGCAAACTTTTCTACGTATCTTGGCAGGAACTTCGGAGACAGTAAGTCGTACTGCGGTTCCATATAGCCAAGACCGGAAGTATTCCGGAGTGTGGTTGGATTTACCAGACCAAAGCTTGCCACATAACCGGCACCGTAATAACGGGAACCTTCTGCGCCCCAGTTAAAACCGGTGTCTGCATAGGTAACACGCTGGAACTCTACATCTGCGTACATAGCGCCGCCCAGAGCCGCAAGCTTAGCATTTAAGTCTTCCAACTCGGATTTGGAGCCCATATCTTTAACCAGGCGGATGTCATGCGGTGCATCGTGATAATAGCCCTCGTTAAACCAGCCCTGCAGGGTCATTACCTGATTGGTAATTCCGGCAGCTGCAAAATCATCTACCATTGCTGTTGCATCCTCGTAGGTTGTCATTGCAAAGGTATCCAGACGCTGAACACCGAGGAAATGGGCTGTTTCCTTTACGCCGCCGACTACGTCGTAGTAGAAAGGAATATCGCCGCCGTCCTCCTGTGCGGTTAACACACCCTTAGCAATCAGCTTTTCTCTGTAGTAGTTTGCCAGTCCGGCATAGCCTTTGTACTCATCGGTTAAGAAGGTGTAACGGACAGTGGCATTCATATCGTATAAATCTTCTTCCATAACATAAACATCCAAGGTGGACTGTCCGAAGTTACGGAGGTTATCTACATTACGGAAGATAAAAATCGGATAAGCAAAGTTATAATCGTTGTAACGGCCTGCAATATCCGCAGTCACCATGGCATTGGTTGCACCGTCTTCGATTTCTGCCAAGATACTTCTGTCTTCCCGGCAGATGCCGAAAATCGGAAGTCTTGCTGTATCCAGGTTTTCTGTAGTGGTATAGGTAGCAGCCATTGGGTCAATATCGTAAATGTACTGATTGTATGCATTAGCTGTCAGCTTTCCGTTATTGAAGTTAATCAAAGAACCGGAGCCGTTTGGCACTACCATGTAACCGTTTTCGGTTTTATGTCCCGCACCCATGTAGCGGAGCAGCTGGATACGGTAAACGTAACCGCCGGTTTCTTTGATTCCGCATGCCGGAATGGAAACCTTTAAGCTGTCATCCTCTAAACGGTATTCCAACGGAATTTCAAAGTAAATGGCAATGGCGCCTTCTTTTACCTCTTTCTGACCTACCGTGTAGATATAACGGATACCGTTTTCAATACTTTCCACCGCCAGCTGATTTCTCTGTACACACTGGGTGTAGGTATCTAAGGAACCGGACTTAACGTCCTGGTTGTAATAGTACACCATCATCTGGGATTTCAAGTAGTTTAAGTTTGTTTTGTTCGCTTTTTCATCCTCGTCTGCATTTAAAGGATTGGAGTAGGTAATACTGCCGTTTCTCTTATCGTAAACAGCCACATTACCGGTTGCCGTATCCGTATAAAGCTTTAAGGTGTCGTTTTCTGCTACCAGATCGAATCCGGGAACCTTGTTGTCGGTATCGGAAAGCGGCTGGTATGCGGTTCCCTGCTCGTATTCGTAGGAGGATAAGAAATCCCCGTAGCGGTCATAACCTACAAAGTAGGTGAAGTAGTAAATCAGATAAGCTGCTACTGCAACTGCCGCAACACCAAGAATCAGAAGAACCAGTTTTTTTGTCAGGCTCATCGGGAGCTTTACTTTTTCTTTTTTCTGCTTTTTCATAGCCAGCTACCCCCTTATACCCTGAATATCAGCTCTGTATAAATACTGTGGAAGAAATTATATACCAGACCCAGCAGGTTACTTAACAGTAACAGCAGGAACACAATAATCAGAGCCGCAATAATTGTAATCAGTAAAGTTAACAGCGTTTTTCCAAGAGTGTAGTTATGTACCTGCATGATACCGATTAACATCATAATAACGCCATAGGCAATGCCTACACCGATTAAAATTCCGTAAAACGCCTGCTCCTCATCAGCGATAAGCTGGCTGATGATAGTAGACAGAATCATGACAAATGTCATTGGTACAGTGCCGTAGCCGATGGCAACCGCAATGTCCTTTAAACGGCCTTCACCGTTCATTAAGCAGGTTACGGACCAGTTGCTGACACAAAGTAACAGGTAGAATGCCAATACGCCCATCAGTTCGTAAAGCATATCGATGCCTCTTGGGTCTAAATCATTTACTACAAAGCTTGCCAGCAAACGGTTTGCCGTAAAGCTGAAGGAAAACAGAATTACCATCAGAATGGCGAGAGGAACACTGCCGTACTCGCGGTGGCGGATCCAATAGTAACCGTCCATCGGATGGCTAATGGTGTAAAATAGATAGGACCATTTTTGTTTGGAGAAATATTTACCCATTATTCATCCTCTCCTTTCTTTCTCTTTTTCCAGGCTTTAAAGCCAAACCAGAGTACCAGAAGTACTGCTGCGCCGGATAAGAACCAGCTGGCATTCTCGGTGAGAATCTGGTTACGATAACGCTTAAAAGCAATGGAGTAATACTCTCTTGCCATACCCAGTTCCAAATAGAACATCGCCTTTTCGTAATCGCCGGCGGTAAGATATGCCTTACCGATACCGGTATTGGCAAGCTCATTATTTTCGTCTAATTCCAAAACTCTTTCCCATAAAGCAACCGCTTCTGCTTCGTCACCATCGTAACGGAGAGCAACCGCTTCGTTAATGAGGCGTCCGTACTCTGTTTCCACGAAACAAAGAATTTCGCCCTTGGTTGCATCCAAAACGGTAAGTCTGCCGCCGATATCTTCTACTGCTACCGGAAGAGTAAAGGTACCCTGCTGGGTTCCTCTTCCGCCGAAGATATAAAGCAGATTGCCTTCGTGGTCGTAGGTAAAGATACGGCCGCGTCTTCTGTCGAGACAGGAATAAATTCCTTTATCTCTGTAAACAACGTCGGTAAACTGGGATGCCCCGGAGTAATCGCTGGAGCCCTCAATCTGTAAGTCACCGCCTACATTTGCATTGAAGCCCTTTTTAATAACGTCTTCACCTCGCGGATTCAGTCTTCTTACACCCTGAACACCGGTAGCGTCAATGTTGGACGCATATACAAAGCCTTCCGGATCGATATCGATACCGGTAAACTCGGTCGGGATGTAGAGCTGCTGGTTGGCACGTTCTTCTTTGGTAGCCAGACGTTTCCAGAACTTATCCCAGGCGGAAATTTCTACATTAATGGTTCCGAAGAAGTTGGTGAACTGACCGTTGCTTTCAAATACCATGATACCTTCGAACATGTTCTGTGCGATAACGTATACACGGTCCGCATAGTCTACAGTAACCTTTAACGGGTTGAATGCAAAGTTGTCATCCAAGCTTTCCGACTCCGGATTATCAATAATCAGGAATACGTTTTCGTTTTGGTCCATGGCAACGACACGCTTATTCTTATAATCCGCTACATATACATTTCCTTTTTCGGAAACGCATACACCGTATGGATTGTTGAACTTATCTTCGGTGCCGTTGTTGTTGAAGGTAGTAATAATTTTTACTACTTTTTTCATTGCAGAATCCAGAACAACGATACGGTTGTTACCGGTATCGGCAATGTAAATGTTACCGTCCGGAGCCTGACACATATCCTGCGGTGTTTTAAAGGAACCTAACGGCTCACCGTTATAGGTAAAGTCAAGACCGGTAATGGTACGCTCCGGAATATATGGTGCCGGAGTAAAATGAATGTATTTTCTGTAATCGTAGTTGTAAGAATCGTATGGCAGTTCGTCTGCCATAGCTGCTATACCCTCTGTCGTAAAAAGAATAACCAGTGTCAGACAAAGAGAGATAACTGCTTTTAACTTGTTAAGTTTTCTCATGTATTTGCCCTCCTATTATTCTTTCATACCGGATGATGCCATGGTTTCTAAGATGTTACTCTGACAAATCAGGAAGAAGGTAATCGGCACTGCCGCAATCATAAAGGTTACGGCTGCACCCGCACCGGCTCTTGCCGCACCGCCGGCGGTAATCTGATACAACGCATACTGTAATGGCTTTAACTGCTCATCACGAAGGAAGGTACCACCGGTGTTGTTCCACATCTGCTGGAACTGGAAAATTGCCAGGGTCAGCCATGCCGGCTTAACGTTTGGCATTACGATGTTCCAGAAAATACGGAATTCGGAGGCACCGTCCAGTCTTGCGGATTCCATCAGGGAGTCCGGAAGCTGTTCCATGAACTGTTTCATGAGGTAAAGACCCATACCGAAGGCACACGCCGGAAGGATGAGTGCCCAGTAGCTGTTGTTAATTCCCATCCAGGAAATAATCATGTACTGCGGTGTCTGGGTTACGGTCCAGGAGAACATCATGGACAGCTCAACCAGAGCAAACAGGATTTTCTTGCCCGGGAAGTTATGCTTTGCCAGCGGATATGCCGCCAGGGATGCAATAATAACGTGACCAATCATACCGCCACCGGTAATGATAATGGTATTTAACATATATCTGGAGAACGGAACCCAGGTGTCATTCATAAGAATGAATAAGTCTGAGAAGTTTTCCAGGGTAGGGTTGCGGACAAAAATCTTTGGCGGGAACTGGAACAATTCATCCAGTGGCTTTAATGCGTTGTTAATAACCATTATAAGCGGAAGCGCCATTGCCGCACCGCAAATACCCATGAGTACAAACAACAGGGTATTACCCGCCATGGAGCGGTTTAATTTCTTTTCTCTCTTATAGGAGTGTTTGCGTCTTCTTTTTACTTTTTCAGCCATTATTCGCCAACCCTCCTTAACAATTTCTGAATTAACTGGTTACTTCCTACCATGAGTAAGAAGAGAACCGTTGCGATTGCGGAAGCATAACCCATTTCCAGACGAACGGTACCATAGTCAAGAAGATGTGTAACTACGGTTGCACCGGCATAGTTTACGGATGGGTTACCTGCTAAATTCAGGGATACATCGGCAATTGCGAAGGAAGAGGTAATCTGCATTACGGCACCGAATCTTAACTGCGGCTTCATAGCCGGCAGGGTTACGTACCATAATTCCTGCCAACGGTTCTTAACACCGTCTAAGGCAGCTGCTTCGTACATGCTCTTATCTACGGTCTGGAGCCCTGCGATGAAGGACAGGAAGCCGGTACCGAGGGACAGCCACAGCTGAACCACAATCAAGGCCGGAAGGACATATTTTTCTGTCTGCATCCATTGTACTGCTTCATCCAAAATTCCAACCTTTAGCAGAATACCGTTTAAGTAACCGTAACGGTCACCGCTAAGAATCAGGTTCCAAACGATGTATGCGTTACCACAAATGGACGGCGCATAGAAGATAAGTGTAAGGAACGCTCTAAGCACGCCCTTAAATTCGTTAATAATCCAAGCGAAGAGGAGACACAGCATATAGCTGACCGGACCTGTAATAACCGCTAAGATTAAGGTGTTCTTTAAGGACTTCATGAAAATGTCGTCCTCAAGGAACAGTTTGATATAGTTTTTCCAACCTACAAAAGTAGGCATTTCTAACATGTTGTAGTATGTAAAGCTGAATCCAACCGCCATTACTACCGGAAGCACCGTAAAGAAAAAGAACAGAATGAAATACGGAGCTATCATAAAGTAAGAGGACTTGGACTGTTTGATACGGTACCACAGCTTACCCTGCTTCTTGGCAACTTCCAGGGCCTGTGTGGATCTGTCGTTTGTATCTGCCATTTTCTTTAGCTCCTTTCTATTTGTCTAATTCTAACTCTTCTCTCTTGTAGTTGATTTCGGCATTGATGTAAATTACCTGGTCCATCAGCTCTTCTCGAGGGAAGGAGGTATCCGGTGTTGTAACTACCGAATAGAATGCGTTGTTTACATTTCTCCAGGAGTAGTAACCACCCGGAACCTGAGGAATACCCTTTACCCATTCCATGGACTTTTCCAGTGCCTTGAAGTCGTTTACCGGCCAAGCCATGTTGGTGAAGGCTTCGTAGTTTGCGGTAGGAACACGGGCTGCGGAACCCATCAGGGATTCCATCTCACGTCCGTACATGGTCTGTGTTTCTGCATCAGTCCACCACTTTAAGAACTCCCAGGATTCTTCCGGATACTTGGTATCGGACATAATCATGGAAGCCAGACCGGTACATGCTACGGTACGGTCAACGGTTCCGTCTTCCTTTACGGTACCCGGAATCTGAGTGAAGCTCCATAAACCTGCAATATCCGGAGCGGATACGGCAAAGTTGTTATATGTTGTGTAGTCAGCGATGATGATTGGAGATTCACCGGTACGGAATCTTTCTTCTACGCTGGTTGCACGGTCTAACTTATAGTCTGTATAGTAATTACAGAACATCTTGAATACGTTTACTGCGGTATCGGAATCCAATGCAGATGCGGTGCCGTCTTCATTATAGTACTGTCCGCCGTTCTGATATAACAGGGAAGCAAATAACTGCTCATTCGGAAGCATACCGAATTCCATCTGGTTCTTGGCAAGAACGGTCATGGCTACCTTTACGTCGTCCCAGGTTTCCGGAACCTCTAAGCCGATTTCTGCTAAAATGTCCCTACGATAGAACATTACCGGGAATGTGATGGTTTCCGGAAGAGCATACAGGCTTCCGTCGTACCGGAACTGTGTATATGCCGCCTCAGGGAAACGCTTTAACATTTCCTGATAATCCGGGAACTGTGCCAGGTCAAGTACCGCACCACGGATACCATAGTTAACCGGAGTATCGTTACCGGTAAACAGTACCGCACCGGCTGCACCGTTGGTATTTGCTACCTGGATAGCCACGTCAGGACCTTCGCCTACCAGCTTTGCCTTAAGTAAGGTGTTCATGTCTACCAGCTGAACGTTTACGCTGATGCCGGTTTTATTGGTAAAGGTTTCGTCGATTAAGGCCTTAATTACGTTTGCCTGGTCACGGCCGGAACCAACCCAAAGGGTTAACGCTGCCGCGTTTTCATCGGTGGAAACGCTACCGATGTTGTTGTAATCAATAACGAAAGAGTAATACAGTCTCTTGATTTCGTGGGACAGTCCTGCAAAGAAGCCTGCGTCTCTGTCTTCCGGCTTTGCGTCCGGTGAATAAACAGTGATACAGTCTAATGCCAGTGGCTGGCTGATAACCTGGGTAATCCAGTTACCGCAGGCACGGACATTTACTTTGAAGGAACCGAGGACACGAACCACATACTCATTATCTTCAATAACATCATCCAGCTGGTCTCTCATGGTAAGAAGAACGGTCTTCTTATCAGAATTCTTACCTGCTACCACTTCCAGTTTTTCCAATGCCAGATTGATGATTTCCCTTGCAGAAACCAACTTGCCGGTTAATTCCGGTAAAGTAGCCTCCAGCTGATAGTCACGGTAGGTATCCGGAGCAACACCGGTTACCTTAATGATACTTCTGTAAATATCGTTTAACTGCTGAACCGCTTCTTCCACAAGACCAACGATTTCGGAGAAGTCACCCAGTACATTTTCCATGCGGATGGTGTGCTTTCCTGCTTCTAAGTAGAACTTGAAAGCATCGCCGGTTACATCGGAGAGGACATCGGTTCTCCAGTTCTGCTCATAGTTAAATTCGTAATTGTTTAACTCTGCAAACGGAACCTCGCCATCAATAGTGATACGGCGGGACACCGCAACACCACGGCTGAAGTTCTGCTTGTCGTGAAGGGCGATTTCGTAATAACCGCCTTCCTTTACTTCAAACTCCCATTCAATCCACTGGCCGACTAATCTCCAGGAGTTGCCGCCGATGGTGTTATTTAACAGTTCCTTGGCGCTGGCCGGAACCACATCTGCGGAAGCCTGGTCCTGTGTCGGATATAACATCTGGGAAGATGTCTTGGTTGCATATTCTGCTTCGATGGTAATTACCTTGCCGGTGGAGTCCTTTACGCCCTGTGCATCCCAAGCCGCCTTTACCTCTGCATACGCAGGAGTTTCTTCGGCATGGTCTAACACGATTTTGTTGATGAGCATCGGTTCCTTAATGGAAACTACGCTGATGGTGTGTGTACCTTTTGTGAAGTACACGGATAATGGAGTGGTAACGTAACCGTCGCTGTCGTATACGTATCTGGTCTGCCATTCCGGAATTTCCATCATGCCCGGCTTAACGTCGTTACCCTGATTATCTTTTTCCCAAAGCTTTACGGTAACACCGTTTTCGTCAACGGTGGTGTTGTCTACTTCACTTGCCCATACACGGGAGAAGGTAGTCATGGAAAATTCCTTGAAGGGAAGATTTCCGTCTACGAAAATACTTCTTTCGATATCGGAATTCTTGCCCGGTACCGGATAGTAAACAAAGGAAATGTTATAAAAGCCCTCTTCCGGAACATTTACTTCGTATTCGATTAAAGAATCTTCCGTAGTTAACAGGCTGTCACCCGCCATACCCTCATAATCCTTGTAAATTTCAGGGGTTGCTGTCTCGCCGTCTTCTTCATAGCGGACATAATCTTCTGCCCCGATTTCCACAACAGTAGTAGGATACTTTGCGTTGCTGTACTGTTTTACATAGTCTTTGTAGCTTAAGATGGAATCGTCAATATTGTAAGTACCGATAATATCTTCGAAGTCATCCATGCTGAGATTGGTCTGCGCACCGGACTCTTTATAAAAACCCGGATAGATGGTTACCAAAAGAACAGCAACCAGCATAAGGACCAATGCCTTTTTCCAAACGCCTTTCATGTTTCATCCTCCTTATTTATTGAACGATTCACTGATTGGATATGCTTTTAAATCCGGCATTTCATCCAATGTAATTACTGCTTCATGCTCATATGCTTTCTTCATCATATACTCTTCGGTATACTGCTCGGAAAGCTGGGCTTTCAGGCTGCTTGCCTTTCTGACAAACTCGCCGGACCAGGTTGCCCACATGCCCCACATGGCACCGTCGCGTACCAGAAGGTCAGGGTCCGGAATACATCCGCATTCGGTTAAATAAACCATCTTGCGCTCGGTAGAATATTCCGCAACTTCCAAATACTTGGTAGCCTGGGAGGTATATACCCTTTCGCCCGGGTAAATGTCTTCACCCACAATATCTACATATTCATCACCCGGATACCAGTCGGCATGCTGTCCGTTCCATACCCAGATGAGATTGTTAAGTCCGTACTCATTTGTTAACTTATCGTAAAGGAGAACCCAAAGCTCCTTGAAGGCCTCCGGTCCCGATGCTCCCCACCAGAACCAGCCGCCGCTGGCCTCGTGAAGCGGACGGAACAAAATCGGAATACCTGCCGCCTGCATTTCTAACAAAGGCTGCGCAATGTTGTCGATGTCTTTGATTAACATGTCGTACCCTGCCGGGTCCTGACCGTTTAATGCTTTCTTTAAATTAAAGGTGGTACTGTCGGTATAGAAGGTTCCCCACCACTCGTTTCTTGCGTATTCGGAAGAGGTGTTCCAGTGCCAGCAAAGAGTTACGATGCCGCCCTTATCCCAGAAGGCCTGCACCTTCATTGGAAGCTTCATGGAAGAGTTGTGTGCCTGATTAACGCCGTTATAATCCATTAAATCCATACCAAGGATGGCCGGCAACTTACCGGTTACGTTCTGGATTACCTGCATTTCTTTGCCGAAAGCTCCGTCATCACAGTACTGTCCGGATAACACCTTTTTGCCGTACATATCAACCAGGAAGCTCATCAAACGCTTTGCTTCGTCTGTTGCGTTCGGGTTAATCAGCTTTGCTTCTGCCCAGTATAAATCATCCGGAAGAGGAGCCGCGGTCTGTACCGTCATCTTATCTAACATAATCCAGCCCCAGGAAACGCCCACCGACACGGTATGCTCTCCTGCGGAGAACCAAACTCTCTCGATAGCGGATTCCTGATAATAGCTCTTGTCGGTGTAAATGTCACCAACAGGTTCACCATCTACAGAAACCGGATTTAATTTTTCCCCACCGTTGCTTGCAACACGGAAAATCAAATCGTAAAAGCCTTCTTTTTCTACCTTAACCGTAAAAGTACAACTGTCGGAATCTGTATTGATAAAGCCTTCTACATAATCGGTAATTATCTTAACATTTCCTGCAAGCGTTGCACGCTCTGCTTCAAATACGCCAAGAATCTCCGGAACAAACGGTGTCGGAGTCGGAGTCTCTGTCGGAATCGGTGTTGCTGTTGCCATAGTTCCGTTATCCCCTTGCTTATTGTTACAGCCTGCCAAAGCTAACAGCCCCAGCGCAAGCACTGTATAAACCCATTTCTTCTTCATTTTTGTCCTCTTCTCTTTCGGAAGTCTCCTTCCGTTACCTTGATTACTTCATCAGTAATGCTTTATTCTTTTCAATCAGCTCGCATCTTTGTCTTACGCAGTCCGGACTTCTCATTGGATCCTCCGGAGTGTTGAACACGTAGTCGATGAGGCGGTCCATAGTAGTTCCTGCCACATGAAGTCTTGTGTCGCTGGATGCGTAGTAGATATAAACTTCGCCGTTATCTTTTGCGATGGCACCGTTGGTGAATACCACGTTGGAAACATCACCGACTCTTTCCGGACCTCTTGGTCCGATGAGTAAGCCTGCCGGCTCTGCAATTACCTTGGACGGGTCGTTTAAATCGGTTGCAAATGCGTAAATTACATAACGTAAGCCTGCCGCGGTATTTCTTACACCGTGGGCGATGTGAATCCAGCCCTTTTCGGTTTTGATAGGCACCGCACCCGCACCGTTCTTTGCCTCGGTGATGGTGTGATACTTACGCTTACTTGTCATTACTTCTTCGTCGATAACCGCGTTGGTGATGTCGTCGCAAAGGCCAAAGCCTACGCCGCCGCCGGAACCGATATCAATGAAGTCATCCATTGGTCTTGTATAAAAAGCGTACTTTCCGTTTACAAATTCCGGATGAAGCACTACGTTTCTCTGCTGTGGAGAGCGGAGAGTTACTAAGTTCGGAAGTCTCTCCCAGATCTTTAAATCTTTGGTTCTTACGATGCCGGCTGCTGCCACTGCTGCGGATAAATCCTTGTTGGAAGTATCTTTGCTTTCGGAACAGAACACACCGTAAATCCATCCGTCTTCATGCTTGGTTAAGCGCATGTCGTATACGTTGGTTTCTTCCGGACAGGTATCAGGAAGCACCACCGGATAATCCCAGAAACGGAAGCCTTCGGTTGGCTTATCGCTTTCTGCCACTGCAAAGAAGGACTTTCTGTCCGCACCTTCTACTCTTGCCACCAGGTAATATTTTCCGTTCAGCTCTATGGCACCGGAGTTCATAACTGCGTTAATGCCAAGACGCTCTTCAAAGAAAGGATTGGTGGTTTCATCGATGTCGTATCTCCAAATGATCGGAGCATGGTCTCTGGTTAACACCGGATTTTCGTAACGGTCAAAAATGCCGTTGTAGAAGCTTGTATCTACGTTATTCTTCTTGTTCAGCAGTTCTTCCTGCTTTTTTACTTCCTCATAATACTTTGCATGAATCATGTTCTTCGTTCCTCATGTCTTTCCGTTTCGATTTGTTTTGTAAATCCCATTACATGCTTTATTTTGCTCTGCGGATAATTTCCATGCACATTCTGCCGTTGTGATATGGGCACTTCCACGGTTCTACGATTGGCTTTTCCATGGCCGGATTACCGTTTTTGTCGGTGCACCAGAACCACTCGCTGCCCTTTCTGGCATCCACCACGTATTCCTTAATGAAGCCCCAGATATCTTCTGCCGCCTCTTTAAAGCGGGTTTCCTTTGGACGCTTTTCCCAGGCATTGTAGAAACCTACCACAGCCTCGGCCTGCACCCACCAGATTCTCTTTTCGTCTACTACGCCCCGCTCGCACTCATTGGCAAGGGAATGATTGTAGTAGGCAACCTCATAAATTTTATCTTCCAGCGCTTCATTGATAGGCGCCAGCTTGCGCTTGTAGCACTCATCACCCAGAACATTTAACGCTCTGTCTACCAGCCATGCGGTTTCGATGTCGTGGCCGTAGGAATGAAGGTCGATGAGGGTATTCATGTCATTGTCGAAGAATACTTCCTGACGGTGAAGCTTTGGATTATAAATTTTTGCCGCGATGGTATCCAACATCCATTTTAAACGCTCTGCCGTTTCCGGACGCTTTGTTACCCGGTATAACTCGGTGTAGGCTTCCAACACATGAAGTAGAGTGTTCATGGTGCGGTCTGCCATAACGCCGTTTTCGGAAAGCTTATCGTTGCTGACATTGTAAAACTCTCTGCTCTGAGCCTCCTTATAACCGTATTCATCCCGGCACTTAAGCTCGATTAAGCGGAACAGGTCGGTAGCGGTCTGCAACGCTTCTTCCACGCGGAACGCATCATAATAAGAAGATAACGCATAAATGGCAAAGGCCTGATTGTATGTATGCTTGGTAGTATCCAACGGCTGACCCTTGTAGTCTAAGGACCAGAACACGCCGCCCTCCTTACGGTCTAAGCAACGGTCTACCAGAAAACGGAAGGCATGGTCCGCATAAGGCTTAATGCTCTCATCCTTTAAGGTAAGATAAGCATTGGAGAAGAACCAGAGAATTCGGCTGTTTAAAATACAACCCTTTTCCGAATCTTTTATTACCGAAAGGTCGGTTCCCATAAATCCGTAAAAACCGCCGTAGGTATCATCTTTTAAGTTTTTCCAGAACGGTAACAGCACCTCTTTTAAATGCTGTTCCATTTCTACTCTGATTGCAGCCACGCCATACTCCTCCTCATTATCATTAAAACTAATTTAATTTTACTACAAAATTTCATTTAATCATCACTTATTCTTGCGTTCAATCTCTCTTTCTTGTATTTTTTATGCGTTTCTTTGTTTTAAACAAAATCAGCTTGTCCTTTTTGTGCAAAACGCACAAATGCAGACCTGTTTTTTTGTAACCGGTTATTCGGTTAAGTTAATTCGTTACCTAATTTTAAGTTAATTTAACTTGATTTTATTACTCGGATATGTTATATTATTTATGATTGTTGACGCTGTAATCACTTTCTTGTTGATGCAATTTACACAAAAAACAAGAACTAACTACTATTAATTTGTAACAAGGAGGCATTTATGGACTTTGTTCATCTGCTTATGCATAGCCTGGTTGATATACCTGCCAACACAACATCTATGCCTATAACTTACTATTTACCTAAAAATACCACTATGGATGGTAGCCATTCCGCCTTTTTATTCTTTCCACAGGCATCCGGACACATCCAAATGCCTGCCGGCATGCAGTTAAGTTTCCATCCGCTGCCTACTTACGGCCTCTTATATGTATCCAGAGGCACCGGTCATCTTACCTGCGGAGGCCGCAACTTTATACTCACCGCAAACTCCTTTGTACTATTTGACGGTAAAGAAGGCTTTTCCATCACCTCCAACTCCAATCTGGAACACGACCTTCTGTATTTTAACGGTACTCCGATCCAGTGTTTTTACGACGAACTGAAAAAACTGGACGGACTCTACATCTCCGCCCTGTCCTCCTCCGGCTTAAGCTCCCTGCTCCGTCCGCTTTTACCGGGCGGAACCGCTTACAGCTCAGCTTTTGCCTTTCATCGGATGCTTACCGACTTTTTATCAGAGCTTATCGATTACTCCTCTGCTTTCGAGCAGGGCACTTCCGTACCGGATTATCTGCGTCAGCTGAGAGAATACCTGGATGAGAACTTTTTTAAAGATATCTCTCTGGAGGGTTTGGAATCCCTGTTTGGCGTTAACCGCTACCGCCTCTGCCGGGAATTCCGGGAACACTTCGATCAGCCACCCCTGCAATATCTCCACGGGGCACGTATTGCCAAAGCCAAACTGCTTCTGGCAGAAACCACTTTAAAGGTTCACGAAATCAGCTACCAGGTAGGCTACGAAAACCCAAATCAGTTCATCCATCACTTCAAAAAAATAACCGGTTGGACACCGGCTGCTTACAGAGAAAAAAAGAGGTAGGTTTTGATATGCCCCCTGTCAAGTAGACAGGTTAAATATCTAAAATGAAGTGCTGGCGAACGACCGTACAAAATTGTGCGGTCGTTTTTTTATGCACACCATTTCTCTTTATATTTCTCAATTCGTTTGTTTCGAGGAATCAA
>JAGBCB010000039.1 GCA_017938145.1 Lachnospiraceae bacterium
TCATAGCAATCACACCACCTGTTTTTGATACTCTAATTATACCATAAAACCTACAGAATGTCGCTATTTTAAAGGATTTTTCATAGACAGAACAAGAAAAATCCCGGGCGAAAGCCCGGGACTTTGTCTACAGTCTGAAAAATCCCTGCCGCAAACCCGGCAGGGATTTTTTTCACTATTTTACTTTCACAATATATGCTCCGTCATTCTTGAATACAATTTCTCCAAGTGTCTGTAACAGTGCATCATTTACTGTATACGCTTTATGTTCTTCATCACCCAGATAAATATAGGTAACATCATAGGTTTCCAATAGTTCTTTTACTAAAGAAACGTCATCGGAAGTGTAAATTGTTTCTACATCTGCTTTTCTTGCTTCTACCCAGTTGTAATCATCCTTCCAGAGCCACTCATGGGTATGCCAGCCAAGAATGGTCGGTAAGCCGGTTAACGTGGAAATTCTGTTTGCATAAGTATAACTGTTGCCGTGAGCCTCTAACATTACCGGGCGTCCCTCGATATTTGCATTAATCCAGTCTACTGCTTCGGAATCATAGATGTTTTCCTTGTCAACAAACGCTGCTGCGTCCAGTCCCTGGAATCTGTCCTGATTCTTTATATCACCAAACCAGGAATCCACCGACTTTCCAAGGTATCCGACTGTGGTAAACAGAAGAAAACCGGTAAGAATGCCGCAGATAATCTGCTTTCCGTTCTTAGCCAACAGCACAAACTTTGTAATTACATACCCCATCATCAGACCAAACATAATAAATGCCTGATAGGTAAATTTAAACATGGTATTGGCACGCTTATGACCACCGTATATATCGATGACATAAATAATTTCCGGCATCAGCACCAGACCTGCGGCACAAAGTCCGATGGTAAGAATAAACAACTCCGGCACGGACAAACGGCCGATAAACTGGAACAATAACGGCATGGAGCCTTTCTTTCTCTTGTATGGTTCCTCGTTTTTCTTTTTGCAAATGGTAGACACCAGATAGCAAACAAGTACGGTTACCGGCAGACCCCAAAGTACCGCCAGCTGATACAGCGGTGTATGGTCGGTACAAAGAGCAATACCCTTTGCCATAGAAACGAATTTCAAATTGAACAGGAAGGATACTATTACACCCATCCCCAAAACAATAGCTGCGTGCAGGGCAGTTAAGATAAGAGTTTCCTTTTCAAATTTGTGAATAATGGCATTGCTGAATAAAATAACCGCGCCGGATACCACAAAGTAAATCGGGAAGTCCCAATAATTTGTAATCTGGAACAAACCGATGAAGAAACCGACCATCACAACAGACGGATGGAAAGTCTCCAATAATCTGGAATACGGTTCAATTTTTGCGCCTGTCTTTACCGCATCCATACGGGCTTTACGGTACAACAGCCAGCCGTATAAGATGCCGAGCACCGTCAGCACAAACATGATATTTGTTACGTGGGCATGCAAATCGCCAAGCACAAAGGAATAGGACGGAAATTCATGGATGGTTTTATCTTCCGTATCCGGATTGTAGCCGATGTAACGGGTTGCATCCGGGAACCAGTAGGAATCCACTTCCATGCCAAGCATATTCTGTACTGCAGGAATAATCTTACAGAAAATAGTGTAATGCATATTACCTGCAAAAGTAACGGCGATTCCTGCAAGGGCACCTGCCGTATGGCATACAACTGCTGTAAAGCCACGGCCGATTTCTGCCACATTTTCATTTCCTGTACGGATTTGTTCTCTCTTCTTTTCGTTTCTTAAGCGTACGGTCATCCGCATCACTTCGTATACGATGGAATAAGACATCATGCAGCAAAATGCCATCAGCATCATGAGTCCTAAATTATAACCCGAATTTACGGTAACACCGGATAATTTTGTAACGAAGGTGGACATATACTGTCCCATATAGTAGTAGTTTAAATTGGTGCCCGATGCCCAGAAATCCTCCGGCGGCATATAATCGGAACGCATCATGGAGGTCATAAAACCGTAGTCCATAAATTTTTCCGTACCGTAGGCTTCCGGCTTAAAGCATTTTACGTAGCAGCCAACAACAAAAATAATCAGAAATAAAAGTTCAAAGGTCAACGCAAGTACTACTTTTTTTGTAGTATCATTTTCTGCAGGAGCCGTAACCCTTTCCTTCCACTCTTTTACTTTTGGAAGCTTCTTCAATAAAACACAAAACGCAACATTCAGTGCAAACACAAGAATCAGAACTATAATGGCATTGGTTCTTGTAAACTTTAAAATATGCATGGAGGATAATGCCCATAACAGCCAGCCGGACACCGCCAGACCGATTGCCTTGGAAAACATAAAGCCTCCGTCATGAAAACCGGAAAACAAAAGATTTGTCAGCGGCAGGCAGGATACTCCGAGAAGTACCAACGTGAACCACCACTGCATTACCTCTGTAAATTCACTTTTTAATAACACACGTCCGATAACCAAAGCGCCAAGGTAGCCGAACATCAGAAAAATGCTTTGTACCACCGGCATCACGTCAAAGGAGGTTGTGGATTTTTTCTTACTCATATTTCTTTTGTCTCCTCTACTTGGATGCCTTAATAATCTTGTTAATCTGGATGAAATCCTTTACTGCCTTCTGTCCGATTTTTGCAATCTTCTTTAAGTTAATGGAATTCACACCACCCTGACGCGGACGGAAAGTAATCGGAAGATACTTTACCTTGTAGCCCTTCTTAATAAACAGTACTGAAACAACCACATTGGATAAATTGTAATCCTGCGGAATCAGCCCGATTTCTTTGTTTAAGCTTTCTGCTTTCATCAGGCGGAACGGTGTGTTGGCATCCTGTACGTTTACATGGAAGCAAAGCAGGCAAACAGCCTTTAATACCTTAGTTACCACTACTCTGGAGAAACCGTCCTGACGGCCCTTTCTGTGACCGATAACCATGTCGTACTCTTCTCTCATATTCCAGAACTCATCAAACTCGGAAGGCAGTGTCTGACCATCGGAGTCTGTTTGGAAAATATAATTTGCACCCTTATCGATAGCATAACGGTAGCCGTAAAGAATGGTAGCACCATGACCGCCGTTTTCCTTATGAATCGGTTCTAACTGCGGACGGTCTTTTGCCAGTTCCTGCAGTTTGGCATAGGTAGCATCCTTACTGCCGTCATCAATAATAACCAGGCGGCTTTCCTCACCGGTTTTTTCCACCACCGGATACCAGTCCTTTACTACATCTTCGATATTATCCTGTTCATTGTAGGCAGGAATTACAATATATAACTTGTCCATTTTCTTTCTCCTCCGAAATTATTACTTTTCTTTTGTTGTATCAAAAATCCGCACCATCCAGTCACCGGTATCGTGTTCAAATACAGCCTCATAAGCTGCTTCGATAACATCTTCACGGACATCATACTCCGAGCTTGTACGGCAGTCATGGTCCACAATAATGTAGCGGATATTATGTTCTTCAATCAAAGCATCCAACTGTTCCACAGAAGAAGCTTCATACATTTTCTTAACTTTGCGTTCTCTGGAATAGGTGTCGTAACCGGCAGACCAGGCATAATACGGCCAGCCGTAATACAGCATTGCACCACCCATCACCACATTATTCAAAGAATAATACGGAGTCAGGAAAATATCATCACAGGTGGCATTCTCTGCAATCCAGTTGGTAACGGGATCGTCATAGGAGAAAACCAGATAATTTTCATTTCTCTTTACCACGGTGGTCAGGTCATATACACCGGTGGCAGTCAGTACAAACAGCAAAACAATTGCCACTGCACGATTCAGCCAATCCCCTGATTTTAGCAGGTTAGTCAGCACAATAGCCGCAAACATGGAAACCAGCATCAGAGACATCATAATCCACTTATGGTTTACGGTAATGTCTCCGGTCAGTGCCAGAGTAAACGCCAGAACAAACGGTACCAGGAATACCAAAAGCATATAACGAACCGTTCCTTTTACCATAGTTGCACCCGCAATGGCCACAAACAGCACAATGCCGGTAAGCTCCACAATAAACAGCACCACACCCCAGGCCGTTTTATTCTCTGCCAGAAAACCAAAGAAATACGCCGGGGAAACCACGGAACCTTCTACAAACAGATTAGATTGCAGGAAATAAAGGACTAATACGATAACTGCAGTAATTAAATAATCCAGTCGGTAATCGGAAACCGCTGCCATAAAGAACAGCATGGCCAGCGTTGCCACCAGGGCGGAACCGTTCCAAAAAGCCAGAGTTCCAAGGAACACACCCATACCTACCGCAAATTTAACATCCTTTATACCAAAGGCAGTTTTCGTAAAAAACAGTGTTTTTACCTGTGCGATTCTGTCTGCAAAGGTAAGTTTTTCTTCCTTTTGCACTGCCAGAAGCTTTTTGCCCATAGCTTCCACATACGGAAAAAACAAAAGGATTGCCAGCACAAGCATTGCCAAAGCAAATGCCAGATGGCGCTGATTACAATATACATTTAAGTTCCACAAACCCCAGTTTTCATTTTGGGTATATCCAAGGAACTCCGTATTCGTTTTTAAAGCATTCCACACGTTGTCCTTTGGCTGTTCTGCCATATAGCGGAACACCGTAAAAGAACTGCGGAAGGTAAATAACAGGGCAGTCAGATAACCGCACAGTCTGCTCTTTGTCAGGCGCACCACCAGAACAAACAACAGCATATAAGTACCAATCATGCCAAACATGCTCGGCAGATTGAAGGCGAAATCCAGGCGCATGCCAAGGAATTCCAAATTACCCACCATAAACTGGAACATAAAGTGATACCGGATATCTTCTCCGGCAAAATGGGCATACTGGGTCGGGAAGTTATTACTTACCGAAAAGGAACGAATCATTCCAAGGTGAGGAGCAAAGTCACTGAATACGGAATAACCCACATAAATGCTGTTATTCAGGACCTTAAAGGTTAAAAACATTAAGAATCCGGTAAATGCAACCGTCACTATAGTAAACAAAATCGGGCCGTAGGCCTGTGATTCTTTTTCCATGAAGAAAAACTCTTTTGTTCTGCTTCCGGTTCCGGAAAACATTTCTTTTACGCTTTTTTTCCCTTTGTTAGCAAGAAAAACAACCGTAACAAAAGCAATAGCAAGCAACCAGGTCACCAGATTACCCCAAAACAGCGGCTTTTGTGCATTCTGAAACAAATAAGAAAACAAGTATACCGGCCAGGTTACAGCCAGGGTGCCAATCAGATACCAGGCAGGAAGTTTTACCATAAAAGCGGGAAGCCCTGCTTCCTCCGCAGGCTTTCCTAAGTTTTTAAACAACAAGCCGCATATTGCACTGCCGCATAATACACATAAAAGGATATATACTACTCCTAACATTTTATTGCTCCATCCTTATTTTTTCTCTTCCAGCCAGGCAATATCCTCAGCCTTAATTAACGTCAACTGTTCCACCGAACAGTCTGTCATGGTTACCAGACGGTTGGCCTGGTTTACCACCATGGTTTCAAAGAAATTACGGATTCCTCTGGCATTGCCAAAGTTCTCTCGTTCTTTTTGTCCCATGCTCTCCAAATAGTAATAAATGGTATCCTTTAAGCCGTCTTCCAGCTTAAGACCGGCCTTTGTTGCCATTCCCTCTAAAATGTCCACCAGCTCCTGCGTTGTATAATCAGGGAAATGAATAAAGCGGTTAAAACGGGATACCAGACCGGTATTGGACTTTAAAAACTGCTTCATTTCTTCAGTATAACCGGCCACAATTACCACCAGATTGTCTCTGTGGTCTTCCATCAGCTTAACCAATGTATCAATGGCCTCACCGCCGAAGTCGTTGGCACCGCCTCCCGCAAGTGCATAAGCTTCATCAATAAACAACACTCCGCCTACAGCCTTTTCTACTACTTCTTTTACTTTTAAGGCAGTTTGTCCCACATAACCTGCCACCAGACCGGAGCGGTCGGTTTCCGTCATTTCTCCGTGGGTTAAAATGCCAAGTTCTTTATATATTTTTCCAACCAGTCTTGCCAGGGTTGTTTTACCGGTACCCGGATTTCCCGTAAATACCATGTGGTAAGACATTTCAATTTCCGGCAGACAGTATTTTTCTCTCATTTTGCGGACTTTAATCAAATTGACCAGAGAACGGATTTCTGTTTTTACCTCATTTAAGCCCACAAGTCCGTTTAATTCTTCCAACAGCTCTTCCAGATGAGCAGCACCGATGGAATCTAAAATGTCTTTATCCTTCTTTTCTTCCTGCTGTTCTAACATTTCCTCCAACGGAAGCATAGGCTCCTGCACTTTAGTTTCTTCGGAAAGCACAGCCTGGTCCGAATTTGCCTCTACATGCGCCACATGCACCGCAGCCATATGCTTATCTTTATAGAACAGGTGACGGCGCTTATACAAAGCAAAGTCACCGGCAGCATAAATCAATTCTTCATTACTTTTTTCCAGAACACCATGGCACAGCTTTTTAAAGATATATTTACTGTCTACTGCCTGGGACGGATTCTTTGCGTTTTCCAAAAACATGCTGATGCGGTCAAAATAAATACCAAGATACTTTGTGGCAATGGCCTCTCTTTTTCCGTCCAGATACGACAGGCACAGCATAATATTTAAAACTCCGTCAAAAAACAACCCGGCTGTTCCGGAATCATGCTCCACATCCCGAAGGGAAAGCAGCTGGTACAGAATCGGAGGATTCTTCTGGAAACGTTCTGCAGCCTCAAACACTTTTGTGTCTTCGGTTTCTTCCGTAAATGACAACTCGTTACGCACAGAAAGGGATGCAATAAAGTCTCTTTCTGTTTTATTCATATGCTTGCAGTACACAGCAAAACAAACCAGCAGGGACTGGACATATAATTCCAGAACTTCCTCTGATTTCATGTGCAGAACCTTTTCCGCCTGCTCCCAATAGCCTTCTGTTTCAAGCAAGGCACAGAAGGACTTTAAAGTGCGGTAGTTCTCATCTGCCATATGATATAATTGTTGGTTGGAATAAGCTGTTGTCATGTTATTGCTCCTTAAAGTGCCTAACAGGTTAGGCCTGGTTCGTGTCCTCACCTGTTAACTAGATTGTACTATAAGCATCCAAAAAAAGAAAGATATCATTTGCTCCATTTTGGTATAAATCGTCCATAATTTGCTTTCTGGCATCCATGCTCAACCGGTTTGCCGCTTCATTTGCTTCTTTTAAGCAATCAGCATCCTGATAAATGTCGCCGATTTTAAAGGTCATATCGCCGCTCTGGCGGATACCGAACAAGTCCCCAGGACCTCTGAGACGTAAATCCTCGGAGGCGATAAAGAATCCGTCGTTGGATTTATTTAATATTCCAAGGCGCTCCATAGTTGCTTCATCCCCATTGCCGCTCATGATAATGCAATAGGACTGGGCACTGCCCCGGCCCACGCGGCCCCTGAGCTGATGCAGCTGGGCAAGACCGAACCGTTCTGCATTTTCTATCATCATAACCGTAGCATTCGGCACGTTGACTCCAACTTCTACTACAGTTGTAGAAACAAGTATCTGTATTTCTCCGGAGGCAAAACGCTCCATAATGGTGTTCTTTTCTTCTGCCTTCATTTTTCCGTGCAGAGCCTCTACACAAACGGAGGAGCCAAAGCGTTCTTTTAAACGCTCTGTATAATCCGTAACATTCTCCAAATCAGAGGTTTCACTCTCTTCTACCATGGCACAGATAATATACACCTGATGTCCTTCAGCAATCTGCTTTTCCATAAATTTGTAGGCAGTTTCCCGGTATCCGGTGCCTACCACGCAGTTCTTTATCGGCAGACGCTCCGCCGGAAGCTCTTTGATGACGGAAATGTCCATATCACCGTACAGCATCATGGCAAGGGTTCTTGGAATCGGTGTGGCACTCATAACCAGAATGTGCGGTTCAAAGCCTTTCCCCGCCAGTTTTTCCCTCTGCTTCACACCAAACCGGTGCTGTTCATCGGTGATAACCAGACCAAGTCTTGCATATTCTGCCTTTTCCTGAATCAGGGCATGGGTTCCGATAATAACATCCGTTTCCTGCGCCTGCATTTTGGCGTAGACTTCTCTTTTTTCTTTGGCTGTCATGGAACCAACCAGCAGGGTGATTCTTACGCCAAAAGGCTCTAAAAGCTTTTTTGCCGAGTCAAAATGCTGCTTTGCCAACACTTCCGTCGGCACCATAAGGCAGCCCTGACAACCGTTTTTAACCGTTAATAGAAGAGCCAGCATGGCAAGAATGGTTTTACCGGAGCCTACGTCTCCCTGCACCAGGCGAGCCATAACGCCGCCCGAGGCCAAATCTTTTTTTATTTCCTCCCATACCTTTTTCTGGTCACCGGTAAGCTCGTAAGGAAGGTTTTCTATCAATGCATCACATTCCGGAACATTTCTAAAAACAAACTCACTGTTTTTAGTTTCTTTACTGCCTGCCAGTTCCCGAAGAAACACGGAAAACAGAAAAAATTCTTCAAAAACCAGGGACTTTCTTGCCTCCAGCATAGTTTCCCTGCTCTTTGGAAAATGAATTTCTTCCAGTGTGTTCTTTCTCTTTAACACTCCGTATTCCCTGCGAATGGCCGACGGTATATATTCCGGGAGCTCTCCCGCCAGGCTAAGGGCCTGTTTCATGGACTTAGACACCATATTGTTGGTGAGGCCTTTCGTTAACGGATACACCGGCTGCAATACATTTTGTAAACGGGCATACTCTTCCCTTTTATAAAATTTTGGCTGCTCCATACGGAGCTGATTGCCTTTTCTTGTTATTTTACCCCGGAATATATAACGGTATCCCATACTTAACTGTTTTTTTAAATAGGGCTGGTTAAACCAGGTAAGGGCAATACTTCCGGACGGATCTGTGGCCACACAGGTAATAATGTGCATTCTGCCACCGGCTCTTGTTTCGGAAATTCTGGAAACGGAAGCTTCCACAACACCAATACTGCCCTCCTGCAGGGAAGCAACCGGTGCAGGACCGGAAAAGGTTTCATAATCTCTCGGATAATAGGTAAGAAGCTGGCCTACCGTATTTACATTCAGTTTTTCAAATAAGGCTCTGGTTTTATCACCGATACCTTTCACGCTGTCAATACGGTCACTTATCTGCATCTTCTTCTCCTTTCCGAAACATTACATCTTTTTTTGTTACAAAGACAACAAGAGTGTCGTAAAATGACGCCCTGCATCACCTTACGGCACTCTTCTAAACTTCATTATTCTACAGAAATCACGTAATAGTAGATTGGCTGGTTGCCGGAGTGTACTTCCACTTCTACCTCCGGATAGCTTTCCGTAATGCGGGAAGCCAGCGCTTCAGCCTCTTCTTCACTGGTTTCTTCACCGTAATATAAGGTAATCAGTTCAGAATCCTCATCTATCATATTTACCAGAAGTTCATATGTGGTATCTTCTACAGAGTCACCAACCGCACGGATGGTGGAATCATCAAGACCCATAATGTTGCCCTGCTTGATTTCCATGCCGTCGATGCTGGTATCTCTTACCGCATAGGTAACCTGACCGGTTTTTACCTTTTTCATTTCTGTTGTCATCAGCTCTGCATTTTCTTCCGATGACTTATCATAAGCAAAGTTGATTAACGCTGCAATACCCTGAGGAACTGTCTTGGACGGAATAACCACAACGTTTTTATCTTCTGTTAATGTCTTTGCCTGCTCTGCCGCAAGAATAATATTCTTGTTGTTCGGAAGAACATAAACAGTATCTGCATTTACCGATTCAATGGCATTTAATACATCTTCGGTACTTGGGTTCATGGTCTGACCGCCTTCAATAATGCTGTCTACACCTAATCCCATGAAAATTTCATTCATGCCGGCACCGATGGAAACCGCAACAAAGCCTTCGGATTTTCTTGGCTCTGCAATTTTTACCGGTTCTGCCGCAGGAACTTCTTCTGCAACAGATTCTGCAGCTGCCTGCGCTTCACTGCCGGAAATAACACGTTCATTGTGTTCTTCACGCATATTATCAATTTTCATTCTGGTTAAGGAACCGTAGGTTAATGCCATCTGGATTGCCAAACCAGGGTCGTTGGTATGAACATGAACCTTTACAATTTCATCATCGGATACTACTACGATGGAGTCACCCAGGGATTCCAAATATGCCTTGAACTCTAACTCGGTATCCATGGTATATTCTTTTTCTAACATGATAATAAATTCGGTACAGTAACCAAACTTAATGTCTGCGGTGGAAATATCATCGGAAGCTGCACCGGTAGGCTTTTTCACCACAGGCGCCGCTACAGGAATATCAATTTTAACTTCCTTGCCGCAAAGTGCATCGTATGCACCCTTCATAATTTCCATTAAGCCCTGACCGCCGGAGTCTACTACACCTGCTTCTTTTAATACCGGTAATAATTCCGGTGTATAGTCAAGAACTTCGTCCATATACTTAATTACTTCATCCATGAAGTATAAAATATCATCGGTTTCTTCTACCAGCTGGCTGGCACGTTCTGCACCGCCCTTTGCTACGGTAAGAATGGTACCTTCCTTTGGCTTCATAACTGCCTTATATGCAGTTTCTACCGCACGCTGGAATGCTTCCGCAGCAATAGGAACCGTAATTTCTTTATGTTCGCCAACCACTTTGCAGAAACCGCGGAGCAGCTGGGATAAAATAACGCCGCTGTTACCTCTGGCGCCACGCAGGGAGCCGGAAGAAATAGCTTTCGCAAGCTCCTTCATGGCAGGGTTTGCCATCTGGCTTACTTCCTTTGCCGCAGACATAATGGTTAATGTCATATTGGTACCGGTGTCACCGTCCGGAACCGGGAAAACGTTTAATTCGTTAATATATTCCTTTTTTGCTTCAATACGCTGTGCACCGGCTAAGAATGCCTTGCAAAGCATCTTTGCATCTACTGTAATATTTGCCACGATAACTATCCTCCTAATCCGTACGGTTAATCTATAACGCGGACGCCTTCAACATACACGCTGATCCGCTCTACCGGAAGACCGGCAAACTCTTCCACTTTATATTTTACGTTGCTGATAAGATTATCGGTAACCGCAGAGATGCTGACACCGTAGGACACGATGATATGAAGGTCGATGGTTATCTTATTATCTTCTGTAATGGTAACTTCCACACCGTGGGTTAAGCTTTCTCTTTTTAAGAGCTTGGCAAAGCCGTCTTTTACACTGATGGTTGCCATTCCGACAACACCAAAGCACTCTACTGCGGAAGAACCTGCATATTTAGCAATAACTTCTTTATCAATCTGGACATTTCCAAGGTTTGTATTCATAATACCACTTGACATACTATTCATAGTAATACCTCCAATCCTGTTATTCCGGGCCTGTGTAATTCCACGGCCGCAGAAATTGTTTCCAACAAAAGGATTTTACCATAACTTCAGCCGAAAAGGAACCTTTTCTTTAAATTTTTTTCTTTTTCATACATATATTAATACCATCACACCGCCAAGGAGAAGCCCATGAAACGCCTGATTGGCTTTATAATGTTCTGGATAGCCGTCGGAATGCTCCTAATGCTTTTTATCCGGCACGGCATCCTGGCCCTCTGCTTAATCTTACTCTTTTTGGTATGCGGATATAACCTGTTTTGTAAATAACTCTTAAACGAAAAATAGGGTGTCAGGCAACCGCCGGACACCCGTTTTAATCAAGCTTATTGCTTAATCCGATTTTTTGCTTTAAGCACGCTCTACCTTACCGGATCTTAAGCAGGATGTACATACATACATCTTCTTAGTACCGCCTTCAGTCTTTACTCTAACAGACTTAACGTTGGACTTCCACATCTTATTAGCTCTACCGGAAACCTGGCTTCTGGTAATGCTGATGGTTCTTCCGAATAAAGCACCCTTATCACAAACTGCACATTTAGCCATTTTATTGCACCTCCTTAGGTAATAATTTAAGGCTATGGCCCACAAACAAAATCATTTTAACAGAAAACCTTTCAGAATGCAAGCACAAATTTATATTTTTTTATTCTTCTAAATCTGCTACTACGCTGTCAACCTTTTCCTGCATGTCTTTTTTCTCTGTTTTATCCTTTTTGAAGGAGTCAATCAAGTCAGGAACCATATCAAGAACCTTGGTTACGGTATCCTGGTTCTTCACATTCACAAGCTTGGCATGTCCGTCTTTTAATACAACTACAGAACTTGGAGTAATCTTACCGCCGAGACCGCCGCCGGTACTCATGTCACCGGCCTGCTTCGCCCAGGCACCGGCACCGACACCGAAAGAAACGTCCACAAGCGGAAGAATAATGGTACCGTCTTCAAAACGTACCGCATCTCCTACTACCGTCTTTGTAGATAAAAAACCATCCATGCCTTTAAATAAAGCTTCTACTGTACTGTCAAATCTGTTATCTGCCATTTTTTTGTCCTCCAAAATATTTTATTCTATTTCTTTTATACCTTTAAATTCTTTTATTACCTGTCTGAGTTCCTTGTTTAATGCAACCTTAACCGCAATCACCAAAAGAGTGAACACCTGGATTCTTCCCTTAATCAGCACGTCACATTCCAGTTGCTTTTCCGTAAAGTTTGGCCGGATTTCCAAAAGCTGTCCTGTCCGTGCATAAAGAACACTGAGGATTCCGAGAACCTGTCCGGTGGTTGCAGGGTTGTCCGCACCGTAAGCCAAATATCCTTTTATCTTTCTTGGGAGAATATGCTTTAATAACCTTCCCAGCTTGCTCCAGACAAACTTCATCGCTGTTTTTGTTTCTGGCTTTCCTAAAATCCGCTGCACCTCATCTTTTTGATGTAACAGTTTTTTGATTTTAGCAATTGTTTTACTGATAGTCTCCCGCATTTTTTGAATCTTAGCCTTGATTTTAGCAAAAATGCCGGGCTTTTTTTCTTTGTCCTGTGCCGGCTTCTCCGTTGTCTCCTCAAAACTTTCCGACTCTTCTGCTACGTTTTCAAAAGAAGCCTCGTCCTCCGGTTCCGCCTTCGGAAGAGTTCCCGGATTTTCCAGCGGAGCAAAGATTTCTTCCTCAGGAACAGTTTCTATTACATTGCCGGACTTCCCCTTCTTTTTCTTCTTTGCTTTTTTCTGCTTCGGCTTTTTTTCTTTTTTCTTTTTCGGTGTTTTTTCCTTCTTTGGCTTTTCCGAATCTAATAACGATATTCCAAAAAGCTTTACCTTATAGGACAATTTCTTGAAATATTGTACTATAACAACAATTGCCGGCCATAAAAAGCTTACCTTGGCGGTAACCTTAGTCTCTTTTGGATTATGAATAATTCTCACCTTGTAAAAGACCGGAACAAACAATACCAGCGCCAATACCAGGAGAATCAGTCCGAGTATTGCCAAAATTGTAATTCCGATAATTTTTAAGATAAGTAAAAATATCTGTATCATTCTGTTTCAAAATACTCCTTGCAACAAAGTCCGTCGGTTGCCCGATAAACATCCTCCAGCATGGAAACCACAAGATTTTCTGCTTCTTCCTTTCCCTTGGCTATTCCGTAAACCAAAAGATTTTGCCGTTTGTAATAGGGAAAAAGCAACTCAGCTGTTGGCAGAATATCAAATAAATTGCTGTTGTTAGATGGTCTTGTAATGAGAAAAAAACCTAAAACAGTTTTACCGCTCTCCAGTTTTTTCTGCACCTTTTTTACATTCTTTTCAGCCTGACTGCCTATGTATAATTTTTCTGACCAAACAATCACCTGTGCCACCTCCAACTGCTGTCTACTGCTATCATAACAGACTTTTTTCGGGAAGTAAAGTTATACCTGATAATAGCTGCGAAGTAAATCAACACTGATTTTCTTTTCTTTTTCATCCCTGCAGCCATCCAGGGCATTTCTAACATAATTCATTACTTCTGTATGGTTGTTAAAGAATACCGGAAGTTCTCTGAGTACTGCGGCCATAACTGCACGGTTTTGTATTCTGGAACCATTCTCCAAAGCATTCTTAATATCAATCAAAAATGCGTCCTTTACCTTTTGCAAATAACCGTCTTCTTCCACCGGCCCCTCTTCTTCCAGAGAAGCATACGCACTGCTGGAATTTAAACGCTGTACGGTTAATAAGCGGTGATACACCACAGAAAGCATCAGCTCGTTTATCTGCTTTTCCAGATTTTCTTTTACATATAACAAAACAGCTTCCAGACCCATAATTTCTTCGGATATTGCTTCCATTTCCGTTTCTACGCCGGCAAATAAAACTTCTGCCTCTACCGGTGTTTCGGATAAAAGCGACTTCGTCATTTCCTGCGGACGTGCACTTGCCCGTTCTGCAGAAAGCGTAAAATACTGTTTTGTAAGCAATACGGTCATAAGGGCATTTGCCACTGCCTGAATGTCGCTCAGGCATTCGGTAGCATTGCGGATATATTCTGTACCTTCCGCCAATGCGTCCTTACGCTCTGCATATTCTTCCCCGCTAAGTTCTGCAAGAGACTTGCTCTCAAACAACTTCTTTACCTTATCCAGCTTTGCATAGCTCTTTGCCATACCCTTTGGTGTATACAGACCGGAGGCACTGCGAAGCATGTAATCAAACATCTCCACACTCTTTGGATCGGATTCTTTATAAATAGAAAATGCATTTTCTACCAGCTCCAGGAACTTACCCTTTGTCATACGTACCGGCAGACAGGATACCATTTCTTTGATATGCTCATTGATAAGAGCCGGCTCCTCTTCCGAAAAAATCCACTGCAGGATTTCCTTTGCCACCGCATCGTTATCCATAGCAGCCGGTTCTTCTGTTTCTTCAAAAACAGCTTCCAGACGGTTTATCACATACTCATACAAAATAAACAAATCGGTATATGCCGTTAATATATCCATTTTTGTAATAATTTTTTCACGAAGCTCCGCCAGTTCTTTAATTGCCTCGTCATATACATCCGGAGAAAATGCATCCAAAAGAGTTTTCCTCATAATATCGTAAAGCTTTTCTTCCAGTTCCTTTACGGTACGGCCCGGCTTAATCATGCCCTCTTCCTTTGCTTCCAAAAGCACGGAAAGCTCCATGTTCATGTTATAATAAGACAGCATTCCGTAGGCAGATGCCATACGGTTCATTAACTCCGGCAGTGCCTGTTCCAGGTTTCTTCCTGCCTTGATATCTCCTGTCAACTGTCGTATTGTTTTATCCATTGTAATCCTCCTTGTTTTCCGAAGGAAAATGCCCGCCCGCCGATTGCGGGCAGAGGATTTATCCTCCTAAAGTCAGTGGTAAAGTTCTGTCATTTTCCGGACAAACCAGCTGTTTGGCACCCAGACCGAAGTTCCCTCCGGCACAAGCAGTCCGTCCACCACACTGATAAATCCTAAAACTCCGAATATGAGAATCATTGCCAGCATTCCCATCTGATATACGGTATGATTCTTAATTATGTATGCTGCAAAAAGCATCAAACATACTATAACACAAATGTATACCATAGTGCAAACAAGTAATGAAAGAATTTCGGAAATTTCCATCCGGTTCTTCCAATACAGACACAATAAGAACATACTTCCAAAGAGAAACGGCACAAAAAGTCCGGCCACCGCACTGCCGGCATATACCGCACTTTGCCGGATTGGAAGAATTTTTATTCTGTCGCCCAAACGTCCGTGCCTGATTTGACGGAACGGGAGCACCGCATAAACGGAAAGAAATCCCAGCATCAGTGCAAACACCGCATAAATGGCCTGTTGATATATTACCGACTGAGACGGTTTCTTTACCTCTTCATTCTTTCTGTTTACATAGGTTACTTCAAAAGAGAATTCTGTGCCACCCTCTGCCAGAACCTGTTCTACATATTCCCTGTATTCGTCCGCAGACAAGGTTTCTTCCAAACCTGCCTTCTTTTGATACTTCAACAGCATCTGATACCCTTTTGCCGTACAAATCTCCTGCATCATGGTACCGGCAAGTACATCTCCCAGAAGCAGGGCGCTATTGTCCGGTGTTTCATACAGAGTTACCAGATTCTTGGTTTTACCCTTAAGAAGATTATCTGCAAAGCTCCGCTTAAACACACATACCGCAGAAACCTCACCTCTTTTTAACTGTTCTACCAGTTCATCTTCCCTGCCAAGGACGATTTCATATAAATCCTTCTGCTGCATCGCATCGATTACCATAGCAGAAAGTTCTGTGCTGCTTTGATCTGCAATTCCCACAGATATTTTGCTTTTTTCTTCCTTTACTTCTTCCATGCTAAACAACATAAAAGCTAAAATCATCCATCCCGTTATCAGTAAAATAATGGTTTTCTTTCCTGCCAGCAGCAATTTGAAGCTGTACACCATAGTGAGTACTGTTTCTCTTATCCAACGCATCATGGCAAAATACCTCCCATCACATAGGTGAAGTTACGGTTTGGCATCCAGGCTGCAATTTTCTGAAAGCTGTCCGGTAAATATGCTTCCGGAATCAGGCTTCCTCCAAAGATTGCCAGACATACCAATACCATGCTGCAAATAAAAAGATACTGCTCACTGTTTTTACAAACACGTCCTAGTAACAAAAATACTACCAGCCATGGACATAAAAGCAGTATTGCCCCCGGTAGCGTTTCCGGCCCGGACATTCTGCTGCATATCACCGCTAAGGCTCCTACAGAAAGCACAAGATACGGAAGTCCTACTGCCGTGAGAATTCCGGCCGACTGCATATTCACCGTCCGCAGCCGGTTCAGCATTCCGCTCTTACGGATGGAAAGAACCCGTAGTCCCGCCGGCAAAAACAAAAAGATTAAAATAAAATATACTCCCGTAAACTGATAATGCTGTACCAAAGAAAGCGCCGGCTGTTCTTCAGCCTCCTGGCGTTCCACTAACTGCTTACGAAAAAAATCATCCTTTCCAAGAGCAGTAAAAATCAGGTCCAGGGATATTTCCACATTGGCAGCATCCCGCTCTTTTGCGGAAAATCCTTCTTCTCTCATCCGGCGATACAGCGCCGTGCAATTTACCTCCACTGCTTCAATATAGGTTTCGTACGCCTCCATCACATGGCGCATTACCAAAGCCTTGGTTGGATTTTTCATGGAAACTGCCGCCTGAATCGGAAGATTTTCCATATCCAGCATGCTTTGGGCGAAATTTTCAGGAATAATCAAATAGGCATCCAGCCTGTTTTCTTCCATTGCTTTCTGTAAATTTGCCCTGCTGTCCTCTATCAGCTCCACGTACTTTAAAAAATCTTCGTTTTCATTAAAGTATTCCATCAATAAATCAGCATAGGCAGAGGTATCTTCCTTTGCAACACCGAGCATGATTTTTGCCGGTTCCGGCTCTTCTTTTTTCTGTTCCTTTACATAGCAAATAGTGCCTATCATAAAAATAATAAGCACTACTAAAAATACGATATTCTGTCTGTTTTTCCACCTTGCTGCTTCTGCCTGCAGCAATATCCGGACAGTTCTCATGAAATTACTCCTCCGGTTTTATGTTCGCTCCCGGTACAATGCGTCTGACATGTTCATGGGTATATAAGTGGTCCGAACAATATTCAAAATTACCTTCGCACTTGGAGCAATAACGGAATTCTAAGTTTTCATCATCCAACTCGGTTCTTCCGCAAATGGAACATTTATGTCTGGTAATTACGGTTCTTCCCTGATAGGTAGAAGTATTTCCCACCTTTTGGGCCTGATGCACCTTCTGCCGGTACTCCATCTTACGCTTTTGCTCCTTCGGAGAAATTCTGCGGTAATCCCTGGTTGCAAAGAAAAATACCAGGAAGTTAAGCAAGGTCGCCACCATCATAATTCTGGAGGAAATGTTGCCCATAATAAAGCTGTAAACCATTAAAAATCCGTAGAAAATACCAAGCCATTTTGCTTTAATCGGAATTAAGAACTGAATTCTAAACACCGCCTCCGGACAGCATGCCGCAAAAGCAAGCAGCATGGACATCTTTAACTGGTCGGTACTGATGGAACGGAACCAATAGGTTGGTAACAGTGTTGCTTCTCCGCCGACAGTGGCAGTACCGTATATGGTAAACACCTGTCTTGCGCCGTCAGGTCCGATTTGCTCAATCAGCTCCGCAAACTGCACTCTGGCCACAAAATACAAGACAAAGCTTCCGATAACCGTAAACAACAGACCGGAAAAGATATATAAATTATACCGGAATTTTCCCATAACATACTGCAGGTTACATCCGAGAATATAATAACAATACAATACGATTAAAAGCATCAGCATACCGGAAAAGCCGCTTCCAAGACCTGCTTCCGGCATCAGCACCCAGGTAAACAGTCTCCAGACCTGTCCCTTCAGCACCAGATAAGGATTTAAGTACAAATACTCCACAACGCCCGGCAGGAACATCTGGAGGAAATAGCCGATACCTGTACATACCACTAAATATAACGGTAAGTTATTCAAAGCATATCTTCCGTATTTTTGTTCCATTCTCATCAAAAACTTTCCCATAAACTACTACTTCTGCCTTTCTAAATGTCAAACACTAAAATACATCCTTCTTGTGGAAAATCAGAGCCACAAGACCGGCAAGTAACAATGCAAACGCAAGGACAATGTAAAATCCGTACGGATTATTATGCCCCGGCAGCGGCACGTTCATACCGTAAAAGCTGGCTATCATGGTCGGAATCGACATAACGATGGTAACCGTTGCCAAAAATTTCATAACAATATTTAAGTTATTACTGATAACTGAGGCAAAGGTATCCACCATTCCGCTTAAAATTCCATTGTAAATGTTGGCCATCTCCATCGCCTGTTTATTCTCGATAATTACGTCTTCCAGTAAATCCTCATCATCCGGATAACGCTTCACCTTTTCACTCTTCATCATTTTTTCGAAGACACCTTCATTGGCACGCAGGGAGGTTGTAAAGTACACCAAACTCTTTTGCAGTTCCAAAAGCTCAAATAATTCTTTGTTCTTCTGGGATACATGCAGACGGTCTTCGATAGACTCACTCTGGCGGTTGATGGAACGTAAAAACTGCAAAAACTGAGTTGCAACCCTAAAGAAAATCTGCAATATAAACCGGGTCTTTTTGTGGGTAGAAAAACCTTTTACCCGACCGGTACGCAGCTGCGCCAATACCGGAGTGTCTACGAGACAAACCGTAATAATATAATCGTCCAAATGTACAATGGCAAGCGGCATGGTAATGTAACGGTCTTTTTCCTGCTTTTCCACAATTTCCTTTTCAATTGCAGGGATGTCGACAATCATCAAGGTATAGTCGTCTTCCTTTTCGATACGGGCACGTTCTTCCGCATCCAGTGCAGCCTTCAAAACATCTTCTTCCACACTGCACATACTGGCAATATGATGAATTTCCGAAGGAGTGGGGTTCGTCATGGAAATCCAACAGTCTTTTTCTACGGTTTCAATTTGTTCCAGGTTTCCATCAATGGTTTTGAAAATCTCAATCATAACCCAATCCTCCTTTTGTTTTGCGAAGCAAAATGCCCGCCCGCACGCGGGCAGAGGATTTTCCTCCTTGTCTTGTTTAGAATGAAAAAGGCAGATTGTTCCATCTGCCTCTTCTTTTTTTACTATTATAAAATTTCAATGCTTATTCGTCAAATGAATTTTCGCTAAACATTTCATTTTCTGCAATATTTTCCGGTTCTGTTACCATAACCGGTTCTCTTTTGGCTCCCGGATACAATTTAGCAGCCACAAAGAGCAATACTACACCTACTAAAGCCACGCAGCCAGCGCCAATCCAAGTTTCTGTAAGTGCCGCCGGCAAAAGGGATAAAACTTCAGCCGAACCGTTTACACAGGCATGCAGTAAAATTGCTGCCCAGATAGAGTGAAAATACTCTGCCGTAAAGCCTAAGATGATTCCAAGTGCAAAAGCATACACACCCTGAATCAGATTCATGTGGTAAATACCGAATAAAACCGCCTGAAGTATATTGGCCGCCATAAACGGCATGATTTTCTGTGCTTTTTTCAATGTTACACCGCGGAACAAGAATTCTTCCGCCAACGGTGCCAAAATCACTGTAACAAACAGGGATAACCAGACATTTCCACCAAGCAAAGATTCCATCAGCTCACTATACTGGTCGGTTAAACTCTGCGGCAATATCGGATATACCGCATTTAAACACATGGAAATCAAAAACTGCAGGGAAAGACCCAAACATGCCATAGCCGCAATCAGTTTTCCGTTTACTACTTCCTTCAGCTTCCAATCGGTGGCAGGCTTATGTTCCCGGTACCAAAGGGCACCGATAAGCAACGTGCCGGCAGTAGCAATTGCGGTAATTATCATCAGCATATCTACGCTATACATATTTTCCATGAGATACGCTTCCTGCTCTGCTGCATCCGTTATACCAAGCGTAGCCATTTTCACTGCCATATATGCACCATAGACAAAAGAAAAAATAAAAGAAACCGATACCTGGCACAATAATGCTACGATAATCGGCAGGAAACATCCTAAAAATTTTCCTGTTTTTTTCACCGTTACAGGCCCTCCTTATTCATATTTTCAATGGTCTGGATAATATGCTCATGGGCCAGCTTTTCCGCCAAATCACCGTCTCTGCTCCGGATTGCTTCCAGAATAGCCAGATGCTCCTCATTGGACTGCAGGGCACGTTCTTCTCTCTTTAACGATTCCTTACGGATTCGTTCCAGATACTGGTGGAAGGTAGTAAGCTCATGCTCTAAAATTTTACTGCCGGATGCCCGGTAGATGCTTTCGTGGAATTTATTATCCAACTCCACCAGCTGTTCATAATGCTTTTTCTTTGCATGGAATTTAGAAAGATACACGATTTCTTCAATAGTATCAATTTCCGGTTCCGAAATATGCTCGCACGCCCATCTGGCAGCCAAGCCCTCCAGATAAGAACGGATTACATAAATATCTCTGGTATCCTTTGAAGAAATTCCGGTAACGTAGGCTCCCTTGTTCGGGACAATTTTTACCAGGCCCTCCAGTTCCAGCTGACGAAGTGCCTCCCGGACCGGAGTACGGCTAACGCCGCACTCTGCCCCGATTGTCGCTTCCTTTAATTCTTCATTTTCACTGTATTTTCCGGACAATATGTCCTCTCTAATCCGGTGAAATACTCTTCCACGGAGAGAATATTGGTCGGTTACTTCCTTTTGGACAGCACTTCTGTCCTTACCCTCTTCCATTATTTTATACCTTTCCTTTTCTAAGATATAACCTTATTCTTACAGATTAGCAATTGTCTCCATAATATAATCTGCGAATTCCGCACCGGTAACACCTGTGTCACGGCCGGTAATTACATATTTCTTCTCTGTTACAGTACAGATATCGAGAGCCTTGTAAAGCTTATCTGCCTGCTCGGTATAACCGATGTGGCCAAGAAGCATTGCTGCTGCGCGGATAACGCTGCATGGGTCAGCATATTTATCTCTGCCTTCGGTTACCATACGAGGTGCAGAACCGTGGATAGCTTCGAACATAGCATATCTCTTACCGATGTTTGCACTGCCGGCAGTACCTACGCCACCCTGGAACTCTGCTGCTTCATCTGTGATGATATCGCCGTACAGGTTTGGAAGTACCAGTACCTGGAAGTCACGTCTTCTCTTTTCATCGATGAGCTTAGCAGTCATAATGTCGATGTACCAGTCATCTGCAGTGATGTCCGGATAATCCTTTGCGATTTCACGGAAGGTATCCAGGAACTTACCATCGGTAGTCTTGATGATATTTGCCTTGGTAACTGCAGTTACTCTTGTCTTCTTATTAGCCTTTGCATATTCAAATGCGGCACGGATAATTCTTTCGCAGCCCTGGCTGGTTACTACGGTAAAGTCTACGCCAAGGTCTTCTGTTACATGTACACCCTTGCTGCCTACAGCATAAGCACCTTCGGTATTTTCACGGTAGAAGGTCCAGTCAATACCCTGTTCCGGAATACGAACCGGACGTACGTTTGCAAACAGGTCGAGAGCCTTTCTCATGGCAACGTTTGCACTTTCTACGTTTGGCCATGGATCGCCCTTTCTAGGTGTAGTTGTAGGTCCCTTTAGAATAACATGGCATTCCTTTAATTCTTCCAATACATCAGCAGGAATGGCTGCGTTTTCTTCCACTCTTCTTTCGATGGTAAGACCGTCGATTACCTTAAACTCTACCTTGCCGGACTTTACTTCGTCTGCAAGTAAGTACTCTAAAATTCTCTGAGCCTGTGCTGTGATAGCAGGACCGATGCCGTCACCGCCGCACACACCAATCTTAATGGTAGGAAGGGCTGCATAATCTAAGAAGTCGCCCTGTGCCTTCATCTCTTCCACTCTCTTTAACTGCTCCTCTAACAACTTACCGAATTTCTCTTTTGCCTCTGCAATCTGTGCTGCGTAATCCATTGTTTTATCCTCCAAAATAATTTTTTAAGTTAGGTCGATTTAAGCGACCCTTGCAAAACCTTAGTCGACAATCGGTGGTAAATTGATGCCGTGCTTGCCCTGACGCAGCTGAATCTGCTCAGAAAGCTCCTTATCGGTAATAACAGTAATACGGCCGCCGTCATACTGCTCGTCTACCCATTCCTTTAATTCCACAACCAAAGGATTGTTCTTATCTAACGCATCGTCTCCCTTTAATTTGAATACGGTGTTCATCCAGTGAGCGATACCCGCCAGACCGGATGTATTGGAAACAGCTACTAAAACCGGACGGTTTAAGAACTTTTCTGTATCGAAAATGTTATAAATTTCTTCGTTTTTTAGAAGACCGTCTGCATGGATACCGGCTCTGGTTACGTTAAAGTTTGCACCACAGAACGGTGTTCTGGACGGAAGCTTGTAACCGATTTCTTTTCTGTAGTACTCTACCAGTTCGGTAATTACAGTAGTATCCATACCGTCTAAGGTACCCTTCAACTGGGCATATTCAAATACCATTGCCTCAAGCGGTGTGTTACCTGTACGTTCACCGATACCGAACAGAGAACAGTTAACACCGCCGGCACCGTACAGCCATGCCGTGGTGGAATTGGTAACTGCCTTGTAGAAATCGTTATGGCCGTGCCACTCTAAAAGCTCTGAAGGAACACCGGCATGTACATTCAGCGCATAGATAATACCCTGTACGGAACGAGGAATAACCGCACCAGGGAAGTTTACACCATAGCCCATGGTATCGCAGGCACGGATTCTAACCGGAATGTTGTATTCCATACCTAATTTCATCAGTTCAAAACAGAACGGAATAACAAAGCCGTGAATATCGGAACGGGTGATATCTTCTAAGTGACATCTTGGGGCAATACCTGTTTCCAGACACTCTCTGACAATGTTTAAATAATGCTCCATAGCCTGGGCACGGGTCATCTTCATCTTATAGAAAATGTGGTAGTCGGAACAGCTTACCAGAATACCGGTTTCACGGATACCAATGGATTTTACCAGTTCAAAGTCCTTTTTACTGGCACGAATCCAGGTACTGCATTCCGGGAAATCATAGCCTCTTTCCATACATTTATATAACGCATCTCTGTCTTTCTTGCTGTAAACAAAAAATTCACTCTGGCGGATAATACCGTTTGGACCGCCCAGTTTATGCAGGTAATCATAAATGGTTACAATCTGCTCCGGTGTATATGGAGCTCTGGACTGCTGACCATCACGGAAGGTAGTATCTGTAATGAAGATATCCTCCGGAAAATTGTGGGGAACAATTCTGTCGTTAAATGCAATCTTTGGAATTTCGTCATACGGGAACAGGTTACGGAACACATTTGGTTCTTTTACATCTACTAACGGATAAATTTTTTCATCCAAAAACAGCAGGTTATTTTGCGGATTAATATGTACTTTTCGATTCTGCATAATTATGTACTCTCCCTTATATTTTCTCACTTTTGCATAATTGTATACAATTATACTCGTATTGTCAACCAGAAAGTTCACAATTTTTCATGTTTTTTCTAAACTTTTATTTTGCCTTTCTCTTAGCTATTACATAATCCGCATATTCCCGCGGAATCAGCCCCTTTTGCATCATGGAATTTAAGTACTCTGCCACGACGCTTTCTGCTATTTCGGCACGGATTAATTCTCCAAGAACCTCCAACACCTTATCCTTGTATTCCTGGGCAGAATAAATACCATCATAAAACATAACCCGGGCAATATATATTTTCTGATAGTAAACACTTTCCTCATCGGTTTTTCCGTCATCCAAAACAAAATTCTCCGGTAAAATTTTCAGCATGTTTTTTACCGAACCGGAAGAACACCAAATACCCGGCGCTGCAGAATACATATTTTTTCTGTGCTCGGTGCGGTACGGACTGCTTTCAACAGTATAATACTTTGGAAGTAACCCGCCAAAAATCATACTAACCACCGATTTATCATTTAACTCCGGATATTCTTCCACCGGCCGCGCTGTCATACCCCTGCGGATATGAACAGCGTCCGATTCCGAAAGTCTGGACTTAAGCAACCGTGGCTCATCATCCAGAACAAGAAAATACAGATAACTGGCATTCTTCCACATATAAGCAGGTCTTTGCACGATTTTTTCTGCAGAACATAGATCAATCAGAACCGGAACATGATGTTTCTTTACTTTATACGCAACAAAAAGTTTCTTCAGCTTCTGCTCGTCATACTGCGCAAGGGAAATCTCCTTCTCTTCTTTCTCCGGGCTTTCCTTTTTTTCTGATTCCAGCCATTCCAAAGCTCCCGGCTCTTCTTCTGTTCCTTTTTTCTTCCCTTTTTCTTTCTTTTTATTCTTTTTCATCTTTTCCGGCTGATTAACAGAAACCGTCTTCTGCTCAAAAGATGTGTTGAATAAAATCAGACCATCTACAAACATAACTAAAAAAGCCGCAAGACCCATCAGGGCGTTTCCTAAAAAAACAGCAAGCAGGGTAAGTACCACACCTGCTGCCAGAATGCCCATCATCAGATAAATCTTGCGCTTTGTTTTTCCGCTTCCGTATTTTAATGTATTAATTAGTTTTTTTGGCATAACCGTTTCCCCTATTTTTGTTCCAAATCATATAAAACAATCTGTCCTTCCGCCAAAGATTCCTGCACAAGGATTGTCCTCTGATTGGAAGAACCTTTAAACCGCAGGGACAAATTCTTTAATGCTTCCACAAATTCCCCGTCTACCAGAACCTCCAGGCAGGAGAGAATTTCCCTTGTTTCGGGAAATTCCTCCCACATGCGGCCCATAATATCTTTTTCGAAGTCATACCCGGAAAAAAGCCAGACCGACTTTTCCGGATATGCTTCCTTTACTCTTTTTAGTAACGCAGATACCGCCGGCTGATTCTGTGGCTCCATTGGCTCTCCGCCGAGCACGGTTAACCCCTTTACATAGGAAGGCTCCAGATATTTAATTATCTCTTCTATGGTTTCTTCCGTAAAGGCTTTACCGAAATTAAAATCCCAGGCTTCCTCATTAAAGCAGCCTTTACAATAATGGGTACAACCGCTGACAAACACGGATACCCGTACTCCCGGCCCGTTCGCCACATCGTATTGCTTGATATCTGCATAATTCATGATAGTAATTCCCTTTCTGTCTGCCGAATCCACAGACAGAATTCAGCCTTATATATGAAGTACTCTGGAGTTAATCTCTTTTGTCTTGCCCACGTTCCAGAAATTTTCACCTAAATAACCACAGGTTCTTCTGGTTACGTTCATTTTTGCATGGTCTTTATTGCCGCACTGCGGACATTCCCACTCCAACTGGTCGTTGATCTTAATTTCACCGTCATAGCCGCATTCATGGCAGTAGTCGGACTTGGTGTTAAACTCTGCATACTGGATATGATCGTAAATATATTTTACCAGTTCTTCCAGTGCCTCTAAGTTGTGACGCATATTTGGAATTTCTACATAGGAAATGGCACCACCGGAGGAAATCACCTGGAACTGGGATTCAAAGTCAAACTTATGGAAAGCATCTATGCGCTCGCGCACATCCACATGATAGGAATTGGTATAGTAACCCTTGTCAGTAATATCCTGGATTTCACCAAAGCGCTGTTTATCAATTCTTGCAAAGCGGTAACACAGGGACTCTGCCGGTGTACCGTATAAACCGAAATGGATACCGGTAATTTCTTTCCAGCCGTCCGTAGCCTTTCTGAGGCGCTTCATCAGCTTCATGGCAAACTGGGTTCCGCCGTCCTCTGTGTGGCTCTTGCCTGTCATCAGCTTGGTTACCTCATACAAACCGATGTAGCCTAAGGAAATGGTGGAGTAACCGTTATGTAACAGCTTGTCTATCTTCTCACCCTTTTTTAATCTTGCAATGGCTCCGTACTGCCAATGGATTGGGCTGACATCGGACAGGGTTCCCTCCAGCGCATGGTGTCTGCACATCAGTGCTTCGAAGCAAAGTGCAAGACGTTCCTCTAACAGCTGCCAGAAATACTCCTCATCACCCCTTGCAATAATACCAATCTGAGGAAGATTCAAAGAAACTACGCCCTGATTAAAGCGTCCCTCAAACTTATACTTGCCCTTTTCGTCCTTCCATGCGGTTAAAAAGCTTCTGCAGCCCATACAGGAGAATACATTACCCTCATAATTTTCCCTCATCTTCTTAGCAGAAATATAATCCGGATACATACGCTTTGCAGAACACTTAATAGCCATCCGGGTCACATAATCGTACTTACCACCCTGTAAGCAGTTGTGCTCATCTAATACATATATTAACTTAGGGAATGCAGGAGTTACATACACACCCTTTTCGTTTTTAATACCCTCTAAACGCTGGCGAAGGATTTCCTCAACAATCAACGCATTTTCCTCTAAGTATTCATCATCTTTATCCAGATTCAGGAACAGGGTAACAAACGGAGATTGACCGTTGGTGGTCATCAATGTATTAATCTGGTACTGGATGGTCTGTACACCGGAACGAAGTTCATCTAACAGGCGGTCATCCACAAATGCCTTGATAACCTCCTCATCCGCCTTACCTTCAAACTTCTCACGATATCTCTTTTCATATTTTTCCCGGCTGTAGCGCAGATACTTTCCTAAATGGCGCACATCTACGGATTGTCCGCCGTACTGGGAGCTTGCCACCGCAGCAATAATCTGGGTTACAATGGTACATGCCACCTGGAAGCTCTTCGGACTCTCAATTAATTTGCCGTTCATCACCGTACCGTTGTCCAACATATCACCAATGTTAATCAGGCAGCAGTTAAATATTGGCTGCAGGAAATAATCCGCATCGTGGAAATGCAGAACGCCCTGGTCATGCGCCTTAGATATTTTCTCCGGCAGTAAAATTCTTCTTGTTAAGTCTTTCGATACTTCGCCCGCAATCAAATCACGCTGTGTAGATGCAATAACGGCATTCTTATTGGAATTTTCCTCCATAACGTCCTTGTTACTGGCACGGATTAAGCTTAAGATAGACTCATCTGTCGTGTTACTCTTTCTAACAAGTTCTCTTGTATAACGGTAAATGATGTAGTTCTTGGCAAGGGCAAACTTACCATCCTCCATCAGTTTCATTTCCACAAAATCCTGAATTTCCTCCACCTGCATGGTTGTCTTCTTTAAGCCTTCCAACGCAAGAATAATCTGGTTGATTCTGGATTCCTCCACTCTTTCGTCTTTGTTTACGGTGGCATTAGCCTTTACAATGGCACTATATATTTTGTTTCTGTCATAGTCCACGGTACGACCGTCTCTCTTTACCACATTCATTTCCTCAAAAAACCTCCTTCTTCCTTGAGCCCCGGTTCACTTAAATCACGGTTCACCACAACAGTATATATGATTTATCGGCCAATATCAATATATAGTTTACATTCTGTTTCATTTTTTCTCATCAGCACTATATCTAGTACTTTATTTTTTCAAAATTATATCGTATAATGTTCATATTACACACAGATAGGAAATAAGCACTATGGCACTCATTCGAATGAAAACCCACAATATCAAGAAAGGAATGGTAATAAAAGCCGATGTATATAACCGGGCCGGCGTTATTCTTGTTCCGGCAGGAACCACCGTTACCAGTGAAGTATTTGAACTTCTGAGCAAACATTTTATCGAGGAAGTAGTGATTGAATATGTGACGGAACCGGCATCTGTTACAAGCTTTTCTTCCGGAAGACGCCGTATTAATGAAAAAAAATTACAGGAAGCAACTATGATTTATAAGGTTGCAGAAGAAACACTGGCAGAAAATTTAAAGGACATCGTACAAAAAGATAAAGAAGTGGACATTCCTGCTCTGCTCGGTCTGTTGCAGTCCGTCATAGACAAAGTAGATGAAGAACTCAGTATTTTTGATATTCTGCATCATATGCAAAAGGACTCCGATACCCTCTATGCCCATTCCATCAACGTTTCACTATATGCACAGTTACTGGCACGTTGGGCAAATCTGGTTGCAGAGGAAATCGAACTGGTCTCCCTGTCCGGATTACTTCATGACATGGGACATCTGCAATATCCGGAATCCGACACCGAACCTTTTACCCTGCATGACGGCATGGAAAAAAACTGCCACGAGCAACACCCAACCCTCGGTTACCGTCTTTTGCAGAACAAATCCATTGATCATCGGATCAAACAGGCAGTCCTTACCCATCACGAACGTTTTGACCAAAGCGGTTTCCCTTTAGGGGTTTCCTTTGTCAATATCAACCAGATTGCCAGAGTTCTTTCCATTGCAGACAGTTATGTGACACTCATTACGGAAGAAAACGGACATCCCGGAATGATTCCGTTTGAAGCTTTAAGACAGCTTCAGGAAACCGATTACAAAAAATTCGATTACAAACTCCTTACCATCTTCGTGGAACATGTTTCTCTTAACTATGTACAACACGAAGTACAGCTGACGGACGGGCGTATCGGTACCATCCTGATGATTAATAAAACCGACATTTCCAGACCTTTAGTCCAAATCGGCAACTTTTTTGTTGATTTAACAAAGCAAAAAGATTTGGCTATCGAAAAAATTTTAATGTAATCAGGTAACAAAGACAAACCGTGCCACATAGTATAGGATTGTAAAACATTTTGGAGGTCCTTCAAATGGGATGCTTTTCTAACTGTGGCGGCAGCAGCTGCTGGATCATTATTCTTCTTTTATTATTCTGCGGTAACAACGATGGTTGCGGCTGCAACAACGGTGGTTTCTTCGGTGGCAACAACTGCAGCTGCCTCTGGATTATCCTCTTACTTCTGTTCTGCGGCTGCGGCGATAACAACAACAGCGGCTATGTAACAACAGGCAATAACGGTTGTGGTTGCAGCACATGCAATCCTTGCAATACCTGCTGCTAATTTCCGACAGCTGTTCTGTCATATTTTTGGCAAAACATCAGGGCATCACTTTTTGTGGTGCCCTTTTTCTTTCGTAAATTTGTCTGATTTCTCTTGCATTATGGAAAAAGAAATATTATACTTAAGCCAAACACATTATTACGTTAAAGAGGTAAACTAACATGGCAGGTTCATCCTTTGGAACAATATTTAAAGTAACCACCTTCGGCGAATCCCACGGTATCGGTCTTGGTGCAGTGTTAGACGGCTGTCCCGCAGGACTTTCCATCAATGAGGAAATCATCCAGCAGTATTTAAACTTACGCAAGCCGGGCCAGACCAAATATTCCACCCCACGTAAGGAGCAGGACAAAATCCGCATTCTTTCCGGCGTATTTGAAGGAAAGACCACCGGAACACCAATCCTTCTGTTGGCAGAAAACGAAACACAGCGCTCCCAGGACTACTCGGAAATTGCTTCCTACTATCGTCCGGGACATGCCGATTATACCTTCGATGAAAAATACGGTTTCCGCGACTACCGGGGCGGCGGACGTTCCTCCGGCAGAGAAACCTTGGGCCGTGTTGCAGCCGGTGCTGTTGCCATCGAATTTTTAAAGACTCTCGGCATTGAAATTTGTGCTTATACCAAATCCATCGGTGCCATCTCCTGCCAAAAAAACGACTATATCTCTAATTTAAGTGAGGATAACAGAGAAACCGAAACCGTTCTTTTTGATAAAATTTCTCAAGAAGGGTTAGAAAAGCTTAAAGCAGACAAGCTTGCAAGCCCGTTATTTATGCCGGATGCCGAAGCTTCGCTTCTGGCAGAAGATGCCCTGGCGGCTTCCATGGAAAACAAAGACTCCATGGGTGGCATCATTGAATGTGTGGTTTCCGGTATGCCTGCCGGAATCGGTGAACCGGTTTTTAACAAACTGGATGCAACCCTTGCCAAGGCCATGCTCTCCATCGGTGCCGTAAAAGGCTTTGAACTGGGGGCCGGTTTTGCCGTAGCTGAAAGCAAAGGCTCCGAAAACAATGACGCATTTGTACCGGTAAACGGTGAAATCCGCAAAGCAACCAATCACGCAGGCGGAATTTTGGGAGGCATGAGTGACGGAAGCGATATTATCTTCCGCACCGCCATTAAGCCGACCCCTTCCATTTTCTCGGAACAGTCCACCGTAAACAAAAACGGCGACGCCATCTCCGTAGAAATCAAAGGACGCCACGACCCAATCATCGTACCAAGAGCCGTAGTCGTGGTAGAAGCCATGACCGCCCTTACCATCGCGGATGCACTGCTGGTTAATATGCATTCTAAGCTTAATGGTATTCAAGAATTCTACCGTAAATAACAAACAATACCCGCATACAGAATGTAAGCGCCAAGCGATTCTGTAGCGGGTATTATTTATTTAAGTCCACTTCTTTTTTGTCTTAAGTAAAACCTTCTGCGGTATTTCAGTTCCGCATATTCCATAATCTGCTTCATATAAATAGCATCATAGGCACCGCCTACTGCGCCAACCACAGGAATGCCCTGTAAAAACTTCATATATAAAAGTTCTTTCGACAGACAACCTGCCGCCGATTTAATAGCGTTTTCCATGGTTCTTGCTTTGGCATAGGCACCATAATCCATATAAAAATTCAGCTCCTCATTGATGCTTTGCAGCTCTTTTCCGTAACTTAAGGCTCCGCGAATCAAAAGCAGAATAAACTTTTTCTCTTCTTCATCATCATAATCAAAGCCATAGCTCAGAGCAATTTCATACACGCCCTTTAGCATCAGTCCCGTAAACAGTGCAATATCCGGCAAACCAACACCCAGGACACCAAGCCCCACACCGGCAGCACCGGACATCAAAAGATTTCCCGCACCGGCACCCTTGGCTTTTCCGGAAAATACTTTTAATGCTTTCCTTGTTCCATGCACCTTAGCCGCATACTCATTAATTTGATACCACTTCTTCATCTGTGATTTATCATAGGTTTTTTCAATAACACCGGTCCCTTTTTCAAAAACCAGCCGGAATGCCTTTCCAAAAGCGGTATCCAATGTATTTTGCAGCCCTGCAGGGATTTTCTTTTCCAGCAACTGATTCAGCCTGGAATCGGACTTTTCTGCTCTTTTCGCGATATAAGCGAGTTCCTGGTCCTCTACCTTTTTCCATTCTTTTTCTAATGGTGTCGGATTCGATTTTTTCAACACATTTCCTCCCCGCCTGCCAACTTTGGCGGCTCTATCTCTTTCCACTCTCCCGGTGCAAGCTCCGGGTCTAACACAATATCTCCCATGGAGATTCTTTTTAAATATATGACCAGACATCCCACTGCTTTCATCATACGGCGTATTTGACGTTTTCGACCTTCCGTAATGATGATTCTGCCCTTAGTTACCGGATGAAACGGACGGTTGTGGGCATATTTCTCCTGTAACATTTCCGGCAATTCGCTCATCACATGCCGCAGCTCTGTAAATTCGGTTAACTCCAATTTTGCCGGTGCCGTCAGCTTATCAGAACCAATGACCGCAACCCCCTGCTCTAACATATGCTTCTTTTCTTCTGTCAGTTCACCCAGCACGAAAAACTCGTAGCATTTTTCTTTTTTATGTTCCGGGCGGGTCATTAACTGATTCCAGGCTCCGTCATCCGTAATAATTAGCAAACCTTCTGTTTCCAGGTCAAGACGTCCCACCGGAGACAAATTTTCATTATGCAGTTCTTTAAAATAATCCATTACCGTAGGATAACGGTCATCCGTCCTTGCGGTAACACAGCCCACGGGCTTGTTGAACATGTAATAATGGTACATTTAATCCTCTATTGTCTCAATTACAATATTTAACTTACCGTCCGGAAATTCCAGTCTTCCCTGCAGATTTGCTGTTTCTAACCATTTTAATGCCGGGCTGTCAGTGATAATGGTCGGTGTTGTAGTGCTGTTGGTTTTTGCATTGTTTTCAATAAACATTCTGCAGTTGTTCCCTTCACAATCCACACCGTCAATCATGTATCTGGCAGAAAGGGTTCCGTTTCCCTCCAGGTCTGTCTTCTGAGTATCTACGCCTCCCTGTAAAATAGTCCCCTTAAAATACGGACCGTCGCAGGTGCCTTCAAAAGGCAGCATTTTTACCACTCTGTTACCGGAGGTTACCTCCAGCCATCCTGTCAAATTTACATAAACCCGTAATACTTCCATAATCTTACACCCCTTACTTTTTATTATCTCGTTCCTATGGAACGGACTATTCCCTTCCTAAGCAGTCATGGATAAAATATAATCCCATGGCCTCCATACGACGGTTGCCTTCCTTGGTAAACCCATGATTTTCGTCTAAAAATGTTTCCAATCTGGCATCTTTATAAAATGTCTTTGCCTTATAGCTGTAGTGAATCGGAACAATATTATCCGCCGTGCCATGCATAAACAATACCGGGTTTTCAAAGGAACCTAAGTGCTCCCAAATCACATAGTCTTTGGAAACCTCAAAGAACTGATGACCAAGCGGTACGCCCCAGAACGCGAAGTCACCTTCCATATGCTCCGGCTTTGGAAAACGCGTCTCCTGATTGTCCAGCATACAAAATGCCGGGAATAAAAGAATCAAACCTCGGATTCTGTCCTTTAACTTTTCTGCGGTCATAGCAGAAACCAAACCGCCCATGCTGCTGCCGAGCAGGAAAACTTTTGTTTCATCAATCCAGTCCCAACTTGTCACCTCATCGATAACAGAAATCAAATCCTCCATTTCAGTGAAATGATTCATCTGCCTGGTGGAAAAACCGCTGGTCTCATCCTTTCGCCCGCCACCGCAAAAGCCGTGGCAAACGCCACAGATTCCCGCTCCGGCATAATACTTGGCGGAGGTTCTGAAATCACGCTTAAAGCCATCGAAACCATGGCTGAAAATGACTACAGGACATTTTTCTCCTTCCTGCATGTTGTCCGGCTTATAATAAAAACAATCACTGATTCTTCCGTGATGTGGTATCTTGAATTCTTTTTTGTGCATGTTAATCCTCCTTGTTTTCCGAAGGAAAATGACCACCACCCTACTGTGGGCAGAGGATTTACCTCCATTTCTGACGTCCCGGATGTCACTTTATTGCTTTGCATCAATAAATTATTTTTAATTAACTACAGTATACTACAATTTTTTCAAATTTTACATAGGGAAATTCAAATTTTAATAAATTTCCAATCGAATACTAATCAAACGATACTCCGAAAGCAAAAAAAGGCGTTTCCGGCATCTCACCGAAAACGCTCTTTTTGACTTACTTTTTTTCTGCACTCTTCATAGCCGCCGTGTCATGCCCACAGGTTTTCATAGCGGCTTTTGTATTTTCCCTGACATAAAAGGCCAGCGGTCCTTCTATCTCCGGAATCGCCAGTTCTCCGGAATCCACCGCAAATCCACCAAACAAACCGATGGAGCGGAACAATAAGGTCTGAAATACGATTCGCTCTATCTCCGCAGCTACCTGGTTTGGTGCATGCTGCTTCATGATGCTGCAAGCGCATGCATACATTCTCTCATAAAGCTCTGTCATCTGCCCGGACAAAGAGTCCAGAATCCGACATAGTGCATCCTCTTCTTCCTTCGTGAAAATAAGGAATTCCGGTTCTATGGTTCCCGTCACCGTATCGTAAATCTTTTTGCGGAACAATTCCATGTCTAATCCGGTAAAATAGCGATTCTTCTCCGGAAGCACACTAAAATCTGCCGCCATTGCGTAATAACTTTCATCGATACCGGAATAGCCGGCAAAGGTGTAGCAACCATACTTTCCTTCGTACTCATTTTCCACCGTACCATAATTGGTTCCGGCTGCTCCCTGATAAATCTCTCCCTTCCTGGCAAGCTCCGGATATTTCTCAGAAAAGTGCCGGTTGCCAAGAAGAATAATCGGCCAGAGAAGTCCCCATAAAAGACGTTCTTCGGAAAGTACCGCACAACATTTATTGATAGTGCGGATATCTGCCAGTTTTTTCTTTAAGTCCACTAAAACTTCTTTCATGGCAGGTACCGCAAACTTCTTTGCCTCCCGCTGAAACTCCTTTGTATAATCGTCGGTAAAGATTAAAAGGTTCGTCTGATACTTCTCGTGGGAATTCTTCTTTATCAAGTGATATTTCTCCAAAAGCGCCAGCTCATCTTCCAAATAAACGGAAGCCACTCCTAATTCAATCGCCAGTTCCCGAACTGACATCGGAGTATAATAGGCCGACAGCAAAATCTGCCCCGGCAGCTTTCTCTTGAACATATTGTGATATTCCCGGTTGAAATTATCTGCAAAAATTGTTACAAACTCAAATGGTTCCGGTTTAAAACTCTTTTCTCCAAATTCTCTCTCCATACTGATACCTTCCTTCAAAATCTTTCTTGTTTTAAACAAATAGTACTTTACCATTTCAAGAGAAATACCAACCTTCTTTGCAATCTCTGCACAGGATAGTTCCTCAAAGTAATATGCCACCGTACATTCCCTATGCTCCTTAGATAACAAGGCAATTTCCCGGTGAAGCTTTGCCACATTTTCTTTAAGCTCCAGCTCCTCCGCCAGTTCTTCTGCAAAATCATCTTCCGATGCAAACCGGTCGTAACCGCTGCCCTCCAATGAAGAATCCGTACTTCCCTCCTGTTGCAGCGCAGCCACGTGGACTTCCTGTTGCTGCCTTTCTCTCTTACGAAGAAACTTGCGGTACGTATTGGCAGCAATGCCCCAGACATACCCGTAAAACGCCTCCGGAGTCTTTAGTTTGTCCGCACTTTGTAAAATGGCCACCATAATGTCATTGGTTAAATCCTCCGCATCTTCTTTGCCCGATACTCTGGATAATGCATAAGCAAAAATGGTTTTTAAATTTTCTTCGATGAACTGCATCACATCCGGCTGCTGTAACATAACTTTTCTCTCCATGGTAATTGTTTTTTGAAAGCTTTCACCAATATAGTACCAACTATTATAACACAGTTAATGCTAATTTTATATTTTTTCAAAAAAAGAGCAGGAGTCCTCCTGCCCTCATAAATCCATATTGTTTAGATAATACCTGTAATGAAAATTTCCAAACCAATCAAAATCAAAATCACACCACCAAAGATGGATGCTTTGTTTGCCAGCTTAGTACCAAATTTCTTGCCGATTGCAATACCTGCATAGCAAATGAAGAACGTTACCACCGCAATGATTGCCGTACAGACAATTGCCATTGCCAAACCATATTCCGCAATGGTAAAGCCAACGGAAAGCGCATCGATGGAAGTAGCAACACCCTGTACTAACAAAGCAGAAAGACATATTGCCTTGCACTCTTCCTCTTCTTCCTTTTTTTGCAGTCCTTCCATAAGCATCTTACCACCGATATATACAAGAAGTATCAATGCAATGAACGGAATAAACTTTTCAAACGCCTGAAACTTTTCAACTATGGTATGTACGCAAATCCAGCCAATCATCGGCATTGCCGCCTGAAACAATGCAAATATTCCGGCCACTCCACACATTTTCTTTTTCTTCATGCAGGTTTCATTCAATCCATTTGCTAATGACACCGAAAAGGCATCCATGGCAAGTCCTACGCCCAGTAAGACGCTGTTAAAGAAAAACACAAAATTCCATTCCATAACTTATTTTTTTCTCCTCTGTACAATCATTGTATGTTTTATTCTTTATAAATAGGACTGCTCCGCCTATTTCAGCAAAAGAAAACCAAGTACAGCCAAAGCCATACTTGGTTACCAATTATAAATAAACAGACTCCATGCATAGCTTTACAGATATACATGAGTCTCGCGATTTAAAACAAGCCAGACCTTACGGCCAGTATGTTGACTTGCTACGTCAATGCGCTCGCTACTCCCTCACGGGTTTTCAGTTCGAAGAGAATTATCGCATAATTTTTCTCAATTGTCAATGATTACCGCATATAATTGGAGTATTTCTCTATGAAGTCCGTATACTCTTCCTTTTCCGTCATCCACACAATTACATAATACTCTGTAATTCCAAGTCTGGAATAAGCCTCATACCGGTGGTTTCCGTCATTTAGCTCAAATCCGTCCATACCATAGTGTACAATTAATGGCGGAAGGTCTGGTTCTCTTTTGATAACTTCCATCAGTTCCAAAACTTTCCGTTCGAAAGGCTCTGCCGGAATCTGCCACTTCATGCCCTCCTCCGGTCCGCAGTCCCGTGAAAATAAGTTAAGCGGAAGTTTTACCGGGCCAAGGAAATAACGGTCAAATAATTTCAATCCGTCGGAAAACTCCTTATTATGTCCATCCGACAAAAGGTAGCTGTGAATCCATTCTTCCAGTTTACCGTTCCGTGCATAGTTTACAGCAGATGACAGGGTACATTTATAATCCATAATAAACACCTCTTTCTTTGAATAGGCAATCTTTTTGATTGTTTCATGAGAGAGGCAATATTCCTCCGCCAGCTGCCCGATGGTAACGCCGTTGCGGAACTTCAACTGAATATCCAAATTCCGCTTTTGCAGATACTGCCGGTAGCCGGAGGCTTCTCCCCAGTCCTTTTTCTTTTTCTCTTGGGAAGGTATGTATACTAACTTTCCTGACACGTATTTTTGAATTTGTTTCAATAAACGCTCTGGAAAAATGTCTTTACCGTTTTCGTATTTCACTTCTATCACCTCTCTAAAGTTTCCTCAGAACATGTTTTGTGGCCACAATGTTTGCCCTGAACAATTTAGAGTATACAATAAAGGAGACGAAAAGAAAATTCTCAAATTGAGTTAAAGCGTTTTTGACCTAATCTTCCTCTTCAAAAGCACTCTCATGCTTCTTAAAAAACTCATAATACGCCCGCACATTAGAAAGCTCCGTCCACCGTTTCACACATGCCTTTTCGCCGGACAAATCGTATATCTTTGCATCCCGCATAGCAAGAAAAAACGGGGAATGGGTGGCAATCACAAACTGGCATCCGAAGAATCTCACCGAATCCTCCAAAAATTTTACCAGTTCCATTTGCCGCTCCGGAGACAGACTATTTTCCGGCTCGTCAAGCAAATACAAACCATTTTCTTGAATTTTGTTGGTAAAGTACATGAGCGCACTTTCGCCGTTGGAGCGTTCCCTGATGTTACTGCCAAGATAATCCCTGACATACCGGGATTTTGTTTTCCGTCTGGCGGCCGTCACGCGTTTTAATTGCTCATAATCATCCAAAGAATGCAGTTGAAACCGTGGTGCAAACGGGTCTGTCAGTCTGCGATATTCTTCCAATAATTCTTCCCTGGAATTATCAATGCCTTCATTCAGGCTTCGTAGGTTCAGCATAAAATCAAACACATCATCACTGGTGATAATACGACTGTCCTTTGGAATCTCCCGCTCTGACACATACTGACAAAGCCCGGTGTATCCTTCAAAAAAGACAGACCGGTTGTACAATGCGTCCCGCTGCAAGCCAAGCTTTTCTGCCATCACATTTAATGCCGTGGTTTTACCGGAACCGTTTCCGCCATACAGAATGGTCACCGGCTCGAAATTCAGGCATTTTAACTGATGCTCTGACAAAATTTTGAACGGATAATAGGTATCATAGCATGTTTTCTTTTGTTTTAAGATATAGTCAAATTCCTCATCTGCGTCGGGAAATTCGAACTGGGAAAGGTATAGCATTGGCATTCTCCGTAATATATGTCCATTTGAAAATAAATTAATAGTCAATCCTAAAATAATCCAAATATGCTTTATACTTATCCTGCGCCGTTAGACAGGTATCTTTCAGATAGCCTTTCTCGTTGTTCCACTCTTTCAGCCCACGATAATAGAACATTTTCAAATCATCTTCAATGATGAATGGAACGATATTATATTTCAGACATTCCTTAAACATAATCAGTCTTCCCACACGACCGTTGCCATCCTGGAACGGATGAATACGTTCAAACTGCACATGGAAGTCCAGAATATCTTCAATAGTTTTTTCGTCTTTTCTATTGTACTCTGCCAGCAGAGCTTTCATTTTATCGGCAACTTCTTCCGGAAGTGCGGTATCCATTCCGCCCACTTCATTCGGCATCTTTTTATAAGCTCCTACAGCAAACCAATCTTTTCTGGAATCACTGGTTCCATTCTTTAAAACCAGATGAAGTTCCTTGATAAACTTCTCTGTCAGTGGCGCCTTTGCATTATCAATAATCATATCAATACAGAGGAAGTGATTTGCAGTTTCAATCAAATCGTCCACATTCAGCACTTCTTTTTCTACACCGATGGTGTTGGTTTCAAAGATATATCTGGTCTGATCGTGGGTCAGCCGGCTGCCTTCCATATGATTGGAATTATAAGTTAATTCAATCTGTGTTTTATGGTAAATTCCACCGGAGTACCTGCTTGATTTTTGCTCCTGCAAAATATCCAGCAAAGTAACCGGCCGCTCTTTCTTTTTATTAGAACGCTCCGGTTTTTCTGCATTTTCAGGAATGTTCCAGGTCTTTCCGGTAAGAACTGCACCGTTCACTCGTCCATGAGCACAGTAATTCCTGACACTACGTTCCGAAACTCCCCATTTTTCTGCTATTTCAGTAACCGAAAGGTATCCCATCTGCACTCCTCCGTTATAGAACTAATTTCATATCACACTTAACTATGATATAGTATATCACATTATCGGCAATAAATGCAATATATCTCGCATGTGTGCAATCACATTTTTGCCGTTTCCGGCATTTTTGATTTACTTGCCTTTTTATGCTTTATTTTTATATCTCTGCCAGCATTTTTTCCGGGTTCTCTGCCGCCTTGACCTTACCAAATGCCTTGGTAATTACTCCATCTTCATCAATCAGATAAGTGGTACGAACCACACCCATAGTAATCTTTCCGTACATGTTCTTTTCCTGCCACACATCATAGGCTTTAATTGCCGCAAGCTCCACATCGGAAAGCAAAGTAAACGGCAGACCGAACTTTTCTTCAAACTTCTTGTGGGATGCCACACTGTCCTTGCTGATACCTATTACAACAGCACCTTTTTCCGTAAACTGCGGATACAGTTTTGCAAAGCCGCAGGCCTGCTTGGAGCAACCGGAAGTGTTATCCTTTGGGTAAAAATACAATACCACCTTCTTGCCCTTATAATCCTCTAATGTATGAACGGCTCCGTTCTGGTCCGGCAGAGAAAATGCCGGCGCTTTTGTTCCAACTTCTAACATTGTTTTACGTCTCCTTCTTTAAAACTTCACACTACTTCTTACAAAACTCTACTAAAGACTGAATTACCTCTTTCTTCGCATTATCTGCACCATGGAAGGTTTTTATGATATATAAATCTTCTTCTGTCTTTTCCGGCTTCTTTTCGATGGACTTCTTTAACATTTTCATCATAGTACGCATGATAAAATTCACCTTTTCCGGACGGTAACCGCCTTCAAAGTAGAAGAACCGTTCTGCATTAAATCCGTTGTCCGCAATAATTTTATTTGCCACTTCCGGGACGGCTGGTGCCATACCCACCGCAAACAGCACCGCATTCTTTGCATGCAGTTTTACAAACTTATCATATCCCATCACTTTTCCGGCACACATCCAGCCGCCGAAAATCACCTGGTCATACTCTGCAACATTTACTGATTTTGCATTCTTTAATGCAACACTTTCACACTGTAATTCTTCTGCAATCCATGCCGCATACTGGGCTGTGAAGCCTGTGCCGCTTTCATATAGTACAATTCGTTTCATAACAAACCTCCCGTATCTGTTTTATGTATTTCTTATGGCCGGAACGTATCTTTTTCCACCGCCACATATAAATCCATGCCCATTTTCTTTTCAAAGTGTTTCCGAAGCGCCATATTACTATCCCATTTCTGCTGCGAATAATGCCCATATCTCCTGCGAACATCATTCATACGGTCTTCCATATTCATGACACCTTCACTGCCCGACATAGCATCACACAATTGAATCAGCTTATCATATTCGTCCAGCACCGTATTCTTCAACATAGTTTCAATCAATTCCAACTCTTCTTCGGTTGTATAAAACTTGCCGACATAATCCTTCGTTGTTCCGTCAGAAAAGGAATGTGTCATGCAAATCCGAGCCACCTCATCATATCCCAAGGACATCATATACGAATAACCATCTGAAACATGTCCCAAATGGCGGGTACCGAATTTTCTTCCGATATCATGCAATAATCCGAGTATATACGCTTTATTCTCGTCCATATCTTCGCAGTAAGAAGCTATCTTTCCTGCACAATGAGCCGCGGTTCGACTATGATTTCCCCAGGGACCGGGATTACACTGTTCTGCTTCTTTTAGTAATTTTTCTGCCTGTTCTTTTGTTGGAAACATAGCTTACCCCATTCCAGCATCTGCACACAGATACTATCTTCTTTCTAACAAATTATTTTTACTTCCTAAATTATACGGACAGATATCACGACACTTATGACAGGAAATCCTCCAGTCCTGCTTCTCTTTATCTTCACCAAAAGCATAATCCCAGCAGGCACCCTGATTAATTTCCGGTTTTTCCAGCGCATTCACCGGGCAGGCTTCCACACACAGGTTACAGTTTGTACAAACCGGTTCCTTCAACGAATCCGGCTCCAGTTCGACATCTACCAACACTGCACCAAGCCAAACCATACTGCCAAACTCCGGCGTAATGAGTAGAGAGTGTCTGCCGATAGTTCCGAGCCCTGCCGCCTGAGCCGCATGTTTTTGGGAAATAATGGACCGCCAGCGATTAGTACTGCCATCCCATTCACTTTCATTGGTAGGAATCGGTACTGCCAGTATGTCTTCCTGCTCCAGACGAATGCACAAATCAAGAGCAATTGCGTCCAGTTTTGGAGTAAGTGAGTTACGAATTCTTGTATAGACCGCAGATGTATTACACTTCAGCGCGCCCACCGGAAACCGGCAGGCGAAGGAAATTACCGACTTACACTGTGGAAACACATCCAACGGATGATATCCTTTCGGTGCCTCTAAAAAACGCTCAATACTCGCAATGCCGCATAAATCGGCACCAAGGGAATATGCAAGTTCTTTGATTTGTTCTTTTGTCATATTTTTATACCTTCTTCATTAAAAGATATTTTAATTATATCATAACATGGGGTTATTAAGCAAGAAAAATATTCGAAAGTTTGTTCGATTTTCATTGAACTAATTGCCGCAATGTGTTATAATATGTATATGGTGCGGTCGCCCCTTGAGAAAGGCCTTAAATAAATTTCAAATTTCTATCTATGTAAAAGTAACTTCTATTCTACTGGAACTTAGTCATGCACTGATGTATCCTTAAATCAGATTACCTGTCTGTGTAGATTGGAGGTACATCATGAGCAAAAATCCCAAA